>JAZQAF010000015.1:0-215591 GCA_045545015.1 Ruminococcus sp.
CATTCTGTGCCCACTCACGGTCAATCTTGATAAAGCCTGAAAGCTTTCTGTCCTTGATAGCCATTTCACTGACAATAGTAACCGCCTTGCCGTAAATCTCAAGACGTGCGGACTGCACATAGGGCTCGTGCTCCTTGCCCACAAAGAAAGTAAATCCCATGGTGTTCTTCTCTCTGTCATACATAGAGAGGTAGCCCTCCTCAACCTGAGGAATACCGTATTTCTTTGCAACCATTTCGCTGATAACCAGCTTTGTGATCTCCACCGCCATATCGTCAAGTGCGGATTCGAAGATAAACACCTTTTCCTTGAAGCTGTTAAAATCCGAGGCAAGGCGCTTTCTCACGCCTACAAGCCTCTCGTACTTCTGCTCAAGCTCTACGTCCTCAAGCTGGAAGCGGTCAACCTCGGGTATGAGATAGACCATAAATCGGTTCTTCATATCGTTGTAAAGCACAGGATATGTAAGCCTTGCTTCATATCCGCAGGCGGTACATCTGAACTTAAAAAGCTTTTCGTCAAGCACATCTCCTCGAAGGGTGGGCTCATTGGTGGCATTGATGCTCATATAGAGCTTTGCCTCTGTAGATTCACTGCACTTGGGGCAGGGGATTTTTTTGACAACTACGTTTGCCATCTTTGTTTCTCCTCATTTCTTGGGGACTTAACCATAATAAATCGTGAAATATACTCATATTATATCATAGGGCGTTTTTTAGACAAGCGTTTTTTGAAATTTTTCTTGATTTCACACAGAATAAATGCCATAATATAACTGCAAACATCTAATAAATAAATGTTAAAGGAGACTCTCCTATGAGCAAATCAAACGATACAGGTCTTAAGACTCTCTTTACTGATGCCGCAAAGGAGCTTGTGGAAAAAGCAAAGCTCAGATGCAAGATAAACAAGCTTCTCGATATTATGATCGCAGATAAGGAGAGGCTTAAGAACGCCTATGCCGAAGTAGGCAGGCTTTATCTTGAGGAGGCTCTTGAGGAAAACGCCTCCCGTGTTGAGGTGCTTTCAGGGCTTATTAATCATCTGAAGGACCGCATTAAAAGAGGCGAGGCAAAGTATAAGGAGCTTCTCTCGGAATATGAAGGAAGCGAAGGCACCGATGCTCTCAAGGAAGAGCTGAGCCTTAAAATCAAAAAAGCAAAGGAGAACACCTCCGTTTTTGCAAAGAATCTCTCCGATAAAGCAAAGACCAAAACAGACGAGATCAAGGAAAAGCTGAACCTCAAAAAGGAAAAAGCCGTAATTTCCGCTGACAACACCGAGTTCCTTGAGCTTCTTGAGGAGGAACTTAAAGCGGACGAGGAAACTCTGCCCTCTGCTGAAAAGACTATGGAGAAGATAAACGCTCTCCTTGAAAGCCTCGAGGAGGACGAAAAGGAAAGCGATACTCCCAAGGAGACCGCAGACACCCCCGAGGAGGTAACGAAGGTAGTTGAGTCCATTGTAGAGGAAGCCACCGCTGAAATCATCAAAGAAGAAAGCTCAGGAAAAATTGATGAAATCGCAGAGGATTTCACCTTCTGATAAACATCAAGAGAGCAGGTAAACCCTGCTCTTTTTATTTTTTCGTTTCTATATTGACAACTGAAAAGCTGAGATGTATAATTGCAAAAAAACTATTTATCCGAGGATGATTCTTATGTCAAAGAAACCTAATAATTCCCCTACCGTAAAGCTGGTGCTTTCCGCACTTATGGCGTCCCTTTGCTGTGTTATGACAATGCTTATCCGCATTCCCGTGCCTGCCACGGGAGGATTTGTGAATTTAGGCGACACCGCAGTAATCCTCAGTGGATGGTTTTTAGGCCCCTTGTGGGGTGCTCTCTCTGCAGGACTTGGCTCTGCACTTGCGGATGTTCTCTCAGGCTATCCTCAGTACGCTGTCGCCACCTTTATCATCAAAGCTTCAATGGCGCTTCTTTTCTGCCTTATACTCAAGGCATTCGATAAGCTCTCGAAAAAATCAACCCTTGCTAAGTACATCGCAGTTATAATTTCCGCCATTTCGGGTGAAGTGCTTATGGTCGGGGGATACTTCTTCTTCGAGGCTGTAATTCTGGGCTTTGGTATGGGTGCTGCTGCCGCTGTTCTTCCCAATGCTTTTCAGGGTCTTTGCGGACTTCTGGGCGGAGCTTTTCTTATCACCCTCTTTTCGAAATCAAATCTCAGAGAAAAACTTTTCAAATAATAACCCGTATATTTTGGCTTTCTCCTCAGAGAGAAAGCCTTTTTCTTTTGCTTTTTTCTTGGAAAAACTTGAAAAACTCTTAAAAATCCGCCTCTTAACTATTGGAAAGCAGGATGTTTTGTGCTATACTTATAGTGTATAAGTATCAGGTTTCAGAGTTTGAAGCCGAAAGGATGGTATAATTTGGCAGTATTAATAAAGAAAATAAAGGGTACTGAGGATATCCTCCCCTCACAAAGCTATAAATGGCAGCGCCTTGAAACAGTGCTCTCAGAGGAAGCAAAGGTTTTTGGCTTTTCTGAGATCCGCACCCCTGTTTTTGAGCAGACAAAGCTCTTCGCAAGAGGCGTTGGCGAAGGAACGGACGTTGTTCAGAAGGAGATGTACACCTTCGAGACAAAGGGCGGCGAATCCCTGACACTTCGCCCCGAGGGCACAGCGGGTGCCGCAAGAGCTTTCCTTGAGCATGGCCTATTTAACGAGGCTCTCCCTGTAAAGCTCAACTACTTCACCACCTGCTACCGCTACGAAAAGCCTCAGGCAGGCAGGCAGCGTGAGTTCAGACAGTTTGGTATGGAGGTGTTCGGCACAAACGATCCCCTCTCTGATGCAGAGCTTATCTGTGCCGCAAGCTCCATTTTCCAGAGACTCGGACTTTATGACCTCAGACTTGAGATAAATTCCATCGGTTGTCCCGAATGCAGAAAGAATTACCACAAGGCTCTCAAGGAGTATTTTGAGGCGCACACAGAGACCCTCTGCGGCACCTGTCTCTCCCGTCTTGAGAAGAACCCCATGAGAATTCTCGACTGCAAAAGCCCCATCTGCAAGGATATTGCGAAAGACGCTCCCAAGATTACAGACTTCCTCTGCGATTCTTGCGAGGAGCACTTTAAAAAAGTTCAGGATTACCTCACCGAAGCAGGCATCAGATTCACAGTAAATCCCACTATCGTTCGTGGTCTTGACTACTACACAAATACGGTTTTTGAGTTTATTTCCGACAGCATCGGCGCACAGAGCACAGTCTGCGGTGGCGGAAGATACAACGGCCTTATCGAGACACTCGGCGGCAATCCAACTCCTGCTCTGGGCTTTGCTATCGGTCTTGAGAGACTTATGATGGTGCTTGACAAGGAAGCTCCCATCGCAAATGACGAAAACGAGTGTATGCTCTACATCGCCACTATGGGCGACAAGGCGAAGGCAAAGGCTCTCTCCCTTACAAACGAAATCAGAAGAGCAGGTCTTGTGGCTCACACCGACGTTGTTGGCAGAGGCCTCAAGGCTCAGATGAAATACGCAAACAAAATCGAAGCCCGCTACTCCATGGTGCTGGGCGACAACGAGATAGAATCAGGCAAGGCGTCCATGAAAAACATGGAGACAGGAAAGGAATTTGACATTACTCTCGGCGAAAACTTCGCTGATGAGTTTTCCGCCATTTCCATAAGTGACGAAATGGGAATGTTCCTCCCCGAGCTTAAGTAATAACCCATTTACTATACACAAACCCTTCAGAAGGAGAAATATATTATGGCAGAATTTATGACAGGACTTAAACGAACAGATTACTGCGGTGACTTGAGAACCCAAAACATCGGAGAAACTGTTACCCTCTGCGGCTGGGTGCAGAAGCAGCGTGACTTAGGTCAGCTGGTGTTTGCAGACCTTCGTGACCGCACAGGCATCATGCAGCTTGCTTTTGATGATTCCACCGCAAGAGATATTTTTGAGAAAGCACAGACACTCCGCAGCGAGGATGTAGTATGTGCAGTTGGTGAGGTGCGTGAGAGAAGCTCAAAGAACAAGGACATCCCCACAGGCGACATCGAGCTTTTCGTTACTGACCTGAGAGTTCTCTCAAAGGCTGAGACCACTCCCTTTGAGATAGTCGATGACCTTAACACCAACGAGGAGCTGAGACTCCGCTACAGATACCTTGACCTTAGAAGAAGACCTCTTCAGAAGAACATTATGATGAGAAGCGAGATCTCAAAGAGCGCAAGAGACTACTTCTATGAGAACGGCTTTGTGGAAATTGAAACTCCCATGATGATGAAATCCACTCCCGAGGGCGCAAGAGACTATCTCATCCCCTCAAGAATCCACAAGGGCTGCTTCTATGCACTTCCCCAGTCTCCTCAGATCTACAAACAGCTTCTTATGCTCTCCGGCTTTGACCGTTATATCCAGCTGGCCCGTTGCTTCAGAGACGAGGACCTCAGAGCTGACCGTCAGCCCGAGTTCACACAGATAGATATGGAGCTTTCCTTCGTGGATGTTGAGGATATCCTTGAGATAAACGAGGGTCTCATGAAGAGAATCTGGAAGGATGTTTTAGGTGTTGAGCTTGAGACCCCCTTCGAGAGAATGAGCTACAAAGAGGCTATGGAGCGTTTCGGCTCCGACAAGCCCGATATCAGATACGGTATGGAGATCAGGAATATCTCCGATTTAGTTAAAGACTGCGACTTCGGCGTATTCACAAGCGCTATTTCTGCAGGCGGCTCTGTAAGAGGCATTGTAGCAAAGAATGCCGCTGCTACCCTTACCCGCAAGGAAATTGACAAGCTCACAGAGTATGTCCGTGGTATCGGTGCCAAGGGTCTTGCCTTTGTAAGATGGGTAGAGGATGCTCCCTCCTGCTCCTTCGCAAAGTTTATGAAGGAGGGCGAGCTTGAGAACATTCTCTCCTATATGGGCGCCGAAAAGGGCGACGTTGTTCTCTTCGTTGCAGACAAAGACTCCGTTACACTCCCCACTCTGGGAGCACTCCGTGGTATCGTTGCAAAGAAGCTTGATATCATCCCTGATATCCACAAGTTCCTGTGGATCGTTGACTTCCCCTTCTTTGAAAAGGATGAGGAATCAGGCGAGTGGCTTGCAATGCACCACCCCTTCACAATGCCCAAGGAAGAGTGTCTTGAGTTCCTTGACACAGACCCCTCAAAGGTTATTGCCAAGGCATATGACCTGACTTTAAACGGCGTTGAGCTTTCCTCAGGCTCTATCAGAATCTCAAACCCCGAGCTTCAGCAGAAGATGTTCAGAGCTCTCAAGATGACCGACGAGGAAATCGATGCAAAGTTCGGCTTCCTTGTGGATGCTTACAAGTACGGCGCACCTCCTCACGGCGGTATGGGTATCGGTCTTGACCGTCTCACAATGATCCTCTGCAAGGCAGACTCCCTCAGAGACGTTACCGCATTCCCCAAGGTACAGAATGCTTCCGAGCTTATGTCCCAGTGTCCCTCTCCCGTAGAGGCTGAGAACCTTGACGTACTTGGACTTATGCTTAAAGAAGAAAAAGACGAAAACAACTAATCTGACACGTCTGTTTGAGATGTTTTTACTCCCATCCCGGGCAGACCGCCCGGGATTTTTTCCTATAAAGGAGACTTAGATATGAAACTTTCAGAGCTATTTTCGAAGGATAAACCCACTCTTTCCTTTGAGGTTTTTCCTCCCAAAACTCACGATCTTTATGATAAGGTAGAGGCAGCGGCTATGGAAATTGCCGCTCTTTCACCCGATTATATGAGCGTTACCTACGGAGCAGGGGGAGGAACCAGCCTCTACACCTGCGGCATTGCCGCTGATATTGAGAAGAAATTCTCTGTTCCTGCACTTGCACACCTCACCTGCATTTCCTCCACAAAGGAGGCAGTTCACGCTCAGCTTGATTCCCTCAGGAAAGCAGGAATTCAGAACATCCTTGCCCTGAGAGGAGACATCCCAAAAGGTGCAGACAAAGACCTCCCCATGGAGTACCGCTATGCAAGCGAGCTTATAGAGGAGATCCGTGAGGCAGGAGATTTCTGCATAGGCGGCGCTTGCTATCCCGAAGGACACCTCCAGTGCAAAGACCTCGATGAAGACATCGCAAATATTGGCAAAAAGGTAGAGGCAGGCTGTGAATTCCTCACCACCCAGATGTTCTTTGACAACGAGATCCTCTACCGCTACATAGATATGCTTAGAAAGAAGGGCATCTTTGTACCCGTGGTTGCAGGTATTATGCCTATTACCAATGCCCGACAGATCTACAGAAGCTGTGAGCTTTCAGGCACTGTTCTTCCCAAACGTTTCATTAAAATCGCAGAGCGCTACGGTGACAACCCCGACGCCATGATGCAGGCAGGCATCGCCTATGCCACAGAGCAGATAATTGACCTCTATGCCTCGGGAATCAAAAACGTTCACGTTTATTCCATGAACAAGCCCGAAGTTGCAAGAAAGATTCAGGCAAATCTCTCTGAAATTATCAAAGGCTGATGCTATGAACCGAAATATACATATACTAAGCTGTGACCCATGTGAGATATGTGTCCCTATAAATGATATCATCCTCTACAGCGGATGCCGCAAAAGCCGTGACGAAAGGCTCTGCGCACTTTCTGAGGATGCTCTCAGAGAGCTTTGTGATCTTGTGAGCCTCAAGGCGGTTTATACAGAAGTTCCTGTAAAGTTTCAAGGGGACGAAGCAGATTTCACTTTCTGCCGCTACCAAAGTGCGTCCCTGAGGAAATTTCTCGGCGGAGACTGCACTGCATACATTTTTGCCGCAACGCTGGGACTTGGAGCTGACAGACTTATTTCAAGATACTCCGCCACAAGCCCCAGTAAAGCCGTAATTACGGACGGCTGTGCCACTGCGTTTATCGAGTGTTGGTGTGACTATGTATGTAAGGAGATCTTTAAAACCGAGGCACAACTCAGGTTTTCTCCCGGCTACGGAGACCTGCCCCTTGAGATGCAGACAGATATTCTCCATACCCTTTCTGCAAACCTTAATATCGGTCTCTCTATGACCGATTCTTTCCTTCTTACTCCTACAAAATCCGTCACCGCCATTGTCAGAAAGCCTGACCCTGACGAAACATAAAGGACTGATTAAATGACTATCCGTGAAAAACTCAGAAGCTCTTTCGTTTTCTTTGACGGCGCAATGGGTACCGAGCTTCAGAAAAGAAATCTTAAAACAGGCGAGCTTCCTGAGAGACTTAACATATCAAATCCCGAAGCTATTGAGGAGATACACCTTTCCTACCTTGAGGCAGGCTCTGATGTTATCTCTGCAAACACCTTCGGTGCAAATCCCATTAAATTTTCCGAGGAGGAGCTTTCCTCGGTTATCTCCGCCGCCTTTGACCGTGCCGAAAGCGCCATAAAGAAGGCAGGCGGCAAAAAGCGCTATATCGCCCTCGATATAGGTCCTCTGGGAAAAATCCTCAAGCCCTTCGGCGACCTTGCTTTCGAGGATGCCGTAGAGCATTTTGCAAAGGTTGTAAGACTTTCCAAGGATCGTGCCGACCTTATTCTCATAGAGACTATGAACGACACCTATGAGCTTAAAGCGGCGGTCCTTGCGGCAAAGGAAAACTCTGATCTTCCCATATTTGCAACCTGCGTTTTCGACGAGAAAGAAAAGCTTATGACAGGTGCCGATGCACTTTCCGTCATTGCTCTCTTAGAGGGACTTGGTGTTGATGCCATAGGTATGAACTGCTCCCTGGGTCCTCACAAAATGAACGAGATACTGGTTACTTTTGCAAAATACTCCTCCACTCCTCTGATGATAAGTCCCAATGCAGGCATGCCCAGAAGCGTGGACGGAAAAGTTATCTACGATGTAACAGCCTTAGAATTTGCAGAAGAAATGACAAAAAGTGCAGGGCTGGGTGCAAGAGTTCTGGGCGGCTGTTGCGGCACCTCTCCCGAATATATTAAACTTCTGGTAGAAGCCCTTAAAGATAAGGCTCCTCTTCCCGTTGAATCAAAAAACGACTGTATCGTTTCATCATATACCCATGCCGTAGCTTTCGGAGAAAGTCCCGTAATCATCGGCGAAAGAATCAACCCCACAGGCAAGAAAAAGGTAAAAGAAGCTCTCATAGAGGGCGACTACGGCTTTATCCTCAGGGAGGGTGTCTATCAGCAGCAGGCAGGAGCAGAGATTCTTGATGTAAACTGCGGACTTCCCGAAATTGACGAAGCCGCTGTGATGAAAAAAGTTATAGAAGATCTGCAGGGTGTATGCGACACCCCTCTTCAGATCGACACCTCTGATCCCGTGGCTTTAGAGAAAGCCCTGAGGATCTACAACGGCAAGTCCATGATAAACTCCGTCAACGGCAAAAGGGAGTCTATGGAGGCTGTATTCCCTCTTGCCAAAAAGTATGGCGGTGTAATTGTTGCCCTGACCCTTGACGAAAAGGGAATTCCCGAAACCGCAGAGGGCAGAATTGAAATTGCAAAACGTATAATCGAAACAGCAGAAAGCTATGGAATACTGAGAAAAAACATTGTTGTGGATACTCTCACCATGGCGATAAGTGCCGACGAACACGCTGCAGAGGTTACTCTTGAGGCAATAAAGGGTGTTACAGCTTTGGGAGTAAAGACCACCCTCGGTGTCTCCAACATTTCCTTCGGTCTCCCTCACAGAGACTATGTAAACTCAGAGTTTTTCTCACTTGCCCTGAGGATTGGGTTATCCTCTGCCATTATGAATCCTCACTCCGAGAGAATGCTTAAAGCCTGCAGAGAAAATTTCAAAGGCTTTGGCAGTGACCCTGTGTCCTTTGAGGAGCTTTCATCCTTTGCTCCTGAAATCATTAAGGAAGTTATGGCTATGACGGAGCCTTTAGAGGCAATTCCTACTGCTTCAAGGGACAGCCTGAATCTTAAGGATGCCATTATCTCGGGTCTTTCCGAGGAAACAGACAAAGCAACAAGGAAGCTTCTTGAGGAAAACGATCCCCTCTCTATTGTGAACGAACATATCATCCCTGCACTCAATATAGTTGGCGCAGGCTTTGAGGAGGGCAGAGTGTATCTGCCTCAGCTCCTTATGAGTGCAGAGTGCGCAAAGCTCTCTGCTGACCTTATCAAAGACAGACTTTCAGATACAGGTCAGGAGAAATCAAAGGGCGATAAAATCATCATCGCTACCGTCAGAGGAGACATCCACGATATCGGCAAAAACATTGTGAAGATCCTCCTTGAAAACTACGGCTTCGATGTTATCGACCTCGGAAAGGATGTCCCCGAAGAGGTTATCCTTGAAAAGGCAAAGACTGAAAGGGTGCGTCTTGTTGCCCTTTCTGCCCTTATGACCACCACCGTTCCCTCTATGAAGAGATGCGTTGAGCTGATTCACAAAACACTTCCCGATACCGCCGTTATGGTAGGCGGTGCCGTTCTCAGTCAGGAGTACGCCGAGATGATCGGTGCAGATTTCTACTCAAAGGATGCAATGGGCGCAGTAAGAACTGCTCAGAAATTCTTTTCTTAATCCTTCAAAAGGAGCTCCCTTATGTCACGATGCGTCATAGTCGGCGGTGCCGAAATAAAAGATTACAACAGAATAAAGGCACTTCTGCACTCTGACGATTTCTTTATCTTCTGCGACTGCGGTCTCAGACACAGAGAAGCTCTCGGTGTCTCTCCTTCCCTTATTGTAGGCGACTTTGACTCTGCAGAAAATCCTATGGAGGATATCGAGACCATCGTTCTCCCCTGCGAAAAGGACGATACCGACACCATCTTTGCTGCCAAGGAAGGTATTCGCCGTGGATACGAGGAGTTTATGGTTATCGGTGCTGTAGGGGGACGTCTTGACCACACTCTGGGAAATCTCTCTCTCCTTCTTTTCCTCTTTGATGCAGGAAAAAAAGCAACTCTCCACGATGATTTTTCCGATATGGAGATTGTAGGAAATAAGGTCTGCGAGGTTAAGGATGACTGCAAATATTTCTCTCTCTTGTGCATTTCGGAAAAAGCAGAGGGTATCTTTGTAAGCGGCGCCAAGTACCCTCTTGAAAACGCCTCCATCTCCTCTTCCTTCCCCATAGGGGTCAGCAACGAGGTTTTAAAGGGAGAAGTAGCAAAGATCAAAGTTTCTAAAGGCAAGCTCCTGCTTATTAAAATTTTCAAAGAATTGACTTCCAAACCTACTATATAGTTATTCCAACATTTCGGATATTCACCCTTCGGGGACATTGTTTTTTGAGGTAAATGCTTTGTTTAAGATGAAACCCTGTGAAAAACAAAAAAGAATACTTATTGCCGGCTTTCTCACTCTTCTGATAATCCTCCTCTGCACTCCGCTTCTTTTTGACGGCGTCATATCGGGAGACGACTATCACTTTCATCTGTCGAGAATACGCAATATTGCCGACGGGCTTAAAGAGGGACACTTTCCCGTAAAAATTCACCCCTCTTCCATGAATTCCTACGGCTACGGAAACGGACTTTTTTATCCTAACTTCTTCCTATATCTGCCTGCAGTGCTGGTGCTTCTGGGTGTAGAGCTTCTGCTTTCCTACAAAATTTTTGCGGTGGTGCTTACTGCCGCCCTGACGCTCAGCACCTACTTTTCATCAAGATACATATATAAAAGCCGCTATAGTGCTGTGATGACCACACTTCTTTTCACCACGGCTCAGACGGTAATCACCAATATGTATTACCGAATGGCAGTAGGTGAGACCCTTGCCATGGTCTTTATTCCCATGGTTATTGCAGGTCTATACAATGTAGTGCATGAAGATTTCTCGAAGCCTCTCATTCTTATCTGTGCTTTTCTGGGACTTGTTTACTCCCACACCATAACCCTATTTCTCTCGGTGGTTGTTGCAGGCTTCTATCTCCTGATAAATATAAGAAAGCTGTTTTTCTCCACAGGTCTTTCTTCCGGATACGGTTGGTACATTATAGGAAAGCTTTCCCTCTGTGCCGCTTGTGTTCTGCTTCTTTCAGCAGGCTACTGGATGCCCATGCTGGAGCAGTTCCTTATTGGACAGTTCGGTCTCAGCACCCCCTGGACCTATCTTAGCGAAAACTCTCTGTCCCTTATGAGACTTCTTCGTCCCAGCCGCCCGGGACTTGGTCTTGCTCTTATAATTTCAGCTGCGGCGGTACTTATATATGTAATTTCAAAGAGAAAATCAGAGCTTCACTCTACCTTCCGTCATCCCGTAAGGCATATGAGCACAGGCTTTGTGCTGGCACTTCTCTCTACAGACCTCTTCTTCTGGAGTGCCTTTGATATGACCTTCTTCAACTTTATCCAGTTCCCCTGGAGACTTCTGCCCTACTCTGCGGCATTTCTCGCTTTCGGCACGGGAGGTTGCCTCTGTCATATATTCAAAGAAAACAAAAAACGACTTTTTTCATTTCTCCTTTCTGTTCTGCTTGTGTGCCTCGTAATGATGGGTCCTCTCTTCGGTCTCAGGGCAGAGACAGAGCCTCTTCCTGAGGACATCTGCAACGCCCGATGGTCCGTAGGCTTCGGCGAATGGCTTCCCCTTGATACCGACACCGACGCCCTCATTCATCCTTCTACTGTATTCACCGATACAGACGAGGAAATAGCGGTCTCTTCCAGACAAGGAAACAGCCTTATCTTCACCGTCACAGAAGAGTATGCGGATACAGAATACTTTGATGTTCCCCTTCTTTTCTACAAGGGCTATTCAGCTACCATCACCGACGAGAACGGTCACACGGAAAACCTGAGTGTCACCCATTCAGGCAACAACCTTGTGAGACTTATCAGTAGCGGAAAAGAAGGCAGGATAAGCGTTACCTACTCAGGCACCATGATTCAGCGTCTTTCTTATGGTCTCAACTCCATATCCGCTGTTCTTGCCGCCGCATACATAATAACCCGAATTTTCAGCAGAAAGAAAACACAGGTCAGAAAAACAAAATCGCACTAAAAAACGGAGGCTGCAAATGCAGTCTCCGCTGTTTTTATTCATCACATATTACTCTGAGTTTCTCTATTCCGTAATAGGAGAAAAGCCTGAGGGCATTCTTAGTTATCCTCTCTCCGCAGACAAGTATGGGAACTGCAGGAGGGCAGGACACACTCTCTTCACAGAGGATTTTTCCCTCGCACTCTGAGAGGGGCAAAAGCTCTCCTTTTCTGAACATCGCCTCTCGGGGACTCAGCACCTTCTCTAAAGGTGTGACCTGGGGGGCTTTTTCAAAAATCGGAGATTTTCTTTCTATTTCATCAAAGGCTTTTTCTATTAAAGTAAACTCCTCCTCGGTAACAGAGGGAGTAAACATCATCACAAGAAAATCCTTGTCCGCAAACTCACAGACAATTCCTTTTTTCTCAAGAATTGAGGCAAGCGCCTCACCCTCGTAGCCGTAGTTCTTCGCATAGATGGTGAGCTTCATAGGCTCGGAGGATGTCTGCTCGTATCCTTTTCTTTCAAGGCTGGCTTTAAGATTTTTTAATCTTTCAGCTGTCCTTTCAAGCTTCTCGGAATAGTCCTCGCAAAGCGCCTTGTTTGCTATGTCCAGAGAGGAAAGGATAAGGTAAGAAGGGCTGGTGCTTGCAAAAAGTGACATCGCCCTCTGTGCATTTTCGAAAAGCACCGAAGGAGCATCTTTTCTTATGTGGAGATACCCTCCGCCCGTAAGGACAGGCAGGGTCTTATGTGCAGAATCAGAGCACATATCTGCGCCTGACACTATGGGATGTTTACCGTCTTTGAGAAAACCAAGGTAGGCTCCGTGAGCATTATCGCAAAGAAGGAGCACCGAAAACTCCCTGCACACCTGAGAGAGACCTTCAATATCTGCTGTGTTTCCTAAGTAGTCAGGACTTGTCACATAAACGGCAAGGGGCTTTTCTTCCATGGAGCTGAGCTTTTCTCTGAGTGCATCTGGGGTTATTTTACATAAGAGAAGAGAATTCTCCTCACCATACATCCACTCTGTCTCAAAATCAAGAAGTGCCGCCGCTGACATAAAGGTCTTGTGGACATTTCTTGCAGCAAGTATCTTTTTACTCCTGCCCTCGCCCCAAAGCATGGCAAGATAGAGCATTGCACGTATGGAGAGAGATGAGCCTTCTGTGCTGTAGAGGGTCTTTCCGCTTTTGAAGAGAGCGGTTGCATTCTCCTGACTTTCCCGGATTATCCCCTCCGCCTTGTAAAGCACATCGGCACCGTTTATCTCCGTAATATCAAAGCTCTCACAGCCCAGATGAGGTTTTCCTTTATGTCCGGGCATATGAAGTCTCAGGGCATTCTTCTCTGAGTATTCTTTAACGAAATCATATATAGGAGTGTTCATCACTCGTCCTCAAGGGTCTTAGCCACTTCAAGCATAATGGCACATTCCATCCTCTTTCTGAAAAGCTCACAGCCTGACTCGTAGATGCCTGCTACACTTCCTGTAGCATGGTAAGCATTGGCGGCACAGCCACCTGAGCAGTAAAGCTTTGCCCAGCAGTCTTTGCACTCCTTGCGGGTATAAACGTTGCAGGCAGCAAATTCATTCTGAACCTCAAGGTTTGTAACACCCTCGTAGATATCTCCAAGGCGGAATCTCTCCTCGCCTACGAACTGATGGCAGGGATAGAGGTCACCCCAGGGAGTAACCGCCATATATTCTGTACCTGAGCCACAGCCTGAGATTCTCTTATAAATGCAGGGTCCGCCCTTAAGGTCTATCATATAGTGATAGAAGGTAAAGGGTTTACCCTCACGGTGTCTCTCAAGCATAAGCTCAGCCAGCTTCTCGTACTGCTCCTTTACGATCTCAATATCCTCTTTTGTAAGGGTCGAGGGATCGTCAGAAGCTCCTACCACGGGCTCCATGGAAAGCTCTGTAAAGCCTAAGTCCAGCATAACCTCAATATCCTTGAGGAAGTCGGGGTTTGCGTGGGTGAAGGTACCTCTCATATAGTAGTCCTTACCGCCACGAGCATTTACGAGCTTCTGGAATTTGGGAACGATGTTGTCCCAGCTTCCCTTGCCCTGATAATCTACTCTGTATCTGTCGTGGATCTCTTTTCTGCCGTCAAGGCTCAGGACCACGTTACAGCACTCTTTATTTGCAAAGTCAATTACATCGTCGTCAATAAGCACACCGTTAGTAGTAAGAGTGAAGCGGAAATTCTTGCCTGCTTCCTTTTCAATGCTTCTGGCGTATGCCACAAGCTCCTTTACCACGGAGAAGTTCATCAGAGGCTCACCGCCGAAGAAGTCAACCTCAAGATTTCTGCGGCTGCCCGAATTCTCCACAAGGAAGTCAAGAGCTCGCTTACCTACCTCAAAGCTCATAACAGCTCTGTCGCCGTGGTACTTGCCCTGGCTTGCAAAGCAGTATGCACAGTTGAGATTACAGGTGTGAGCGATGTGCATACAAAGAGCCTTCACTATGCCCTTGCTCTTCTCCTTAAGCTTTCCGGAAAGTGGCTCAAAGGTATCCTCAGAGAAAAGCTTACCCTCAGCTTTAAGCGCATCTATGGCCTCAAAGCAGTCATCGATATCCTTCTCACTTACCTCGTTTCTGTCGGGATAAGCCTCAAGGATAGTGGCTTTTATCTCCTCTTTATCCTTTTCCTCGTAGAGGTTAATGATGTCAAAGGTTGCGTCGTCAACTACATGGATGGAGCCTGAATAAACATCAAGCACTATGTTGAGACCGCCTAGTTTATAGGAATGAATCATGATAATCTCTCCTGACCTATAAATTTATATCTCAAAGTTTCTCACAAAAAATGCCGCCATTTAGGCGGCATTCTGGAAGCTTCAACGCTTAATTACTTCTTTGTGTTTTCGCACTGCTGGTTAGCAATACCGCAACTTGTCTTGCAAGCAGACTGACAAGAGGTCTGGCACTCGCCGCAACCGCCGCATTTTGCGCTTTCGCAAAGATTCTTGGTTTCCATAGTCTTAATGGGTTTCATAAGGGTTTCCTCCTATCGAAGTATTTAGTTTATTTTATCACGGCATAAAGGAAAAGTCAAGGGGAGCTGTGCCAAAGCCACTCAAAGGCTCCCAATCTGAAACAGATTTTCGCAGAATTTAAAATAATTTCTCACATTATAATAAGAAAAGCTCCTCTTTTACACATTGTAAGGGAGGAGCTTTCTGGAGCTGAAGACGTGAATCGAACACGCGACCTGCTGATTACGAATCAGCTGCTCTACCGACTGAGCTACTCCAGCATACATTATTCATATGGTTCGCAGAAAAGAAAAAGAGCTTTTCCTGAAACATAAGTATTATATACCAAGTTCTGATAATTTTCAATACTGAAATGTTCTGCTTTTCTTAAATTTACCTGTGTGTGCGGATTTTATGGCGTCCGACGAAGATGCTGTGAAATAACTTTACGTTACACTCAACTTCAGGAATTTCTGGGTTATATTATAGGCATACTAACATAGGTTACAGGGGGCATTTTATGTCTATAGAACTGGGAAAAAAGCTTTCCACCCTCCGAAAGAAAAACGAAATCACACAGCAGCAGATTGCAGATATTCTTCACATTAACAGAGCAACCTACGCCTACTACGAATTGGGAGATACCGAGCCGGACTTAAGAACTCTGGTGCGCCTTGCACGAATGCTGGGAGTTGAACCCTCCTATTTCCTGCCTGACCTTGACACAGCCCAGATAGGAACCGCCGCAGAAAGCGACGATATCACCCAAAGAGGAAGAAAGAGTGCCTCCCGTTCAAGTGCCCGCTCGGGAGGAACCTATAATCTTGACGGCGAAGAAAAGGGTATGCTCCTTGTTTTCCGTTCCCTTGACGCTGAACACAGAAACGAAGTTATGGAATATGCAAACAGTCTGGCAGAAAAGCTTTCGAAACCTGCAAAGGGCAAGAAAGAGACCAAAAAGGAGCAATAACAAACAGCTCCCTGATTTCCTTTGGGAAATATTGTGAAAAAAGGTCTTTACTTTTAGAAACGACTGTGATATAATGCAGTTAATTAAGCCCCTTTCACGGATTTGGGAGTATGCCGAAACTCGGATTCACCGTCCTTTCTCTGTGTCTGAGGGTAATATTTAAAAAAGGTGGCTATCAAAATGCTCAAAGAAGAAAAAATCGCAATTATGAATGAGTACGCTCTCCACGAGGGCGACACAGGTTCTCCTGAGGTTCAGATCGCTCTTCTCACAAAGAGAATCAACGATCTTACTGAGCACCTCAAGGAGCACAAGAAGGACCATCACAGCCGTAGAGGTCTTCTTAAGATGGTTGGTCAGAGACGTTCTCTCCTCAACTACCTCATAAAGGTTGACATTGAGAGATATCGTTCAATCATCGCAAGACTCGGTATCCGTAAATAATTGCAGCATCGGGGCAAACGGCTTTTCGCCGTTTGCCCTATATTCCGTTTATTACAGGGTTTTTTCGCTTAAGTTTAGCGGTAAAATCAGGTGTTCGGCGAGGCACAAAAAATCTTTCGGGACAGTTGATTTTATTGCTAAAATTAGCGTAAGACCCTGTGAAATATAAAAATTTTACAGGAGGATTTATTATGGCAAACAAGCCCATGACTTTCGACAAATTCAGAACTTTCGAAACAGATTTTGCAGGCAGACCTCTGGTTATCGAAACAGGTAAGACCACTCAGCTTGCAAACGGCGCCTGCCTCGTTCGCTACGGTGAGACAGTTGTTCATGTAGCAGTAACAGGTGCCGCAAAGCCCAGAGAGGGCATTGACTTCTTCCCTCTCTCAGTTGACTTTGAGGAAAAGCTCTACTCAGTAGGCAAGATCCCCGGCAGCTTCTTAAAGCGTGAGGGAAGACCATCCGAGAAGGCAATACTCACAAGCCGTGTAATCGACAGACCCATCAGACCTCTCTTCCCCAAGGATATGAGAAACGATGTTTCCGTTGTCTGCACAGTTATGTCCGTTGACCCTGACTGTATGCCCGAGGTTGCAGCAATGGTTGGTACTTCTATTGCACTTTCCATTTCTGACATTCCATGGAACGGTCCTATCTCCTCTGTTTCCGTTGGTTACATTGATGGCGAGTTCATCATCAACCCCACAGCAGCTCAGAGAGAGATCTCAGAGATGGCAACAACAGTTGCTTCCACCGACAGCCGTATTGCAATGATCGAAGCAGGCGCAAACTGCGTAAGCGACGAGGTTATGTACAACGCAATTATGGCAGGTCACGAGGCAAACCAGAAGATCATCGAGTTCATCAAGGGCATCCAGGCTGAGATTGGTAAGGAGAAGTTCTCCTACCCCTCAAACGAGCCCGACGAGGAGATGTTCGAGGCTATCAAGGCATTTGCTGAGGCTGATGTCAAGGTTGCTATGGACACAGATGACAAGACTATCCGCGACGCAAGACTCCTGCCTATCTACGAGGCAGTTCACGCAAAATTCGACGAGACCTACCCCGACTGCGAGGCTAAGATCGACGAGTGCATGTACAAGGTTCAGAAGTATATCGTTCGCCGCTGGCTCCTTGATGAGCAGAAGCGTGTTGACGGCAGAGGCATGAACGACATCCGTCCTCTTGCTTCCGAGGTAGCCCTTCTCCCCAGAGTACACGGCTCAGGTCTCTTCACACGTGGTCAGACACAGGTTCTCACCATTGCAACTCTCGGCCCTGTTTCTGAGGGTCAGATCATCGACGGTATCGACGAGGAAGAGTTCAAGAGATATATGCATCACTACAACTTCCCCAGCTACTCTGTAGGCGAGACCCGCCCCAGCCGTGGCCCCGGAAGACGTGAGATCGGTCACGGTGCTTTGGCAGAACGTGCTCTCGTTCCCGTAATTCCTTCCATTGAGGAGTTCCCCTATTCCATACGTCTCGTATCTGAGGTTCTTTCCTCCAATGGTTCCACATCTCAGGGTTCCGTTTGTGGTTCCACACTTGCTCTTATGGATGCAGGTGTTCCCATCAAGGCTCCCGTTGCAGGTATCTCCTGCGGTCTTATCACTGAAGGTGACCGCTGGATGACAATGGTTGACATTCAGGGCGTTGAGGACTTCTTCGGCGACATGGACTTCAAGGTAGCAGGTACACACGACGGTATTACTGCTATCCAGATGGACCTCAAGATCTCCGGTCTTACACCTGAAATGGTTAAGGAAGCACTTGAGAAGACTCACGTAGCAAGAAACTATATCCTCGATGAGGTTATGCTCAAGGCTATTGAGGCTCCCAGAGCAGAGCTTTCCAAGTACGCTCCCAAGATGCTCACAACAACAATTCCTGCTGACAAGATTTCCGAGGTTATCGGTAAGGGCGGCAAGGTTATCAAGGAGATCCAGGCTCAGTGCGAGGTTAAGATCGACATTGAGGAGGACGGCGAGAACGGACAGGTATTCGTTTCCGGTATTGACCTTGAGAATTGTAAGAGAGCTCTTGCTATTGTTGAGACAATCGCTATCGATCCCGAGCCCGGCGCAATGTACCTTGGTAAGGTAACTCGCATCATGGACTTCGGTGCATTCGTTGAGATCGCTCCCGGCAAGGAAGGCCTCGTTCACATTTCTCAGCTTGATGTTAAGCGCACAGACAAGGTAACTGACGTTGTGAACGTTGGCGACGTTATCCGTGTTAAGGTAATGGAGATCGACGACAAGGGCAGACTCAACCTCTCCAGACGTGATGTTCTTATTGAGGTTGACGGTCTCACTCCCGAGAACGACCCCGCTGCTGACAGACCCCGCAGAGAGGGAAACCGTGGCGGCAGAGACAACCGTCGTCCCAGAAGAAACTAAGTTACACTTTTCACCCCTGGCAGTTTTGTCGGGGGTGTTTTTTGTGATTCTTTATAAAAGATAATTTTAAACCATCCAAAAGAGAGCAACGGCATATCATTTTACACAATACTGTGCTATACTACACCCTGTAAAATCGGTTGTTACGCATCGTAACATCCCTGTCACAGGTAGTTTATTGAAGTATTGCTGCCGCCTTCGTAAAATGAACTCAACAAAAACATTCGGAGGTACTAAAAATGACTTTAGGCGAAAAAATTAAAGAAGCAAGAAAACAGTGTGGTTTATCTCAGGAACAGCTCTCTGAGAAAATGGCAGTATCAAGATCTGCCGTGGCAAAATGGGAAACAGACAAAGGTCTGCCTGACATTGATAATCTCAAGTTGCTTTCCGGGCTATTAAACGTAAGCATTGATTATTTGCTGGACGACGGAGAGGCTGCGGAGATAAATGTTATCCGTGAAGCAATTTCTCTTTCTGACTACGACCTTAAAAGCAAAAGTAAGATAAAGAATCAGATTGTCAGAGAAAAGTTTCCCGATGCCGAAATTTACCCCCTGCTTGCAGAGCTTAAACTCAAAAAGAGCGAAAAGATCATTGATAATCTGCTGGGTTTCTTTACCGACGCCCCCTTTGGCTTACCCAAAGCTATAAACGGATTCAAAAACAGCGACAAGGCGTTCTTCCTTGTTGAGGAAAGCGCTAAACAGTATATTGTTATGATAACTGACGAGTTTATGGAAACCCGTCAGCTTGCAAAGCCTGTTTTGAAGAATAAGTTTGAGATCGGCGAATGGAAATTTACAAAATGCAACTATGAAATTTAATGTATCGGAGGTCAATAAATGATACTTGAATTCAAAAATATCGAAAAGCATTTCGGTGAAAAAGAGGTGCTCAAAAGCGTTTCTTTCACCGCCGAAAGCGGCAAGGCTTTCGGTCTTCTGGGCAGAAACGGTGCAGGTAAGACCACCTCTATCCGAATTCTTATGGGCGTTTTCCCCCAGAATGCAGGCGAAGTACTCATAGACGGCAAGCCCATAGACCGTAACAAGGTGGGTATTGGCTATCTCCCCGAGGAAAGAGGTCTTTATCCTAAAAAGATAATCCTCGATCAGCTCACCTATTTTGCAGAACTCAAGGGACTTTCCCGAAAAGAAGCTGTAAAGGCCGTTGACTACTGGCTCGAAAGGCTCCAGATGTCTGACTATAGAGAAAAGCGTCTTGATACTCTCTCTAAGGGAAATCAGCAGAAGATACAGCTTGTTACAGCGCTGGCTCACAACCCTGACATCGTCATTTTAGACGAGCCTTTCTCAGGTCTCGACCCTGTAAATGCCATGATCCTCAAGGACATCGTAAAAGAGCAGATAGAAAAGGGCAAGATAGTTCTCTTCTCAAGCCACCAGATGAATTATATCGAGGAATTCTGCGACTCTATCGCTATTCTCAAGGACGGAAAAATCGCCATAAGCGGTGATCTTTCGGAGATAAAGAAGCAGCATCGCAGAAACCGACTTGTTGTAAGGACGGAAACTCCTGATGCTGTGCTGAGAGCCTTTTACGACACCGCCAAGAAAAATAAAAACGGTGATATTCTCGTAAAATTTAGGGATCAAAACGATAAAGCTGAAGTTATGAAAAAACTCCTTGACACCTGCTCTATAGACAGCATATCTGTCTATGAGCCCACTCTCGGAGACATCTTCGTAGAATACACTGCTGATGAGGAAAGGAGCGAAAAGTGATGAAACAATTTAAAAAAATCTTTTCCTTCGAGCTCAGATATTATCTCAAAAATAAGGTGTTCGTAGGTGTCACGATTTTCCTTGTTCTCCTTATAGCAGGAGTGATGTTCTTCCCCCGCATCGCAGAAAACTTCTCAAAGGAGGGTACTTCTTCCAAAGCAAAAGAAGTTATGCTCATAAAAGCAGAAAGCACCGAGACCGAGGAGGTTTCTCTTCAGGTTTTCGCCTCTCTCTTTGAGGATCATGATGTAAAAACATTCTCAGGCAACGAGGAAAGCCTTAAAGAAATAATTGAAAACGAGGAGGCAGAGTGCGCTTTCCTTATGACCTCTCCCACCTCTTTCACCTACTATGTAAAGAATCTCTCCCTCTATGATATGAATTCTCAGGTTGCCACAGAGGCTCTGCAGAAGATATATCAGCTCAACATGATGATGGAAAGCGGAATGACCCTTGAGGATGCTCAGAACACTATGAACATAGCGGTCACCTCAGAGACTGTTAATTTAGGTGTAAATCAGGCGGAAAATTATTGGTACACCTACATTATGATCTTTGCCCTCTATATGGTGATACTCTTCTATGGTCAGATGGTTGCTACCAACGTAGCAGGAGAGAAGAGCTCCCGTGCTATGGAGCTTCTTATTACTAGTGCCAAGCCTGTGAGCATGATGTTCGGCAAGGTTCTTGCCTCCTGCGTGGCCGGTCTTATACAGATTATAGCTGTGTTCGGCTCTGCCATCCTTTTCTACGGCATAAACAAGTCCTACTGGACAGACAGTCCCATTATCAGCTCTATCTTTGATATGCCCCCTGAACTTCTGGGCTATATGATAGTGTTCTTTATTCTGGGCTTCCTGCTCTATGCCTTTATGTTCGGCGCTGTGGGCTCTACAGCTACAAGGCTTGAGGATATAAACACCTCTGTAATGCCCATAACCCTTCTCTTTGTAGTGGGCTTTGTTGTGGTAATGATGGGCTTTGCCTCGGGCGAGGTTGAAACCACTCTTATGAAGGTCTGCTCCTTCGTTCCCTTTACCTCCTCAATGGCAATGTTCACACGAATCGCCATGGGAACAGTAAGTCTCTGGGAAATTCTTTTGTCCATTGGAATTCTCGGTGCATCCTGCGGTGTTATCGGTATTCTTGCGGCAAAAATCTACAGAGCAGGCGTTCTCCTTTACGGCTCAACGCTTAAAACCAAGGATATTATAAAGCTTCTCAAAAGAGCATAAATACACAAAAAGACGAGACTTTAAATAAGTCTCGTCTTTTAATTTTGCCTTTATTAGTCTGTATCAAGCTTAAGCACAGCCATAAATGCCTCCTGAGGCACCTCAACGGTACCCAGCTGGCGCATACGCTTCTTGCCTTCCTTCTGCTTTTCAAGCAGCTTTTTCTTACGGGTGATGTCACCGCCGTAGCACTTGGCAAGAACGTCCTTTCTCATAGCCTTTACAGTCTCTCTTGCGATGATCTTACCGCCGATGCAAGCCTGAATAGGCACCTCAAAGAGCTGTCTCGGGATCTTTTCCTTGAGTTTTTCTGCCATTTTTCTTGCTCTGGGATATGCTTTCTCAGAGTGGATAATGAAGGAAAGCGCATCAACGATATCGCCGTTGAGCATAATATCAAGCTTCACAAGCTGGCTCTGGCGGTATTCCTTCAGCTCATAGTCAAAGGAAGCATAGCCTCTTGTTCTCGATTTGAGCGTATCAAAAAAGTCATAGACTATTTCTGCAAGAGGAAGCTCGTAGTGAATGTCAACTCGGTCAGAGTCGATATAGGTCATTCCGCAGAACACACCACGTCTTTCCTGACAAAGCTCCATAATATTTCCCACGTATTCGCTGGGGGAATAGATGTGTGCATCGGTGAAAGGCTCCTCTGCCAACTGAATAAGGGCAGGGTCAGGATAGTTGGTGGGGTTATCTATCATCTTCACCTCGCCATCGGTAAACGTGATTCTGTAGCTTACCGAGGGAGCTGTGGTAATAAGGTCAAGGTTAAACTCTCGCTCAAGTCTCTCCTGAATGATCTCCATATGAAGAAGGCCCAGGAATCCGCATCTGAATCCAAATCCCAACGCAACAGAGGTTTCAGGCTCATAGGTAAGGGACGCATCGTTGAGCTTCAACTTCTCAAGAGCATCACGAAGGTCTCCGTAGCGGGCACCGTCAGCGGGATAAACACCGCAGTAAACCATGGACTGTATCTCACGGTAACCGGGAAGAGGAAACTCTGCAGGATTCTCAGTAAGAGTAACTGTATCGCCAACCTTGGCATCACCCAAGGTCTTGATGGATGCTGTGATGTAGCCTACCTCACCTGCATAGAGGGTATCTCTGGGAGAAAGGGATGTGGCACCCATGTGTCCGCATTCAACAACGGAAAAGACGGAGCCTGTCTGCATGAGCTTGAACTCATCGCCAACAGAGATCTTTCCTTCCTTAACTCTAACATAGATAATGACGCCCTTGTAGCTGTCATAATAGCTGTCGAAGATCATGGCTCTCAGAGGTGCCTCGATATCTCCCGTGGGAGCAGGCACATCGGAAACGATCTTCTCCATAACGGCGTGGATATTGATACCCTGCTTTGCGGATATTTCGGGGGCATCCATTGCAGGAATTCCGATGATATCCTCTATCTCGTTCTTGATTCGCTTGGGATCAGCGCTCAGAAGGTCTATTTTGTTGACAACAGGCACGATCTCAAGACCCGAATCAACTGCAAGGTAGGTATTGGCCAAGGTCTGAGCCTCTATACCCTGAGTTGCGTCAACAACAAGCACCGCACCCTCGCAGGCTGCAAGAGAACGGGAAACCTCATAGTTGAAGTCAACATGTCCGGGGGTGTCGATAAGGTTAAAGAGGTACTCCTCGCCATCGTCTGCCTTATAAACCAAGGTAACAGCCCTTGCCTTGATGGTGATACCTCGCTCTTTTTCGAGCTCCATATCGTCAAGGATCTGATTCTGCATCTCTCTCTGAGAAACCGAGCTGGTCTCCTCAAGGATTCTGTCAGCAAGGGTGGATTTGCCGTGGTCTATGTGGGCAATTATACTGAAATTTCTGATTTTACTCTGGTCAAACTTCAAGGTGCTCACCTTTTTCTTTTTGAATCTAACGATTTATTATAACATAACTTCTCCGCTCTGACAACAACAATGTTATATATAACAGAAAAAGCCCGAATCAGGGATATGATTCGGGCTGCTATAGGTTTTTATGCTTTACTTTCGCTTTCTTTTCTGTATATACGAATCAGTAAAAATGCTGCTGCCAGCACAAAAGCTGCTGTGATGTAGATTTTGAACATAGCGCCTGTTTCCACTACGTCCTTATCCTCGGGTGTCTCTGTGTCAAGCACGCTGTCGGGGTTCTTTTCAGGAAGAGGACGGGTCTCCTCCTCTTCGGGGTCAGTGGAGCCTGTAGGCTTCTGGGATGTTCTGTTGCTGTTGGTGTAAGCACCGTCAACAAGATAAACAGGATAACGAAGATTTGTGAGGGAAGGATATGCCTCTCCTCCTACACCGAGATGCTGATAAAAGCTTTGTGTGCCGTCGGTCACACCTCTATTCAGCAGATAAGTCACCTCTCCGCTTTCAAAAGCTTCCGGAAGCATCTCCTTTGTGCCGTCAATCTCCACTCCTGAATAATTTTCAACAAAATAGTATGTATTTACGGGATCTGTACCGCTTGAGATAACAGCACCATTTGAGCTTGTGCCGTTTACAAGGGTCAGATTATATGCAAAGCAGTTCTCTATCTGACCTGAATTTATCTGAGTGATACCGCCCATAGCCTGAGTGTTGCTTCCTCCCCATCTGCGGGTAATAGAGGTATCTGCAACGCCGCAGTTTCTGATGATACCGCTGTTGAAGCCTGCAATACCGCCGAGACCATTCCAGTTGCCGAGCTGAACACTTGAGTTTTTTACAATAGAGTTTTCTATGGTACCTTCGTTTCTTTTAGCAACAGCCCCTGCGCCCGTTGTCAGATACTCATTACTGAAAACCTGAGTGCCGTCAAGGGTAAGATTTCTGACGATTCCATTCTTTTCTATAACACCGAACAGAGGATGACGGGAGCCATCCTCCATACCATTTTCTGCACCCAGACCCTTTATGACGAAACTATTGCCGTCAAAGGTGCCGCTGAAGCTGTCTATGGGAGACCAGTAACCGCCCGTCATATCGATATCGGCGGTGAGCACATAAGCTCCGTTTTTGTACTCAGGTATCTCTGTGTCTGCAAGCACAGATACAATGCGTAAATCGTGGGGATTGCTTACAAGGAAGCGGCCTTCCTCGTCCTTTTTCAGGATATCAGCATCGCCTTCTTCAAAGGATTCCTCTGTAACAAGGAGTACAACATCATCGGAGGGCATCCGGAAGCTGCCTGTGCTGCAGTCAAGTCTCTTGTTATATTCGGCAGTTATCTTTGTGACACCGTCGGAAGTTGCCATATATATGCTTTCAACCCAGCCGTCATAGATAAACTCTACTGTATCGCCTGCATAGAAAGCGTTGCTGTTGTTTTTGAATGTCATTGCCGTATCGTTCAGAGCATTCTGATAATCTACATGGTAGCCCTGATTTACGACGAGAGTGTAGCATGTATCCGAATAGGGCATAATGAAATCAAACTTATGGTATCCGCTCTGAGTATCAAGAGGAAGCAAGGGGAAAGTCTCTCTCTTGAGAATTTCCTCGGTAGAGGTAGGCACGTCAGGCTTGCTTATGTCGTTGTATTTATTCTCAGTAAGAGACTCCACAACAGCGCCTTCCTCGCTCTTTACCCAAAGAACAAGGGGTGTGCCTGCCTGAACGTTTGTACCGCTCTCGATTCTGTTACCCTCAGCATCTGTTACATACATATCTGCACCGGTACCGCTGATATTATAGGAGAGCTTCTTATTGATGGTCTCGCTGTTTTCTCTGAGAATTACTGTGTAATAGGAGTTATAGGTTTTCTTATCAAAGCCATCCTTTTCATAATCCTGCTCATAAACTACCTTGGAGTTTACCTTCTCAACCAGATCCTGAGAGGTATCAAAGCCCACATAAGCAGTCTGCATATCCAGTGTGTCAAAGATCATATGGTCATCAGTAAACCAGCCGTCAGCCGTGGGATCCAGATCCGACTTCGTGAACATCTGGTAGAGGCCGCTGTTCTCAGGCACATAGTCAAAGAACTCGCTGAGATAATACTGGGGAGTGCTGGCATAGAGTGCAAAGGACATGGGAACAAAGAGACCTGTTTCCTCCCCGGGACCGCTGGGGCAAACATAAGAGTTTACTCCATCGGTATATTTACAAAGACGGAAATTGTATGCGTCACAGCTTGCATGGTAATGGTCAAGAAGATTATGCTTTTCGTGAGATACCATATTTACGGTCTTTGCCGCATCCACAGGAATACCCACCTTGTCGTTATCTGTATCAACATCAAGAATGTAGTAGTTCTCGATCTTTGTGCCGTTTAATACAGCAATACGCCTGAAGCTCACATATTCCTTTGATGCGTTTGCCTTTGTTGTGTGTCCTCCGAGAGTGTTGGGTATATCATCACTGTCAGTGCTTTTCAGATACTGTGTATTCTTCAGCACAACACCCTTCATATCAGAGGGTTTAACATAGTCTTCGAGAGCAATAGAGGTTCTGCTGTCTATATACATAGGGTCTGAGAGACGGTTCTCCATATAGCCCTTGATCTCCTCATTACACTGAACAAAAAGAGCTACATCCTCACGGTAGCTGTCCCATCTTTCCTCGTCATCAGGATACTTATACTCCAGATATTCTCCTCTCATGGCGAGGTACTCCTGATAGAGCATCTCTACCATACAGATCTGCATAAACTGCTTATTGATTCCGTTCATAACAAAATCATACTGATCTGCAAGGTTAGGGAAGCACTTGTAAGCCACAAGTGCACATTTGTCAGCATAGGAATAACTTGACTCGGGGGGATTTATTTTGTAGGCAAGATTCTGAAGTGTTTGCTGGAATATAGCATCTATATCCCTGTCTGCAAACAGAATATCTGCCTTCTTTTCACTTGTGTTTGCAGATGCGGGCATGGACTTATGCAGAGCGCAGAAGTCATCAAAAAGAAGCTGTCTCTTCTTATTAACTGCCTCTTCGGTATAATATTTGCCGTACTTATCCGGCTTTTCTTCTTTATAGCAGGATGCTGCAACCACATAGCCTATCTGGGTATTTGTATCTCCCTTGGATACAGGTCTTGCATCCTCATATTCAAAGAAGTGGGACATAGCTCCTGAAAGACCGCTATCTACCACGGGCTTTATAACGTCTTTCTCCCAGACCTCGTCCATCTCCTTGAGTGCTTCTTCATATTTATCCTGAGCATCCTTCGTGGAGAAATAGTTTGCATAGGCGTCCATCTTTGCCTCGATCTGCTTTACCTCGGTGAGGATCTCTGTGCACAATGCCTGAATATCTGCCAAAGTCTGTGTTGTGGGATTTCCGCCACACACCCATACGTTGATGATGGAGGCTATCTTCTCGAACTCTTCGCACTCGGAGAGCTTTGCAACATAAGTGAGGGCAGCACCAACTGCCACAAGACCGGTTGCATAAACCTTGGATACACCGAAATTCTTGATTCCTGCCAACCAGACGTTGGGTGCCTTAGGAGCCGCCACTGCAGTATTTCCCGGCACAGCAGGTGCTACAGGAACTACAGGAGCAACAGGAGCTGCAGGGGGATCATCCACAGCGCTTACTCCAATGAGGGAAGTTGATACCGCAATGCTCATAATCAGAAGCATTGCTACAAATTTTTTGAACATTGAACATTTCATTAATATCACCTCTTGCGTTTTGCGGCGCTCTCGGCGTCATCTGTAGTATAGCATTTATATTCCAAATTTCAACCCCTTTTTTAAAGAAGTCAAATAAAGCCTATCTTCATCCGTGATTTTGTTCAGTTTTCTTTTGTTTTAGTTAATTTCTGAACAAAACACCCCTGTCTTGCCCTTGAAATTGAGATTTTTCTTGTAAAAAAAGGAGTATTGTGATATAACACAGATGGATATTACATTTAAATAAGGAGTTTTTATTATGAACACAAAAGCCAATATTGCAAAGGAACTCTTCCTTCAGGGCTACAACTGCTCTCAGGCTGTTTTCGGCGCCTACTGCGACGATCTGGGAATTGATAAGGATACCGCATTTCTTTTAAGCGCTGGCTTTGGCGGCGGCTTTGCCAGAAGACGTGAGGTCTGCGGTGCTGTAAGCGGTGCAACCCTGGTGCTATCCTATCTCCGTGGTTACAGCAAGGCAGAGGACAGCGACAAGAAAAAGCATCTCTACGCTGAGCTTCGTGAGTTTTACGACCGCTTTGAAAAGGAAACCGGCAGCATTATCTGCCGTGAGCTTCTGTCCCTTGATGAAAAGGTCTCTTCACCCACACCCGAGGACAGAACAGAGGCTTATTACAAAAAGCGTCCCTGCGCAGAGCTTGTGGCTCTCTCTGCAGAGATCCTTGAAAACTACATAAAAGAGCTATCTTAATTACAAACTAAAACAAATATATCGGTCTTTGAATTCATAGGATGTATAAAAACACGAGGAGCTGTCCCATGAATCAAAGAAACGTATCGACCCTTCCCTTCAGAAAAGAACTGATTACCGACCCCACCGTACCCTACTGCTCAAGGAGAGTTTCTGCCACCGTTGAGGCACTTACAATGGAGTACCCCTGTATTAATTTGGTCTTAAACGGCAAAAGCACCCTCGGGCGAGACATTCCCGTTGTAACTCTCGGAAACGGCAGAAGAAAGGTGCTTTTCGTCGGGGGAATCCACGGCAGAGAGTATCTGAGCACAGGATATCTTCTGCGGTGCCTGGAAGAATTCGCAAAAAGTCTCAGGATGAACACTCTCTACGGCGGTTTTTCTCTGAGACGCCTCTTTCAGGATTTCACACTTTTCTTTGTTCCCTTGGCAAATCCTGACGGAGCAGATATTTCCCTTTCCCTTTGCAAAAAACCTCAGGGTGTGAGTATTCCCCGAAAGCTTTTCAAAAACAACGCACGGAACATAAATCTCAACGCAAACTTCCCTTTCCTCTTTGAGAAAGTCCCCCTCTCCCGTCAGGGCGGCAATGAGCCCGCAAGCGAAGCAGAGACCAGATTCCTCATAGATTTATGCGAAAAAGAGAGCTTTGAAATGATGCTCTCCTTTCACACCCGAGGGGGAGTAGTCTTCTACCGAGACAGCAAAAACGGTAGAATAGCCTGCGACAAAGAAATCGCAAACAAGCTTCACACCCTCTGCGGTCTTGAGATCATGAGCGAGAGCCGTGATGAAGAGAGCTTCTCGGGAGGCTTTGAAAACTGGTTTCGCCACAGATTCAGAAAGCCTGCTTTCTGCGTGGAGTTGGTAAATGATGAACACGCCGATTTTCTTGAGTCTGTTAAGAATTTTTATGAGGCATCTGACTTTATAAACACACGCCTTATTATTCCCGGGGCTCTCTCTGTAATATAATAAAGAAAATGTGCCTCTTTGACATATTCCTGTCACATTGAGGCTTTACTATATAGTCATAAAAATAACAGGAGGTACAAAAATGAGCAAGCTTCTTGTAGTTGATGACGAATTCCGAATTCGTGAAATTATAAAAAAATATGCGACCTTTGAGGGTCACGAGGTCACCGAAGCAAGTGAGGGTCTCGAGGCTGTTGACAAGGCTCTCAAGGGAGACTTTGACCTGATAATTATGGATGTTATGATGCCTGAGCTGGATGGCTTTTCTGCCTGCAGAGAGATCAGAAAGCACAAAAGCACACCTATAATAATTCTCTCTGCCCGTGGTGATGAGTACGACAGGATCCACGGCTTTGAGCTTGGCATTGATGACTATGTTGTAAAGCCCTTCTCTCCCCGAGAGCTTATGATGCGCATCAGCGCTGTTCTAAAAAGAAGTCAGGCAGCTACCCCCGAGAAGGATATCTTCACCTATGAGGGGCTCTGTGTGGATTTCTCTGCGAGAATCGTCACCATCGACTCCGAGAGGGTTGAGATGACCCCCAAGGAGTACGACCTCTTCTTCTATATGGTAAAGAATCGTGGTATCGCCCTCACCAGAGAGAAGCTCATAAGCAAGGTCTGGGGCTATGACTTCTTCGGAGACGACAGAACTCTCGACACTCACATCAAGCTTTTGAGAAAAAGCCTTAAGGACTACAGCCGACTTATCGTCACCCTGAGGGGAGTGGGATACCGCTTTGAAACGAACTGATAAAGCCTACAAAGAAGATAAAAAAAACCATCCCCGAAAGCCACATAAGGCTCTGCCTCTGAAGCTGAAGCTCACAGGTTATTTTCTTCTTTTCAGCGCACTGCTCCTTGTTATTCTCTGGCTCTTTCAGGTGGTTTTTCTCGATGATTTCTACAGATTCATAAAGAGACAGGAGCTTGAGAAAAACACAAATCTCATCTGCGAAAATATCGAGGATGATGACCTCTCTGAGCTTGTGGCTGAAATTCAGGAAAAGGACGGCATTGCCGCAGGAGTTTACCTTACCACCCAGAGCGTTTTCAGACAGCTATATGTTCAGAGAGATTCCGGGGACTTTTCTATGAACATAATGCCCCACGAGGTCTATGGCTACTACGCTCTTGCAAAGGAGGAGGGCGGAGAGCTTATCTCCACCTCGGATCTTTTGTATGAAACCTACGCATCAAAGTACAGTTACTCCCAATATGACCGCAACGAAAAAATCCGAGGCAAATCTGACGCAGAGCTTATCTGTGCCAGAATAATAAGGTCCTCAGGGGAGGAATATATGGTGCTGACAAAAGCTCAGATAGCTCCTGTTGAAAGCACCGTACAGACTTTGAGAATTCAGCTTGCCATGCTCACCGTTGTTTTTGTTATCTTCTCCCTTATTATAGCGGTCTATGCCGCCCATAAGATCTCAAAACCTATCTCAAGAACCAACGAAAAGGCAAAACAGCTTGCCCTTCAGGACTATGATGTTACCTTTGATGCAGGGGGCTGCCGTGAGATGTGCGAGCTCAGCGAGACCTTAAACTATGCCACAGGCGAGCTTGCAACCGTTGACAGCCTCAGACGAGAACTGATAGCAAATACCTCTCACGACCTGAGAACACCTCTCACCATGATAGCAGGCTATGCTGAGGTGATAAGAGATATCCCCGGTGAGAACACCCCCGAGAACATTCAGGTCATTATAGATGAGACCCAGAGGCTCTCCGCCCTTGTGACCGACCTTCTGGACCTTTCAAAGCTTGAGTCACAGATCACACCTCTTGCTCTCAATGAGTTTAACCTGACCCGTAGTGTCCGTGAAATTCTCACCCGATACTCAAGGCTCACCTCTCAATACGGCTATATAATTACTCTGCGTGAAAGCTGTGATGTATTGGTTACAGCCGATGAAAATCGACTTTCTCAGGCGATATATAACCTTATAAACAACGCCATCAATTACTGTGGCGAGGACAAGACCGTTGAGGTGACCCAAACTGTAAAGGATGGCAGAGTAAGGCTTGAATTCACCGACCACGGACAAGGCATTGCTCCCGAAAAGCTCAGAAACATCTGGGACAGATACTACCGTGTAAGCGAGGAACATCACAGCCCCGTTGTGGGCACAGGTCTGGGGCTTTCCATTGTAAAAAACGTGCTTCTCAGACACGGCGCCCGCTTCGGCGTTATCAGTACCCCGGGAAAGGGCAGCACCTTCTGGTTTGAGCTTCCCTGCAAAGTCCTTGATAACCCTTCGGAAGTCACAGCTTTGTCTCCTTCCCACACGGATGAAACGGATACAGAACCCTATGATTTACAATAAACCTATATATAGAAAAAAGTCGCCACGAAAGTGACGGCTTTTTTCGTATCAGGAAATCTTTCGGAAACCTCAGTTTTCTCCTGCAAACGAGACGCAAAAACGCCCCGACGATGTCGTCGGGGCGTAATTTTTACTTATAGGATCTCTCCTGAAGAGTTCTGAGGATTAGCCCTCTGCTCTCTTCTTGAGTTCCTCGTAACGAGCCTGAGCGTTAGCCTGTGCTGCCTCGAAGAGCTCCTCTGCTCTCTCGGGGAAGGAACGTGTCAGTGAGCTGTAACGTGCCTCGGAGAGGATGAAGTCCTTATAGTCAGCAACGGGTGCCTTGCTGTCAAGTGTGAAGGGGTTCTTGCCCTCTGCCTTGAGTCTGGGATCGAAACGGAAGTTGTTCCAGTAACCGCACTCAACGGCACGAGCCATTTCCTTCTGACAGTTGATCATACCGCCCTTGATGGAGTGCATCTCACAGGGAGCATAACCGATGATGAGAGAAGGACCGTTGTAGCTTTCAGCTTCCTTGATAGCCTTGAGAGTCTGATTCATATCAGCGCCCATAGCGATCTGAGCAACGTAGATGTAGCCGTAGCTCATTGCGATGTCAGCGAGAGACTTCTTCTTGATAGCCTTACCTGCTGCAGCGAACTGAGCAACCTGACCGATCTGAGAAGCCTTGGAAGCCTGACCGCCTGTGTTGGAGTAAACCTCTGTATCGAATACGAAGATGTTTACATCCTCACCGGAAGCGAGAACGTGGTCAACACCGCCGAAGCCGATATCGTATGCCCAACCGTCACCACCGAAGATCCATACGGACTTCTTGGAGAGGAATTCCTTGTTATCAAGGATATCCTTGATATCTGTGCAGTCACATGTGCCGAGCTTCTCGAGCTCCTTAACAAGAGCCTTTGTAGCAGCGGTGTTCTTGTCGCCATCCTCGAGAGTTGCGAGGTACTCGTCAGCTGCTGCCTTAAGCTCAGCAGAAGCCTTGTCACACTCTGCAACTACACGGATCTTCTCGATAAGTCTTGCACGAACAGCCTTCTGGCCGAGGTACATACCGAGACCGTGCTCTGCGTTATCTTCAAAGAGGGAGTTAGCCCAAGCGGGACCGTGACCGTCCTTGTTTACTGTGTAGGGAGATGTTGCTGCAGGACCGCCCCAGATAGAGGAACAACCTGTAGCATTGGAGATATACATTCTGTCGCCGAAGAGCTGTGTAACGAGTCTTGCATAGGAAGTCTCAGCACAGCCTGCGCAGGAGCCGGAGTACTCGAGGAGAGGCTGCTTGTACTGTGAACCGATGAGGTTGAGGTTTGCAGTTGTCTCGGGCTTCTCTGTAACATTTGCAACACAGTAATCAAATACTGCCTGCTGATCGTCCTGGCTCTCTCTTGCAACCATGGTGAGGGAGTTTGTGGGACATACGCCGATACAAACGCCGCAACCCATACAGTCAAGGGGAGAAACAGCCAGAGTGTACTTATAATCTGTCTTAACAACGGGCTTGGGAGCAACCTTCATGTTCTCGGGAGCAGCAGCTACCTCTTCCTCAGAGAGAGCGAAGGGACGGATAGTTGCGTGAGGACATACGAATGCACACTTGTTACACTTAGCGCAAGTCTCTGCGTTCCACTCGGGAACCATAACTGCTACGCCACGCTTCTCGTATGCGGAAGCACCCTGCTCGAAGGTACCGTCAATGTGATCCATAAATGCGGATACGGGGAGGGAGTCGCCGTCCATCTTGGAAACGGGAACCATGATGCCGTCAACCATCTTTGCGAGCTTCTCACGACCAACGGAAGCCTTAGCCTCACAAGTGTCAACTGCATTTGCCCAGTCAGCGGGAACGTCGATCTTGACATAAGCGGAAGCACCCATATCGATAGCCTTCTCGTTCATCTCAACGATCTCTTTACCCTTCTTCATGAACTTCTGAGCCTTCTCCTTCATGTAGCCGATAGCTTCCTCGGGAGGAAGAACCTTTGCGAGAGAGAAGAATGCAGACTGAAGAACTGTGTTTGTACGCTTGCCAAGGCCGATCTGTGCAGCGATGTCGATAGCGTTAACTGTGTAGAGCTGAATGTTGTTCTCAGCAATATACTTCTTGGAAGCAGCGTCGAGCTTCTCTGAGAGCTCATCTGCTGTCCACTGGCAGTTGATGAGATATACACCGCCGGGCTTAACGTCCTGAACCATCTTGAAGCCCTTCTCAACATAAGAGGGGTTGTGGCAAGCAACGAAGTCAGCCTTGTTGATGTAATAGGGGCTCTTGATGGGCTTGTCACCGAATCTCAGGTGGGAGATGGTGATACCGCCGGTCTTCTTGGAGTCATACTGGAAGTAAGCCTGAACGTACTTCTCGGTGTGGTCACCGATGATCTTGATGGAGTCTTTGTTAGCACCAACTGTACCGTCGCCGCCGAGACCCCAGAACTTACACTCGATGGTACCCTCTGCTGCTGTGTTGGGAGCAGGCTTCTCTTCGAGGGAGAGGTTTGTAACGTCATCGTTGATACCAAGTGTGAAGTTGTGACGGGGAGCATCCTTAGAAAGCTCATCATATACTGCGAATACGCTTGAGGGAGGTGTGTCCTTAGAACCGAGGCCGTATCTGCCGCCTACGATCTTAGCAGAAACACCTGAAGCTGCAAGAGCAGCAACAACGTCGAGGTAGAGAGGCTCGCCGAGAGCACCGGGCTCCTTTGTTCTGTCGAGAACTGCGATCTTCTTAGCTGTTGCGGGGATAGCCTCGATGAGCTTATCTGCTGCGAAGGGTCTGTAAAGACGAACCTTAACGAGACCAACCTTCTCGCCCTGAGCGTTCATATAGTCGATAACTTCTTCTGCAACGTCACAGATAGAACCCATAGCGATGATAACACGCTCTGCGTCCTCTGCACCGTAGTAGTTGAAGAGCTTGTAGTCTGTGCCGAGCTTTGCGTTAACCTTGTTCATGTACTCCTCTACGATAGCGGGAACTGCCTCGTAGTGCTTGTTACATGCTTCTCTGTGCTGGAAGAAGATATCGCCATTCTCGTGAGAACCACGCATTACGGGACGCTCGGGGTTGAGAGCACGCTTACGGAACTTCTCAACAGCTTCCATATCTGTCATTTCCTTGAGGTCGTCAAAGTCCCAAACCTCGATCTTCTGAATCTCGTGAGAGGTTCTGAAACCATCGAAGAAGTTGATGAAGGGAACGGAGCTCTTGATGGATGCAAGGTGTGCTACTGCACCAAGGTCCATAACTTCCTGTGTGTTTGTCTCAGCCAGCATTGCAAAACCTGTCTGACGGCAAGCATAAACGTCGGAATGGTCGCCGAAAATGTTAAGTGCGTGAGAAGCAACTGTTCTTGCGGATACATGGAATACGCAAGGGAGAAGCTCACCGGCGATCTTGTACATATTGGGAATCATCAGCAGGAGACCCTGTGATGCTGTGTAGGTGGTGGTAAGTGCACCTGCGTTGAGTGAGCCGTGAACTGTACCTGCTGCACCTGCTTCGGACTGCATCTCCTCAACCTTAACTGTTGTACCGAAGATGTTCTTCAGTCCCTGTGCTGACCACTGGTCAACGTAGTCTGCCATGGGAGAAGAGGGAGTGATAGGATAAATACCAGCAACCTCAGTAAACGCATAGGATACGTGAGCCGCAGCGTTGTTACCGTCCATGGTCTTTCTGTTTCTTGCCATTGGAAAAAACCTCCTTGAATAATTCAATGCGACAAAGCCGCATAATACTACTTATTCGGTACGGTCTGTACCACAGTAGATAATAACACTTTTTTCGATAAATGTAAAGTGTAAAAACCCTATTTCATTGACTTTTTATTGGTTTTTATGTAAACTTATAGCAGATGCGGGAAAGCTTTTCCGCATAAACACACACCGAAAGGATGAACACTATGCCTGACGACTCAGGTAACTCAAACTCAATAAAGAAAAATCCCTCTCTTATAGAGAAGATCTTCGGCGCAAAAAGCCGTGAAGAAAAGCAGCAGGAAACCGAGGAAGAAATACTCTCCCTTGTTGAAGAAGGTCAGGAAAAAGGTGTTATTGACGACGACACCAAGGATATCATAGAAAACCTCTTTGACTTCGATGACACCGTGGTTTCCGAGGTTATGACCCACCGCACCGAAATGCAGGCTTTAGAGGACACCGCAACACTTTCTCAGGTGGTGCTCACCATTATGGAATCGGGACACTCCAGAATTCCTGTTTTCCACGAGACCATCGACAACATAGTAGGTGTTATCTATGCCAAGGATCTTTTGCGATTCATCATAGAGACACCCCAGAAGAATCTCGATATCACCTCTGTGGCAAGAGAGGTTCTCTTTGTTCCCAAAACAAAGAACTGCTCCGAGCTTTTCTCCGAAATGATAAAATCAAAAACTCAGCTTGCCATTGTGGTGGATGAATACGGCGGTACAGAGGGTCTCCTTACAATGGAGGATCTTATCGAGGATATTCTCGGCAGAAATATCCAGGACGAGTACGACCACGAGGATGAGGAAATCACCTCTCTGGGAAATAACCGTTTCACTATAGACGGCACCACCCCCATCAGAGATGTGGAGGAGCTATTGGAGATAACCCTTCCTGATACCGACTGCGACACCGTGGCAGGCTTTATGCTTGACAGACTGGGAAGAATTCCCGACAGAGGCGAGACACCTTCTGTAGAGGTTTCAGGGGTCCGCTTTACAGCAACAGAAACCGAAGACAGACGAATCCTTACGATCCTTGCTGAAAAGCTTGAGATCCCGAAAGATGAAGAAGAATAAGTATTAACATATTTTAAATAGGTGACTTGTTATGAAGAAGATTTTATCCGTCATTCTTGTTACTAAACATCATATTTTCAAAGTTAAACCCGAGGTTTTTGCCTCGGGTTTTGTTTTTCTCAATTAAAGAAATGAACATCTGAAGTCAGCGGTTTTCTCATAAAAATACGTCTTTAAAAATTTTTTAAAAATTAATGAGACAAACAGGCCCTTTCAAAAGTTTTATTATCAGAAGGGGCGAAAACTCCCCCAAAACATACCGAAAGAGGTGTTAATTTATGAAAAAGATTTTATCCGTTATTCTTGTGACTATCCTTCTCGTCTCCTGCGTTCCTTTCTCTGCCGGAGCCTTTGTGAGACCCGATCCTCCCTTTGAGTGGGATTTTTTGGAGGATGAGAACATTATTAAAGCTGTCAGAGAATCCTTCAAGGAGCAGATTTTCACGAGATATCCTTCCCTGAGCTCAAAAGACGAGGAATTCCCCGAGGACCAAATGTTAGTGCAGGTCATCTGTACTCAGGACGAGGCAACGGTTTACTGGGGTGTTTACGGTGCCTCAGGCTGTGTTGTGACCTCCCAGGTCATCGGACAGTTTGTGTTCTTTAACGGCGCTCTCGACGGTCCCGAATTCGAAAATCCCGTTGGCCTTTATGCAATGAAAAATGATGGCACAACGGTAAACCTCATTGATGCTTACGAGGAAGGCTTAGTTGATATTGAGGACGTTGCCGCTCACTATCCCTACAGCACAAAGATTCCTGACATGGAGTATGCTGTTGCCAAAAAGCTTGGACTTTTAAACAAGGACGCCTTCGGCACCTATTACCGCTACCACGAAATCAAACGCTCTGCCTGCGTGGATCTGCCCGATGCTACTCCCGACTGGGTTGTTGTTGAAGCCGGGGGAGGCGCCATCTACGAAGGTGCCTACATCGAGGTGATCGGCGATTATGTTGTTTCATCTCGCACAAACTTCTTAGGCAACGCTCTGCCTTACTATGTGTATTTCCCGGGCGGCGAGCTTCTCACCCTTAAAGAAGCTGCAAAGATAGCTCCTCTTGCCATGTTCATTCTCGACACCGAAATTCCCTGCGCTCTTTTAGGTGATGCTGACGGAGACCAAAAGCTCACCGTCAAGGATGCCACATACATTCAGAAGAAGGTTGCTGATTTCCGCCTTGACTCCAAATATGATTATTCCATGGAAGAGGTAGTGCTTGACTTCGACGGCGACAAAAAAATCACCGTCAAGGATGCCACCGCTATTCAGAAGAGAATAGCAGGACTTGAGGATAAGCCTGCAACTCCTGACGAAGGCGGACTTACAGGGGACCTTCTGGGTGCATCTGTCACTCTCCGTTACCTTCTCGACACATATACTCCTTTCTCTGTAATCGAGCCCGGCAGCACATATCCCTACGAAGATATCAATGCTTTTAACAACGAACGAAAGAACTCCGAAGCACTCCTTGAGAGAGGCGACTTCACTATGGAGGAAATCCTTTCTCAGACAGACAAGCTGATAAAGGCTATCGAGAAGTTTACAGAGGTAGATATTTTCATGGAAGTTTGCTGATTAAATTACTTATAACTCCCTTTAGCTCATAACCCCTCATAACCTCAAAGGACAACGCCCTGTGAAAAAATCACAGGGCGTTGTTCTATGTCAAAATATTAATATATCAGTCCAGAGGCTTTAAGTTCCAGATGCCTTCTGCGTAGTCGTTGATAGCTCGGTCTGCGGCGAAAACTCCTGCCTTTGCAACATTTGTGAGAGACATCTTGCCCCAACGCTCACGGTCTCTGTAGAGGTTGCCCGATACAGTCTGAGCGTGTCTGTAGGAGGCAAAATCTGCCAGCACCATATAGGGGTCATTATACTGAAGAGAATCTGCAATATGAGCAAATCCCATACTTCTCATCTCAGAGAGAGCATTTGCGATAAGGGGATTTGAAGCCACATAGTCCATGGGGTTGTAGCCTCTTCTCTTCATCTCGTTCACCTCGGGAGTGGTCATACCGAAGAGGAACATATTATCTCTGCCCACGGCGTCGCAGATCTCAACGTTTGCACCGTCGAGAGTTCCCAAAGTGATGGCACCGTTTATCATAAACTTCATATTACCTGTGCCCGAAGCCTCTGTTCCCGCAAGGGAGATCTGTTCGCTTATTTCAGATGCAGGCATCAGCTTTTCAGCAACGGTTACACGGTAGTTTTCAAGGTAAACCACCTTGAGCTTGCCGTTCACTCTGTTGTCGTTGTTGATAATATCGGAAAGCTTTACAATAAACTGAATTATCTGCTTTGCAAAGTAGTAGCCGGGAGCCGCCTTTGCACCGAAGATGTAGGTGCGGGGAGTAAAGTCCATACTGGGATTATCACGAAGCATCTGATAGGTAACAAGGATATTGAGAGCATTAAGAAGCTGACGCTTGTACTCGTGAAGTCTCTTTACCTGAACGTCAAATATGGAGTCGGGATCAACGGTGATTCCGTTCTTATCCTTGATCTCCTGAGCCATATACACCTTGTTTCTACGCTTTATTTCCGCCATTCTTTCGAGAACGGTTCTGTCATCTGCATATTTTAAAAGCTCGGAGAGCTTGGAAGCATCCTTTATGAAGCCGTCACCTGTAAGCTCCTCAATAAGGGAGGAGAGAGAGGGGTTAGACTGGCAGAGCCATCTTCTGTGGGCAATACCATTGGTAACGTTTGTGAATTTTTCGGGTGTAACCTGATAGAAATCCCTGAAAACGCTGTCTTTGAGAATCTCGCTGTGAAGTGCGGAAACACCATTTACCTTATGGCTTGAAAGCACCGCAAGGTTTGCCATTCTCACGTAGCCTCTGCTCACAGCAGACATTCTCTCTATCTGGCTATGCTCCACACCCTTGTTTCTCAGCTCCTCTGTGAAACGGCGGTTTATCTCGCAGACTATCTGATAGATTCTGGGAAGCTTTCTGCGGAACATATCCTCTCCCCAGCACTCGAGAGCCTCCGCCATAACAGTATGGTTAGTGTAGGCAACTGTTCTCTTTACGATATCCCAAGCCTCGTCCCAACCATAACCGCACTCATCAAGAAGAATTCTCATAAGCTCGGGAACAGCAAGAACAGGGTGAGTATCGTTGAGGTGGATTGCCACCTTTTCGGGAAGATTTGAGAGGGTCTTGTAAACCCTTAAGTGACGTCTGATAATATCCTGAATCGTAGCGGAAACAAGGAAATACTGCTGGTTAAGTCTCAGGCTCTTGCCCTCGGCGTGATTATCGCCGGGATAAAGCACCTTTGTGATGCTCTCAGCCATTGCCTTCTGCTCCACAGCTCTGAGGAACTCACCGTCATTGAAAAGCTGCATATTGAAGGACTTGGAGTCTGCCGCCCATAGTCTTAGTCGGCTTACACCTTCGGAACCATAACCTGATACCAGCATATCGTAGGGAATTGCCAGCACCTTTGTGTCACCCTCGGTACGCACGGTGTAGGTGCCGTCGATCCACTCTTCTCTGAGCTCTCCGTTAAATGAGACCTCAACCGCCTTTTCGGGGTGTCCGTGAAGCCATACACTTCCGCCGGGAAGCCAGAAGTCGGGAAGCTCTGTCTGCCAGCCATCTACAAGCTTCTGAGAAAAGATACCGTATTCATATCTGAGGGAATAGCCCATTGCAGGATATTTCTGAGATGCGAGACCGTCAAGAAAGCATGCCGCCAGACGACCCAGACCTCCGTTTCCGAGACCTGCATCAGGTTCTTCCTCGTAAACATTGTCTATTGAAACGCCGAAAGCCTCCAGAGCATCGCCGAAAACATCCTCAAGCTTCATATTGTAGAGGCTGTTCTTGAGAGTTCTGCCCATGAGAAATTCCATACACAGATAATAAACCGTCTTTTTCTCCTGCTTTGCGGTTTCTCTTAAAAACTCCGAATACTCATCACCCATAAGGTCACGGGCAATAAGTGCGCAGGCCTTGTAGAAATGCTCGTGAGTTGCCTCCTGAGGGGTAACTCTGAAAACACTCTCCAGTTTTTCTGTGATAGCCTTGATTACTTCATTTACTGTCAGCTTCGGTTTAAACATAAATACTCCTTTATTCTATATTTGAGGGTCATAGACCGGGTCTTTCTTATGCGCAAAACCTTCCACACCCTCGTAAGAAATAATTTTTAGACAATTATAATATAAGTCTTATGAAAATTCAAGATATTAAAGTGCTAAATTCAAAATCCGACAGCGGTACTGTATTTTACTGAGTTTTCGCAAAAGCTTTTATCTGCAAAACGACCCGCCTCCGTAACAGAATGGTTACTTTTTCTTTTTGTCTGTTACAATTTTAACATTTTACTTTTCTCGGGAGAATTTTTGTATTATAATCATAATGGATAAAAATCACTGAAAGGATGATTACCTTGAGTAAAAAAAGTGTAGTAATATACGTTGCAGGTCAGAGATTTTCCCTTTGCACCGAGGATACCGAAGAATATGTTATCCAGATAGGCGAAAAGGTTGACACCCTTATCCGAGGCGCACAGAAGGACAATCCCCGACTTAACCGTGACGGCTGTGCAACCCTTGTGGCTCTGAGCCTTTGCGACGATGAGACAAAGCTCTCAAAGAGAGTAGAGGCACTCAGACTGCAGATAAAGGATTATCTTGAAGAAAACGAGCGTCTCAATAAGGAAGTAGAGGAGCTTAAAGCAAAGCTTGAACTGGCTCTGACTAAAGAGGCAGTTAAGAAGGAAGAGGCTCAGACTGCACCCGAAGAGGCAAAGGCAGAGGTACCTTCAGAGACAGCAAAAGCTCCCGAGGAAAAGCCTGCCCCCTCTCACAGACAGACTGCCTTTGTGGGCAAGAACTTCCCCTCAAAGGATCACGGAAAAAAGAAAGGTCATCACAATCACAATAATTCTAACAGTAACAATCAGAACAAGAACTCTCAGCCTGCTCCCTACTACAAAAAGGACACCGATGCACAGGAGATTCCTGAGCCTATGCAGTTTTCTATTTTTGACACCGACTTTATCTGATTGATTTTTAAGCTTTTTACATCAAGAAAGGAGGAAAACTATGAAAGCACCTGAAATTCTCGCCCCCGCAGGCAGTATGGAGAGCCTCTGTGCCGCCATTCGCTCAGGGGCAGATGCCGTATATCTGGGCGCAAAGGATTTCTCAGCCCGTAAAAGTGCCGAAAACTTTTCCTCCGAGGAGCTGAAAGCGGCCATTGATTACTGCCATCTCCACGGCAAAAAGGCCTATCTCGCACTCAACACCCTGATTCACGATTCTGAAATGGAGAAGGCTTTGGGCCTTGCCGCAGAAGCCTGGAACATGGGAATAGATGCTCTTATAATTCAGGACCTGGGACTTGCAAAGTGCCTTCAGGAATACTATCCCGAAATTACACTTCATGCCTCCACCCAGATGAGCATCCACACTCCCGAGGGAGCAAAATTCTTATGGGAAAGAGGCTTCAAAAGAGTAGTTTTAGCCCGTGAACTTTCCCTCAACGAGATAAAAGAGATCAGAAAGTGCTGTCCCGTTGAGCTTGAGGTATTTATTCACGGCGCTCTTTGCATGAGTGTTTCGGGACAATGTTATTTTTCCGCCATACTCGGCGGTCGCTCGGGAAACCGTGGTATGTGCGCACAGCCCTGCAGACTTCCTTTTTCATTTGAGGGAAACGATCACGCTCTGTCCCTCAAGGACAACTCCCTAATTGAGCATCTTAACAAGCTTTCGGAACTTGGGGTTGCCTCTCTCAAGATAGAGGGAAGAATGAAGAGACCCGAATATGTGGCAACTGCCACCAGAGCCGCCAAAGAAAAGCTCTCTCTGGGCGAAGTTTCCGAGGATACAAACAGAAAGCTCAAAGCGGTATTCTCCCGCACAGGCTTTACCGATGGTTATCTCACGGGTAAAATAACAAAGGATATGTTTGGCAGCCGCAGAAAAGAGGATGTTATCTCTGCGGACAACGCCCTCCTTTGTGAGATCCGTCAGAGCTACAAGGACGAGTACAGACACATCCCCATAGAAATGACCTTTTCTGCAAGGGAAGGGGAGGTTTCAAAGCTTATGGTTACAGACGGCACCTTTACCGCAGAGGAAAAGGGCGAGATCCCTGCCCAGAAAGCAATAAATGTCCCCCTGAGCGAGGAAAAATGCGTAAGCCAGCTGATGAAATGCGGCGGCACCCCCTACACCATAGATACTGCTTCAATAAAAACAGAAATACAGTCGGGCATATCACTGCCCATAAGCGACATAAATAACCTGAGAAGAAAGGCTCTTGCCGCTCTTTCCGAGAAGAGAACAGAAATAAAGAGAGAAAAACTTCAGAAAATAACCCTTGAGGAGATCACACCCCACATCCCAAAGCCCCTTGAAAAAAGAGTTAGAATTAAAAATCTTCATCAAAGGGACAATCTCTCTGAAAACGACATTGTTTTTGTACCTCTTTTTTCTGAGGATGAAATGCTCCGAAGCCTTCTCTCAAAGGGGCTTTCCGTCGGAATAGAGCTTCCCAGAGGTATGTTCGGCATTGAAAATAAAATTAAAAACCGTCTCAATGAGGTAAAAGCTCTGGGAATTAATCACGGACTTACCGGAAATCTCGGCGGTATTCCTCTTCTCAAAGAAGCCGGTTTTACGCTCCACGGCGGTTTTTCACTGAATCTCGCAAATACCTATGCGCTCGAATGGGCAGAGCAGGAAAGCTTTGAAAGTGTGGAGCTGAGTTTTGAGCTTACCGACAAGGAGATAAATGCTCTGGGCGGAAATATCTCCCGAGGAATCGTCTCAGGCGGATATCTGCCTTTGATGCTTTGCCGCTGCTGCCCCGGAAAACTGAGAGATGGCGGCTGTTCTTCCTGCAACAAGACAGGTGTTTTGCAGGACAGACTTTCAAAAAGCTTCATTTTCTCCTGCGAAGGAATTTGCACCGAGATCCTAAATTCCGTTCCTTTATTTTTGGATGACAGAATTAAAAACTTTTCCACAATAGATTTCCACATTCATCGCTTTAGTGTGGAAAACTCTGTGGAAAAAGTGGAAAACAGGGGCAGTTTTTCAAGCAAACATCAAAATTCTACGGATTTTACCCGAGGATTATATTTCAGGGGTGTTAAATAATTAACAAAATTTTAATTATTTTTGAGAATTATTAAAGAGAATTAAACTTATTTCCCACAGGAAATTATAAAATTTTTATGTTTCTTAAAAGGAATTTCCAAAAGGAATATTAAATAATTTTTGCAGGATGGTCTTTCATTTTGCAGGAAAGAGGATAAAATGGAAAACGTACTTAAGATAAAAAAGGTAAGAGAGGGTGCCATAATTCCGAAGAGAGCCACCGAAGGCTCCGCGGGTATGGACCTCTACGCAGTTTTAGACGAGGAAAAGACCATTGATAAAGGAGAAATTCTCCTTGTCCCCACGGGAATTGCCATTGAGCTTCCTTCCTCTGATTTCGTTGCCTACATTTTTGCCAGAAGCGGACTTGCAATAAAGCACGGTATCACTCTTGCAAACAGCGTCGGAGTTATAGACAGCGACTATCGTGGCGAGGTTTGTGTAGGACTTGTAAACGTCTCAAACACACCCTACACCATAACCCCCGGCGAGAGAATCGCCCAGATAGTAATTTCTCCCGTTTCCCTTATGCCCACCATGGAGGTTGAGACCCTCTCCGACACCGACAGAGGAACAGGCGGTTTCGGCTCTACAGGCAAACGCTGAGATAATACACAAAACTTTGTGGTAAAAAGTAAAAAACACTCGACAAGTAGTGGTTGAAATTTTATAAACATATATAGTATAATAAGTTGATTAAATATGACTTATATTTTATAAGTATTTATATACACTTAAAGGGCTGCTCTGTCTGAGCGGGTCTTATTCAATTCGGTTTTTTAAAAGAAAGGGGTAAACAATATGTTCTTTTCGTTTACTAAAGATATAGGCATCGACCTTGGCACAGCCAACACACTGGTATTTATGAAGGGCAAGGGTATAGTTCTTCGTGAGCCCTCCGTAGTTGCAGTTGATATCCGCAACGACTCCGTTCTGGCAGTTGGCTCTCAGGCTAAGGAAATGATCGGTCGTACACCCGGCTCCATTGTTGCAGTACGACCCTTGAAGGACGGCGTTATTGCCGACTTCCAGATCACAGCTTCCATGCTGAAGCATTTTATCAGAAAAACTGTCCGCTCCAATTTCTTCTCCAGACCCAGAATCGTTATCTGTGTTCCCTCGGGTATTACAGAGGTTGAGAAAAATGCGGTTGAGGATGCCGCAAGAGAAGCAGGCGGCAAGGACGTAGAGCTTATTGAGGAGCCCATGGCAGCAGCTATCGGCGCAGGTCTGCCTGTTGCCGAGCCTACAGGCTCTATGGTAGTAGATATCGGCGGCGGCACATCCGAGGTTGCCATCATCTCTCTGGGTGATATAGTTACCTCCTGCTCTGTTCGTGTTGCCGGCGATAAATTCGATGAGGCTATTATGTCCTACATCAAGAAAAAGTATAATCTCCTTATCGGTGAGCGCACCGCTGAGGATATCAAGATCGGAATCGGCTCTGCATATCCCTATGAGGATGAGGGCGAGATGTGCATCAAGGGCAGAAACCTTATGGACGGTCTTCCCAAGAATATCACCATCACAGCCGCAGAGGTCAGAGATGCTCTGGCAGATCCTCTTTCCACCATCATCGATGCAATTATCAACACTCTGGAGAAAACTCCCCCCGAGCTTTCTGCTGATATTATCGATCACGGCATTATGCTCACAGGCGGCGGCGCTCTCCTTCGTGGTCTTGACCTGCTTATTATGCAGCAGACAGGTATGCCCGTTCATATTGCCGAGAGACCTCTCGACTGTGTTGTAGATGGCTCGGGCAAGAGACTGGAGCTAACAATGCCCCACGAGTACTATCGTTCCAGACGCAAATAATCACATAAAACAACTTCTCGGGGGACGGATTACCGTTCCCCGAATTTAACCGGAGGCCCAAAATGAGAGAAATGTTATCTTCAAAAAGTTTCAAAAAACTTATATGTCTGCTGATTGCCATTTTTCTGGTAATGGGCATCTCTGCTATTTCCGACAAATCAGTTGTTTCCTCCTTCGTAAACTCTGTAACCTTCGGGCTTCAGCAAGTGTCTGCATCTGTCAGCAAGGAGGCAAATGAAAAATCCTATGACGAGCTTCTGGCCGAGAATAAAACTCTCACCTCAGAGGTGGCAGACCTTCGCACTCAGCTTGTGGATTACTATGAGACCAAGGAAGAAAACGAGCGTCTCTGGAAATATTACGATCTCAAGAAGGATTATCCTGACTTTGAGCTTCTGCCCTCTCTGGTGCTTCGCCGTGACGCTCTGGATGATTACTACAGCTTCACCATAAACAAAGGAAGCTCTCAGGGTGTATCCGTCGGAGACCCTGTTGTAACAGAGCTGGGACTTGTGGGAGTTGTTGACAGCGTTTCCAGCAACACCGCCCACGTTAAGACCATTCTCTCTCCCGATGTCAAGGCAGGCGCTATCAACACCCTGACCAGAGACACCGGCATCATCAGAGGCAACGCAAAATACTGCGACAAGGGACTTACCACCATTACCAAGCTCTCCCGACAGAACACCATGAAGGAGGGCGATATTCTCATCACAACAGGTACCAGCGGAATCTATCCTCCCTCTGTTATTATCGGCGAGGTACAGGAAATCTTCTACGATGAGTACGACACCTCTCTCTATGCTGTAGTGAGACCCTTTGAGGACATAAAGAATCTCACCGATGTGGTGGTTATCACTCACTTTGACGGACAGGGCGAGCTTTCCGAGCTTCCCTTGGAGGATGTGCTTCTGCCCACAGAGGCAACCTCTGAGCCTGCAACCGAATCCACATCCGAACCCCTTGAGACAGAACCTTCGGAGGGCTGAGATGGACGGAAAACAGAAACTTCTCAGACATCTGGCATACTCCCTTGAGATACTCATAATCTTCATCCTCTCGGGAACACCTCAGCTTATGCCCTCTATTCTCGGCATCAAACCTGTTCTCCTGCTGCCCGTGGCACTCACCATAGCAGTTTTTGAGAGCGAGATACCTGCCATGATCTACGGCTGTGTCTGCGGTGTACTCCTTGATGTAGGCTTTACGGGAGACATCGGATACTACACCGTAGTCCTCACCATACTTTCCTTTGTGCTTGGCTACTGCGCCAGCAACTTCTTCGTTACAAATTTCCTAAATGCCATGGTTATCGGCATATCATCTGTTGTCGCCTTACTTCTTGTTCACTTTTTCATCTTTTCTATATGCACAGGCGACCCTCACGCAGGAACGCATTTTATCCGTCATTACCTCATAAGGATTTTTTATACTCTTATTTTCCTGCCCCTTTTCTTCTGGTTTAACCGACTTTTCATAACGACCATGAAGGATTGAACCTATCTTTTACCAATATTTGAAAGGAGCGATATACGATGAAAAACTTTCTGAAAGAAAACACCCGTGCGCTCATCTGCCTCGCTCTGGTGCTTGTTATTTTCACCTGCTTTTTTGTAAGGCTCGTAAACTGGCAGATCCGTGAGGGCAGCTACTACAAAGAGAATGTTGCCACTGCCGCCAACTACCGCCTTACCTCCTCTGCCACCCGAGGAGAGATCCTTGACCGCAACGGCGTGGCGCTGAAATCCAACAAGACCACCTATAATGTAATAATCGACAAGCTATTTATACCTGAAAACCTTACGGAGAATCAGATAATCGAAGAGCTTCTTACTCTCTTTGAAAAAACAGAAACTCCTTTTGTTGATATGCTCCCCATTCACAAGGATGAAAACGGAGTTTATCAGTTCATAACCGCAGAGGATACCAAGGAGCACAGAAGTGCTCTGAACTATCTGAAATCCGAGGATTTTCTGGGTCTTGGCATCTATGCCGATGCTCAGGAATATATAAATGAGCTTTACGAAAGATATGACCTCGCATATATCGAGGACGAAAACTTCAGAAGAGATGTAGCCTCCGTAAGATTCAACATGGAGAGGACTCTCTACTCCTACTCAAGCCCCTACACCATTGCAGAAAACATCGATGAAAAAATGATGGCTATTATCTCCGAGCTTTCTCAGGAGAAGCCCTGCATTGATATCTCCACCACCTCTGTAAGATACTGCGAGGACGGCACTCTGATGCCCCACATTCTGGGCAATACGGGCGCTCTTACAGCAGAGGAATATGAGGAGTACAAGGACAAAGGCTACAGCTACGATGACACTATCGGTAAATTTGGAATCGAGGCCGCTATGGAGGACTACCTCAGAGGCGAGGGTGGTGTAAAAACCATCAAAAAGACCTCTGCAGGCGCCCAGACGGGAGATGTGGAGATAATCCCTGCAAACCCCGGAAACAATGTTTATCTCACTATAGACAGAGACCTTCAGGCAGTTGCAAACGAGGCTCTTGAAAGAAATGTAAACGACGCTCGTGAGTGGGGTATCGCACAGTGCAAGCTTACAGGAGACACGCTCCTTGGCGAGGACTGTGTTGCAGGTGCCGTGGTAATGCTTGATGTGCGTGATTTTTCCGTTCTTGCTGCAGCAACCTATCCTTCCTATGACCTAAATCAATACAGCAACTCTGATTACTATACCTCTCTCGTTGAAAACGAAACCCTTCCTCTTTATGACCGTGCCTTTATGGGCTCCTTTGCTCCCGGCTCTGTTGTAAAGCCCTCTGTGGCACTTGGCGCTCTGGAGGAAGAGATCATCACCGAATACACCCCCGTTACCTGCACAAAAAGATATGATTATTATCCCGACAACGTAGTAAACTGCATGGGTACTCACGGCGATCTGGATGTAACGGGAGCTGTGACCCGAAGCTGTAACTACTTTTTTGCAGAGGTAGGCAGACGCCTTGGCATCGACACCATGGCACTCTACATGGAGAAGCTGGGTCTGGGTGTCAAGACAGGACTTGAAATTAACGAATCCACAGGCTTCCTTGCAGGAAGAGACAGTATAAACTGGGTGCCGGGTAATACAGTTCAGGCAGCCATCGGTCAGTCTGATAACACCTTTACACCTGTTCAGCTTGCCACCTACTGTGCAACCATTGCAAATGACGGTGTCAGACTGAGAACTCACCTTATCAGCAAAATCACCTCTTATGATAAAACCGAGGTCATCCTTGAGAACACCCCCGAAAACGCAGAGGTTGTGGAGGATCTTAATCTTACACCCTACAATATGACTGTTGTTCAGCACGCAATGCGTCAGGTTGTGGCAAACGAATCCGGTACAGCTCACAACTTCTTCGGAGATTATCCCGTTGACATTGCTGCTAAAACAGGTACCGCAGAAAACACAGGCTCCGACCACACCGCTTTCATCTGCTATGCACCTTACGACGATCCTCAGGTTGCTATTGCGGTTGTTATTGAGCATGGCGCGAGAGGTACCTTCTCCATGGATGTGGCAAAGTCCCTTCTGGATGCCTACTTCTTCCCCGAGACACTCAGCACAGAGCCTTCAACAGCTCCCACAGAGGCATCTTACGAATAAAAAACTTATTTACGGGAAGAAGCTTTTTTCTGCAGACACAGAATATTTTTAGGTAATATTTTCTGTTTTTGCCAAATAATAACCTCTTTTTATCAAACTTGCCCAAAATCAGGTGGATAATTTTTACATTAATCCCCTGTTTTTTCGTTGTCCTTTCACGAAATTTGTGGTAGAATACTATGTGAGGTACTGGTTATGAGCAAAGTTATCGTTCTTGCCTCCGGTAAGGGAGGCACCGGCAAATCCACGGTTTCCGTTGGTCTTGCCGTAGCTTTGGTTAAACTTAATAAGAAGGTACTCCTTGTAGATTGCGACAGCGGTATGCGGGGAATTGACCTTATGCTGGGCGTAGAGAAGGAACTCATCTATGATGTTTCCGATGCCGTAGGCGGTGGTTGTGACAAGTCAGCCGCCATCTATGTGACCAAGAACATCTTCGGTCTCTATATGATGCCTGCCGCACTCTCTGCTGAGGACGAGGTAAGTCCCTCTGTCCTTCGTGAGCTTATTAATGAGATCAAAGACGACTACGACTACATACTCATTGATTCCCCTGCAGGCACAGGCTCAGGATTTGAGGCTGCCGCAGCCCCTGCAGACGCCGCACTTATAGTTATTAACCCCGAACCCACAAGTATGAGGGGATGTCTCAATATCCGCCAGAAGCTTCTTTCTATGAATGTGGAGGATGTGAGACTTGTTATCAACCGTTTTGAGCCTAAGCGCTTCAGAGAAATGGGAATCTACAAAGATATCGATCAGCTTATTGACCTTGCTCAGACACAGCTTATCGCCATAGTCCCCGAGGATGTAAAGATCGCCGCCATTGCCCAGAGGGGCGAGAGTGGACGCTCAAACGTTCCTTCTATGGAAGCTTTCAAAAATCTTGCAGCGAGAATAGAGGGAGAAAATCCTCCCCTTGCTAAGAAGATTCTGGGATTATGATAAGCAAAACGCCTCAGAGTATATACTTTCCAAGTTAAATATTCAGGAACGGAGGAGAAAATACAATGAATATTGCTCTCATTGCACACGATGAAAAGAAAGAATTGATGGTACAGTTCTGTATCGCTTATTGCGGCATTTTAAGCCGTCACACATTATGCGCTACAGGCACCACAGGCAAGATGGTTTCAGAGACCACCGGACTTGATATCAAGACCTTCCTTGGTGGTTCTCAGGGCGGAGCCCAGCAGATTACCGCACGAATCGCTTGCAACGAAATAGATATGGTACTTTTCTTCCGTGATGCACTTACCCCCAAGCCTTCAGAGACAAACGATATGAACCTTCTCAGACTCTGCGATATGCACAACATCCCCGTGGCAACCAACATCGCCACAGCTGAGGTTCTTATCCATGGTCTTGAAAGAGGCGACCTTGACTGGAGAGACGTTCTCAAATAATTTTGAAACTCTCTGTGTCCCATTCGCACTATGACCTCCCTCAAACGGGAGGTTTTTTAGTATAATAAAAACCAAACGAAAGAGATGATATCCTATGAAAAAAGCTTTTTCACTTCTCCTTGCTCTCATCATTTCCCTGTCTGCTCTTACAGCCTGCGGCGGAGAAACAGACAGCAAAAAGGACCGCCGAAAAGATAAAGACAAAACTTCTGTAGAAACCACACAGGAAGCCACCGAGCCCACAGATGAAATCATTACCATCCCCATCTGGCCCGAGCCTGCAGAGGATGTGGTTTCTATTTATATGGACAATTCCGATCTGTGGAAACAAGAGCTTGAATTTGCTATGGGCGGCTCAATTCTTTTCCTTGACCTTGATATGGATTCTTACCCCGAGCTGATAACCACAACCGTTCAGGGATCAGGTCTTTTCTCTGCAAACCACTACTATAAAGTTGACCCTGATAATAAAACCGTGAAAGAAATTCCCTGCGACACCGGTATTGCCTACGAGGGAGACCTTTTCTCCACAGATTACCCCAAGCTTTATATAAACAACGAAAATTCCGGCTATTTCTATATGCTCTCTGACACCATTCGTGCGGGAGCAGGAGCCCACAGCACCATAAAAGGCATCATCACCTTGACCAAAGACGACGAAATTGTTTCAGAAACACTCTGGTGTGAGGACTTTACCGCTGATATAAGCTCTTCAAGCGGTGAGGGAGAGTACACCTACAGAATCTTTGAAAACGGAACTTCAAATACAGTTTCGAAAGATGCCTATGATAAGTTTATTGCGGACTTCGAAGAGGCTTATCAGGTTATAGATTTCGAGTATTCCTCAATAGATCTTATGGAGTTCAACGAAGCTGACGAGAATACTCAGTATCAGATGCTCCTCGACTGCTACAACTCTCTTATGTACTGACATAATAAAAAGGAAGCGTAATCACACGCTTCCTTTTGTTTTTTATATGTTAATTTTGAAAAGGCGTTTTGCATTCTCTGCCATTACCATGGAGTAAACTTCTTCACCCACAAGCTTTCTGAATCGGGAGAAATAGTCCTGATAGAGGCTTACATCCCCCTTGCCGTTATTAAGATACGTGTCCTTGCCGTCAATGGGGTTATCGCTTCCGAAAAGAAGCTTTTCTGCACCGCACTTTTCTATAAAGCTTAAGGCACTTTCAACGCTTACCCATGTGGTATCGCCGTAGAGGTTGGGAAGAGAGGAGCAAAGCTCGATAGCTTCCTTGTTATCCGTACCAAGACCCAGATGCACCATTACAAAATTAACCTCGGGGTACTTTTTAGCCATCTCATAAACTCTTCTCGGGGAATCATCCTCACAGTTTCCTGTGTGGGTTACAACGGGAAGCATAAGCTCCCTTGCAAGGCGAATATATTCCTGAGCCTCCTCTGAGGAAAAGGAACAGCCTGCATGATAGGGATGAAGCTTTATGGCGTGGATAACATCACGGTTTTTATCTATAAGCTCCACAAGCTCTCTCGAAAGCCTTTCAACGGAGGGCTTTACCCACACCGCTGCACCGATTTTTCCTTCGTTCTCCCTTGCAAAGGCGAGAACTCTCTTGAGACAATCCGCCTGAGAGGTCTGGTATTTCTCGGGGAGCAGCACCCTTTCGTGGTCGTGGCTTGCCGCCTCACAGTTTGACACAATGCTGTAGTCTATCCCGTACTTATTCATAGAGTACAGCACATCTGCCTCGGTCATAACAAAATTAAGAGATGTTCCTATATGCACATGGGTATCAATAATCATAACTGCCTCCTGTAAATCAGATGTTCTGTATTTATCAAAAAGTTCTTTGGCTTTTTCTCCCTCCTCAGAGGGAGGCACGAGATAAAATCTTCTTATTCAAGTATAGCAAAAGACCTGACAACAGGCAAGAGCCGTCAGGTCTTTTTTGAGGAAAGGTAAATGTTATTATACTGTTATTATGTTGTGGGAGTATTTCTCCGATTCCTTTTGATCGTGGGTTACGAGAAGCACGCTTTTCTCTGAAAGAATTTCAAAAACTCTTTTTGAAATTCTTTCCTTCAGAGCCTCATCAAGCCCCACAAAGGGTTCATCGAGAAAGACTGTGTCCGCCTCCATAGAGAGTGTTCTTGCGATGGAAAGTCTCCTCTTCATACCGCCCGAAAGCTCTCGGGGATACATATCTCCGCACTCCTCAAGCTCCATAAGAGAAAGGAGCTTTTCTGCATCTGCATAGGGATTTACATAGAGAATATTCTCCTTTGCAGTAAGTCCGGGGAGAAGTCTGTTCTCCTGAAATAGATAGCTTATATCCGAATATTTATGAATCTTTCCGCTGTCCGCCTTTTCAAGAGAGGTAAGAATTCTCAGAAGAGTGGTCTTGCCTGCACCCGAAACACCCGAAAGTGAGGTGACCTCGCCTTTTCTGAGCCTCAGATTCACACCGCTGAGCACCTGCTTTTTCTTAAAGCTCTTGGATATATTCTCCGCTCTGAGTGTGATATCATCCGTGTATTCACGCTTTGATGTAATGGTTCTTTTTGTCTCGCTCTTTACCTTTACGGGGATATGAAGTGCTGTTTTCCTGAGAAGAAATGTGAAAAGTCTCTCGAAGATCATGCTCAGCACCACTGCCGCCACGGTCCACGCAAACTTTCCTTCGGTATCAAGATACACCTTGGCATCGTTGAGCTGCTGACCCATAGAGCCTTTTGTGGCTCCCAGAATCTCTGCGGCAATGCCTGACTTCCACGCAAGTCCCAGAGCCGATGCCGCACCTGAGACAAAGTGGGGATAGACCGAAGGGAGATAAACATGAAGCACCTGCTTTAAAAATGGCACTTTATAGCATCTGGACATCTCAAGGAGCTTCTTGTCTGTAGTGCGGATACCTTCAAAGGTGTTGCCCCAGATAACGGGGAATACCATAAGGCTTACTATCACCAAAGGCACCTGCTTATTTGTGACCCACATTATGATAATAAGAGTAAGGGATGCCACAGGAGTAGCCCTTGCCACACTAACTACGGGAGAAAAAAGAGCATAAATTATCTTTGAAACAGATGTGAGAATTGCAAGAAGCACTCCCACACCCACCCCTATGGCATAGCCTGTGAGAATCCTCATAACCGAGGACAATGTAATGTCCCAGAAAGCCTCTGTTTTTGCAAGGCTTCTGAGAGTATCCCAGACAGAAAGGGGAGAGGGAATCACCAGAGGCTTGTTTATTTTTCTGTACACAAGCTCCCAGACCCCTACCCAGAAAGCAAAGACCAATAAGGTTATGATGATCTTTTTAAGAATTCCGAGTAAAACACCCCTAATGTCTTTATTATCTTTATTTATTCTGTTTTCATTTTCTGCTGATTTCTCAGCCCTTTGTATAATAGAAATCATCGCCGGGTAATGCACCGCCTACTGATTTGGAATTTGCATCAAAGAGCACCTGGAGATTCTCCTTTGTGAGAGTCTTCATCTCTTCGCCTTCAATGAACACAATGTAGCTCTGGGGGATAGCCTTCTTTGCGATAGGCTCCTTGGGAATAATGCCTGCCTCAACGATCATCTTTGCGGCATTATCATCTGCCTTGTTGATAACCTCAACAGACTCATTGTAGTTCTCAAGGAAGGAGTTTACTGCATCGGGGTTAGCCTCTACAAACTCTGTTCTTGCTATAACACAGCCCTGAACAAGCTTTGTGCCGTACTTTGCTTCCCACTCTTTTGTAAGATCAAGGGAAACCTTGAGTTCGGGATTCTGAACTGTAGATGAGGTTACATTGGGCTCGGGGAGGAGAGCTACCTGTGCCTCGCCTGACACGATAAGAGATGCAACGTCTGCATGCTCGGATTTGAACTCAACAAATACATCCTCGCCTACTGTCATACCGCTGTCGGTAAGAAGCTTTGTGATAATATACTCGGGAGTAGCACCCTGACCTGCAGAAACAATAGTCTTTCCTCTCAGGTCTTCAATGGAGTTTACCTCAACACCGTTTGTTACAATATAGGTAACACCCAGAGTATTGAGAGCAAGAAGCTTAACTCCGCCCTGTGTCTTGTTGTAAAGAACGGATGCAAGGTTTACGGGACAAGCTGCAATATCTGCATCGCCTGATACGATAGCTGCTGTGATCTCCTCGGGGGAGGCTGCAACTGTGAAGTTATACTTTGCATCTTCCTTATTCTCAGAGATCATCTGAGCCATACCCATACCTGTGGGTCCCTTAAGAGTATAGACGTTAGGTGTAACCTGAGCACCTGCCTCTGCCTCTTTATCCTTGCAAGCTGCAAAGGACATTACCATAAGAACTGCCATAAGCAGTGCCAGAACTCTGCTGATTTTTTTCATTTTTAAAAACCTCCATAAATTTAAGTCAATATTCCTTGTCTGCCTTTTTTAAAAAGGTCAGGCTTATTTTATGTTTTGGATTATTGCTTTTTCATCTATATTATATTATACTGTGTCTGTGGTTTTCGTTGCCACAGCAACGAAATATATTGAAAGATGGTGTTTTACTTGGAAAAATATCTCTCACTTCTCACGAAAACCGTTCCTTTCTCGGGATTTACCCCTCAGGAGGTTTCTGAAGTCCTTAAAAATCTCCGCCTTGGAGCGACCGCATATAAAAAAAGTGATGTTATCTTCTCTCAGGGAGAAAAAGTCTCACGCTCAGGGGTTATCCTCAGAGGAAGTATCACCGCCCAGAGCGTTTCCTACTCGGGACAGCAGAGAGTTATTTCCCTTCTCTCCTCGGGAGATGTTTTCGGCGACGTACTCATGTCCTCAGAGAGGTTTCCCATTCCCGTAAGTGTCAGCGCCAGAGAGGATACGGAGGTGCTTTTTCTCAGTGTGTCTAAGCTTTCTCAGAAGTCTGACGACCCCTTGTGTATGCGGATACTCCTCAACATGCTCAGAGGCGTTTCCGAAAAATTCTGGATTCTCAACAGAAAAATCGCCTACCTTTCTGCAAAAAGCCTCAGGGCCAGAATTGCCCTTTTTCTCCTTGATAATATGAAGGATAGGGGAGTTTCTACCTTTAATGTGGAGTATTCCCGTGAGGAGCTTGCCTCTCTGCTCTCTGTAAACAGAAGCGCACTCTCTCGTGAGCTTTCAAGAATGCAGAATGAAGGGATAATTGAATTTTATAAAAGCACCTTTAAAATACTCTCCTCTGAATCACTAAAAAAAGCACTTTGACCTGAGAAATCATAAATTAGTACCACTCGTCGTATCATATTATTTCTACACAGGAACACTTACAGGAATCCCGTGAAAAAAACTCGACTTTTTAGGGCATAATGGTGGACTTTTCCCTGCTTTGGTGTTACAATTATGATGTATAAGTTTTTCCTTGAGGTGATACTATGAAAACTGTTGATATAGTAGTTCCCTGCTACAACGAAGAAGAGGTTCTCCCTGAGTTTGTGAGAGTTACAAACGAAGTTATTGCATCCCTTCCTCAGTACAGTTTCCGCTACATACTTGTAAATGACGGAAGCCGTGACAACACTCTTCTTGTTATGATAAAGCTTGCAGAGGAATTCTCCAACGTAAAATACATCTCCTTCTCCAGAAATTTCGGAAAAGAGGCCGCTATGTATGCAGGTCTTGAACATACTGATGCTGACTATGTTTTCGTTATGGATGCAGACCTACAGCACCCCCCTCAGATGTTCCCTGAGATGCTCAGGGAGGTTGACGAAGAGGGTCACGACTGCTGTGCACTTTACAGAGCAGAGAGAGACAAGGATGGTCTTCTGAGAAAGGGATTTTCCAAGCTTTTCTTCAAGCTTCAGAACAGAATGTCCTCTGTAAAGATGCCCTACGGTGCAGTTGACTACAGAGTCATGTCCCGTCAGATGATAAAATCCATACTTTCCATGGGTGAGATACAGCGCTTCTCCAAGGGTATCTTCTGCTGGGTAGGCTTTGATACAAAATGGCTTCCTTATCAGGATGTTGAGCGTACCATCGGCACATCAAGCTGGAGCTTCTGGGGACTTTTCCGTTACGCTATCGACGGCATCACCGCTTTCTCTGTATCTCCTCTGAGATTCATTACCGTTATGGGCATTATTATGTTCGTGCTGTCCCTTATCTGCGCTCTCGGTGTTGCAATTCACGCTATTGTGGCAGGTGAAGTCGGCTCCGGCTTTGCCACTACAATGTGTGCAATGCTCTTTATCGGCGGTATTATAGAGCTCTCCATCGGTATTATCGGCGAATATCTCGGCAGAGTGTATATTGAGACAAAGCACCGTCCCATTTACATTGCCAAGGTTAAGAATATCGAGAAAAACAACAAGGACGACTAAGTTATATGGATAAGTTAAAAGCTTTATTTTTGAAGTACAAGGAAATAATCATGTACCTCATTTTCGGAGTGCTGACCACCGTAGTATCTTGGGTAAGCTACGCACTCTTTGAAATGCTCTTCGGCACATTTATTTCCAACAGCGATATTAAGATCGCCATTGCAAATGTCCTCTCATGGGTAGCTGCCGTACTCTTTGCTTATATTACCAATAAGCTCTGGGTATTTGACAGCAAAAGCTGGGAGAAAAAACTCCTTATCCGTGAGATAATTACATTTGTAGGCTCAAGGCTCCTGACAGCTCCTCTTGAGTGGGTGGGAGTACCACTTCTGGTTATGCTCGGTTTAGATGCTCCCATATTTGACATAGACGGAATGCTTGCTAAGATCATAGTCAGCATTGCCGTTGTGATACTGAATTATGTTTTCTCAAAACTCTTTGTATTCCGAAAAGGAAAGAAAGGAAGTGACTCAAAGTGATATTGACTGCAGAAAAAGCCCACAAGCTCGCTACGGGCAAAAGCGGATTCTGGAAATCTATGGGTAAATTCTTCTATGAATACCGTTTTGTTTTCCTTGCTTTCTTTGCCCCTCTTCTCCTTATGTCCATCGCCTTTTCTCTTTCCAAGGGCGGCTCCATTGCACCCTACGGCGGACTAAAGGTGTGGTACGAAACCATAAAGCAGACGCTTGATAATGCTTTCCCCTCTCTGGGAATTCCCGATGTTACTCCTGACTCTGACCCCGAAACTATGTACGGCACCCGTCAGATGCTGGTTATCGACCTGTGGCATCAGTATTTCCCCTTCCTTGCAGATCTGCAGGACAAGCTCCAAAGCGGCGGCTCTCTCCTTTGGACATGGAGCGTAGGAATGGGCTCTAACTTCATAGCTATGATGTCCTACTACCTCTTAAGCCCTCTCAACTTCCTGACCGTATTCGTTGACAAGGGTGACCTTGTACAGTACCTTGCTATTGCAACCACCATTAAGATCGGTCTTGCAGGTGCTTTCACAGCTCTTGCCTTCAAAATTATCTGCCGCAAAAACGGGCTTTCCCTTGTGGTATTCTCCTCTATGTACGCTATCAGCTCCTTCTCTATGGGCTACTACTGGTGTACAATCTGGCTGGATACCTGGGCTCTCCTGCCTCTGGTTGTAGCAGGTACCATCTGTCTGCTCAGAGACGGAAAATACAAGCTCTATATCATCTCGCTGGCTGCCGCTGTAGTATTTAACTACTACATAGGTCTTTTCCTTTGTATTGCCGTTGTGCTTACCGCTATCGGCTATACCGTTTCACGCTTTGAGTCCTTCAAGAAATGCTTCAAGGATTTCTTTAGATGCCTTGTATGTACAGGTATATCTCTTATGCTCACAGCGCCTGTTACCATCACTTCCTATCTGGCTCTGAAAAACTGCTATAAATCTACCTCAGGCTTCTCCACAAGATTTGATATCAACATCGGAACAGATAACAACAAGGGTGTTTTTGAGGCTTTTCATCAGGTTGTTTCAAACACTCTGTCTTATCTTGATCCCACTTCAAAGGAGGGTCTTCCCAATGTTGCCTGCGGTACCCTTTGCCTGATCCTCCTTGCAGTTTTCTTCTGCTGCCGCAAGATCAAGCTGGGCGAAAAGATCTTCTGTGCGAATATGCTCGTACTCCTTATTGCAAGCTTTATTTTCCGTCCCCTTGACTATATATGGCACGGATTCCACTATCCCAACATGCTCCCCTACAGATTCAGCTTTATCTTCTGCTTCCTGCTGGTTTATATGGCGTACAGAGCCTACAGCAATATGAGGCAGGGTGATATCATAGAGGTCCTTGTGGGCGGACTTGTGTTCGGTCTTATTGTCTATGGCTACTTCCTTAGAGGAACTCCCCTTGAAGAAGGCGAGACTGCTATCAAGGGTTCAGTATTCTCTCAGAAAGCCCTTGCAGGAGCTATCGCAACAGGACTAATAATGCTCGTAATCCTTGTTCTCTATGTACTGAAGCTTGCTCCTCGCAGAGTTACTACCGCAATTCTCTGCCTCGTTGTACTTGGTGAGATGTGCGTTGTGGCAAACATCGGAGTTGTGTCCGTAGGCGACACACCAATGTCAACATACCCTGAAAGGGAAGAAGACGTAAATCAGCTAATAGCCATAGCAGACACTATGTCGAAAGACGATAAGGATTTCTGGCGAATGGAATTCACTACCACCCAGACCCTCAACGACGGTGCCTTAAACGGCGTCAACGGAATTTCCGTCTTTAACTCTATGGCAAATGTAAGCATCACAAAGTATGTGGAATATATGGGAGGAGCGGGCTGGCCTGCAGGTAACCGCTACGCTTATTTCCAGAGCTCACCTGTTACTAACCTTTTATTTAATCTCAAGTACCTGATTTCAAGAAGCGGAAGCTGTCTTGATACGGTTTATCTCGATAAAATCGATACCATAGGTTCATCTACTCTCTATAAAAATAACGCATATCTATCTCAGGGCTTCCTTGTAAATCCTGAGGTTGAGAGCTTCGAGATAATGGAATGGCCCAATGGTAATCAGGGAAATGTTGACGATCCCTTCAAAAATCAGATAGAATTCTGGAAGCTTGCAACGGGTATAGAGGAGCCTCTATACACCCAGCTTCCCTTAGTAGATCAGGGACACGATAAAAACCTCACGGTTTCAAGTGTAGCCGAAGAGTCTATGGGACATTACAGCGTAAGAACATCTGTGAACGCTTCCTCTCTGAAGCTTAAGTTCAACTATTATCCCAAGGAGGATTCTCTCCTCTTCGGTTATGCCAAGGTGGGCAACCGAAACGGTGACGGAAGTATCCTCAAGAACGATTCTAACGTAGGCACTCTTAACACTCAAACACCCCACATCAGATCCTTAGGATACTACAAGGGCGGATATAACCCTGTAGAGCCTGAATACCAGACTGCTTCCCAGAATCAGAAAGCCGAAAAGGTTTCCATCACCTTCAATGTAGATCTCTCCTCTGCCAGCTCCACCAATGTAAGAGTTTACTGCTATGCTCTTAATATGGATGTTTTCGAAAGAGGCCTTGATATCCTCAGTAGAAGTACCCTTGAGGTAAGCGAAATTACTGATACATCCATTGAAGGCACCGTAAATGCAGACAGAAACGGCATACTCTACACCTCTATTCCCTATGAAAAGGGCTGGAAGGCAGAGGTTGACGGAGAGCCTGTTGAGATGTCTCTTGTAGGAAACGCAATGTGTGCTGTTAAACTCACAAAGGGCACTCACACCGTCAGATTCTACTATGTTCCCGACGGCTTTATTCTTGGTACAGTTGCCTTCGGTATCGGACTTGTCCTCTTCATTCTCATTATGGTATTCTCCATGAAGAAAATGAAGAATAACCCCGTGAAGAAGGCTGTAGTATGGCTCTTTACTCCTGAGGTAAAGGAAAGCGAAGTGTCCTTCTTCGAAAAAGTAAGCACTAAGGTTAAAACACTTGTAAAGAAGAAAGACAAAACAGAAAAGGATCTGCAGGAAATCTCCTCTGAGGTATCTTATAATTCTGATAATGCAGATGAAATCGATGATATTACATCTGATGATGATATTTCAACAGATACAATAGAAACTGACACAGAGCTTCCTGACGAAACTGAATAAATCTTTGACCGCCTGAGATTCTCGGGCGGTTTTGTTTTTCACAAATATAATTTCTACTGAACATTTTTGGAAAGCTGTAAGTAAGTTCTTAAAATTTATCCTAATGTTCATCTCAAATTCGGATATATAACCTGCTTTTACAGCTCAAAACCCCCATTTCTATTGACTTATTTTTACTTTCGTAATATAATAGCTTTATATTTTTCTATTTTCTTGGAAGGTCATTTCTTATCTTCCAAAAGATAGTTCAACATAAATTTGGAGGTATTCCTATGTTCCCCCCATTTGATTCGAGAAACAGTTTTTACCGCTCTCCTTTCGGTGCGGTTGAAGAAGGTTCCACGATTCATCTCAGAATTCTTCTCCCCAGAGAACTGCGCTGCAACAAGGCTGAGCTTGCAGTAAAATATGATTATGACTATGACTGGATCTTTGTAAATCTTTACTGGAGAGGTCCTTTTGAGGACGGTACTGATATGTGGGAGTGTGAATTCACTCCTGATAGAGTGGGTCTATACTGGTACAGCTTCAGAATCCAGACCGCAGAGGGTCCCCGCTTTATTGTTCCCTCCGATCCCGACAGAAAAAGCTCTATTGAACGCTCCCCCGGCAGAAGCTGGCAGATCACTTGCTACAAGAAAGGCTTCAAAACTCCCTCATGGCCTGTAGGCGGCGTTATGTATCAGATTTTCCCTGACCGTTTTAACTTCAGCGGTGAGGAGAAGGAAATAAAGCGAACAGACTTAGAGATCAACAACGACTGGTACGCTACTCCTCGTTGGCAGCCCAACCAGTACGGTGAAATTACAAACACCGACTTCTTCAAGGGTGACCTTAAGGGCATTACACAGAAGCTTCCTTACCTCAAGGAATTAGGCGTTTCCTGTATTTACCTCAATCCCATCTTTGAGGCTTACTCAAACCATCGCTATGACACAGGTGACTACCTGAAAATCGACCCCATGCTTGGTACAAACGAGGATTTCAGAGAGCTTTGCGAAGAGGCAAAGAAGCTTGATATTCACGTCATAAACGATGGTGTATTCTCTCACACAGGTGCAGACAGCATTTACTTCAACCGTAGCGGAAAATACGGCGAGGGTGGCGCCTTCAGAGATAAAAATTCACCTTATTTCAGCTGGTATCATTTCCACCAGTGGCCTCATAACTACAATTCCTGGTGGGGCTTCTACACTCTCCCTGAAGTAAATGAAACTGATCCCGCCTTCATTGAATTCATCAACGGCGAAAACGGTGTTGTCAGAAGCAGAATGCGTGACGGCAACAGCGGTTGGCGTCTGGATGTTGCAGACGAGCTTCCCGATGAATTCCTTGAGAACCTGAGAAAAGCAGTAAAAGCAGAGGATGAGGAAGGCTTTATTATAGGCGAAGTCTGGGAGGATGCTTCAAACAAGGAAAGCTATGGTGCAAGACGTCGCTTCCTTTTAGGTGAGCAGCTTGACTCCGTTATGAACTATGTATTCAGAAATGCTATCCTCGACTTTCTCAGAGGAGCAGACAGTAAGTACATTATGGACACAATTATGTCTGTCTGCGAGAATTATCCCAGACCTGTACTTAGATGTCTCATGAATTCACTCTCAACTCACGATACAGAACGTGCCCTCACAGTTCTGGCAGGTGAACCCTTAAACGGCAGAGACAGAGCATGGCAGGCAAACACAAAGCTTACTGCAGAGCAGAGAAAGCGTGGTCTTAAGCTTATGAAGCTTGCCAGCGCAATTCAGTACACTCTCCCCGGTTTCCCCTGTGTTTACTATGGTGACGAGGCAGGTATGGAGGGCTACAGAGACCCCTTCAACCGTGCTTGCTATCCTTGGGGCAGAGAGGACAAGGATCTTATTTCCTGGCATAGTGAGCTTGGTGAAATGAGAAGAAGTGTCAGCGCACTCTGGGACGGAAATATGACCAATGTTTACTCTCAGGGCAGGATCCTTTCCTATATGAGGACTGAGAAGGACAGCGCTCTCTTCTGTGCTTTCAACGCAGGGTTCAACGATGTTGTGATTGATATTCCCCCGGGATTCTCCACAGGTACTCCTCTTATGGATACCCAGCTTCGAGACAACAAGGTCGTTATCCCTTCCCTCGGCTGTGCATTTATCCTCACAAAGACAAAAGTCTATGATAACTCGGAGTATTAATATATTAAAAGCCTTATTCATTTCGAATAAGGCTTTTTCTTATGAATATTGACCTTTTGTTTTATCTGTGATACTATATTTACAATAAAAATTCCGAGGTTTTACTATGAAAAAAATAACTTCTTTAGTTCTCTTTATAATCTTTTGTCTTTCTTTGATAGCTCTTACTGCTTGTGGCTCAAAGTCTGCAGACACAAATACTTCTGGGGAAACCACAGCTTCTTCGTCAGACAGTGCTACAGAGGAAACTCCCGACGAAAAACCTTCTGAAACTAATTCAGATACAGATGAGAACATCGCCTCAACTGAAAACGACGATACTATTCCTCCCGTTACCGGTGATGTCATTGATCTTGAATCAGATGCAATGGCTGTATATAACTATGTAGCGGATACCCTTGTTCCTGATATCAGTTCTTATCATTTTGAAATATTATACAATGTCCCCGGTGAGGATGGAAAGTCCTGTACTATTGATTACAGCTTCGAGAACGATGAAACGATCCACTATTATCAGGCATCACTTGAACTCAAAGAGGACGGTCAGTGGGTAGTAAAAGAAAATAAGCATACCGGCGATCAAGAAAAATAATCATTATTATACTAAAATCCCGACTTATGATTTCTCATAGGTCGGGATTTTTTAACATATTGTACTTTATATAAGGAAAACTTACTCCTCGTCGGAGATTTCGGTCTCTTCCGCCTCTTCGTTCTCAGTTGCGGCAAGATCCTTTGCTTCTTCCTCTGCATCAATTTCCTCTGCTTCAAGGGCCTCTGCCTGCTCCTCTTCATCGTGAGGAACTGCGGCAGCTGCTACAACCTTGTTGCCATCCTTGATCCTCATTACTGTTACACCCTTTGAAGGACGGGCGCAAATTCTTATAGAGCTTGCAAGAATTCTTATGATGATACCATCAGCGGAAACCAGGATTACATCTTCGTTTTCAGCATCAACAACCTTGATCGCGGCAACGTCTCCGTATTTCTCTGTATGATAGTTGATGATACCCTTACCGCCTCTGGACTGAAGTCTGTAGTTATCAGCTCTTGAAAGTCTGCCGAAGCCTCTCTCTGATACTGTGAGGATGAGACTGTCGTCGGAGACGATGCTCATTCCTACAACCTCATCGCCCTCTCTGAGCCTCATTGCACGAACTCCTCGTGCCTGCCTGCCCATACATCTTACGTCTCTCTCGTCAAAGCGGATAGCAAAGCCCTTCTTGGTAGCAATGATAACCTTATCCTCACCTGAAGTCATGTGTACCCATGCAAGGCTGTCGCCTTCATTAAGCTCCAGAGCAATAAGACCGCCCTTACGATTGGTGTTGTAAGCAGAAAGCTCGATTCTCTTGATGATACCCTGACGTGTTACCATTATAAGGTACTTGTCCTCTTCCATATCGGGAACACGGATCATTGAGGTAATCTTTTCATCTGCAGTAATGGGCAGGAGATTTGCAATATTGATGCCCTTTGCCTGACGGCTTCCCTCGGGAATCTCATAGCACTTGAGCCTATATACTCTGCCCTTATCGGAGAAGAAGAGGATATAATCGTGGCTTCCTGACATAAATATCTCGGTTGCAACGTCCTCTTCACGTCTGGACATACCGCTGACTCCTCTGCCGCCACGGTTTTGAAGCTTATAGGTATCGGTAGTCTGACGCTTGATATATCCGAATCTTGTGAAGGTTACAACGCACTCTTCCTCAGGAATAAGATCCTCGATATCAACCTCACCGCTTACTGCGCAGATCTCGGTTCTTCTCTCGTCGCCGTACTTATTTCTGATCTCGATAGCCTCATCCTTGATGATCTGCATTCTTCTCTCTTTGCTTGCAAGGATCTCCTTGAGATCTGCAATCCTTATTCCAAGTTCACGGATCTCATCCTCTATTTTCTCACGCTCAAGACCAGTGAGCTGTCTGAGTCGCATCTGAACGATAGCCTGAGCCTGAATCTCTGTGAGAGCGAATTTCTCCATCAGGTTATTTACAGCATCACCTGTATCTTTACTTGCACGGATGGTGGCAATAACCTCATCAATGTTATCGAGAGCAATTTTTAAGCCCTCTAAGATGTGCATTCTCTCCTGAGCCTTGTTAAGGTCAAAGGAGGTACGACGGGTGATAACCTCTTCCTGGAAGTCGATGTAATTTGTAAACATCTCCTTGAGGTTGAGGATCTTAGGCTCGCCGTTTACAATAGCCAGCATAATTACACCGAAGGTAGTCTGAAGCTGGGTGTATGTATATAGCTGATTGAGAACTACCTGAGCAGAGGCATCACGCTTGACATCAATTTCGATATGCATACCGTTTCTGTCGGAATGGTCCTCAATATTTGAAATACCTTCGATTCTCTTATCATTTACAAGGTCTGCAATATACTCGATAAGCCTTGCCTTATTTACCTGATAAGGAAGCTCAGTAACAATGATCTTGAATCTTCCGTTCTTTTCCTCAATAATTTCTGCTTTGGCACGGACTGTGATCTTGCCACGACCTGTCATATAAGCAGCACGGATACCGCTTCTTCCCATTATCATTGCGCCTGTGGGGAAATCAGGGCCGGGAAGACATTCCATAAGCTCGGGTACCTCAACATCGGGATTATCAATAACCATACACATAGCATCAATAACCTCTGAGAGATTGTGAGGAGGAATGTTTGTTGCCATACCAACAGCGATACCGTTTGAACCATTCACGAGAAGGTTTGGAAAACGTGAAGGAAGAACTGTAGGTTCCTCAAGACGGTCGTCAAAGTTGGGCATAAAATCTACAGTTTCCTTGTCGATATCACGAAGCATCTCTGTAGATATCTTGCTCATCTTGGACTCTGTGTATCGATATGCGGCAGGAGGGTCTCCATCAATAGAACCAAAGTTACCGTGACCATCTACAAGCATATATCTCATGGAGAAATCCTGAGCAAGACGAACCATTGCGTCATAAACGGAAGCGTCACCATGGGGATGATATGAACCCAGCACGGAACCGACTGTATCGGCACACTTTCTGTATGCCTTTTCGGGAGCAAGACCCTTCTCATACATAGTGTAGAGGATTCTTCTGTGAACGGGCTTTAAGCCGTCTCTTACATCAGGAAGAGCTCTGGACACAATAACGGACATAGAGTAGTCGAGGAAGGATTGGCGCATTTCTCTGTTTACATCAACATCAATGATCTTCGTATTCTGAAATGCACTTTCATCTATTGTATATGTTTTTTCTTTATTGATCTTAGCCATATTATTCTCTCCTTTCCCCGAAATTAAATATCAAGATTCTGAACATACTTTGCGTTCTGTTCAATGAATTCTCTTCTGGGTTCAACCTGATCTCCCATAAGGATAGAGAAGGTTTCATCTGCAACAGCAGCATCCTGAAGCTCAATTCTCAGCATTGTTCTTGTTTCCGGATTCATTGTAGTCTCCCAGAGCTGCTCAGAGTCCATTTCACCGAGACCTTTGTATCTCTGGATGTCTGCCTTTGACCCAATTTCAGCAAGAATCTGATCTCTTTCAATATCAGAATAAGCATATTTATGCTCTTTTTTGTGAGTAATTCTGTAAAGAGGAGGCTGTGCAATGTAGATGTGTCCCTCCTCGATAAGAGGCTTCATATATCTGAAGAAGAAGGTGAGCAGCAGGGTTCTGATATGCTGACCGTCAACGTCAGCATCGGCCATAATAATAACCTTATTATAACGAAGCTTGGAAATATCAAATTCTGAACCGATGCCACAACCGAGAGCAGTAATAACAGGCTGAAGCTTATCGTTGCCATATACCTTATCTTCTCTTGCTTTCTCAACGTTAAGCATCTTACCCCAAAGAGGAAGAATTGCCTGATAGCGTCTGTCTCGTCCACTCTTTGCAGAGCCGCCCGCAGAGTCTCCCTCTACGATATAAATTTCAGTAAGGCTTGTGTCCTTGCTCTGACAGTCAGCAAGCTTACCGGGAAGTTTTGCACTTTCCAGAGCAGACTTTCTTCTTACACTTTCTCTTGCTTTTCTTGCAGCTTCTCTTGCACGCTGAGAAGCAAGTGCTTTATCAAATATTGTCTTTGCGACACCGGGATTTTCTTCGAGGAAAGTCATGAGCTTTTCGGAAATAAGCTTATCTACCATACCTCTTACTTCTGTGTTACCCAGCTTTGTCTTGGTCTGACCCTCAAATTCAGCTTCCTTGACCTTTACGGAAATGATAACGCAGAGACCTTCTCTTACATCATCACCGCTTAAGTTTACATCGTTATCCTTAAGCTTGCCGAATTTTCTTGCGTAATCATTCATAACACGGGTAAGTGCTCTCTTGAAACCTTCCTCGTGAGTACCGCCGTCAACGGTATGAATATTATTTGCAAAGGAGAGCATTCTCTCTCTGTAGCTATCGGTATATTGCATAGCTATTTCTACTGCAGCAGTATCATCTGCATTTGAAGCAGAGAAATAGATGACCTCAGGATGGATGGGATTATCTCTCTTGTTGAGATATTCTACATAGGAACGTATGCCACCCTCATAGTGGAAGTTATTTACAATGATATTCTCGCTGTCACGCTCATCACGAAGCTCAATATGTATTCCTGCATTAAGGAAAGACTGCTCTCTGAGTCTTGTTTTGAGAATATCATACTCATAAACATCTGTTTCCTGGAAAATTTCAGGATCTGCCTTAAAGAGAACTGTTGTACCTCTCTCTGTGGTTTTCTCACCCTTCTTGAGCTTATAGCATTCATGACCTCTTTCAAAGCGCTGAGTATATTCATACTCTCCGTCACAAACTTTTACCTCGAGCCATTCTGAAAGGGCATTTACAACAGACGCACCAACACCATGGAGACCGCCTGAAACCTTATAGCTTCCGCCGCCGAATTTACCGCCTGCATGAAGAACTGTAAATACAACAGTTACAGCAGGAAGACCTGTCTTCTGGTTGATACCTACGGGGATACCACGGCCGTTATCCTGAACCCTGATTATATTTCCGGGGAGAATGGAAACCTCTATTTTTGAGCAGTAACCTGCCAGAGCCTCGTCAATGGAGTTATCAACAATTTCATATACGAGGTGATGAAGACCACGGGGACCTGTAGAGCCTATGTACATACCGGGTCTCTTTCTTACTGCTTCAAGTCCTTCGAGAACCTGAATTTCATCAGCATTATAATCTGTTTCAACCTTTGTGTTAGTTGCTTCTCCGTAAACTAATTTTTCGTTATCCAACTTTAAAACCTCCTGAAAGGTACTTTCTTTTGTTCGTTTATAGTTCTTTTATTTTCAAAACTTTCTGTTAGCAGAATAGTTGCCCTTGGGCTTTTCTGTTTCTTTTGCGGTTCTTATTACTGTAGGAGCTGTTGTTTTACTTGGAACATATTCCTTTATATCTTCCGGGGCTTTTTCTGTTATTTTTGTTTCTACTCTTTCTTCGATGGGGATCTTTCTTAGAGGAGAATCATCTCTGTAGGAGTTTGAAACTGAAGTAGATGGCTTTGTGATATTTACTTTCTCTTCTGTTTTATCACTTTCAAAAGCAGCTCTTCTGACAGAAATACCTTCACTTCTTAAAGAAGTATCGCTTTCTTCATTATTCGACAGATCATTCACATCGAATGCTCGGGTTTTCTCTAAATTATCTGAAGAGCTTCTGATATCCTCGAAGCTTCCCTCTGAATTTTTAGGAATAACCCTTGTATTTGTGGTGACGACAGGCTCTTTTTTACCTGCTGTGTTATTAAGGGGTACCTTTGGAATATTCAGATCAATGCTTGTCGTAGTCTGCTCCATATATCTTTGCTGGGGAGTGAAAATTATGAATAAGGGAGCAAGAAAATAGAAAAGCACAAAGGGAATCATTTCCCAGAGAAACCACTTAACAACCTTGAATTTTCCAAAGAAAAGCTTCATCATAGTTGCGTGACTTCCGTTTATGGCGTTTTCTCTCATAATACTATCTGAAAAAGACAGATAGAAAAGCATTATTGCAAAAGCAAAGAATACACAGATAGCAAACAAAGCCCATATTAAACCCTGCTGTTTTATGTTTGATTTTTTATTACAGTGCTTACATTCGTGTTCTCCCATATTGTGTTCAATAAATCTTCTGAAATAAGAAATTTTTCTTTTACAATAGGGACATTTTGATCCTTTATTCATAGTTTTCCTCCTCTAAATTATTTTTTATTCCGAGAAGAGAGAATCGTTTGAAAGTCGCTTTAAAAGTGTCTGGCTTGAAAGAGGACAAATATAAACCGTCTCAACCGATTCTTTTTTATTTTTACAGATAACATAGGATTTCGGAAGCTCAAAGGAAACGTTTACTACTCTCTTTTCCTTTTCCGCTTTTGAAAGATACTCTCTGGACCATTTTGAAATGGTTGAGGTATCCATATCATAAATTCCAATGATATCCTCTTTTCTTACAATCGTATCCTGACCAAGATGAAGATACATAAATTCACCTTACTTCGCCGTCTAAAACGGTGAATATTTTTGTGTTTTCTCCCATAAACTGAGGAGCTTCACAGCCTGTTATAAACGTCTGACATCCCTTTGTGCTCATAAGAAGGTATTCCTGACGGCTTCTGTCAATTTCCGAGAGGACATCATCAAGAAGCACCACAGGCGGCTCTGAATAATAACTTTTAAGAAGCTCTGCTTCGGAAAGCTTCAGAGATAATACGATGCTTCTCTGCTGCCCTTGAGAGGCATATACTTTTGCTTTTATACCATTCAGATAAAACTCAAGGTCATCTCTGTGAGGACCTGACTGAGTACAGCCTGTGTAAATATCCTCTTTTCTGCTTTTTTCAAAGCTTTTGTAAAGCTTATCTTTGATATCCTTATCTGAATCTTCCAGAACAATTCCTGAAGGGCTCTTATACTCTATGATAAGTTCTTCTCTGTCCTTCGAAATACCTTTATGATATATACTTGCGGCGTTCTGAAGTTTTTTTACATAATCTATTCTTTTCCTTACTATTCCCGCACTCAAAGCAATAAGTGCATCATCCCAGATACAAAGAGTATCCATCAGAGAGGATTTTTTTGTTATTTCTTTAAGTAGGGTATTGCGCTGAAATAGAGTTTTAGAATATTTTGAAAGCATTACAGCAAATTTTATATCCTGCTGACATATAGCTCCATCCAAAAATCTTCTGCGAAGAGAAGGCCCTTCTTTAACAAGAGACAGATGCTCAGGTGAAAAAACCACAGCGGAAAAGCATTCAGAAAGGTATGCTGATGAGGGTTTCTTTACAGAATTAAGCTCTATCTCCTTTTTTCCTCCCATAAATTTTATGGAAGCATTCTGTTCTCTTCCCTGACTTGTAAAATCCATTGTGAGCTTCGATCTCTTTTTTCCAAAGGATATAAGCTCGTTTTCCTTGGCACCTCTGAAGGAATGACCTCCTGAAAAAAGCCAGATTGCCTCCAAGAGATTAGTCTTTCCCTGTGCATTATCTCCGAAGATAATATTAATATCCTCTGACGGGAATATTCTGTTATCTTTTAGATTACGAAAAGAGGAAAACTCCAGGGATCTTACTATCAAAGAACAGACACCTCTACTGTCATATTGTTATACTCAGCCTTATCACCATGACGCATTTTCTTACCTCTCATGGTGCAGACTTCTCCGTTTACAAGAACATTACCACTTTGAATAAGCATCTTTGCCTCTCCGCCTGTGGCAACCATTCCTGAAAACTTCATTAAACTGTCAAGTCTTATAAACTCTTCGTTTATCTCAATTATCTCATGCTTCATCATTCAACCTCATAGGAACAACAAGGAATATAAACTCTTCTCCCTCAAGAGGCTTGATAATCATGGGAGAAAGTCCGCCGTTGAGAATTACAAATACCTCATCGCATTCTGTATTTCTGAGAGCTTCGAGGAGATACTTATTATTGAAACCGATTTCCACTTCATCACCTATCGTTGATGCTGTAATATTATCGGTTGCTCTTCCCATTGCTGTACGGCAGGAAAGCTTGATTTCATCCTTTTTAATGAGAATTCTTACAGGGCTCTGTACTCTTTCGCTGGTGATAAGAGACATTCTCTCTACAGCACTGATAAGCTCACGGGTATTTATTCTCACCTTTGTGGCTTCTGTCTTAGGAACTGTGGTGCGATAATCAAGGAATGAGCCCTCGATAAGTCTTGAAATAACAGAATAATTCTCAATAGAAAAGCTTACATGTCTCTGACCTACAATAACGGAAACCTCTTTTTCATCATCTGTGATAAGCTTGAGAATTTCGCTCTGCATCTTGCCGGGAACAATAAACTTTGTATTGCTCTCTGTATTTACAGCCTCAGTTCTTATTGCCATACGATAGCCGTCAACAGAAATAACTTTAAGCTCTGTATTGGTTACCTCAAAAAGTGAACCTGTATATACAGGCTTTGCCATATTATCTGAAACTGCATAAATTGTCTGCTTTATCATATTTTTGAGAACGCCTGCATTAATCTTGATCTCATCAGTTGTCTCAAATGTGGGAAGATCGGGATATTCAACAGAGGAAATACCAACGATCTGATAATCAGCATTACCGCTCTTTATATAGATTATCATTCTCTCATCGGTCTCAAAGGTAACTATCTCTTCAGGAAGCTTTCTGACAATGTCAGAAAAAAGCCTTGCTCCTACAACGATCTCACCGGGCTTATTAACGGTTGCATCAACTGTTGTGGTGATTCCAAGCTCAAGATCGTAGCCTGAAAGTGTGAGAGTATTGTCGTATGCTTTGATAAGGATACCTTCAAGTGCAGGGAGAGTTGCCTTTGTGCTTACTGCTCTTGAAACATTAGAAACTGCAGAAACTATATCTGATTTCATAACTGTGAATTTCATAAATCAAAAATCCTTTCTTTTTTGTCATTGTGACACAAATGTACAGAATACTTATATAAATACAGTAGTATATAGTAGGGGACAGGGAAATGTTAATAAGTGAATTAAAGCTTCATAAAAACTGATTTATTTTTTAAATGGGGATTTGTGGAAAAAAGAACACTTATTAACAATAAAAGAGTTAACAATATTTACCATAAGGAAATGTGGAAAATATGTTTATTAATGTTGAGGAAAATGTGGAAAACTTTTTCTTTTACCTGTCACGAATATTTTTTATAATATCTTCAATAGTTTCACGAAGATTTGAGTCTTTTCTGATCTTCTTTTCCATTTCCTGGATCGTATAAACAATAGTGGAATAGTGACGGTTACCGAAGGCTTCACCGACTGCCACCATTGAAAGATCAGTAAGCTCTCTGGAAATATAGATCGCAATACTTCTGGGCTTCTGGATACTTGCTCTTCTGTCCTGAGAACGAAGCATATCTGCAGTAACACCGAAGGTTCTTGCAACTTCTTCTATTATTTTTTCTATGGTATGCTCCGGAGGAACATCATTATTGAGAATATCTGAGATGACTTCAGAAATTACCGCCTGAGTAATTTTTTCATTATTAAGTAGGTATCGGGCTTTAAGCTTCTTTACCACACCTTCAAGCTGGCGGACATTTACCTTGATCTTATTTGCAATGAACTCTGCCTGCTCATCGTTTATGGGAATTGAAAGCATATTTGCTTTTCTCTTGATAATGGCAATTCTTGTTTCAATATCAGGAGGCTGAAGATCAGCTAAAAGACCTGATTCAAAACGGGAACGAAGTCTGTCGTCCAGAATCTTGATTTCCTTGGGGGGACGGTCAGATGTGAGTACTATCTGCTTCTGTGCTTCATATAGAGTGTTGAAAGTATGGAAGAATTCATCCTGAGTTCTTTCCTTACCTGCAATGAACTGAACGTCATCCACAAGAAGTACATCAGCTTTTCTGTATTTCTGACGGAACTGGACCGTGGTATTGTTTCCGATGGATTCAATAAGCTCGTTCATAAATTCGTCGCCCTTAACATACTGAATCTTTACATCGGGATTATTATTTTTAATTTCGTTTCCGATAGCATAGAGAAGATGTGTTTTACCAAGGCCTGAATTTCCGTACATCATAAGGGGATTATATGCACCTGCAGGATTTGCGGCAACTGCCATGGCTGCAGCATGGGCAAATTTATTTGATGCACCTACAATGAAATTCTGGAAGGTATATTCATAAATTGAGGAAGGAGCTTCTTTTACCTCTTCTTCCTCCTTGTCCTCTTCAGGAATGATAAATACTACCTCAAAAGCTGTACCGAAAACATTTTCAAATGCTTCATTGATGAGAGGTATGTAGCATCGGGTAAGTGTTTCTCTGTGAAATTCCGAGGGAACCATAAGCTTTGTCTGACCCTTTGTAAAATCAAGGGAAACAGGTTCAATTCTTGCTATCCATGTATCGTAAGCTACATCTGTTATTTTAGACTTACAGTAGTTGCAGATGATATTCCAAGTATCATTAAACGAATTCATTTTTACCTCCTGTTTTATTCTTTTTATTACTCATAACCATTTATTTTTAATGTTGAAAACTTCTTAAAAATGACAACACTACTTACCATACTATTCTATCAAAAATCATAAAAAAAAGCAATGTTTTTTTAACATTAATTTTTACTATATTAAAGTATATATAACATTTTATAATATCCCCTTGTGAAGACACATTTATATTTGATGATTTGTGTCTCTCAGCTTCGTAAAATACAAGATATTGTGTATGATTTTTTAATTTTCAGAAATACTGCTTTTTAAGAAAATTTTTGTTGACTATGGGGCAGTTTTAGGTTATAATGCTAAATTGTAAGGTTATGTAACCGAAAGGAGGATTAATATGCTTAGAACATATCAACCCAAGAAGCTCCACAGAAAGAAGGAGCACGGCTTCAGAAAGAGAATGTCCGACAGAAACGGTCGCAAGGTTCTTGCTCGTAGAAGAGCAAAAGGCAGAAAGAGACTTTCTTACTAAAAGTGAGGACCACTCAAATGTGGTCTTTCTTTTTATGCAGAATTTCTGTGAGAGAAAGCGAAAGCGATTACTTTCTTTTCGATAATATGTAGGTGGTAAAATGAGTGATATCCTCACTTTAAAAGAGAACAGGGAATTCAGAAGAGCTTATAATAAAGGCAGATCTTTTGTAAGCCCTGTCCTCGTCACTTATGTAATCAAAAATAATTATAGTAACCTTAGGATTGGTATCACCACCGGAAAGAAGATCGGAAAAGCCTATATGCGTAATCGCTCAAGACGAATTATCCGCGCCGCACTTTACGAAATTTACCCTGATATCAAGAAAGGCTATGACCTTGTTTTTGTAGCAAGGGGTAAAACACCTTTTGTAAAAAGCGGAGATATTCTTCAAAGTATGAAGAAACACCTGAGAGAAGCAGGACTTCTGGAGAAAAGTTTATGAAAAAACTTTTACTTCGGATGATTCGTTTTTATCAAACAAAGATTTCTCCTCTTAAAAAGCCTTGTTGCAAGTATGTTCCTACTTGCTCTCAATACGGAGTAGAGGCTATTGAAAGGTTCGGTTCTTTTAAAGGAACTGCTCTCACCGTTTGGAGAATACTGCGGTGTAACCCGTTTTCACGTGGTGGTTACGATCCTGTACCGCAAAAAAAAGAGAAAAAAGAAAAGAAAGGTTAAGCTTATGCAACTTATAGGAAGTTTATTCGGCTATGTACTCTATGGTGCATATCTTTTAGTTCGCAACTACGGATTAGCCATTCTGTTATTTACCATTATTTCAAAGCTTATTTTATTTCCCTCTTCTATTAAACAGCAGAAGTCCATGGCAAATAATGCCAGACTTCAGAGACAGATGGCAGAGCTGCGAGAGAAATACGGAAGAAACAGAGAAAAGCTTAACGAAGAAACAGCAAAACTCTATGAAAAAGAAGGCGTAAGCCCTTACGGCGGCTGTCTTTCCACCCTGCTCCCCTTATTCATCATGATGGGTGTTTTTTACAGTGTTGCCTATCCTCTTACCAATACTCTTCATTTGAATGCAGACATGATTGCAAATGCAAAAGATGTTCTGGTAACCATTCCCGGTCTTAATATCAGCACTTCTGCCACTTATGACGGACAGATTGATATTATGAAGTACTTCAATGAATTCCCTGTGCTTCAGGAATGCTTCAAGGATTCTTCCTTAGGTATTCAGGGCATCAGTGATTTCTGTGCATCCTTTAATTTCTGCGGTCTTAATCTTCTTGAGACACCTTCACAGAGAGGATTTTCAGTTTATCTTATAATTCCTTTCCTCTGCTTTATCACTTCAGTGCTTTCTCAGTGGATCATTCAGAAATTAAATAACAGCGGTAATACTCAGCAGGGTTGTATGAAGGTTATGATGCTTCTTCTTCCCCTTTTCTCTGCATATATTGCTTACACAGTACCCTGTGCAGTAGGACTTTACTGGGTTTTCTCCACTATTTTAGGCTTCTTCCAGTCTCTTATTATGCACAAGTATTTCGGACCTGATATGATGATTGCCCGCTCAGAGGCTGCTCGTATCGCTATGCTTGAGAATGAAGAAAAATTGGAAACAAAACTCAGCTAATCCCAAACTAATTTAGAAAATTACCAAACTTTTTTATAACTTAATATTTTGAGAAGGTGAATCATTTTGATTAGAGAAGCTATCGGTATCGCAGACACCGAAGTTGAAGCACAGCGTAAAGCTTGTGAAGCACTTGGTGTTGAGACCTACGAAGCTGAATTTGAAATTCTCCAGAGAGCTGAAAAGAAGGTTCTCGGTTTATTCGGCGGTTGTCCTGCAAAGGTAAGAGCTTACATTAAGGCTACACCTGTAGATACAGCTGCAGATTTTCTTAAGAACGTACTTGCTGCTATGGGCCTTGAGGGTATTACCCTCGATGTTAAGGAGCAGGAAGAAGGCGGAGTTATCCTTGACCTTGAGGGTGAGGACGTAGGTTTTGTAATCGGCAGAAGAGGCGAAACCCTTGATGCCCTCCAGTACCTTACCGGTCTGGTTGCAAACCACGTTGACAACGCATATTTTAAAGTTACCATCAATACCGGTGACTACAGAGAAAAGAGAGAAAAGACTCTTGAAATCTTAGGCAGAAAGCTTGCTTTCAAGGCAGTTAAGACAGGCTATAAGACAAGCCTTGAGCCTATGAATCCTTATGAGAGAAGAATCATTCACACAGCAGTTCAGAAGGTAAACGGTGCTACATCATGGAGTGAAGGTGAGAACCTTAACCGTCATGTTGTTATTGGTCCTGATCCTAAGGCACCCAAGAGAGGTCCGAGAGGAAATAATCGTTCAAGAGGCGGTTATGACAGACGTCCTCGCAGAAACTTCAGTCAGACTGATTCTGAGGCACCTTCAAGAGCACCTATCAACGAGGGTGACGGTGCTGCTCTCTACGGCAGAATTGATAAATAATTAACGGCGGAAATTGCCCGTCGGTTATGGGGCGGCGCAGAGCCGTCCCATTTCTTTTATATAAAAGCTTTATTATCCTGCGTCTGCAGACAGGAGGTTATGATAATGAATGATGCAACTATTGCCGCCATAAGTACCCCTCAGGGTGAAGGCGGTATAGGTATAATCAGAATTTCAGGTGAAGATTCTACAGCTGTTGCTGATAGAATTTTTGAGAGTGTAAACGGAAAAAAACTTTCTGAAATGAAAGGATACCGTGCTGCTTTCGGAAAAATCGTCAGCGATAATGAAATTCTTGATGAAGTTGTTTGCCTCGTTTATCGTGCCCCTCACAGCTACACAGGAGAGGATACAGTAGAAATCTGCTGTCACGGTGGTATTTATGTCACAAGGCAGATACTCAGAGCTGTACTCAGCTGCGGTGCATCCCTTGCAGAAGCGGGTGAATTTTCAAAAAGAGCCTTTATAAACGGAAAAATGGATCTTTGCAAAGCTCAGGCAGTTATGGATATTATTTCTGCCAAGAGCCGTCAGGCTGTAAGAGCTGCCGCAGGAGTTCTTTCTGGAAAACTAAGTCAGAGACTTTTTGAGATAAAGGACAGACTTCTTACTCTTACAGCCCATCTTTGTGCATGGGCTGATTATCCCGAAGAGGATATACCTCAGCTTGAGGAAAACACAGTTAAAGATACTCTAAAAGATATAAAATCAGAGCTTCAGGATATTCTCCTTTCCTATGAAAAAGGCAGGGCAGTCACTAAAGGCATTGATACAGTAATTGTTGGTAAACCGAATGTAGGTAAATCCACACTTATGAACCTTCTTTCAGGATATGATAAAAGCATTGTCACAGATATTCCCGGAACGACCCGAGATGTTGTTGAGGAGAGTGTCATAATCGGAGATATTACTCTTCGTCTCGCTGATACAGCAGGTATCAGGGAAACTGATAATCCTGTTGAACAGATAGGAGTACTGAGAGCAAAGGAAAAACTAGAATCCTCATCTTTGGTGCTTGCAGTTTTTGACGGTAGCGAAGAGTTTTCAGAGAATGACAGAGAGCTTCTTGGTAGTCTTGAGGGAATTCCTACCATTGCAATTATCAATAAAGGAGATCTTGAGCAGAAGCTTTCTACTGAGGAAATAGAGAATAAGGTTACTAAAACAGTATATCTTTCTGCAAAAAGCGGAAACGGACTAAAAGCGTTTGAGGATACTCTCATAGAAGTTCTCGGCACCGAAGGATTTGATCCCTCTCAGGGTGTTATTACCTCTGAAAGACAGAGAAATTCTGTAGAAAAAGCTATAAGTTCCGTTGAAGAAGCAGAAAATGCACTCATGCTCGGATTCTCATTTGACGCAGTTACGGTTTGTGTAGAAGAAACCTTAGAGGAACTCAATACCCTGACAGGAGAAAACGCATCAGAAGAAATCATTGAGAGAGTATTCCATAACTTCTGTCTCGGAAAATAATTGCCAGATAATGGTAAAACTTTTAATTAAAGGTAAATAGTTATGATTACATATAAAGCAGGACAATATGATATAGCAGTAATCGGTGCAGGTCATGCAGGAATCGAGGCGGCTTTAGCTTCAGCACGACTGGGTGCAAAGACCCTTATCTTCACAATTAATATGGATGCTGTGGGCAATTGCCCCTGTAATCCCTCTATAGGTGGCACAGCAAAGGGCCATTTGGTTAGAGAAATTGATGCTCTTGGCGGCGAAATGGGAAAAACTGCAGACGAAAGCTTTCTTCAGATGAGAATGCTCAATAGAGGAAAAGGTCCTGCTGTACATTCTCTCAGAGCGCAGATAGACAGAAATCAGTATGCTCAGATTATGAAGCATAAGCTGGAGCTTCAGGAGAATCTGGAGCTTCGTCAGGCAGAAATAGTAGATATAAAAAGTGTAAGCGACAGCGATTATCCTTGGGAGCTTACAACTCAGATGGGTGCGGTTTTTGCTGTAAAAAAAGTAATAATTGCAACAGGAACATATCTTGGAGGCAGAATCTTTGTAGGTGAAGTATCCTATGAGGGTGGCCCTGACGGTACCTTTGCGGCAACTAGATTTGCTCAGAGCCTCAAGGAGCTTGGTATTCCCTTGAGACGATTCAAGACAGGTACTCCTGCAAGAGTTTTAAAGTCAAGCATAGACTTTTCTTCACTTGAAGCACAGCATGGTGACGAACCTCCGGAGGCGTTTTCCTTTGAAACTGAGGACCTGGGTGAAAATAAGATTGAGTGCCACATCAGCTGGACAAATGAAAAGACCAAGGAAATTATTCTTGAGAATATACACCGCTCCCCTCTTTACGGCGGAGTAATTGAGGGAATAGGTCCCAGATACTGTCCCAGCTTAGAGGATAAGATAATGCGTTTCTCTGAGAAGGAGAGACATCAGCTCTTCATTGAGCCTTGCGGACTTAATACAGAAGAAATGTATCTTCAGGGAATGTCTTCATCACTTCCCGAGGAGGTACAGCTTAAATTTTATCACACCATAAAAGGTCTTGAAAATGCAGTTGTTATGAGACCTGCTTATGCTATTGAGTACGACTGCGTAGATCCCCTTTCTCTCAAGGCAACTCTTGAATTTAAGGAACTTCCGGGACTTTACGGTGCAGGACAGTTTAACGGAAGCAGCGGTTACGAAGAAGCCGCCGCTCAGGGTCTTGTGGCAGGTATCAATGCGGCATTGAGCGTTCAGGGTAAGGAACCCTTTATACTGGACAGAGCTGGCTCCTACATAGGTACACTTATTGATGACCTTATTACTAAAGGTGCAAACGAACCTTACAGAATGATGACCTCCCGAAGTGAGTATCGTCTTATTCTCCGTCAGGATAATGCAGACAAGAGACTTACCCCTATGGGTAGAGAAATCGGACTTGTAACCGATGAGCGTTGGGAAAGATTCCTTAAAAAGCAGGATGAAATTAAAAGAGAGCTTGAGAGAGTAAAAAACACTACTCTTTCTCCTACCGATAAACTCAATGAGATACTTGTTTCACGTGAAACATCTCCCGTAACAACGGGAGTGAATCTTCGTGACCTTCTCAAGAGACCTCAGATAAGCTACGAAGACCTTGAAGCAGTTGATGTAGAAAGACCTCAGCTTTCAAGAGCAGTATATGAGCAGGTTGAAATTGAGATAAAATACGAAGGCTATATAAAGAAACAGCTTGACAGGGTTGAGCAGGTAAACAGAATGAAAGAAAAGGCTTTGCCTGATGATGTTGATTATAAAGAAATCTCAGGACTGAGACTGGAAGCTCAGGAAAAACTCAACAAAGTCAGACCTGCAAACATTGCGCATGCATCAAGAATATCAGGAGTATCTCCTGCAGATATAAGTGTGCTGATAATCTGGCTGACAAAATTTATGAGAGAAAAGGGCGAAAAATGATGAGTTTTAAAGAAACCCTTAAATGCGAAGCAGAAAAACTGAATATTTCGCTTGATGAAACAGCTCTCGAAAGATTTGAGACATATTACAATATGCTGATAGACTACAACACAAGAATGAACCTGACAGCTATTACAGAAGAAAACGAAGTTATAGTGAAGCATTTCTGCGATAGTCTCTGTCTCCTTTCAAAGATTGAAGTCAAAGAGGGAGCAAGCCTTATTGATGTAGGAACGGGAGCAGGTTTTCCCGGTATTCCTCTTTTGATCGCAAGGCCTGATCTGAAGATAACGCTCCTTGACGGACTAAATAAACGCCTTGTTTTTCTTCAGGATGTACTGAAAGCCCTTGAACTTAAAGCTGAGATCATTCATGCACGTGCAGAAGAAGGTGCTCATGAAGACAATTTAAGAGAACAATTTGATATTGCTACATCAAGAGCTGTGGCAAGACAGAGTGTTCTCTGTGAATACTGTCTGCCTTATGTAAAGGTCGGTGGCAGCTTTGTGGCTATGAAAGGTCCTCAGGCGCAGGAAGAACTTAAAGATGCAGAAAAAGGAACTCTACTTTTAGGCGGTAAGGTGGAGAAGGTAATAGAGTACAGCCTCAGCGATGAGAGCAATCGTGCCCTGATAGTTACCAAAAAGGTTTCGAAAACTCCTAACAAATATCCGAGACACAACTCAAAAATAAAAAAGAATCCGTTATAAATAGAAAGCAGTCCGAAAGGGCTGCTTTTATGTTTTTACACTCTGCGACAAAGAGTGCGGTATATTTATAGAAACTTATAAAAATTTCGCTCAAACTCCGACAAGATAAAAGCCCACCGTGGTGATATACTGTATTTGCAAGGACAACCTCAGATGAAAGGCGGCGGGTTTCGGTGTTTTTCTCAAAAGATGAAAACAGAGTTCTTGAACTGCCAATAATTCAAATACGTCCGAATAAAACTCAGCCGAGAAAAACCTTTGATGAAGATGAGCTGAGGCTCCTTGCACAATCTATATCCCAGAGCGGAATACTTCAGCCTTTGACAGTGAGAAAACTCTCCCAGAATGAATACGAGCTGGTGGCAGGTGAGCGAAGGCTCAGAGCATCAGCCATGGCAGGACTTACGAAGGTGCCGTGTGTGCTAATTAAATGCAGCGACAAAGAATCTGCAGTATTTGCTCTCCTCGAAAACTTGCAGAGGTCCGACCTCAATATGTTTGAGGAAGCAAGAGGAATCTCCCGACTTATCCGTAAATACGGAATAACTCAGGAAGAGGCGGCGCTGAAGCTTGGAAAAAAGCAGTCAACAGTTGCAAATAAACTGAGACTTCTGAAGCTTACCTTTGAGGAACAGGACTGGATTACTCAGGCTGGACTTTCTGAAAGACATGCACGAGCTCTTCTGAGAATTGACGACGTCGAGGTCAGAAGAGAAATTCTCAGCCGAATTGTGGCAGAGGGACTGTCGGCAAAAGACACTGAAGAAGAAGTAATAAAACTTCTATGTAAGGTGACTGTAAAGGATTCCGTAAAACAAGAAAGAAAATATGTTATTAAGGATGTTAGAATTTTCGTAAATACTATAACAAAAGCGATAGATACCATGAGACTCTCGGGAATCAACGCCGAGAGTAAAAGGCAGGAAACCGACAAATACATAGAATACACCGTAAAGATTCCAAAGGATGAAGCCGTTGAGACAAAAAGCTCAATAAGCAAAACATCTCATAAGACAGCCTGAAGCAAACCTCCATATAATGCTTTCCCCTTAGGGTGCATTGCACCCGTCCACTCATACCCATTTCCTTATCTGAACCCCTTGCTGAGAGACGCACAGTTTATGCTGTGCGTCTTTCGGCATTTTATAAAAAAGAGGATAATACAATAAGTAATGTTTCACGTGAAACATGCCATTCATAAACTTTTAAGTTTTTTAATAAAACCCTTTAAATTTTCAATGTAATATGTTAGAATTAAGGACAGATTATTAATTTGCACAGCAATTTTGGAAAAGGTGATGAATTTGACGAAAATAATTGCTGTCTCCAACCAGAAAGGCGGCGTGGGAAAAACCACTACCGCAGTTAATCTGGCGGCGGCTGTAGGTGCCGCAGGCAGAAAAGTTTTACTTATAGATGTTGACCCGCAGGGAAATGCCACCTCAGGTGTAGGTGTTGACCGAAGAGGTGCAAAGGTTACTTCATACGACCTGCTTGTAAACGGTGCCACAGCTTCGGAGGCTATAATAAAAACAGAATTTGAAAACTTGTCCATAATTCCTTCAAGCCTTGATTTGGCGGCTGCAGAGCTTGAGATTGTGGATATGGAAAAGAGAGAAGCACTTCTCAAAAATGCCGTTCTTCCCGTAAAAACACAGTTTGATTATATTTTTATCGATTGTCCGCCCTCACTGGGACTTATCACTACAAATGCTCTTAATTTAAGTGATACGGTGTTGATTCCCATTCAGTGCGAATATTACGCACTTGAAGGCCTTGCACAGCTTATGAACACCGTAAGAAGAGTCAAGAGGCTATATAATCCTCACCTTGACATCGAGGGTGTTGTTCTTACAATGTTTGACGGCAGACTTAATCTTACTCAGCAGGTTGTGGGAGAGGTCAAGAAGTATTTCCCCAGGAAGGTGTTCTCAACTCCTATCCCAAGAGCAGTAAGAGTATCCGAAGCTCCAAGCTTCGGAAAGCCTGTAATGTACTATGACAAGCGTTCCAAGGGCACAAAAGCCTACGGAGACCTTGCAAAAGAGCTTCTCAGAAAGGAGAGAGAGTAATGGCTGATATCAAAAAAGGCTTAGGAAGAGGACTTGACTCCATATTCCTTGAGAATATAAGCGAGGAAGGCTCTAATATTACATCTCTTAAGCTTTCTGAAATTGAGCCCAACAGAGCTCAGCCCCGAACAGAGTTCGACCCCGAGGCGCTTAGCACTCTTTCGGAGAGCATCAAGGAAAATGGTGTTCTGCAGCCTATTCTGGTGCGTCCCCTCTTTGGCGGCGGATATCAGATAGTTGCAGGTGAGCGCAGATACAGAGCTTCAATGATGGCTGGACTTACCGAGATTCCTGCAATTATCAAGGATCTCACAGATTCCAAGACCATGGAGCTGGCACTTATTGAAAACCTTCAGAGAGAGAACTTAAATCCCATTGAGGAAGCCAAGGGTTATTTAACACTTGCAGAGAATTATTCACTAACTCAGGAGGAGATCGCTCAGGCTGTAGGTAAATCCCGTCCTGCTGTGGCAAATGCTCTGAGACTTCTGAAGCTGCCTGAAGAGGTAAGAGTGCTTGTTTCAGAGGGAAAACTCTCCGCAGGTCATGCAAGAGCCCTTTCCGCAATAGAGGATCCCGAGCTTATTATAAAGCTTGCAATGGAAATTGTTGATAAGGGTCTTTCAGTTAGAGAAACCGAAAAGCTGGCAAAGCCAAAGGCTCAGAAGAAGGAAAGGGAGAAGAAATCTCAGACAAAGCCTACCTTCTATACCGAGGTTGAGATGGCTCTCAAGGAGAATCTCGGCAGAAAAGTCACAGTTTCCAAGCTCAAAGGCTCCAAGGGCGGAGTAATCACCCTTGAGTTTTACAGTGACGAAGAGCTGAGAGATTTTGCAAACCGTCTCGGCGAGAAAGAATAAGAAACAAAACTTTGAAAAGAGGTAAATATAAATGATCGACATTAAATTTTTAAGAGAAAATCCTGAAATCGTAAAGCAGAACATAAGAAACAAGTTTCAGGACAGCAAGCTTCCCCTTGTTGACGAGGTAATTGAGCTTGACCGTGAGAGCAGAGCCGCAAAGAAAGAGGCAGATGAGCTGAGAGCACTGCGCAACAAGAACTCCAAGGAGATCGGCGCACTTATGGCAAAGGGTCAGCGTGAAGAAGCTGAGAAGGTAAAAGCTCTCGTAACTGCTCAGGCAGAGAGACTCGCAGAGCTTGAGAATCTTGAGGCAGAGCTTTCCGAGAAAGTAAAAACTATTATGATGACTATTCCCAACATCATCGATCCTTCCGTTCCCATCGGCAAGGATGACTCAGAGAATGTTGAGGTTAAGCGCTATGGTGAGGCTTATACTCCTGAGTTTGAGGTGCCCTATCACACAGAGATCATGGAGAGATTCGCAGGAATCGACCTTGAGAGTGCAAGAAAGGTTGCAGGTAACGGCTTCTACTACCTTATGGGTGACATTGCAAGACTTCACTCTGCAGTTATTTCCTATGCCCGTGATTTTATGATCGACAGAGGCTTCACCTATTGCGTACCCCCCTTTATGATTCGTTCAGAGGTTGTTACTGGTGTTATGAGCTTTGCAGAGATGGACGCTATGATGTACAAGATCGAGGGCGAGGACCTCTATCTCATCGGTACCAGTGAACATTCCATGATCGGTAAGTTTATCGACACAATGAACAAAGAAGAGGAGCTTCCCTACACACTCACAAGCTATTCTCCCTGTTTCAGAAAAGAGAAGGGTGCACACGGCATTGAGGAGCGTGGTGTATATAGAATTCACCAGTTTGAGAAGCAGGAAATGATCGTTGTTTGTAAGCCCGAGGACAGCCCAATGTGGTTTGATAAGCTCTGGCAGAATACAGTTGATCTCTTCGTAAGCCTTGATATTCCCGTAAGAACTATCGAGTGCTGCTCAGGTGACCTTGCAGACCTTAAGGTCAAGTCGGTTGACGTTGAGGCTTGGTCTCCCAGACAGCAGAAGTATTTTGAGGTTGGCAGCTGCTCCAACCTTGGCGATGCTCAGGCAAGAAGACTTAAGATCCGTGTTAATTCCAAGGAAAACGGCAAGTATTTTGCTCATACTTTAAACAATACAGTTGTAGCTCCTCCCAGAATGCTCATTGCATTCCTTGAGAACAACCTGAATGCAGACGGTTCTGTAAACATTCCTGTTGCCCTCAGACCTTATATGGGCGGCACAGAGAAGCTCATTCCCAAAAAATAAAATGAAAAGATAAAAAACCACCCGATAAAGGACTGATATCCTTGTCGGGTGGTTTTTGTGTTGTTGTCAGTTTTCAGAGCCTTGGGATTGGGTCTTTTTCATACAATCCCTGCAATAGGTAGCATAAGCATCGATGTAGCAGTTGCAACCCTGACACTTTGCAGAATGAGAAGTACAATAGTTGGTATCTCCGGTGCGTGCAACAGGCTTTGAACATTTTGCCTCGGAGCAGATAGAATCAGGAGAAGCGGATTTATTTGTGTAAGGCGAAAAAAGCAAAGGATAAATCAATATGACAATAATGATAGTAAGCATACCTGCGATAGTCAGTGCGGTTCTTAGGCGTCTCTCTTTAGTGCCGAAGAAAAAGAATTTTACGGGATGCTTTTTTTTGTAGGCATCTTTGCTTTTTTGGCTGTGATGTCTTCGATGCGTGGTGCGATATTGACTCCGAACACGAGAACTTTCTGTTGATTCTGAATTATCCTCAGGAATCAAAGTCATTCGTTTTTTATTGGTATCGTTCAAAATAATCACCTGGAATAAATAATACACACTTATTATATCATAATAAAATATTCTGTCAAATTTCAAAACATACAATGAAATTGCAAGAATAGTTCAGTCTTTTGACAGAAAAGCATCTATAACACACAAAAAGAGGACTTCCTTTTGGAAGTCCTCTTTTTGTGGAGCTGATAACCGGATTTGAACCGGTGACCTCATCCTTACCAAGGATGCGCTCTACCGACTGAGCTATATCAGCATATTAAGTTGGCACCATTTTCTCAGGTGCCAAACTATAATACCATAAAGTTCTGAGAATTTCAATACTTTTTTTCAAAAGCTTAAGAATATTTGCGATTTTTGAGAAATCAAAGGATTGTTGATATAAGCGTTACTCATAAACAAACTCATCCTCGGGGGAATACCCCTCTTCATATTCAGAGGGTACTTCCTCGTAACCGGGAGCGGGAGGCTCTTCGTAGCTGTAGGTTTCCTCTTCTGCCTCGGTGGTTTCTTCGGTTGCGGTGCTTTCAGTTGAGGGTTCAGTTTCTTCCTTATAATCCACAGGAGTGTTCATAAATTCTATAATGTCATTCTTTTCCTGAGGATTTGTAATGATAGCAGGCTGCCAGTTGTTGCGGTCGCCTGTATAGACATTGCAGGGGATGATTCTGACAGATGTGTGGATCTCGCCTTCCATCTGGGTAAGCAGCACCTGAAAAATAATGGTTCGGTTTTCGGGATAATTTGATCCTGAGTAGCAGAAATTACCAAGGGAATAAACAATGGGAACTCCGTTAACAACCTCCATAGGCTGAAGCACATGGGGATGACTTCCTACAATAAGGTCACAAAGACCCTCTTTTGCAAGCTTTCTGCAGCAAGTTATTTTATAGTTGTCAGGCTCGTGAACACCCTCTTCTCCGCCGTGGAAGAAAACTACACGGTAGTCGCACTTATCCTCCATCTCACGAAGGGCATCCTCAACGTAGCTTAGGTGATATTCTGACCAGAGATGAGCATAAACTACGCCGATTTTAAGTCCGCTTTCCTCAAAATACAGAGGAACACAGTCCTCGCCTACAGTGATATTCTGTGCTTCGAGGGCTTTCTTTGTATCGTCGTATCCGGCTGTGCCGTAGTCTCTTGTGTGATTATTGGCAAGTCCTGCAACCTCTACAGAACCGAGAGAAAGGATATCTGCATTCCCTGCAGGGGCAATAAACCAGAAAGCGGGGTCATAGTCCTTGGGTGTTTTTTCGAGATTCCGATCAGAGAGTACACACTCCACGTTTGCGAAGGTAAGGGAATCCTTGGAAAGCTCCTCGTAAACCTTTGAGAAGAAATAATCATGGGACTTATTCTCTGCATACCAGGAGAAATTGCCTGATTTTACCTCTCCTGAGTCGCTTCCGATGATACAGTCTCCGATGAAAGAAAGGGTTACGATGTTGTTTGAGAGAATGGGAGAAGAAGGCTCCTGAGGTGTCAGAGGCTCCGCTTCATAGGTGGTCGTCGGAGTATCGGAAGGGCTGTGATTATTGCCGAAAAGACCAAAGGCGAGAACTATTATAAAGATAAGGGCAATCACGGCGGCACCTATAGTAATGAGAAGATTATTTTTCTTTTCCAAATCTGAACCCTCCATTCAAAGCTGTGCCTGCTAAAAGATATCTAAATATCTTATATCACATAAAGTTACAGGATTCAACAACACAAAGGTTACAAATTTAGGAAAATAAAGGAAGAACATAAACAGGAGATATTTTGGGTGTATATCAACAAAACACACAGACTGAAAGGACATTTTTGTGTGTAATGACTGTGTTGACAATATACACTTCGGAGGAGTATAATCAGTATATAAAATGAGAAATTATGTCTAAACGGAGGAGAACAGAAAATGTATGACTTTTTAGTGTCTGTACTGGGTGTGCCTCTCGGCTATATTATGCAGTTTTCATATAACATTCTGCATGATTATGGTCTAGCTATCATCCTCTTTACCCTTATTTCCAAGGTAATAATTCTGCCTGTTGGAATCTGGGTTCACAAAAACTCTATTAAAATCGTAGAGATTCAACCTGCCATCAACCGTATAAAAGCAAAGTTTTACGGTGACAGTGAGAGAATCGGAGAGGAAACCTCCAAGCTTCACAAGAAGCAGAAGTACAACCCCTTCGCATCAATTCTCCCTCTGGTTATCCAGATCATCCTGCTTTTGGGTGTTGTAGCGGTTATCTATCATCCTCTTGACTATATTTTCCGCACTCCCGAGCCTGTAGTATCAAGCATAGAGCAGAGAGCGGTTGAAGTTGTGGGAGCGGACCCTGAGTCTAATTCCATTCAGATCGAGGCTATCAATGCTGTCAGAGATTATCCCGAGAAGTTTGCGGATATTGCAGAGACAGAAGATGGTAAGGCTGCCGTTGATGCAGCAAAGAACCTGAAGCTTGACTTCCTCGGATTTGATTTGTCCGCAACTCCCAGCCGTGAAATTTCAAGTAACTGGCTGATGATTCTTTCCCCCATCATTGCAGGCTTTACAAGCTGGCTTTTGTGCTTCATTCAGAACAAGATCAACGTTCTTCAGGCAGAGCAGGGCGCAGGCAACCGCTGGAGTACCATGATCGTTTCCGTTGGTCTTTCCCTCTATCTCGGATTCGGTGTTCCCGTAGGTATTGCGCTCTACTGGGTTGCAAGTAACATTATTGCTATATTACAGCTTCTGTTGCTCAACTTTATCATCCCACCCAAGAAGCACGTTGACTACGAAGCTCTTGAGGCAAGCCGTGAGGAGCTCAGAGCCATTGAAGCTCTGGACACAACAGAGAAAAAGGGTCTTTTCAAAAAGGACGAGAACGCAAAGAGAGAAAAGGCAGACTACAAGCGTTTCTTCTCCATTGCCAACAAGCATCTCGCCATTTACTCTGAAAAGAGCGGCTTCTACAAGTATTTTGAGAATATTATTGAAGAGCTTCTCAGAAATACAAAGGTTACCATTCACTATGTAACTAACGACCCCAATGATGCCATCTTTGAGAAGGCAGAGAAAAATGACAGAATCAAGGCTTACTATATCGGACCCAAGAAGATTATAACCTTTATGATGAAGATGGATGCTGATATTGTGCTGATGACAACTCCTGACCTTGAGAAGTACTACATCAAGCGCTCCCTTGTAAGAAAGGATGTTGAGTACATCTACACCTTCCACGGACCCACATCTACAACAATGTGTGTAAGAGAGGGTGCTTACGACCACTTCGACACTATCTTCTGTGTAGGTGAGCATCAGGTAAACGAGATCCGTGCTACAGAGAAGCTTTACGGTCTCCCCGAGAAAACTCTTGTTCCCGTAGGCTTCGGTCTTATTGATAACCTTATCAAGATGTACGAGGGTATGGAGAAGAAGGAAGATACAAAGAAGCAGATTCTTCTTGCTCCTTCATGGCAGGAGGACAATATCCTTGAGTACTGCCTTGATGACCTTATGGAGGGTCTTATAAAGAGAGGAAACAGAGTTATCCTCAGACCCCATCCTGAGTTTGTAAAGCGTTTCCCCCAGAAGATGGATGCCATTATAAACAGATATAAGGACGCAGACGAGGATCTCATCATCGAGACAGACTTCTCATCCAACAGAACAGTCTGGGAGTCTGATCTTATCATTACCGACTGGTCAGGTATTGCATACGAATTCTCCTATGCAACAAAGAAGCCCTCTCTCTTCATCAACACCCCCATGAAGGTCTTAAATCCCAACTACACAAAGATTCCCTTTGTCCCCACAGAAATTTCATGGAAGGACGAGGTTGGTATCTCTGTTGATACAGACAAGCTTTCTACTATTCCCGAGGTTGTGGATGAGCTTCTTATGAATCCCGAAAAGTACAGAAAACAGATCGAGGAAGCTCTCCAGCGCAACATCTACAACGTAGGTGAAAGCGGTCTCGCAGGTGCAAAGTATATCTACAAGAGAATTGTGGAAAAGCAGAACGAGAAGACCGAAAAGGAAAAGTCTCAGAAGAAGAACAAAAAAGAGAAGAAAAAATAAGATGTAATCTATATCTCATTGACTTTTATAGAAGATAAGAATATAATTACATCATATTAAAAAAAGGAGTAAAAACTATGCAGAATTTTACAGCTTATATTGATGCCGCTACAATGACAATGGTATTCTCTGCCGGTGCAGCAGTTGTAGTTTCCGTTGGTACAGCTCTTGCAGTGTATTTCCGCAGAGCAAAGAAGAAAATCAGCGACAAGCTTGGTATTGACGAGAATGCAAACAAGGAAATTGAAGCAGATCTCACAGGCGAGTTCGGTGAGGATAACAAATAAGACTTTCCTTAATGTTCAATTTCAATAAACAAAACCCTCTGAAGAGACCAGAGGGTTTGTTTTGCTAAAAAATAAGAGTATTTTTGTTCAGGTGCGTTCAGTTTTTTAAAAAATTACGAAGGGAATGAATGAGAAATGCTTAGCAAAAAGCAGTTTGACATCCTTGTTTATCTTTCAGATAAAAAGAAGAGCTGTCCTCAGAGAGAGATAGCAAAGAACACAAAGATCTCCGTTGGTACGGTGAACAAATGTATAGCAGACCTCACCGCTCAGGAGTTTGTGGAGAATGGCATGATTACCTCAAAGGGTCTTGATGCACTCGAGCCTTACAGAGTAAAGCGTGCGGTGTTTATTGCAGCAGGCTTTGGTTCAAGAATGGTGCCTGTTACCCTCAATACACCCAAGCCTCTTATCCGTGTTAACGGAAAGAGAATCATCACAACTCTCCTTGATGCAGTAATCAAGGCAGGTATCTCTGAGATTTATATCGTAAGAGGCTACCTTTCAGAGCAGTTTGATCAGCTCCTCTATGATTATCCCATGATAAAGTTTATTGAGAACCCTCAGTACAACGAGGCAAACAACATTTCTTCCGCTGTTTGTGCAAGCTACCTTCTGAAGAATGCCTATGTTCTTGAGGCTGACCTTGTACTCTATAATCCCGACCTTATCACTAAGTATCAGTACTGCTCAAACTATCTGGGCGTTCCTGTTGAAAAGACAGACGACTGGTGCTTCGAGACAAACGAGAGCGGTGTTATCAAGAAGCTTCTTGTAGGCGGTACAAACTGTCACCATATGTTCGGTATATCCTACTGGAACGAAGAGGATGGCGCAAAGCTTGTGGGACATATCAAGAGCGTATTCCAGTCTCCCGGCGGTAAGGAGAGATACTGGGATCAGGTAGCACTTGAGTACTATAAGGATTCCTACAAGGTTTATGTCAGAGAGTGTTCCTTCGATGATATCATCGAAATCGACACCTACGCAGAGCTTAAGAAGCTTGACAAGACCTACGACGTCTGATAACTACATAAAAAATAAAACTCCACAGCAAAGTTTATCTCTGCTGTGGAGTTTTTGTTGTATGAACAAATTATTTAATGAATTTAAGAGCGCCTGTGGGACAAACCTCAACACATTTTCCGCAGTTTTTGCAGTCTGCAACCACGGAGCTTTGTCTGAATTCAGGCTTGATAACGGTATCAAAACCTCTGCCCACAAGACCGAGAATACCTTTCTTTGCAACTTCGTCGCAGGCTCTGACACAGAGATTACAGAGAATGCACTTATGCTGGTTTCTCTCAATGCAGGAGATGGTATTTTCCTCAAAGCCTATGTGATGTACACCTTCAAAACGAAGAGGTGTTATCGGGTACCTGTTGGCGTGACGGATAAGGTCACATTCCTTGTAGTCGTGACATCCGCACTCAAGGCATCTCTTTGCCTCTTTGATGGCGGTCTCGCTGTCAAAGCCCAGATTTATCTCTTTGAAGTCGTGCTTTCTTTCCTCGGCACTTCTGTGAGGCATCTTTGCACGAGGAAGCTTTTCTTTATGAGCCAAATCTTCCTTTGTGACCTCTCTCTTGCTGACATAGGGAGCAATATATGGTACACAGTCGCCCTTGAGGAAGCTGTCGATTACCTCGCTTGCCTTATTTGCCTCACCAATAGCGGCGATAGCAATGGAAGCACCTCTGTTTGTGGCGTCGCCCACAGCGAAAACATCGGGAAGATTTGTGCGGAAGGTGTATTCGTCAGCAGAAATAATGCCTCTCTGATTAAGAGCGAGAGCTTCAAAGCCACGAGTGTTGACCTTCTGACCGATAGCGGCGATTACGGTATCAACATCAAGATACTCAAATTTACCCTCAACGGGGACAGGTGAGCGTCTGCCGGAAGCATCAGGCTCACCAAGCTCCATTACCTGAAGCTTAACGGTTTTTATCTTTCCGTTTTCACCAATATATTCATCGGGATTTGTAAGGAAGAGGAATTTAACACCCTCCTCCATTGCCTCCTCGATCTCAATGTCCTCAGCAGGCATCTCGTCTCTTGTTCTTCTGTAGATAACATAAACGTTTTCTGCACCGAGCCTTACAGCGGTACGGCAGGCATCCATAGCGGTGTTTCCGCCGCCTACAACAGCAACGGAATTGCCGATCTCGACTTTTTCGCCAAGTGCAACTTTTCCCAGGAAGTCAATGCCGCCCATAACGCCCTCAAGGTCCTCGCCCTTTGTGCGGGTGGACATAGAGGTCCATGCACCAATGGCAACCAATGTAGCGTCAAACTCGGCTCTTATTTCCTCAAAAGAAATATCTTTGCCAATTTTTATATTGTTTTTAAGGGTCACACCCATATTCTCAATGAGAGAGATCTCTTTGTCGAGAACGTTCTTCGGAAGTCTGTATTCGGGAATGCCGTATCTGAGCATTCCGCCCATCTTGGGCATAGCGTCGAAGATTACGACCTCGTGGCCTTTCTTTCTCAGAAAGTATGCGGCAGTAAGTCCTGCAGGACCGCCGCCGATAACGGCAACCTTCTTGCCTGTTGCTTCCTTGATTTCGGGAGCAAAGGGAGCGTCAGATGCAAGGTCGCTGTCTGCTGCAAAATACTTGAGGAAGGCTATGGACATAGGCTCTTCAACAAGGCTTCTGCGGCAGGCTCCCTCACAGGGGTGGGGGCAAACTCTGCCGATGGACGCAGGCAGAGGAAGCTTGTCCTTGATTATTTCAACTGCACCCTTATTATCGCCCTCGGCAATTTTCTTTATATAGCCCTGACAGTCTGTACCTGCAGGACAGTTGAGAGAGCAGGGAGCAACACAGTCGCCTGTGTGGTCACTCATAAGAAGCTCAAGAGCTGCTTTTCGCACTCTTATTACTCTATCGCTTTCGGTATTGATGACCATACCCTCAGATGCGGTAGTGCTGCAAGCTCTGAGGAGCTTAGGGATCCCTTCCGCTTCAACAACACAGAGAGAGCAGGCACCATAAGCTTTTACGCTCTCGTGATGACAGAGGGTGGGAATTTCAATGCCTGCATGCTTAGCGCAGTCGAGAATGGTGTCGCCCTCAAAAGCTTTGACATCAATATTATTAATTGTAAGATTAAATTCTTTCACAGGGAACACCTCCTCAGATAGTTTTTACAGCGCCGAATTTGCATACGTTGCGGCACTGGGAACATTTAATACATTTGTCCTCGATAATGGTGTGGGGGTTCTTAAGGGTTCCCTCAATGGCACCTGCGGGACATTTTTTTGCGCAGAGGGTACAGCCTCGGCAAAGATCTTTATCAATAGAGAAGCGTATAAGTGATACACACTCGCCCGAGGGACATTTCTTTTCGTCAATGTGAGCCCTGTACTCATCCTCAAAGTAGCGGATGGTTGTGAGTACGGGATTGGGCGCAGTCTGACCCAGACCGCAAAGAGCGCCGTCCTTAATAGCCTCACAAAGCTCCTTGAGGGTCTCGATATCGCCCTCTTTTCCCTTTCCCTCGGTAATTCGGGTGAGAATTTCAAGCATTCTCTTGGTGCCGATTCGGCAGGGAACGCACTTGCCGCAGCTTTCCTTGGCTGTGAAGTCAAGGAAGAATTTTGCCATAGCTACCATGCAGGTGCTCTCATCCATAACAACCATTCCGCCCGAGCCCATAATAGCACCTGTAGCGGAGAGGGCTTTGTAGTCAATTACGGTGTCGAGTAATGCCTCGGGGATACATCCGCCTGAGGGGCCGCCAAGCTGTACAGCCTTGAACTTGCCGCCGTCACGGATACCGCCGCCTATATCAAAGATGACCTCACGAAGGGTCATTCCCATGGGAATTTCCACGAGACCACCCTTGCGGATCTTACCTGTAAGAGCAAAAACCTTGGTGCCCTTGCTTCCCTCTGTGCCCATAGCGGCAAAGGCTTCGCCGCCGTTTCTGAGGATCCAGGGAACGTTTGCAAAGGTCTCAACATTGTTTATATTTGAGGGGTTGGAGAAGTAACCCTTCTGTGCAGGGAAAGGAGGCTTGAGTCTGGGCATGCCACGGCTGCCCTCCAAGGATTCGATAAGTGCAGTCTCTTCGCCACAGACAAATGCACCGGCACCAGCCTTGATTCTCATTGTGCATGAGAAACTACTGCCACAGATGTTCTCACCGAGAAAGCCCTTTTCGGTGGCATCCTTGATGGCTTTTTCAAGTCTCTTTATTGCAAGGGGATACTCGGCACGCACATAGACAATAGCCTCTTTTGCACCTATGGCATAGGCGCCGATAAGCATACCCTCAATAAGGTTGTGGGGGTCGCTTTCGATAACTGCTCTGTCCATAAATGCGCCGGGGTCGCCCTCGTCAGCATTACAAATAAGATATTTATCCTCGCCTGCAGAGTTCTTTGCGGCGTTCCACTTAAACCATGTGGGGAAGCCTGCGCCGCCTCTGCCTGCAAGACCTGAGGTTTTGATAACCTCAATAACGTCGTCCTGAGAAAGGGTGGTGAGGACTTTTCTCAGTGCCTCATAGCCGCCTCTTTCCATATAACTGTCAATAGAGTCGGGGTTAATGATACCGCAGTTGCGAAGGGCGATTCTGGTCTGCTTTTTAAGGAAATCCTCGTCATCCTCTGAGATAACAAGGTTCTGAATTTCTGAGAAATCACCGCTTATTGCGGCATTTGCAATAGCCTCTGCATCCTCGGAAGTCACCTTTACAAGGCGATAAAGGAGGTCATCGTCCTCGTAAATATCAACAATTGGCTCAAGGTAACACATACCGATACAGCCAACGGAAGAGAGTGTGACATCGGAGCCTTTGAGAGCGTTTTCAAGGGATAAATAAACCTTAGCAGCACCTGCAGCGATACCGCAGGAGCCCTGTCCTACTGCAATTCTCATATTATTTACCCTCCTTTTTGCGGATGTCTCTGAGAATGCTTACAGCCTTCTCAGGGGTAAGGGAGCCGTAGGTGTCCTCGCCAATCATCATAACGGGAGACAGAGAACAACATCCCAGACAAGCAACACACTTAAGGGAGAAAAGACCGTCCTCGGTGGTGCCTCCGTCGGTAATTCCAAGCTCTTCCTCAATGGCGGCGGCGATTCTCTCGCTGCCGTTTACGTGGCAGGCGGTACCCTGACAGAGCATAATAAGATACTTTCCTACAGGGGTGAGCCTGAACTGGGTGTAGAAGGTGGCAACGCCCATTACCTTTGCGGGGGTATTGCCTGTCCTATCAGCAATATGATAGATGACATCTGTGGGGAGATATCCGTAGATGTCCTGTGCTTTCTGTAAAATTGTAATAAGGGAACCTCTCTGAGGAGCATACTCCTGCAGGGTTGCTTCAAGCAGAGAAAGATCGCTGGGTGTGTGGTTGCAATTACACATAAATAACACCTCGATTATAATTTTAAACCTCAGTATAACATTTTACTACAAAACCCTGATATAATCAAGGTTTCCCGTGGCTAAACCCACAGGTAACAATTATTAAAAATATGGTTAAAATGGCGAAAAACAGCAGAAAACAATGATCGCCCCGAAAGAAATTTCGAGGCGACCATTGTGAGATTTCCAATATTCAAAATTTTAGTAGTAGTCATTTAAGGGGCATCGTAGCCCTCGATAGTGGTCACATTCTCGTAGATCATCATTGCTCCACCCTCATAGTTTATATCATAAACTTTCCGGACAAAGCTTCCGTCGTTGAAGTAGATAATAGTCTCAACAACGTCACGGAGATTCTTCTCAGGAGCATAAGCCAAGGCAATGCGGTTAGCTGTTTCTTCGGATATGATCCATTTATAGTAGCCGTTTTCATCCACGTTTGCAAATGTGTCGGATGAATGAATAATATTCTCGTGGTTATTTTTCTCTCCGTTCAGATCGATATAAGCATCCCACTCCAGACGCCAGTTTTGCTTGAGGTCGGAGTTTCTGATTCGGAAGAAGGTTGCATCCTGATAGAGAGAACGGCTTTTAAGCCCATAGAGGTTTTCGCCGTCAATGACAAAAACTCCTATTTTTCTTGCTTCGCTTTGTTTTGAGTCACCCACAGACTCTGTGGAGGAACTCCCCGGAGAAGCAGAGAGCGGTCTCTCCATCACAGCGGTTGAGGCTGTGATGCTTACGGAATTCTCAAGGGCTTTTGGTGTGTTGACTTTATTGTCTTTGCTTTCTGTAAGAAGGCTCAGGGTCATTATCCCCACAAGAAGAAGGAGTGCGGTTATGAGGGCAGGCACACGAAGGCTGTGCTTCTCTCTTTCCTTATAAGTGAAGGGTTCTTCTTCTCTTGAGAAATAATTACGAATCATTTCGTCCATAGAATCAGGTTTCACTATTCTGCAGCTCCTTTCTGATTTCTTCTCTGGCCTTAAAAAGCCGTGATTTAACGGTTCCCTCGGGGATATCAAGAAGCTCTGAAAGCTCCTTGGTGGAAAAATCCTTGAAGTAGTAAAGGGAAATCACCTGACGACTTTTAATGTCAAGTCGGCTGATAGCCTTATGAAGGCTTATGTACTCATCTCTATTCTGATCTTTCTCACGAAGAGAAGATAGAAAAAGCTCCTGCTCCTCTTCGTTTCGGAAAGAGGCTCTCCTTTTTCTGAAGGGGTTTTTCATCATATCTTTGTGAGCATTTATACATATCCGCCACAGCCACTTGTCAAAGGGTTTGCTCTCGTCATATTTTTTAAGATTTCTCAGTACCTTTTCCCAAGTGGTCTGAAAAAGATCCTCGGCATCCTGCCTGCGGCTGCATAAAGAAGAGCAAAGCCGTGAAAGCTCCGGGGAGTATTGTTCGATGAGTTCTGATGATGAATGAGCCACGGCTTGCCTCCTTTCTCAGAGGGGAATGTTAAGCTTTAAAGGATTTCTTCCTTCTGATGATAACGATAGCTGCAAGCGAAGCCAATACAAGAGCGAAGCCCACAGCAGCCACGGTCATATCCTGACCTGAGGAAACTGCACCTGTGTTGCCGGGCTTAATAGCCTGTTCCTGCTTGGGAGCTTCGGAGATACCGCTTTCCCAGGCGATTTCAAGACCGGATGATTTGATAAGCTCTTCAACCTGAGCGATGGAAAGACCCAGACCCTTTGCCATATCGTCAATAATTGCCTGATCGTTCTTTCCGGAGTACTGACGGGCGTTGTCAAGCTTCTCAGAGAGGAACTTTGTGAACATAGATTCAGCAGTTGCTCCGGGAGGCAGACAGGTGCCGATAAGGTTACCGATAGAGGTGATCTGCATTATGGGGCCATACTTAGAGGGATCCTGATTTCTCCAGAAAGCGGCTCTGCAGGTTTTGTTGCTGTCGGTGGGATTTTCGTAGATGGTGCTGTTGCAGTAGAGAGTATCTCCGATACAGTCAACGGTAAATATAGCGTCGTATGTCTGGATCTGGATATCCAGAACAAACAGGATGCCATAGGTTTTGCTGCTGTCGAGATTCTTCAGCTTGCTGACATCAAAGGAATATCTGCCATCCTCCTCGAGGGTGCATTTTCCTTTTTTGGACATAAAGTTTACCATAACATCGCCGGATTCAAGATCCCAGATGTAGCAGTAAACAGCATTGTAGTTGCTGCCCCAGTCCTCGGGAACCTCGAAGTAGATCTTAGTGTCTGCGCCTGTGGGTTCGATACCAGATTCTGCTGCAGAGGCTGTAAGAGTAAGACTGAGCAAACTCGCAAGCACAAGCAGAATGCAAAGTGTTTTTTTGAGCATTTTTTCTCCTCCTGTAATTATATAATGTAAGTAAGCTTCTGTAAAAGGAAATATCTCACAGTTCTTCCTTTTGTGACGCTTCTTATATATATACGACACAAGGATAAAAACGGTTCACTCATTTGTTAATTTTTAATAAATTATTTTAAGAGACTTGAATTTTAGGAAAATTCTGCTATACTTTGAGCATAAGGGAGTAGTCAACACGGATTCCGTGTGATGAACGCCAACATCATGGATATGTTATCCTGGCTTCATATTAAATGACGAGACTTATCTGAGTGTTCAGATGAGCTCGTCTTTTTTTGTTGCATGAAGGCTTGCTCCCGAATAAAACGCTGTATCCAATAAATCATAATTTCAGGAGGAATGATTTTGAACTATTACAGTAAGGACGCCAAAGAGGCTCTCTCTGTACTGGAGACTGATGAAGAATCAGGTCTTGGTCAGAAGGAAGTCGAAAAAAGACTTGAAAAGCACGGCGAAAACAAATTAAGAGAAAAGAAGAAAAAGACCTTCTGGGGTCGATTCCTTGACCAGTTCAAGGATGTAATGATCCTCATCCTCATTGTAGCGGCTATCGTATCCTTCGTAATAGCCTGCGCAGAGGGTGAGCTTAAGGAGTTCTTTGAGCCTACACTTATTCTTCTCATCGTTATCGTGAACGCCATTATGGGCGTTATGCAGGAGTCTAAGGCAGAAAAAGCTCTCGAGGCTCTCAAGGGGATGTCAGCTCCTCACGCAAGGGTTATCCGTGACGGTAAAGAGCAGATAATCGATGCAAAGGACCTTGTCCCCGGCGATATCATAAAGCTTGAAGCAGGCGACTTTGTTCCTGCAGATGCAAGACTTCTCAGGTCATCGGGACTTAAGGCGGAAGAATCTGCTCTCACAGGAGAGTCTGTTCCCTCAGAGAAGGATGCACTCCTCGAGGTCAACGACGGCGCACCCCTTGGCGACAGAAGCAATATGGTATTCTCAGGCTGTTCCATTACCTACGGTACCGCTCTCGCTGTGGTAACCGCCACAGGTATGGATACAGAGATGGGTAAGATCGCAAACCTTCTTACCGAGGAGCAGGAGTCACAGACACCTCTTCAGAAAAAGCTTGCGCAGCTGGGTAAATACTTAGGTTTCCTTGCTCTTGCCGCCTGCGGTATCATCTTTGTTGTGGGACTGCTCAACGATATCCCTGCAATGGAGATATTCATGACAGCAGTTTCTCTGGCGGTTTCTGCTATTCCCGAGGGACTTCCCGCTATTGTTACCATTGTTCTTTCCATCGGCGTTCAGCGAATGGTTAAGAAGAACGCTCTTATCCGCAGACTTCCTGCGGTTGAGACTCTCGGCAGTGCGTCAGTAATCTGCTCAGATAAAACAGGTACTCTCACCCAGAACAGAATGACCCTTACAAAGGCGTATGTTGACGGCGGAGAGGTTGAGCTTGTTTCCAATAACAACAGCGAAAAGATAAAAGAGCTTCTGAAGTACGGCACACTCTGCTGTGACGGCACAGTAGTGATAAAAGAAGATAAGGAAGAGCATATCGGTGATCCCACCGAGACAGCCATCGTTCTGGCGGCTATGAAGAACGGCTTTGAGAAAGAAGCACTCTCAAAACTTTGCCCCAGACTCTGTGAGATTCCCTTTGATTCTGACAGAAAGCTTATGACTACCGTCTGTGAAATCGACGGAAAGAATGTGGTTATCACAAAGGGTGCCTTTGATATGATGGCATCCAGATGTATCAAGGGTGATCTTACAAAAGCTCGTGAGATAACCGAGCAGATGAGCGCAGATGCTCTTCGTGTTCTTGCCGTAGGCTATAAGATAATTGACAAGGTGCCTGAGAATCCTGAGAGCGAAGAGCTTGAGCATGACCTTATCTTTATGGGCCTTGTGGGTATGATAGATCCCCCTCGTCCCGAGGCAAAGGCGGCTGTAGAGATCTGCCGTAAGGCAGGTATCAAGCCTGTTATGATTACCGGTGACCATGTTGTTACCGCTACCGCTATTGCAAAAGAGCTTGGAATTTTCCTTGAGGGAGACAGATCCATTACGGGTGCAGAGCTGGACGCTATGACAGACACCGAGCTTGACGAGGCAGTTGAGGGAATCTCCGTATATGCACGAGTTTCTCCCGAAAACAAGATCAGAATTGTCAAGGCATGGCAGAGAAAAGGTCAGGTCGTTTCCATGACAGGCGACGGCGTAAATGATGCGCCCGCACTCAAGGCGGCAGATATCGGATGTGCAATGGGTATCACAGGTACAGACGTTGCAAAGGGTGCCGCCGATATGACCCTTACTGACGATAACTTTGCAACTATCGTCGATGCAGTAAGAGAAGGTCGTGGTATTTACGCAAATATCCGTAAGGTTGTAGGCTTCCTCTTAGGTACAAACATCGGTGAGGTTGTGGCAGTTTTCTTCGCTATGATCCTCTGGCACAAGACACCCTTCCTTTCAATGCAGCTTCTCTGGATAAACCTTGTAACAGACTCACTTCCCGCTATTGCTCTGGGTATGGAGCCTGTTGAGGCAGATGTAATGGACAGAAGACCTAAGCCTAAGAACGAGGGAATCTTTGCTCACGGTCTCGGAATCCGAGTTATCCTTCAGGGCTTTATGTTCGCAGCCCTTTCTCTCATCGGCTTTGTTCTGGGTGAGAAGTTCGGCGGATCCCTTGAAGCAGGTCAGACCATGGCATTTATGACCCTTGCACTCTCTCAGGTGCTTCACGCTTTCAATATGAGATCAGAACACTCGATTTTCAAGATTGGCGTATTCACAAACAAGAACCTGAACTTAGCGGCTCTTGCATCTGTTCTTATGGTGCTTATCGTACTGCTCACCCCCGTCGGAATCGTATTCGGTATGGTAAAGCTTCCCCTGTGGCTCTACGGCGTAGGTGTAGGTCTGGTGCTTGTTCCCTTGGTTATTATGGAGCTTTCAAAGGCTCTGGGTCTTGTACGTCACAAAAAATAATTATAAATTGGTTGGGAGAGGCTTCTGCCTCTCCCTTTTTTGTTAAAACAACAATCCCTAAGTCACCTTAGGTCACAGCTCCCTTAACACAAGGGAGCCGAGAAAAGCCCCGTGCAGAAAATGCACGGGGCTTTTTAAAAACAAACTTATTTGAATTCTATGAGTTTGGTAGTTTCGTATTCTTTCTCAGAGTAATTTATTTTTTCAAGAGCACCAGATTGTTGATGTACCGCCCCTCCGGGAAGAACAGTTTCAACAGGTTCGCCGTATATCAATTCTGCGTAAATTCCAGTTGCCTTTTCTTTTTTCAGATCATAGTAAAGACCGACTAAAACCTCACCGTCGTCATTGGCCTTGACTGTATAAGGGCTAAACAGATTTTTGTCAAAGCTGTGGAAATAGAGGACGCTGTCATGACAGATAAGCTGGAAAATACGAGGACTACCCAAGCCGATTTCAGCAATGGTATCTTCCTTAAGGTTATTAAGTCTTACTTCAACGAGGTCATGGGATTTTATGTTGTTGTCATTGATAATTCCGCCATCAATATAGTAGAGGCGATTTCTCTTTGAGTCAATAACATATTCGTGAGCGGTAGTTGAGCTGACTTCTTCCATATCCTTGCCGTTTTTCTTCATGCGACAGATGCGGTTCTCAAAGGGTTCGGTGTTATCTATGAAATAAATCCTGTCCTTAAAGATACTGATGTTTGTATAACCTGCGTAATTACTGAATCGATCCCAGTTTTCATCGCTTGCCTCAACATCCAGAAGCTTTTCCTTGTCGCTTCCGTCGGTCTTAACCTTGTAGATGCCTGCTTTGTCCTTGTCGTAATGATGTCTGCCGTCGCCCTCATATATGAAGCCGCTCTCACAGTAGTAGATCCACTTACCGTCAACAACATAGTTTGTGGCACGGATATCTCCGTCGAAAACTTCAAGCTCTTTGTCCTCAATGTTGATTCTGGCAATTCGGTAAGAGGCATTACCGTAGCCGGCAGCAAGAAGTTCTCTATCACAACTTAATGTGAAATAAATATAGCCGTCAGAGTGTTGCCAGTCAATGTTTGTGCGCAGCTGAAAACCGCTTTTATCCTCTTCATCTTCAAACAAGCCATCGGTTTCCATGAGAAGTTCGGTAAGTTCATCTTTGCTCATCCAGATATCAACATCTACTTCGGTCTTACTCTCAAACTCAGCTTTATAGATGTCAGCTTCATTGCCTGGCATTGCATAAACTACACCATCAGCATATGCAGTTCTTTCGTTCATGCGGATTGTGTTTTCGCCATCGGTAACAGGGCCCTCCTCTACCTCTTTGAGGTTTATAACTCCGGAACCTGTCTGGTAGAAGATGCCATACTTATTTGATATAAGATATCCCTTGCCTGCAACAGGATATCCCTTATCCTTGAGAAGCCACAGCGCTCCTAAGGTGCCGCCGCCTATAAGGATCAGGGCGGTTAAAACTATAGCTACTACTCTTATGAGTTTCTTTTTGGACTTAGAATTGTTGTCTTTAGCCTTGTCTGCGTCTGAAACGATAGATGATGAAATCGTTGCAGGAGTTGTCTCTGTTACAACAGGCTTGTCCTCAGGAGTAATAACAGGGATCTGAGACGTTGATTTTTCAGCAACAGGAGCTACTGCCTGAGGTGAACATTTAGGGCAAAGCCCTGTAGTCTGATCTATAGGACTGCCACATTTTCCGCAAAAGTTTGCCATAAAAAACCCTCTCTTCTTTTATTTTGTATTTTTATTTTAACACGGTGTTTTTGTAAAGACAAGAGTTCCAAAACACATAACGGTCAAATTTATGAAAATGTATGGCAGAAGGAATGAGACCGAACAAAAACACCCCGGGCGTTTTGCTCGGGGTGTAGAATAGAACTCTATATATTTCGGAAAGATTAAAGATGGTTTTCGAAAAACTCAATAAGTGCCAGAGGAGCGTTGTGAACAGTCTTGAAGCCCTTGTAATCTACAGGCGTTTTGGCAAATTCAGGGTTAATTTGCTCGGAATTCTCATATACAAGGAGGTTTTTACTATCCAGATAGTCACGATATTCGGGATTTGAGTTGTTTGTAATGAGTTTTCTCTTGTAGGTGTATGCTTCTCTGAGACGAAGGGTAGGAGCGCAGCTTCCGCCTTGAATGACCTCGAGGATACATCTGCTGGCTTTTATGTTTCTGAGATTTTCTCTGTAGGCTATGGGTAAAGAGTAGCAGAGGCCGTCGCCTTGGATGCGGTCTTTTTCGTCGGTGCCGCAGATAATAAACTTGCACTTGAGACCTTTATCTGAAAAAGTCTTATAGGCAGAATGGATCTCCTTGAGACGGTCTTTGGCAAAGCCTAAGAAGTAAATATCGTTTTCAAAGCATTCGGGCGTTGTTACCTCGTCTATTGCATCGTAGAGACTGCCCCAGGGGAAATAGCTGATTCCGAATTTTTCGGCTTCGCCTTCATCATAGGTCAGAACCATGTCACAAAGGGTTTTGATATTATCCATATCCCAGTTCTTTTTGGAGATAAGATCTCCGCAGAGAACAACAGCTTTATTCTGAGGATTAATGGACTTTATGTATTCATAAAGTCCTTTTTCTTCCGTAAGATATTTTCCGCCTAAAAAAACATATACGCAGGGCTTGTTGTTTTCAAAATTCTGTTTTACAATTTTTGGAAACCAGGCTTTTTTGAAAGGAAGGTGTACTTTTCTGTTAAGCTTTGCAGACCAGTGCAGAAAGAAAAGCTTATCTGTCAGCTTGTTTGTTTTCAGGGCATGTTTATAGAGCTTCACAAAGGAATGCTTTTTGAGTGGCCACAGCACAGGCTCATAGCAAGGGTCATCAATATTGAAGAATACATAGTTATACTTTGTGTTCATACGATCCCCCTTTTTTACTAATGTGTGTTACTCAGACTTTTCTGATATACTCAGGCTTTGCGCAGGAAAGGTCGATGCTGTTACCCAGCGTGTTTCTCCACTCTTTGGGCGTTATTCTACTGAGTCCGCCTGCGTGGAAGAAGGTTATCTCTCCGAAGAGGATGTTGCCGTCAATATTGTAAAGATCAACACGGCAGAAAGGAAAATCTCCCGAAAGCTTTTCGGCGTATTCTACCATGGTGTCAAAGTTATCGGGTTTTTTTACAAGATCAGGGTCAAATCTGGGACGAGAAACGGTCACGTCCTGAAGATTCATATCTCTGTCATAGACGTTTCTCTTAGCCTCTGCAAGATGACTTCCGTCATCACCTGCAGTATCAATGTCAATGAACATATAATCGCATTTACCATTAGAGCAGAGGAAGCGGTAATCTACCAGAGGAGCCTTATCCTTGCTCTCGATAATTGCCTCAACAATGATCTTTCTCTCAATGTCGTGATAAACCCACTCTCTTGAGTCACGGGAATAGTCGTGTTTAAGTCCTCGGGTGAGAATTTTTGCGGCTCTTTTCTTGTCGAAGGTTGAGAGGTCGTTGCATCTGACGTTGGAGCCGCTCATGTGATTACATTTCATATAGAATTCACGGGGGAGCTTATCCCATTCGATGTCGGAGGCTTTGTCATAAACTCCATAGATGGGGTTAAGGATATGACCTAGACCCTTGCTCTCTATGTATTCTCTTACCTTGAATTTGTCGGCGCAGGTGACACACAGAGGATCTCTGTAATACATCTTCAGCCAAAGCTGCTTTTCGTCAAAAGTACGGGGATCTTCAAAGTTAAGTTCTTCACCGTTAGAGTGCTTATATACCTTTTTGAAATACGCTTCATCGGAATAAACAAGACCTAACCATGTGATGTTGATGTTGTGAAGTGCTCTCCAAATACTTTTGGTAAAATCGGTTTTTTCCAGTGCGTTACGAAGCTTTGCTTTAATGCTCATAGTTGTCCTCCGAAATGTTTTTATGAGGTCAGATGGGGCTTTACAACAGCCCACAATCATAAATATGATATCACACATAACAGACGATGTCAAAAGTTATCGATATATTAAGAGAAAAGAGCAAAGAAGGCTTCCGATTTCTCGGAAGCCTTTTAAAGTGTTATTTGGCATCAACAGGGCTTTTTTCCTTCTTACAAAGGAAAAAAACTCCTCTTGGCACAAGATAAGAAAGTATAGCGGTGATGAAAATAAAAAGCAATGCAATAAGATTGTCGTTAAACATGGTAACGACAGTAGGTCCGTAAGCATCTGAAAATGCACTGCGGCAGGCTACATATCCGTTGTTACAAAGCCAAAACAATAAAGCCGGAGCAAAGGATAAGCATTTGATAAGCTTAACTTTAACCTTATTTTTAGCCATTATCAGAAGTGCAACAGACAGCACAGAGCCTGCAAGCAAGAATGTGTAAAAACCCACAAGAGGAAGTGTAGGTATGTTCCATCCGCTTTCTTTCCACTCAGAGATCCACTGCCCGGAAAAGAATAACCCCAAGAGAAAAGTGTGAACTGTGGCTCCGAGCAATGCGAAAAAGTTTTTAGTGAAAAAAGCCCAGATAAAGAAAACAAACGGAAACAGCCACAGGCACGTCAGAAAGGCTGTCAATGAAGAAGAACCACCGGAAATGATGAGGATAATCAGCAGAGCGAGCTGAGCTGCTCCCAAGAGGATATCAACGGTGAGAAAAGTATATTTTGCTATATTTGAAAGAATTGTTTTAACCGAGGTCATTTCGTACACTCCTTTTGAGGTGCGATATATGTGCGACAGAAGCTGTTACTCAGCAGGAACAAAGGGAAGCTCTATCTTTTCTCCGCTGTTAAGGGGGAAAGTGGGCTCGGTAATAACGGGATTTGATACAGGAGTGTCCTCGTGGGTGTTTTCTGAAGGCGTGTTCTCAACAGGGGTATCGGGCGAGATAACCTCAGAGGGACTTTGATCGGGAAGTGTGATAATTTCCATCTCATCAGGCCCTTTTGTGTACTGCTCAGAGGTGATGATACCTTCCTCAGAAGGTGAATCGGGCTGTGACGAATAAAGCTCGTTCTGAGAGCTTGAGGGAGTAGTTGTGGGTGTAGTCTTGTCAGAAGAAGTTTTCCCCCCGCAACCCACAAGGATAAGTGTTAATAATATAATCAAAGAAATCAAAGCAACATACCGATATTTCATAATGTATCCCTACCTTTCAGGTTATATAAAGATTATATCACTACAAAATGTACAAAGCAACAGAAAAAGGGACATACCCGTTTGGGTAGGTCCCTGTTGGTTAATCAGTTTTCAGCAGATCAGAGGATCTCTGTTTCATCGTCTTCCTTTGTGTAGGAAGGAACGAAGGGTTTTTCAGCACTTGCAACGATAGTGTCGCAGCTGTGGAATATTACTACGTTGATCGCTGCTGTCTCATAATTCTTTTTCATTTAAATCACCTTTATTAATTAATTTCTGCAGGAACAAAGGGTAATTCAATGGGTTTGTTCGGCTCTCTGGTTGTGGTGGATTCACTTGCAGTGATGATATCATTACCGCAAAATTGCTTGATCGTAATCTCGGGAGAGATATAAATTTCTTTGCTCATGATGAACCTCCTTGTTATCTAACATACAATGACAATTTAATTATACACTAATAGTGCTGATAATCAAGAGTATTTATAAGCTTAACAAATATTAATATGGAAAAGCGGTTAATATGCAGTATGGTTTGGGGCGTTCTTCCTTTTGTGCATATATAAAAAAGAAAAGGCTTCCGAGTATCGGAAGCCGATGTGATGCGGTCAGTATTTTTCCTCTCTCTTATAGAGAACAAAGACACCTCTGGGAATGAGATAGAAAAGAGGAGCGGTTATAAGGTAAATAACAGCCAAAGGAAGATGCGTTTTGAATTGGTTAAAGTGGTCGGGCAAGATACAAAAGGATATCTCAAGAATGGCGCAACAAAGGAAAAACAGAACAGATGGGACAAAATAAAGCTTTTTGACGAGGGGTTCCTTTGCTTTTTTGTAAGCCGTTATAAGCACAAAGGCGGAGAGTACTACACCTGCCGTCAGGAATATATAGAAGAGAACGTAGAGTGCCACAGGAGTGTTCCAGCCCCTTTCGGCATAACCTGCAATATGCTCCGCAGAATAGCAAACTATCAATATGAAAGAGTGGATCAGAGCGCCGAAAATTGCCAGTATGTTTTTTGTAAAGAAAGCAAGTGAAAAGAGGAAGAACGGATATAAGAGCCAGATTTCGGCAGATGCGAAGCCGATTTGAAAGAAAAGTCTCAGCAAAAGTAAAAGGGGAGCAACACCGAGAATGATATCAATTACTCGGAAGGTGTTGTTTGCGATTTTTGAAAGCTTTGTTTTACGAGTTTCCATTTGATTACCTCCTTTTAGATTTCGTATTATAGCAAGGGGTGATGTGCCTGTCAACTACCCGGATCAGGAATTCACGAAATGTTTTATTCGGAGGGGTTTATTATAAAGCTTTGTATATTCTATCATGGACTTTGTGCCTCGGCTTTTGCCGTCCCAGAAGCAGATGACAAAGTCGCAAGCCTCTGCCGTTTGTTTGTTTCTTCTCGGTCCTGCGCTTTTTCCGTATTTGTTCCACTGAGCAGGATATCGCTCCACCACAAAACCGTTTTCGGCGGCGTATTTTTCTCCCAAAGCATCTGCACCCGAGGCACCGCCCGAGAGGATTATAATGGAGTTGTCCTTTCTGATATTCAGTAAACATTTATCAATGAAGCTTTTCGCTTCTTCGTAGTTAGTGTAGTTTCTGCAACCTGCAATTACAACTCTTTTGACGGGGAGTCTTTTCATAAAACTACCTCAATAAAAAAAGCACACCCCGAAGGATGTGCCGAAAAAGTGTTTGTCCTCGGTAAGTTGCTACACTAACCCAAATTTCCACACGGAAACAGAGGAAAACACCTTTTGCCAAGGTAGTCTTCCCCGTGTGGAAACAAAATATAGAATTAGTGTAGCACCCTTATCTTACCATATCTATTAAAAGTTTGCAATAACAGGACACAAAAATCCCCTGCTCGTGACGAACAGGGGATGGCTTCTTACCAAGACTGAATTTATTAATTGATTCTCAACCGAAATCAATCGGTACCTATGTCGCAAAAGATTATTCTTTGCAGAGGGAGATGATCATTTGCTCCGCCATAAACTCTGAAAGCTCGGGAGGATACCCCGTAACCTTTGACAGTTCATTAATTGCATCATCCTTAAAATAATGTTTTCCTAAAATTTTCAGATACTGACCCGTAGAGGCGTTGACCGATACAAATTTGGACTTGTTTTCCTTTACAATGGAGGCGTATCTGACATTTCCGTCTTTTGAGAACAAGGGTGATACGGAGTATGGCAAAAGCTGATCGCCGGATGCCGCTCTTCTGCATATTTCCAGAAGCTCATCTATATAGAGCAGTGATGTTCTGCCGGACCATTGGTTGGAAAAATCCTGTCCGATGGAATCCTGAACTCGGGTGAGCTCTTTTCTTTTGCCGAAAGTGGTGTTGCCGTCAGGATTTTTTTCTGAAATGGTACAGGCAGGATTTAACTCTGCCTCATCGGTTTCGGGTAAGACCATACCATACTTATCCGGGTTAGAATACACATCGGAGAACTTTGTTGCGGAGAAACCGGAGAAAGAAACGCTGTGAACATAATTGTAATTTCTTTTTATAAAATCGCAGGATTCACGGAACTCTTCATAAGTTTCTGTAGGAAAGCCCACAATAAAAAACACGTGATTCCAAATGCCTGTTTCGTGGCAAGCTTTGAGAATGGGTTCCACATATTCTCTTTTTATGCCTTTGTTCATAACGGAGAGAACTCTTTCGTTGTAGCTTTCCAATCCGAAAAGAAGCGAGCGCAGACCGGACTTGTGTGCAATCTCGAGAATCTCTTTGCTGAGACCCTTGTCGAAGCGGGCATAGTCTCTCCAGACGATATCGAGCTTACGGTCAATGATTTCTTGAGATATCTTTTTGAGCATAGGTGCCGTGATGGCTTCGTCGTTGAAAGAAAAATATTTAGCACCATATTCATTTATATAGTGTTCTATGTCATCGACCACTAACTGGGGCTTTCGTGTGCGGAAACAGTTTCTGTAAATAGCACCGTGAGAGCAGAACGAACAGCGGTTCCAGTAGCAACCTCTGCATGTAAGCAAGGACAATATGGGGCGGGGAGAAAAATATCTGTGAAGATATTTCTTTTCATATACGGGAGTGGGCAATTCGTCCATTGAGATGGGTTCGTCAGAGGGATTGAGGACGATTCTGTCCTCGTCGAGATAACAAAGCGAAGGAACCTCCTGAAGCCCGGTCTCTCCCATAAGGTAACGCATAAGACCTTCGATGGAACGCTCACCCTCAAAGAACGAAAAGTAGTCAACCACCTTGAACATAGGTCTGAGAGCATCTAAACGTTTTGTCCATGTTGTAGCCAGAGTGCCGCCTATAACAATTTTTATATCGGGCTTTGCAATCTTGCAGAGAGCCGCGAGCATAAATGTAGGAAACATCTGACCGATAAAGGATACGGAAATACCGACAACCTGTGCGTCTTTAACCAGGTCATCAACAAATCTGCTCATTATGTCACACAAACGGGATTTGCGTTTGCCTGTTAACGTATCGTCAATACATTCAGAGACGGTCTGTCTGTTGTGGAGGCTGTAGGCATCGTTAATGTAATTGTTGGAACGAAGTGCCTCCGTTTTCCAGAGATCATTTACAACGTCTCTGGCAGTTTTCAGCAAATCGTAACAAGCTTTGCTGACCTTTCCGTCCATTCCGGCATCTGATCTGAGCGCGTTTTTGCATTCATCAATATTATCTGCCAGATACTCTACAAGCTCTAACTTGGAGCTGCTTGCTCCTTTGGATTTCAATTCCTCAAGACACAGGGTCATATATTCTTTGCTGAATATATAGTCATAAACCTCCAGGTTCATATCATATTGTTCAGATTCAAGCCCCTTAAGCTTGAGGAAAGCATCTAAGCTGGCAATGCTGGGATAAGGGCTGGTATAGTCTCCTGCAGGAGGAATAACTAATTTGATTTTCATAAAACATCCTCGCTTTCAAAAAAGAAAAGCTGACAAATAAAAATTCTGCGTAGCGGCAGAAGATTTTCTGAAATAGTTGCGCCGTGACAGAAAGCTCTGTAAAAGGGAAAACAACAGGGCTTAAGGAATTCTTTTTGATATCCTTAAACCCTGTAATATATCCGGTGATAAAACCTCTGTTATTATGAGGTTTTTGGATTATTTCATTGCATTATATACTGCAACTGCGCAAGCAACTGTTGCACCAACCATGGGGTTGTTGCCCATACCGATAAGACCCATCATCGGGGCGCTGAGCAGGAACAGAAGAAGAACCTGCAAACTGAGCGTCGCCGTGCATACGGCCCATGGAGTCTGTGAAAACCTTGATTTCATCAAGGTTTTCCGAGGGGAACTTTCGGAATTGGTGTATTATAAACTGGGGTTAGTCCCATCATAGATCAACTTTTAATAAAAGTCAAGATGTGTTTTACACAACAAAACAACCACGTATAAACAACTTTAATACAGCTTTTGTATTAGTAGATAACAACATTATCTCCATTTAACTCTGTGGGGATTGTAATGCCTCTATTATTAGGGTGTTTGAGTAAAATTGCTCTAATATCTCGAAGAGCATAGTATAAAGAGGTCACTAATTCGTTTTGCTTTTTATATACTGATTTGTCATGTTTGTTTTCATATAGTTCGTGAGCAGGAATTTGTCTGATTTTTCTTATTTCTCGTAATACACTTGAAACCTTTTCTTTGAAAAGTTTAGCTCCATCTGGATTTCGTGAATAATAGTTTTTTTCCAACCACTCTTCTAATAAAACCACACTACCTTTTGGTGTACCATCAGGATTTTTTCTCTCTACTGGAGAAATTATCTTTCTTCAAGTGTAACAGTGTATTCTATGGCGACAAGCATTTTGTTAATTTCTGCAATATCGGTGTAAATAGAACGCCGCTCAGCGGCAACTTCAAAATCCACTTCAAGATCTGCCGCAATCTCGTCAGCAGTCATTGTGTGTTCTTCATCTGTCTTTTTTGTCAGTATATGATAAGTCAGAAACGGCTTCATCTTCTGATTTTGTTTTATGCCATTTGAACCTTTAACTTTTTCCTCAGCCATTTTCATAGCCTCCCTTTTGGCTCTTATACACTCATTCTACCACAAGAAGATAAAATAAAAAAGAGCGGATTTCTCCGCTCAGAATGGTAATTATTTATTGCGTTGTAGTTGCTTTTGTGTTATAGTTTAATCATACCACATAACATTTTTATATTTATCAATACGCAAAGTATGTGTTTTTATCTTTCGGTAAAAATGCATGCTCAATTTTCGCATACTTTGGTATTGATTGAAAATGTTGTGTGGTAGCAATTAAGAGTTATGCGTTTTTCGGTGTGTGTGACTTTTGGTTGCACACACTTTTTTATTTTTACAGAAAGAAGGAATCAAAATGAAAAAACTCTATCTCTAATCCTGGCACTTGTGCTGTGTCTATCTCTGTGTGCTTGTGGTGGTAATAAAAAACTCACTCCAGAAGAAAGGTTATCAAGCGAAACAAACACTTTTATAATTGCATATTTAGATGAGTCTGTTGGTGACTTGATTACTGGAACACCTAAAGTGGATATTGTTTCTACTACACTTATAGAGGAGAATCAGTGGGCTGTTTTAGGAACGGCAACAATCATAACTGAAGAAGATAACATAGAATTATCCACTAAATTCGGTGTTGTTGCTACTTTTGATTCAGCAAATGATGAATTTAACTTCTCTAAGGTAGAATTTGACGAGTTTGAGTGATTAGGATAAAGAAATGAAAAAGATAGTTTTACTTATTCTGATTTTAATTTTCACACTTTCGTTTTGTGCTTGTGGCAAGAAAGAAAAAGATACTACCATTGATACTGCACAGGAAGCAATTTCTGCTGTGAAAAGCGATAACGGAGCCTTTAGCACAGCCTCTCGTATTGCGTCTGAACTTGGCTTTTATTTTTATAGTGAACCGAACTATGGGGTTTGCTCTGCTGAAATGAATGAAGAAGGTTCTTGGACTGTAATACTAAAAGGAAATATGAGCGGGTTTACTAACGAAACAAAAACAGATTTTGATAATTATGGATTTATATTTACAACTACTATAACAACAGACGGAAAAATCAGTTATGGAAATGCAGAAATATTAGAGTAGAAACAAGGGAGCCTTTTTTCGGCTCCCTTCGTTTATGCTTCCAAAAGAGAAATGTATTTATAGACAGCCCAGCGGCTCAGGTCGCAGACTCTAGCAAGTTCTGAAACAAACAGAATACGAACTAATCCATCGGGTTGATACTTTTTTGATGGATTTTATATGGGTTTAAAATTTTATGTTGAAAATTTATAGAAAATTTGCGATGTTGAAAATAAAAAACAGGGTTTGGAGCATAATTGCTTCAAACCCTGTAATTCTATAAAAATCCAAAAAAACTGATTATAATGCGGTTTTTTAGATTATTTCATTGCGTTATATACTGCAACTGCGCAAGCAACTGTTGCACCAACCATGGGGTTGTTACCCATACCGATAAGACCCATCATCTCAACGTGAGCAGGAACGGAAGAAGAACCTGCAAACTGAGCGTCGCCGTGCATTCTGCCCATGGAGTCTGTGAGACCGTAGGAAGCAGGACCAGCGCCCATGTTATCGGGATGAAGTGTACGGCCTGTGCCGCCGCCGGATGCAACGGAGAAGTACTGAACGCCGTTCTCGATAGCCCACTTCTTGTACGTACCTGCAACGAGGTGCTGGAATCTTGTGGGGTTAGTGGAGTTACCTGTGATGGAAACGCCAACGTTCTCGAACTGCATGATAGCAACGCCTTCACGAACATCGTCTGCGCCGTAGCAACGAACTGCCGCTCTCTCGCCGTCGGAGAAAGCCTTCTCCTCTACTATCTTGAGCTCGCCTGTGAAGTAATCGAACTCTGTCTCAACGTATGTGAAGCCGTTGATTCTGGAGATAATGTAAGCAGCATCCTTGCCGAGACCGTTAAGGATAACACGGAGGGGCTCTTTTCTTGCCTTGTTTGCGTTTCTTGCGATACCGATAGCACCTTCAGCAGCAGCGAAGGACTCGTGACCTGCAAGGAATGCGAAGCACTTTGTCTCGTCTCTGAGGAGCATTGCACCCAGGTTACCGTGACCGAGACCAACGTTTCTCTGCTCTGCAACGGAGCCGGGGATGCAGAATGCCTCAAGACCGATACCGATAGCCTCTGCAGCATCAGCAGCTGTGGTGCAGCCCTTCTTGATTGCAACTGCGCAACCGAGAGTGTAAGCCCAGGAAGCGTTCTCAAATGCGATGGGCTGAACGCCCTTTACGATTTCATCGGGGTCAAAACCCTTATCGAGACAGATCTGACGTGCCTCTTCAAGATCCTTGATGCCATACTCAGCCATGCAAGCGTTGATCTTAGGCATTCTTCTGTCCATGCTTTCAAATGTTACAGCCATTACTTTAACCTCCCTTATTATTCTTCACGAGGGTCAATGTACTTAGCTGCGCCATCAAAGCGACCGTACTGACCGATGTTGTTCTTATATGCCTCGTCGGGGCTCATGCCGTGACGGATATCCTCCATCATCTTGCCGAGCTTAACAAACTGATAGCCGATAACCTCATTGTTCTCGTCAAGAGCAGTCTTGAGAACATAGCCTTCTGCCATTTCCATATAGCGTACGCCCTTGTCCTTTGTGGAGAACATTGTACCAACCTGTGAACGGAGGCCCTTACCAAGGTCCTCGAGGCCTGCGCCGATGGGAAGACCATCCTCGGAGAATGCTGTCTGGCTTCTGCCGTAAGCGAGCTGCTCGAAGATGTTTCTCATAGCGGTGTTGATAGCGTCACAAACAAGGTCTGTGTTAAGGCACTCAAGGAGAGTTTTTCCGGGAAGGATCTCTGCTGCCATAGCTGCGGAGTGAGTCATACCGGAGCATCCGAGAGTCTCAACAAGAGCCTCTTCGACAATACCGTTCTTAACATTGAGAGTGAGCTTACATGTACCCTGCTGGGGTGCACACCAGCCTACACCGTGGGAAAGACCGGAGATGTCGGAAATCTGATAGGATTTTACCCACTTGCCCTCTTCGGGAATGGGTGCAGGACCGTGCTTGGGTCCTTTTGCAACAACGCACATTTTCTGTACTTCATGTGAATAATTCATTGTTTGCGTTACTCCTTTCTGAATTTAAAATTGAGATAACTCATACATCGCTATTATAAGGCTTTTTTCCCTTTCTTGCAAGTGTTTTTTTGAGACCATGTGCAAGTTCCCGTGATTTTTATATAATCTTCACGAAAATCCTCAGGAAATGCACTTTTCGTTGACAAGTATCTCGGCAGAGTGCTATACTGAAATCACAAAGAAATATGGGGTGATCCTATGAAAAAAACCTTAAGCTTTATTATATGTATTCTGCTCTCTCTGCTGATGCTTTGTGCTTGTGCTAAAAGCGAGGGCGAAAAAAAGGAAAGCGAAACCACTACTGTACCTGCTGTGAGCGAAACAGAAACAGCAACAGATACCGTTTCAAAGACCGAAACAGAGGCAGAGGTAGTGCCTTCGGGAACTTTACCTGAGGGTACTGACGGAGTTTCAGAGGTTTTTGACTATAAGGCTGAGTACCTTGAGATAATCGAGCTTTTCGAGCGTGACTTCGGCACAATTCCCGAGGCAGATACCTTCTCCATCGGAAGCGGTCTCTACTATGCAAATCTGGTGGATTTCGACAAAAACGGAACTCCCGAGCTTGTGCTTGGCCATATGGATGTAGGTGCTGAACACTTCGAGATGAAATACACCATCTATGCTGTTGTGGAAGATAAGGTTACCTGCATCGAGTCAGGGGACCTCTACACCACAGGCGGCCCGGATCCCTCTGTCTATATATGCTATACAGAGGATTTTGCGTATTTTGTAACAGGAACCTCTCAGGCATATACCATGAACAATTACAAGAAGTTCAACGGCAAGGAGTTTGAGACAGCTTTCAGCTTTGAGCTTAGCGGATATATTGAAGACGGAGCTGTTGGATGCAAGCTAAACGGAGAAGATGTGTCCTATTCAGAGTATCTGACCGCAGTGGAGGAGCTCGACAAAAGCATAGTGAAGTCCGATAACTTCTTCCTCTGCTGGGACAGAAACGAGACAGTAGAGCGTCTTGAAGCCACAAAGAATGCCCTTCGAAGCTGAAGATAAAACAAAATATAACGAGAAAAGGGAGGCGTGTGCCTCCCTTCTTTTATGCTTCTCTGATTTTTTTACCTGAAATATGAAGAGGTGTAACGCATATTATTACCGTTTCACTCAGATACTTTTCTATCTCACCCTCAACAAAATCCTTGTCATCCGTGAATTTTGCGCTGAGCTTTCGTGTGATTTCTTCAGCGGCGACGGGGTCATCAATAATCTCAGCCTCGCCGAAGACGATAACGCTCTCTACATCGTAAGCCCAGCTGTCAGGTGCTTTTTCTTCTATATAAGTGGTGAAAGAAACCTTTGAGCATTTCTTTATGGATTCCTCTCGGTGTCCGCCTCTGCCGCAGTGGAAGTAGAGCTTACATTCATCCTCGTCAAAGTAATGATTCATAGGCACTCCGTAAGGATAGCCGTGGTCACCCATAACGGAGAGTATTCCTCTTTTCGCACTTTTCAGAATTTCAAGATTCCTCTCGGTACAGAGGGCTTTTTCTTTTTTGAAAATTCCTCGGAACATATAATCACCTTCTGATAGTTTATACCTTAAGCACCTTGTATGAGCAGGGTGCAATTTTTTCCTCGTAATATCTGCCTCTGTAGTTGAAGCGGGCGGTTTCCTCGTTGTGGGAAATGTTTATGAACACAAGCCTTGTGTCCTCGTCACAGCTTCTTGCAAAGACCATATACTCGTTCATGGTGAAAACTCTCTCAAAATTGCCGTAGCGTAGAGCAGGAGAGCTTTCTCTGAGGTTTTTAAGCTCCACAAGATGAGGAAGCAGTGTGTCGTCCTTAATCTCGGGATTATCCACATCTACTGCAGGTCTCAAAGGTGCGTCGCTGTGGTGCGCCTTCTCGCCCTCTATGCCGTATTCGCTCATATAGTAGATGCTGGGAATGCCTGGCATGGTATATATAAGGGTGTAGGCGGTTCTGAGATTCTCTCTGTGGTTTTTAAGCACCGAGGAAATTCGGTTTACGTCGTGGTTATCCACAAAGGAGTAGAGGGTGGAATTTTTGTAGATACCCCAGGGGCCGAACTGGCGGTCAAGGGAACTCATAATTTCAAAGAGATTCTTTGAGGTGATGCTGGAGTGGATGCCCTTGTAGCATTCGTAGTTGGTGACAGAGTGGAGCATTCCGTCCCTGAGCCAGGGCTCGTAGTTTCCGTGGGTAAGCTCACCCATCAGCCAGAAATCGGGGTTCTTGGATTCGGTAAAGGAGCGGAGCTTCTTGAAGAATTCAAGGTCAATGCAATCAGCGGCGTCAAGTCTTAGACCCTCGATGCCAAACTCCTCTATCCACATATCGACGCTGTCAAGCAGATACTTTGTGACATCGGGGTTTTTGAGGTTAAGCTTTACAAGCTCCTCGTGTCCTGCCCAGCAGTCGTAGGAAAGATGGTCGTTATAGCGGTTGTTACCATAAAAATTAAGTCCTGATATCCAGTCTCTGTACTGAGAATTCTCTCTGTTTCGCAGAACGTCCTCTACAGCGAAGAAGCCTCTGCCTACGTGGTTGAATACACCGTCAAGGACGATTCGTATTCCGTTTTTGCGAAGCTCCTCACATACCTTTTTGAAATCCTCATTGGTACCCAGTCTTGAGTCTATCTTTCTATAATCCCATGTTTCATAGCCGTGGTATTTGGAGTGGAAAACGGGGCCGATGTACAGGGCGTTTACTCCCAAAGTTTTCATTCGGGGTATCCACTTTGCCACTTTTTCAATGCGGTTTACGGCTTCAACCATAGGGTTTTCTTGGGGTGCGCCGCAGAAGCCCAAGGGATAGATGTGGTAAAAAATACAGTCTTTAGGTTCAAATTTACTCATAAGTCCTCCTGTTTATACCGAATGGTATAGATTAGATAAAAATATATTTACATTAAGAATATATGCCGTAGAGAAATTGCTGGCGAATGCGAAGTGCCGCTTCGTCAGAAAGAAGCTTTTCGTTTTTTGTGAATAGATATGCGGCGGTATTTGCTGATACCACACCGATAAAGCTTATGGTGCACTGGGCTTCCTTGCCTCTTAGGTTTCCTGCAATTTGTGCCGCCTTCTTGAAGAACTCCTTTATAAGTGTAAATTCTCGCTCTATATATGGGGCGGCGGCAAGAGAGGCGGCATCCTCCCCTGAGCGCAGCGTCAGAGAGCTACGAAAAGCAAAGAAATCCTGCTGATAAAGAGCTGTGTCAAAGTAGGCTCTGATAAGCCTAAAGACGGAAAGAGATACGTCCTCGGGAAGAGTGAGCGCTCCCTCCAGTTTTCTGAGAAAGTCCGTGTAGTAAGCCTTGAAAACATCCTGCAAAAGCCCTTCCTTTGAGCCGAAGTAGTGGTACATGGTAGGCTTTGTGACCCCTGCAGCATCTACGATCTCCTGAGTTGACACTCCGTCATAGCCTTTTTTGGCGAAAAGTCGGAGAGCACACTCTAAAATCTGCTGTCGGTTGTCTTTGTTCTCTGTGATCATTTCATCACCTCACAAGGGCATTATACCAAACGGTATATAGCTTGTCAAGAAAAAGTTTTTCAAGCAGGAGCAACAAAAACACCGCCGAGATACCCGGCGGTGCATTGCGTAGAAAGTGTATGTAGTTTTTAGTCAAAAGAGTTTATTATTCCTGCAACCTTCTTCTGAATGAGAGTGGCATCGCGGATATTCACCGAGCCGTCTGTATTGACATCGGCGTTTTTAAGGAGAATCTTCTCTGTGCCTATTCCTGCCAGATGCTTCTGTATATGGGTGGCATCTCTGACGTTGACCACCGTATCTCCGTTTACATCTCCACGGATCCGCACATCCCAGCCAAGGCTTGCCCAGAGCTTCATATTGTTGCGAAGATTTGTGTAGGCTTCGTTTTTATGGATAGCTTCTACAGATTCAAAGTAATCCTGTTCGGGTTCATCAGGGGTTGCTGGGTCGCTTGTGGAAGGTTTCTCTACAGTGCCGGAGCTTTCGCCCTCGGAGGGTGTGGTTTCTGAGGGAAACGTTCCGCAGGGGACAGACTCTGCCGGCGTGGTGTAGTTTGGTTCGGTTTCGGCAGGAGCAGTTTCAGTTGGGACAGGCGGCTCGGATGGAGTCGTTTCGGTCAGAGTGGGTGCTGTAGCCGGATAAGTCTCGCAAGGAACAGACTCAACTCCGTTGGTCTCTGTTTCCGTCGGTAAGGTTTCTACGGGCATAGAAGAGGGACTGTTGATCAGTTTAGCGATCTGAAATATTTCGCCGTCCCCCTTTTTTTGTGTGAAGCCGCACAATCCATCGCCATAGTAGTAATACCATTCACCTGTGTATGTCATTTTACCGCTGTATTCATCAATGCTTGTCTTGAAAGGATCAATAACATAGATCATATTATCGAAGCTTTCAACACCGTCTGGGTAGTTGTCGTTTTCGCCCGGCTTATATTGATCGCATGCAATATTTTCGGTTTGAACAGATGCTTTGTATAGAGGATTTGACATATCTGAACCGCCGTCAAGATGGTTGTTCCAGATAATGCAGGTTACGTCTTTAGGAACGTTATAGCAGTAAACGCCATCATCGTCTGTTTTATTTGCTTCATAACCGGGCCACGAAGAACAGGCGTCAGTACCCTCCCACCAGTAGATGCCGGCGGTGTTGGCGTAGGTGTTACGCCACCCATCAGGCATATAAAAATAGTAGGTGTTGGTGCTTTGTGAAGGTATAGGATTACAGTCTTCAAGGGGCGTGTTCTCAAATGCGTCCTCTGCTGCAACAAGGTTTTCGTTTAAAGAAGGAGCTTTAAGCGTGGTGAGCTTGGGGTTATTTGCAAAAGCTTTGCCGCCGATAGTCCTGACACTCTCGGGAATAGCCAGTGTAGTGAGATTGCTGCAGTAGGAGAAGGCTCTTTTTCCGATGGTTTCAACACCCTCGGGGAGAGTAAGAGAGGAGATTTCGCTGTTATAAGCAAAAGCCTCATTGTCGATAGTGGTGAGAGTGTTGGGAAGGGTCGTGTCGCTGATTTTTATGGGCGCATAATAGAAAGCACGTGTTCCGATAGCGGTAAGCTCCTCGGAGAAGGCTACTTCTTTAAGCTTTGAGCAGAAAGCAAAGGTCTCCGAAGGAATAGCCTTGATTTTATCGGGAAGGATTATTTTTTCCAGAGAAATACAGCCGTAGAACATAGCGGGGCTGAGGGAGCGTACATAGCTGTCAAAGTGTACATCCGTAAGGTTTCTGCAATTTCGGAATATGCCTTCCTCAAAGGTAACGCCCTCGGGGATGTTTACTAGCCTGAGGGACTGACAGTCATAGAATGCCTCTTTCTGGACACGCATCAGGGTTTCAGGCAGGGTGATACTCAGGATATCCGTACCCATAAAGGAATATTCTCCCAGTATGAGAACGTCTCTGCCATCGATTTTTTCGGGGATCTGAGGATTCCTCTCCTCTCCTATGTAGCGAAGAATGCGAACGGTTCCCATGGGGGAAATCTCGTAGATGTAATTCTCATTGGCGATAATGGTAACACCGCTTTCTTCTGCTGCCTGAGCAGGAGAAACAACGGAAACCGTTATCAATGTCACCAGTATCATACACAAAAATGCAAGTATAAATTTTCTCATAACTCCACCCTCTCTCACTCTATCTCGTTGATAGCTCCAACAGTTTTTGTGGAGCTTATCTTACTCAGAGTGTCATTTAAAAGCTCAAAGACTACCCAGGCGTTACCCTCCGCAGATGGAGACAGCTCATAAACCTCAATAATTTCTGTCCCCTTGTAAAGGGTTACCGTAGCACCTGTACTTCCGAAATTTTCCTTGTAGTCTCCGTTTAAGTGAGAATAGGAACCTACGCAGTAACGGATAAGAGAGTCTTTTTCGGGGATGAAGGTGATGGTCTCCACACCCTCTCCCGTTGTGTCGTCTGTGTCAAGGGCGGCAATAACTTCTCCGTCTTTGTTCTTTATATCACTACCGAAGTAGTAAATAGTTTCTGTCTTATCATCTGCGGTAATGCTTAGTACGGCATCAAGGTCGCAGGTTTTATCCCATGAGAGCACGGCTCTGTAGGTGTTCTCGCTCATAACGGGGCTGATGTAGATGTTTTCCTCGTTTGTGTTTAGGGGCTGAGTGAGAGTGATATAGCCCTCAAGGCTTACCTCTGCGGTAAGGGTGTCCTCGGGAAGAGTGGCGACCACGGTGCCGTTTTCGTCAGAAACGGTCTCAAGGGTGGCGCCGTCCTCGTCCTTAACAAGGTTTCCTGAGGAGTCTCTGAAGACTACCCTTGCTCCCTGCACGCCTTGGGTATTTACCGCTGAACGGATGGATAGAGTAACCTCACGACGTAAGGGCGTAAGAGGGGGAGTATCAGAGTTGTTTTTAAGTCCGAATATAAGGGAAAGGGAAATAATAAGTGCCAGGGATGCCGCAATAAGCGAGAGATAAAGAGGAGTACGGCTCTTCTGAGGAGTTTTCTCGCTTTCAGTTTCCTCTCTGAACCTATCAAGGTTTAAGAGCAGATTCTTCTCGAAGTTTTCAGGAAGAGGAATGCTGTCTGCGGCTTTTCTGTATTCAGTTTTAAAGAGTTCTTCGCTCACAGATAATCATCTCCTAACTTCGTTTTTAGCAGCTCACGGGCTCTTTGCAGTCTGGTTGTCACTGAGGAGGTAGAGCCCCCCTGAAGCTTTGCGATCTCCTTTACGCTGTAGCCTTCATAGTAAAAGAGGTGTATGACCAGCCTGTATTTTTCAGGCAGCTCCATTACCGCAGACATCAGACCGGAATCGTAGCTGTCGCTTGTGCTGATATTTTCGTCAAGGTCACTGCGCCCTTTTACAGCGCTTGAGGTAAGGTGGCTCTTGCAGAGATTCACGGTTATTCGGATGAGCCACGCCTTTTCATGTTCATCCGAGAGGAAGATGGGTGCTTTTACCATATATCTGCAGAAGGCTTCCTGTACCATATCCTGTGCATCATCCATATTCTTCGTATATGTATAGGCGACCTTGAGAAGCCTTTCAGAGTGGAGTTTCACTGCACGCTCCACTTTCTTCATATCCACAGTAATAAGCTCACCTCCCTCACCCTTAATACTTTTAAGGGAATCAAAATGTCTCAAAAAATAAAAATTTTCTTAAAAAATCTTTTATCTATGATAACACAAAGTCTCTTTCCCATCAATGGAGAGTTAGAAAAGAGGAAAAATAAAATTTTTTCAGAAATTTTGTGACAAAAGCATATGCCGGATGGTATTATTAACAGAGAGTGAAAACTCATACTTAAAAAGTGAGGTGCCGATTATGAAAAAAATCCTGTCTTTGATAATGGTATTTGCTCTTCTGGTGAGCTCGTCCGTGATCTTTGCAAGTGCTGCTTACAGCACAGACCACATCTATATTGAACCCGCTCCCGGTGTTGTGGGAGGAGAGACGTACGGATTTACCAATCCCGAGGGCTGGGATGAAGTATATGTATATGCCAGATATGGTTGGGCTGGAGATGTAGAGAATGCACCTTGGCCCGGCGAGAAGCTTGAGCCAAGCTATGTTGCAGGATACGGCAACATATATACCTATTCCTTTGCAACCGGGTATTACAGGGACATTATCTTCAATGACGGCAAAACAACCATAAATCCCTACAACAGCTTCAAGGACCGAATCTATGAGATAATAAACTATCCCACAGATGAGCCCTATGTGGATTGGGACACCTACCTCTCACCCGAGACCTCAACATATAAGGAGCTTTACTACCACTTTGGCGAGAATACGGAGCTTCCCGAATATGTTCTCTTCAAGCTTAAGGCTGATGAGGAGAAGAATATCCCCTGCGTTTCCGTTTTCGGAAACTACCTTATGAGGGATCTCTGGTCATCCTCCCCCTTTGCCCATGGTTATGCCGTTTATATTCCTATGGAGGACAGGCTTTTAAGTCTTCCCGATGCGTATAACTACGGTGTTGAGGGAATAGAGGAGTGTATTCCTTTCTGCGGCGGCGTTGAGCTTATCGGTGATATGAACAAGGACGGAAAGCTCACCGTTTCCGATGCTACCTTTATCCAGAAGCAGATCGCAGAGCTTGTGAACGATCCCTTTGATACACTTGAGAATTACAAAAAAGGCGACGAGGAGCTTCCTTTAGGCTTTAAGTCTGACTATGACCGTGACGGCAAGAGAACGGTAAAGGATGCCACCGCTATTCAGAAGCACATAGCGGGGCTTCCCCCCGAAGAGATCTTCGAGAAAGAGATAGTCTTCTATCATGTTGATGAATTCAGAGTGGAATACAGAGGCGTTGATAATTCCATTGAGATTTGCAACAGTCGTGAGAAGGCAGAGCAGATATACGAATCTTTCGGAAAAGGATTCTTTGAGGCGCCTCCTCTTCCCCCGGAGTATGACGACAATTTCTTCAGAGATTATGCCCTTGTTATCACAACGAATGTTGTGGGTGGAAGCTGTTGCTCTCATATGATAGATAAACTCACAGTAGAGGGCAGTATGCTGACTGTTTACAGAACCGTATTCCGTGCAATTAACCCGACTCCCGATATGAATGTAAGAGCCAATGTTCTTGCTGTTAAGAAAGCGGACATAGAAAACGTAACAAGCTTTACAGATATTGAGAATTGATACTCCATAAAACCTCTTTTCAAAAATCTCCTTTACCGAAGAGATTTGCAAGCACAGAGAAACCGCACTCCTTTTTGGAGTGCGGTTTCTCATTTATGTCAGCTTATTCTTCTGTTTTTTCTGATGTATCTGAAGGGGCTTTTTCCTTGCTTTCATCTGAAATATCCTTTTCGTCAGGCTTTTGCTCTTCGGGTGATTTCTTCGCCTTTCTTTTTCTGATTATCTTCTTAATAAGCTTGATGATAAGGCGGACAATAAGGTAAATAAGAAGAAGCAGGAGGATTATAATAAGGATGGCTGCATAGGTGAAAATATTGGCACCTCTGAGCATCTTTATGGGGTTTAGGCTCTTATATACAACCTTTCTGCCGTCGGGCTTTTCGTACCTGGCGTCCATGGTGCCGCCCATCTCCTGAAGGTAGGCACAGATAGCGTACCACTCCTTGAGGGGTTTGCCCTCTTTATCCTTGACAACATAGTTTTTCAGGTCTTCCTGGGAGATGGGGTTGCCGTCCTTGTCTCTGGGGGTTACCTTTATGAGACCAAAGGAGGTCTTCTCAACGGTACCCAGCATCTGACCCATATACATACCGGTGATAACTCTGTAGAGCTTCTTGTTTTCGATTTTCTCAAGAGAGCCGTCGTCTCGTCTGAGTCTTGCATAATCTACCTTGTTAAATATCATTCTGTACTGATTCAGAGAGTACTCAACACCTGAGCAGAAAAGCTGTGCAGAGCTCATAAGGGGCTGAACAGAGGCATCTACCTCAAGGGCGTTTTTAAGGTCTTTGCCCGTGATATATACCTCTACAAGCTCACCCTCAGTACCCACACCGAGGGATGCGGCGTTGAATACATCGGAAACAGTCACATCACCGATGTAGAGGGTCTCACGGATAACGCCTGCAGCGGTAAGTGCCATATCCACCTTTTCGCCTGTTACCTCTTCTACATACCACTTGTAGGCATCTGCAAAAAGGTTTCCCAGGGTGGATTCATGCTGAGTATCGTATACCTCGTCAACAGAGTCGAATTTATAGGGGTTATTCAGAAGAACAGTGTCGAAGGTAAGGCCGTAGGGAGCAAGGTAGTTTTCATTTATATCCTGCTTGTAGCCCTCAACAAGAGCGGCTATCTCAGGGTCATCCTCAACACTTTCATCCACGGGGATAAGCTCATAGTCCTCAAGCTCTGTTTCTCCGTCTTCAATATCAAATTTGGCAACGCCTAAGTATTTGCCGTATTCACCTGCTGAAACAATGTAAGTGTCATTTACCTCGTGGGGCTTTTGAAGGGTAGAGTGGGTGTGTCCCGAAATTATCAGATCAATGCCGTCTGTGCCATTTGCAAGGTCAATGTCCTCGCCCTCAGGCTCTCCGTCCTCTGTTCCACTGTGGGAAAGACAGATGACCACAGGGTCTTTGCCGTACTTTTCCTTGCATTCTTTAACGGCGGCATCTACCGTTTTTTGTGCTGTTTCTATGGGGTCCTGAAGCTCAATGCCCGAGTTGGGTGCACAGTCGTGGGAATCTACGCCGAATATGCCGAAGATCACGAAATGTATTCCGCCACGCTCCAGTATTATGTAATCTTCAACTCCGTAGTCCTCAAAAGCGGCCTTGAGGTTGGTGTCAGAGGGAAGGTAGTTTGCATCCACTATGGCAGGAAGCTTATCTCCGCTTTCCTTGGCACTTCTGAGCATGGAGGCAAGACCCTCGGGAAGATAGTCAAATTCGTGATTTCCGAAGGTGGTGGCATCGTATCCCAGCTTTCCCATAAGACGAAGCTCAAGGGCAAGCTCCTTGTAGCCTGTCTGGAAAAGAGAGCCCATGGAGAAGTCGCCGCCATCTAAAAGAAGGGCGTCAGGATAAAGCTTTTTCTGCTCGTTTATCAGGGTAGCAAGTCGGGCATAACCGCCGAACTCGCCGCCCTCGCTGTCTCTTGAGGGAAGGAAATGGGAGTGCAGGTCATGAGTGAAAAGTACTACCGCATCATATCCCTTATGAGCTTCTTCTGCAGATACAACACAAACCGAGGAGAAGAGAAGAAAAAGGGAAAGTATAAGGGCAGAAAGTCTTTTGAATGTTTTTTTCATAATGAACACCTTGCTTTTTACAACTGTTTTATCAGAAAATTCCGGTGATAAAGATCTCAAGACCAATAAAAATCAGAATAACACCGCCGAGAATTCCTGCTTTGGAGGAAAGCTTTGTGCCTGCATTCTTGCCGATGATTACACCTGCAGTACAGATAACAAAGGTCACAGCGGAAATTATGAAAGCACAGAGGAGAGCGGAGAGAATATCGTAGGAAGAAATGGTAAAGCCTACGGAAAGGGCGTCTATTGAGGTTGCCACACCCTGTAAAAGCAAGGTAGGCAAAGTGAGAGTTTTCTTTTCGCAGAGATCCTCACCTTCGTTTTTTATACTTTCTAAAAGCATTTTGCCGCCGATAAAGGAAAGGAGCAAGAGGGCGATGTAGGGGATGAACTTTTCAAAAACGGAGAAATACTCTACTGCGGTATGAACACAGAGCCAGCCTGTTAGAGGCATAAGCCCCTGAAAGAAAGCAAACACACCTGAAACGGAGAAAAGCTTTCGCCACCTCATACAAGGCTCTGAAAGACCATTTGCAAGGGATACGGAAAAGGCATCCATGGAGAGACCTACTCCCAGAGTGAGGCTCAGAAGGAAAAAGGACAAGCCCAAGAAAATCGCTCCTTTGAATCACATTTATAACCTTTAAATTATATCATTATCTTCCTCGGACTGTCAATAAACAGGGAGAGAGGAAAAGACTTGAGAAGTCTCGGTTTTGGTGGTATATTATCAGGTAGAATGTATGTAAAGGAGGAGTTTTGTGAAAACACGCAGTCTTGTGTGGGGTGCACTTTTAGTAGCAATTCTTACCCTTGTTGCATATATCAGGATACCCACGCCTGTAGCTCCTCTTACTTTTTCTGTGCAGATGCTACTTCTGTGCACTCTTGTGAGCGATGGCATAAGAGTTCCTTTTGCGGCGGTATCCGTATATCTGCTTATGGGGTTTATGGGTCTCCCCGTTTTCTCTTCGGGAGGCGGTATTTCCACCTTCCTTTTGCCAACTGCAGGCTTTCTCATAGGTTATCCGCCCTTTGTAATGCTTACCTCCAAGTTCAGGAATAAAGGTGAATATACAGGCGCTCTTTATGGGCTTTCAGCTCTGTATGCGGTGGGAATTACTTATTTTGTTCTGATATCGGAATTCTATCTGGGTGCTTATCCCTTGCCTCTCTCAGGGGTGATCCTGCTGTTTGGTACAATGTTTATTAAGGACGTAATTTTCGTATTTCCCGTGGTGCAATTAGCAAGGAGAATAAAAAAAGCAAAGAGAGAAAGATAAAAGCCGGGAGCTGTTGCTCTCGGCTTTCGCTTTGTTATCAGATTTCGGTTTTCCAGAGACCGTGGAGATTGCAGTAGGCATATACCGCAAGGGGCTTTTCGTCATAGAGAGCAAAGGTTACCTCGGGGCTTTCACCGGGGAGCAGGTTCTTTCTCTGACCGCCTTTGTCGGTTTGGAGATACACCCACTGAATGCTGTGCTCTTCTGTCATGGGGTGAAGTGTTTCTCCGATAGCTACCTTAACAAAGTCGTCCTCAACGGATACAACGGGCAGATGCTTCTCTGTGCTTGCCTCTACGGTGTTCGGAATAAGCTCTGTCATATTCTGACCGCAGCACTTGAGAGGCACACCTGCGTTGTTGATAAGACCTACAATGTTGCCGCAATGCTCACAAATAAAGAATCTTGTTTCCTTCATAATATTACCTCCATATAAATTATAGTATAATGGGTTCTGTTAAAAATATTACTGAATCTTTTCAAAGTCTGCAGCGCCGTGCTTGCAGAGAGGACAGATGAAGTCTTCGGGCAGCTCCTCGTCCTCATGCACATAGCCGCATATCCTGCAGACCCAGCCCTTCTTATTCTCTGTTTCGGGCTTGGGCTTTACGTTCTCCTGATAGTAGGTGTAGGTCATGGTCTCCTTATCGGAAATAACTCTTGCCTCGGTAATTTTGCAGATGAACATTCCGTGAGTGTCAAGGTCAACATACTGCTCAACCTCCAAAGACATAAAGGAGTTGATGTATCTGGGCAGGAAGATGAGACCGTTATCGCTTCTCAGGGGTTCGCAGTCAGCGAATTTATCAGTATTTCTGCCGCTCTCAAAGCCGAATTTCTCAAACACGGCAAAGGGAGCCTCTGTGCTCAGACAGTTTACGTTCATCTTGCCGGTTTGCTTGATGATATGATGGGAATAGTTCTCCTTGTTGATGGTAACCGCAATTCTGTTGGGAGTGTTGGTCACCTGAGTAACTGTGTTTACAATGAGACCATTGTCCTTTTTGCCGTCGTTAGTAGTGACAACATAGAGACCGTAGCCGATATTAAAAAGTGCAGAGAGGTTGTTCTTGTCTGCTGTGTCGCTCTGCTGGGCAAGGTAGCTTTTGCAAAGCTCATCGCTTAAAGCAGAGAGCTGAGCGGAGCTTTCGTCACTTAAAGCAGAGAGGATCTTGACTGTATTTTCGCAGAAGGTGATGTTCTTGCTCTTCTCAAACATACCCTTCATGATCTTTGCAGCGGTGGGAGCCCAGCTTCCGTTTTCAATGAGAGCAACTGTGCGGTTAGAGTAGTTTCTCTCTGTAAGGTGGGTAATGAACTCACGCATATAGGGGAATATCTCGGAGTTATAGGTTGTGGTGGCAAGGATAAGCTTGCTGTAGCGGAAGGCATCCTCTATAGCCTCGTGCATATCGCATCTTGCAAGGTCGTTTACTACCACCTTGGGACAGCCGTTCTGTCTGAGCATTTCAGCAAGCTTCATTACAGCTTTCTTTGTGTTGCCGTAGATAGAGGTGTAGGCAATAACAATGCCCTCCTCCTCTGCCTCGTAGCTTGACCAGGTGTTGTAGAGGTTAAGGTAGTAGGAAAGGTTTTCTGTGAGGACAGGTCCGTGAAGAGGACAGATTATATCGATCTCGAGACCTGCGGCTTTCTTGAGGAGAGCCTGCACCTGAGCGCCGTATTTTCCAACGATGCCGAAGTAGTAGCGTCTTGCCTCGCAAGCCCAGTCCTCCTCTATATCCAGAGCGCCGAATTTACCAAAGCCGTCAGCAGAGAAAAGAACCTTATCTTTGCTGTCATAGGTAACGATTACCTCAGGCCAGTGTACCATGGGAGCGGTAACGAAGGTGAGGGTGTGCTCACCGAGAGAGAGGGTGTCTCCCTCGCCTACAACGATACGCTTGTCGGTAAAGTCTGTGCCGAAGAAGTTCTTCATCATCTGGAAAGCCTTGGCGCTTGCAACGAGAGTAGCTCCAGGGTAGGCTTTTACGAAATTCATTATGTTGGCGGAGTGGTCAGGCTCCATATGCTGAACGATAAGATAGTCGGGCTTTCTGCCGTCTAAAATGTTCTGGATGTTATCAAGCCACTGATGGGTAAAGTTGGCATCTACTGTGTCCATAACCGCAATCTTCTCGTCAAGGATAACGTAGGAGTTGTAGGCCATGCCGTTGGGAACGTCGTACTGTCCCTCGAAAAGGTCAACCTTATGGTCGTTGACGCCTGCATATCTGATGTCATTTGTAATGAACATATAAAACACCTCTTTTGGATTTATTGTGCGTTTTTATTATACCACCAATTTTTTCGGTTGCATAGTTTTTTTCTTGAAATTCCAAATTTTTTCTTAGAGGAAACCGAGGCGTAAGGTTGACTTTTTGCGACATCTTATACTATACTCTTTCAAGATGTGACAACTATCAGCAAGGGGTGACAGATTATGAAGAAAATGAGCCTTATGAGCCTTGCGTGGCCCATATTTATAGAAACAGCACTTTTTATGCTCCTCGGTTTTGTGGATGTGCTTGTTTTAAGCTCCGTGGATTCTTTGGCGGCGGCATCGGTGCAGGTAGCTAATCAGGCTGTTTCTGTCACAACCATTGTCTTTACCGTGGTCTCTACGGCGAGCGCTGTAATGATATCTCAGTATCTGGGTGGAAAGCGCCGTGAGGATGCCTCCAGAGTGGCAGCTCTTTCTATAGTTTTTCAGCTTCTTTTCGGAATTCTCATAAGTGCGCTTTTCCTTTTTTTCTCAAGGGAGATACTTTCCTTTATCGGAGCTTCGGGAGAGGTGCTTCGTTTTTCCTCGGAATATCTCAGTACCGTAGGCGGATTTATATTCTTCCAGGCACTCCTCAGTGCCATGACTGTTATTATCAGAAATCATGGTCTTACAAAGATTTCCATGATAGTCACAGTCGGAATGAATATTTCAAACACTTTGCTTGATATCGTTTTTGCGAAAGGATTTTTCTTTATTGAACCAATGGGCGTCAAAGGTGTAGCGGTGGCTACTGTAATCAGCCGTGTGCTGGGAACGCTCGTTCTTTTCACAGTGCTTTTTACAAAGGTGGAGAAACTGAGTATCTTTAAGCTTTTAAAGCCTTTCCCAAAAGAGGATGTAAAGTGTATGCTCAAGGTGGGAGTGCCCTCTGCCTGCGAGAGCTTTCTCTATAATGTGTCACAGGTGATGATAACCTCTATCGTGCTTACAAGGCTTACGGATACGGAGCTTGCCACAAAGACCTTTGTTCAGAACGCTACCATGTTTTTCTATATTTTCTCTGTGTCTATAGGGCAGGCATCCCAGATTCTTGTGGGACACAAGGTTGGAGCAAAGCTTTTTGATGAGGCAAAGAGACAGATATGGCGCTCTTATTTTATTGCACTTTGCCTTTCCCTGTCTGCCTGCCTTGTGGGAGTGGTATTCAGAAAGCCTCTGATGGGAATTTTTACCGACAACGGGGACATTATAAATCTTGGTGCAAATCTTATGCTTATAAACGTTATTCTTGAGTTGGGACGCACCACGAACCTTGTTGTTATTGCATCTTTAAGAGGTGCGGGTGATGTGCTTTTTCCGACACTTTGTGCCATAGTTTCCATGATTTTTGTAAGCACATTGGGTTCCTATGTCTTTGCGGTAGAGCTTTCTTTGGGAATCTACGGACTGTGGATAGCGCTTACCTTGGATGAGTGTCTCAGGGGAGCCTTGATGCTTTTCAGGCTCAGAAGCGGAAAATGGAAGGAAAAGGCCCTTAAGTAAATATGCACAAAAGGCAGAGCTTACCTTTGGTAAGACTGCCTTTTTTCTTTGAAAGAAGTTAATTTTTGGATATTAAAATCTAAATCTTGCAGTTGTAATTGGTGCTTTCCCCATGTTATGATGAAAATGGCGATTGATTCTTAAATAACATTAAACAAAGGAGATGTTAATGTGAAAAAACTATTAAGCTTACTTATGGTTATCTGTGTGCTTTTAGGCTCGATACCTTTCATGGTATCAGCGGCAGAGGAAGCAGACACACCTGAGAGCGAAGAGACAGGCACAGAGGTGCTTGCCCCCAAGGTAGAAGCATACCCCAGCTTTGCTCTCGATAACTGGGAGGCACTTTATGCTCACGGCACTCTCGGCGGCGACAGCAAAGAGGCGTGGCAGAAGTGGATGAAGGACTACACAGGCATCAATGCAGAGGAGGGTGTGCGCTACTTCTTCCTTCCCGTATGTGCAGACGACAGCCTTGTAGAGATCTACAACGGATACAATGAGGATGCAGTAATCGGTGATGTGACTATCCCCACCCATACAAGTGCTTTTATCAGCTACACAGAGGGTGAGGCTATTGATGTACAAGTAGGAGAGACAAGAAGCTACACCTTCAAGGTCTATAAGAGTGATGCAGAGGCTTCTCTTTACATCAACGATACCACAAACTCCTACGAAGACTTTGAGGGCAATATTCAGGAGACAGACCTGTGGTCATTCCTTATCCAGAACAAGGAAAACTCCTGTTCCTCAGCTACCTACTCCATTGTTGATAAGGACGGTGCAGAGGATGGCAACCTCAAGAAGATCAAAGGAAGAGGCAACACCAACTGGAAAGAGTCCGACAAAAAGCCCTTCAACATCAATTTTGATGACAAGGTAACTATCGGTCACACAGAGAGCAAGAAGTTCTCTCTCGTTGCTAATCCCAAGGATTCCACTTTGCTTCGTAATACTGTTATGTATAATCTGGCACATGATGTAGGCAACCCCTACTCCTCAGACCAGAGTTTTATTGATTTCTATGTAAACGGTGTATATCGTGGTTCCTACATTGCTTGTCAGAAGATCGACCTTGGCAAGAATTCTGTAGTTAGCCTCAAGGATGAATCCGAGGATCTGGAGACAGGCTTCAACTTCCTTGTAGAGGTTGATGTTTGGAACTACAAGAACGATACATACTTTGTTTCTGACCGTAAATATCCCGTTGTGCTCAAAACTCCCGACCTTGAAGATTTTGAGACAAACTCCGATGCATGGCAGGTAAGATACGATTATATTAAGGCTACATATCAGAGACTTGAGGATGCTCTCTACGGAGGCACTCTTGCCGATATCGAAAAGATCTGCGATATCGAAAGCCTTGCAAGTCAGTATCTCCTTCAGGAGCTTGGCAAGAACTGTGACGGCGGATATACCAGCACATTCTTCACCTATAATGCTAAAGAGGATAAGTTCTATGCTGCTCCCATCTGGGACTGTGACTCTCACCTCGGTGCAGTAGATGTATGGCGTGACGGTTGCTCTACCTCCACAAGCGACCACAAGGGCTACACCACCCGTGATGCAAAGTGGGAAAGAACCATCAATCCCCTTGGTCAGGCTTTCTATGTAAAGGGTACAACCTCTGACGGTAAGACTTTCAAGGATCTTTGCAACGAAATCTGGAAGGAAAACTTCCTTCCCAAGATCGATGTTCTCCTCGGCAAGGCAGAGCCCTCGGAGGGTGACCGTGGTATGAGCATTGATGCTTATGCAAAGTCCATTGAGAAGACAAGATACATCAACTATATTATGTGGGACTTTATGTGGCTCTGTCAGGATAAGAACAAGAGCCTCACAGATAAATATACAGAAGACTACGATGGTGAGCTTGAGTATATGAAGGACTGGCTCCGTGAGAGAAGTCAGTGGCTCACAACTGCTCTTGCAGACGAGGACGAAACACCTGTTCTGCCTCCTGCTCCCGGTGAGGAGAGAGTAGTTTACTTTACCACAGACCTTGGTTGGGACGATGTTCATTTCTACATCTGGGGCACAGGTCATATTCCCATGCGTTGGCCCGGCGAAAAAGCTGAGCAGATTGGCGAGACTGAGGACGGTCAGGCTATCTATAAGGCTGTAATTACCGATGATAAGGCAGATATGATAATCTTCAACGATGGCGCAGATGGTGCTCAGACCGAGAAAACTCAGATTCCCTCTGACGTGAGGATCTACTCCACAACAGATCCTTCAGGCAGAGAAAACGAGGCAGGCAAGCCCTACTACAACACCACCTCTGAGAAATACACAGAGCCCGAGACTCCTTCTGAGCCTGAGTCAACCACACCCACAGAAACAGTTCCCGAGACTCCTTCTGAGCCTGAGTCAACCACACCCACAGAAACTGCTCCCGAGATTCCTTCTGAGACTACCACAGAGCCTATTGATATATACATCGTAGGCGATGTTGATGGAGACGATAAGGTTAACGTTAAGGACGCAACTGCTATTCAGAAGCATGCAGCTGGACTTGAGGTTAAAATCGACGAGGCTGCTGCTGATGTCAACTTCGATTTCAAGGTAAATGTAAAGGATGCCACAGAGATTCAGAAGTATGTCGCAGGACTTGAAACCAAATTTGAAATCGGAATTTGGTATCCTGTATAAGTTAAACTAAAGAAAACCGCAAGGAGTAAGAATCCTTGCGGTTTTTGTTATGCTGTGAAAACTTAGTCCCAGTAATCTGTTTTGTGTGGAAGGGAGATGTCCTTTGCTTTAAAGACGGGGTCTTTGCCCTCTTTGCGCTGCTTCTGATAATCATCAAGAGCACGGAAGGCAAACTTGCCGAGACAGATGATAACGGGGATGTTGATCAGGGTCATGCAGCCCATGAGAATATCTGAGATGCCCCAGAGAAGATCGGCGCTTTGTCCTGCTCCGATAAAAATTAAAAGGGAAGCTATGATATAGTAAATTGTCTTAAACTTCTTACCGGGTTCTTTTTTTAGAATAAAGCAGAAGGCTTTGTCAACGTAAAAGAGATTTCCGATGAGAGTAGTGAACGCAAAGAGTATCATTGCCACGGTGATAAATATGGGGCCTACCTCGCCCATAGAAAGTCTCAAAGCTTCCTGAACATAGTCTGCCCCCTCGTAGTCAGAGGGGTTAAGTCCCGAACTCATACACATAAATGCTGTAGCAGAGCAAATAAGCAGGGTGTCGATAAATACGGAAAGCACCTGCACAAGTCCCTGCTTTACGGGGTGGGATACTTCTGCACTTGCAGAGGCGTTGGGAGCAGAGCCTACACCTGCTTCGTTTGAGAAAAGTCCTCTTCTGATTCCGTACATCATACAGGAGCCGGCAATGCCACCGAAGATAGCCTTGAAGTCAAAGGCTTCTGCGAAGATCTTTCCAAAGACATAGGGAAGCTCTGTGATGTTGATAAGGGTGAGAACAAGGGCAACGAGGATGTAAACAACACCCATAAGGGGAACGATTAAAGTGGTGAAGCTTATGATTCTCTTGCCGCCGCCGAAGAGACAGTAGCCTACAACAAGAGCGATTATCAGACCGATGACCCAGGGAATGGGGTTAAAGGAAAGGGTGCTTCCGAAGAGCTGAAGAGAGACACTCTGATTGTAAAAGGAGGGGTATGCCCCGAAGGTGGACTGAAGATTAAAGGATGCCAGCATATTGAAGCCTACACCGTAGGTGAGGATGAGAAGCACGGAGAACACGACGGCAAGCCAGCGTGAGTGTAGTGCAGACTCTATGTAGTAGGCAGGACCGCCGTAGCAGCCGTCTTTGCCTTTCTTTTTATATATCTGGGCAAGGGTGCTTTCTACAAAAGCAGAAGCACTTCCGATAATAGCTATGACCCACATCCAGAATACGGAGCCGAAGCCTCCGGCGCAGATAGCGGTGGCAACGCCTACGATGTTGCCGGTGCCTACTCGTGATGCGGTTGAGACCATAAGCGCCTGAAAGGATGAAACCGAGGTTTTATCCTTCGGCTTTTCTGTGACGGATCTTATCTGTTCCCCCAAAAGCCTGAACTGAGAAAACTTTGTCCTTACAGTAAAGTAAAGACCACCCAGTATCAGAACGATTACGAGAATGTAGGTTGAGAGCATATCGTTGATATTTCCGATTATCTGTTCAAACATTTACTTACCCCTTTTCCCTTTTTCAAAAATCGACATAATACAATGTAAGTATATAGGAAACAAGATGCTCTGTCAAACCGAAAAAGTAGCCTCCCGTTGCAAAGTTAGGAAAGTTTTAGTATAATCAATTCATCAAGAAAAAAGGAGAAATGAAATGCTTATATTTATTTGTTATCCCAAATGCACAACCTGTCAGAAGGCTGAGAAATGGCTGAAGGCACAGGGTGTGGAATATACTTTGAGAAACATCAAGGAGGAAAAACCTGCCCTTGAGGAGCTGAGGGAGTGGCACGCAAAGAGCTGTCTCCCTCTCAAAAAATTCTTCAATACATCAGGGCTTCTTTATCGCTCTCTGGAGCTTAAGACAAAGCTTCCTCAGATGTCAGATGAAGAGATGCTCGCACTTCTCTCAAGCGACGGAATGCTTGTGAAGAGACCTCTTCTTATATCAGATGATTTCGTTCTTGCAGGTTTTAAAGAGACCGAGTGGGCAGAGGCTCTTAAGGTTTGATCCGTTTGCCAAAACAAATTATTTGTGGTATATTAAGACCCGTGCAAGTAAAAACGGAAGGAATTTAAACTATGGATTTTGTAGCAAAACTATCAGAACAGTTCAGTATAAAGCCTGAATACGCAGGCAATATAATCTCTCTTCTTGACGAGGGCAACACCATTCCCTTTATTGCCCGTTACCGTAAGGAAATGCACGGCTCAATGGACGACCAGCTTATCCGTGAGGTGGCAGAGAGACTTGATTACCTCAGAAATTTTGAGGCAAGAGCGAAGGAGATCTCTGAGCTCATAGATGCTCAGGGAAAGCTCACCGAGGAAATTACGGAGGCTCTTGCAAAGGCAGAGACCATGGCCGACCTTGAGAATATCTACAGACCCTACAGACCCAAGAGAAAGACCAGAGCATCCGTTGCAAAGGAAAAGGGTCTGGAGCCTCTGGCAGAGTATATTCTTCAGCAGGAGGATGAGACTGCATACCCCATCGACCTTGCAGAGAATTATGTAGATTCTGAGAAGGGCGTTGAGACAGCGGAGGATGCACTTCAGGGTGCTCTTGATATTATCGCAGAGATTTGCTCCGACAATGCAGATATCAGAAAGCGTCTGTTTAATCTGATGTGGCTCAACGGTGTGGTAAAGAGTGTTGCCGCCGATGAAGAGGCAGAGAGTGTTTACGGGGGCTACTATGATTTCTCCGAGGCAGTAAAGAAGATAAGCGGTCACAGAGTCCTGGCAATAAACAGAGGCGAGAGAGAAAAGTTCTTAAAGGTTTCTGTAGAGATGGATTCAGACAAGCCTCTCAATATGATAAGAAACGTAATGGTAAAGGGAAATTCTCCCTGCTCAGAGGCGGTAATGACCGCCTGCGAGGATGCCTATACAAGACTTCTTCTCCCCTCTATCGAGCGTGAGGTAAGAGCACAGCTTACGGAGAATTCCGATGTGGCGGCTATGAAGCTCTTTGCAACAAATCTCCATCAGCTTCTGATGCAGCCTCCCGTAAAGGACAGAGTGGTTATCGGTCTTGACCCCGGTTACCGCACAGGCTGTAAGGTTGCAGTTGTGGATGGCACAGGCAGAGTTCTTGACACCACAGTTATCTATCCTACCCACAGCGAGACAAAGGTTAAGGAATCCAAGGAAAAGCTCATAAGACTTATAAGGAAATATGGTGTAACAGTACTTTCCATCGGCAATGGTACCGCCAGCAAGGAGACAGAGATCTTTGCTGCAGAGGTGATTGCCGAGGTCAAAAAGCCGGACCTTGCATATATGGTAGTAAGCGAAGCAGGTGCATCTATCTATTCAGCCAGCAAGCTTGCAGCCGACGAGCTTCCCGAGCTTGACCTGACACTGAGAAGTGCAGTTTCTATTGCCAGAAGACTTCAGGATCCTCTTGCAGAGCTTGTTAAAATTGACCCCAAGTCCATCGGCATCGGTCAGTATCAGCACGATATGCCCCAGAAGCGTCTGGGTGAGACCCTCGACGGCGTTGTAGAGGACTGCGTAAACTCTGTAGGTGCAGACCTCAACACAGCATCCCCTGCACTTCTGCAGAGAATTTCGGGTCTGAGCAGTACGGTGTGTAAGAATATTGTGGCTTACAGGGAGGAAAACGGCAGATTTGAGAGCCGTTCCGAGCTTAAAAAGGTTCCAAAACTCGGCCCCAAGGCTTTTGAGCAGTGCGCAGGCTTCCTTCGTGTATCCGAAGGCAAGGAAGCTCTCGACAATACAGGCGTTCATCCGGAATCCTACAAGGCGGCTAAGGAGCTCTTAAAGCTTCTCGGATATACCTCAAAGGATCTCAATAAGGGCGGAATCGTAGGCATCAAGGAAAAGGTTACCGATATAAAGGAAATCGCAGAACAGCTCTCTATTGGTGTCCCCACCCTTGAGGATATTCTCTCAGAGCTTGAGAAGCCCGGCAGAGACCCCCGAGAGAGCCTGCCTCAGGTTGTGCTTCGTACCGATGTTATGAGTATGGAGGACTTAAACGAGGGCATGGAGCTTACAGGTACAGTTAGAAATGTTATCGACTTCGGTGCATTTGTGGATATCGGCGTTCATCAGGACGGACTTGTGCATATCTCCCAGATCTGCGACAAGTTCATCAAGCACCCCTCCGAGGTGCTCAAGGTGGGCGATATTGTTAAGGTAAAGGTTCTTTCTGTCGATGTAGCCAAGAAGAGAATCTCCCTTACAATGAAAGGCTTCTGATACGAAAAAGAGAAATAACACAGCAATAAACACATAAAAAGAAGGCTCCCGACGTCAAAATCGGGAGTCTGTTTTTGTGCAAAACAGAGTTTTTTAAGAAATGTATTCATTTTTCTTGAAGTACTTTGTGCCGATGCTATAATAAAATTATCAAAGAAAGGGGGCTTTTTTATGAAGAGGTTAAATCTTGTGCTTGTATGTCTTGTTTTGCTTTGTATGTTCGGTTGCGGTGATAAAGGCGATAAAGCATCGGAGCAAAGCGAAACTTCCACACAGGGAACTCTTGTCACTGAGAGTGAGACATTAATTAATTCAGAGACGGAGGGCGAGGCGACTTCATCTGCTCAAACAGAAAAAGCTGATACTGAGGGTGACAAAGAGCGCTATAACAAATATGTAAAAGAGTTTCTCATCCCAATGTTTTTGGATAATAACAGTCATGTAAAAGCAGAGAGCATTGCTACAGAATTTATCTTTGAAGATTTTGATAACGATAAAACCTACGAGCTTTTTATAAACATTTTTGACAGCGAGAACAGAGCTGTCAGAGGCTACAATCAGACTACCTATCTGCTTGACATAGAGAACTCAGAGGTTATAGTGCTGGCACAGGCATCACAAGGTGGTGGCTCTATAGGCGGAGAAAACCTGCGTATATACAAAGAGGCGAAAGACAGCCCCTATGTGCTTGAGAAGGTTTCTGTTGTTCGTGCAGGTTATGCTGACCAAAGCGGAACAAGAGAATACTATGAGCTGTGTGAGGCTGGTCCGGTTCTGATAATGACAGCAGAAGCCGAAACTCGCAGCTTTGCAGTTTACGGAGATTCTCTTGAAGAAGAAATCAGAAAAGAAACGATTTTATATACAAAGGAAGAAGACTGCATCACAACCTATATCCTTAATGGAGAGTATGTATCCGAAGATGATTATATAAAAGGAAATATGCAGATCGAGGATAGAGTTTTATTTGACGAGACCAATGGGGATGCAGAGATTCCTCTTCCATAAAAATCAGGATAAGCCCTATAATTGAAAATTTGTGGCTTATATAAAGCAAAAGAAGCACGGATACTTTCGGGTATCCGTGCTTTGATGTTTTCTGAGGTTATCTTTTATCTATGTTTTCCTTGATACGGTCAAAGGTGACGCCGTATTTTTCAGCAATATCCTTTGCGTAGCTCAGACCCTGAGGGGGAGCGATGGAGATTTTAAATGAGCGCTTGCCGCCCTCAACTCCCGTTACCATACTCTCAATAATGCTTGTGCCTTCTGTTGAGGCATTTACCTCCTTGAGACCACGGGCAAGGTCGTGCATATGAGTGTTGAATACTGAGCGCACCCCAAGGTAGCGCATAGCTTTTACAACATCCTTTGCAATGTAAAGACCTTCTTCGATATTGGTGGTGGCAAGGCTTTCGTTGAGAAGCAGGAGGCTGTACTTTGTGGAAGCATCAAAAATCTCTGAGAGGCGCTTGCTTTCTTCACCGAGACGACCCAGATCAACTGTGTCGTTTTCGTCAGCAGGAAAGTGGGTGTAGATGTTATCGCAGGGGCTGAGGGTTATGCTGTCACAGGGGGCATAAACGCCTATCTGAGAGAGCAGGAACGCAAGTCCTACCGCCTGAGTGATGGTGGTTTTGCCGCCTCGGTTGGGACCTGTAAGAATGTATATTCTGGCACTTTCGTTAAAGAAGAAATCGTTCTTGACTATCTCGCTTTCCTCGATTTCCCTGAGGGCAAGCTTGATGTTATAAAGCCCTTTTATATCACAGCTTCGGCTGTCTCTTTCCTCGATAACGGGCTTTGCAAGAGGATAGCCTTTTTTCATAATTCGCTCAGTAAGCTCTGCAAAGCGGATGTAGAAAATGATCTCCGGCATCAGAGAAACAAAGGAGTAGCCGCTGACACCTACATATTTGTTTAAGATTCCCTTAAGATTGTTTACTGTTCTCTTGAGAATATCTGTTACAACTCTCTTCAGAGCATCGGACATAGGGTCCTTGCCTGTAAGGGAGGAGTCTGCAATATGGTTAAGGTCCTGCTGAGCACCCATAACAGGCTGTCCCAGACCGATGCTTCGGGTAGAGGGATTTGCAGGATGAAAGGCGATAAAGCTCGATACATCATTTCCGTGGTGAAGCTCATCCTGTTTTGAGGCGAATTTCATAAACTTTTTGAGCAGACCGCTGTCGGTAAAATGGGCATCGTTGAGGGAGATAACACCTACGGTCTTAGGTCTGAGCATATCGTCAAGATTTACACCCAAAGTGATGCTTTTAACGTGTCTTATCTCAAGAAGGGCATTAGTAATATCTTCCTTGAGAATTGGAAAACCGCTGTCATTAAAAATGTTATGAACGGTTTTTCTCAGAGTTTTAAGTCCCTCAGAGGTAAGCTCCAGAGCCTCCAGAGTTTCCTTCATGTGAGTGATGCAGTCAACATAACCGTCGATTTCTCTCAGACGGTTTACCAGCTGCCAGAGGTAAGAGGACTCCTTGTCCTTCTGAAAACGTTCGATCTCACGAAGGTCCTTGAGCTTGAGAAGCAGATTTGTAAGGTCATCTCTGAGCTTCGGGAATCTGAGGAAGTCCTCGAAAATATCGTTTCTGTAGCTTATTACCTTTTCATCAAAGGGGATATCTGTAATAAGGGTCTTGAGGACATTCTGCTCATAGGGGTCCCTGGTGAGGGCTTCGGTGAGAAAATCTATGGAAAGATCGTTTATTGCCTCATCTCTGAGGCTGTGGCACTCTCTCGAAGCATTTTCGGGAAAAAGCAGGCTGAATTCATTGTCGGACACGGAAATCATCCTTTCTCTGGGTTCTGAGTACAATGATATCACAGGAGAAAGGGAATTTCAATGACTTGCAATATGAGAAATTTGGTGTATTATATACTTTGAAAGAGGTGACAGAAATGGAAAAGGACATTCTCACACGGATAAACGAGCTTGCAAAGAAGAAGAGAGAAGAGGGGCTTACCGACGAGGAGATAAAAGAGCAGAAGGAGCTTTATAAAATATACCTCGGCGGTATCCGCACACAGTTTCAGGCAACTCTTGATAATGTTTCTGTCAAGGAGGCAGACGGAAGTGTCATTCCTTTTAAGGAAGCTTTTCCAAAAAAAGAGAATAAATGATAAAGGAAAGGTCGATGCGCAGAGCATCGGTTTTTGCTTTTTATAAAAGAGGATAAAATCCAGTGTTTATGCGGAATGCAACGCAAATTTACACAAATGTCAGCTTTGGTTGACAGATTGCAAGGCTTTCTTGGTGGTCTTTTTTGCCTCGGAATTATAGAATGGTTTTGTGAGAAACACATGAAATGATTTTGAGGAGAATTCACATGAAGACTAAAAATTTATTGAGAAACATCAGTCCCTTTAATAATTCAAAAGATATGCCCGTAGTTTTATATGGTGTAAAGAAGCTGCTTGCTTTCTTTTTAATATACGGGATTTCTGCTCTCATTGGTGAAGGTATTATCATCGGAAGCTTTTACGCCCTGGGCTATGCCCCTTTGAGCGGTATAATGCCTACGGGAATTGTGGCAGAGCTTTTACCCTATTATGGTTTTGCTGTGTTCTTTGCGGTGGCACTTCTTTACTGTAAATTGGTTGAAAAGAGGGATATCTCTTCCTTAGGCTTTAATAGAAAAGCAGCTGACGGTATAAAAGGTGCTTTCATAGCAGTGATCCTTCTTGCTGTTATCGTGAGCATTTGCTGCGCGGCAGGTAGTGTGAGTTTCATAGGTTTTGCCGCAAACGCAGATATCCTTTATCTTGCTCTGCTGTTTTTAGCTTTCTTTATTCAGAGTATGGCAGAGGAGACTATTTGCAGAGGCTTTCTTCTCAGGTCTCTCCTTGAAAAAACTTCCGTGCCTTTTGCAATTTTTGTAAGCTCAACCGCATTTGCATTACCTCATTTAACTTCTCTTTTTGAAGCAGATGCAGAGTTCTCTGTGGTTGGCATAATTAACCTTTATCTGGTATCAGCTATCTTTTCTCTGCTTTTTATGCTTCGTTCAAATATTTATATTGTAAGCGGAATGCACTTCATGTGGAATTTTGTACTCCATGGTGCAATGGGCCTTTCAGTAAGCGGAACGGGTTCAAATGAGGCTTCTGTCCTGAGATTTAGAGTAAATGCAGAAAATTTTTTAAGCGGTGGTGTTTATGGTTTAGAGGCAAGCGTTATCACCACGGCGGTGCTCTCAGCAGTAACAATAATTCTTATTAAACTTTATGGTAAAAAGGGGTTTGAAAATGGACTTCAATAATAGATTATATCAGCTCAGAAAGCAGAAGGGCTTCTCTCAGGAAGAGCTTGCAAACAGGCTTAATGTATCACGCCAGACCGTTTCAAAGTGGGAGGTTGGTGATTCCACGCCGGATATGGAAAAGCTTGTAGCCATAAGCGACCTGTTTGATGTGTCGCTGGATATGCTGGTTATGGGAAAAGAAACTGAAGAGGAAGCTTCCTCTTCCTCAAAATCAGAGATTGCAAAGGTCCTCAGCGAGAAGGTGTTGACACCGAAAAACAAGAGAAAGGCAAAAAGTATTTTGAAAATTATAGGAATCGCCCTTGCGGTGATTCTTGCCATAGATGTAATTTCCATGATTATATATTTTGCGGTGAACGGAGTTCCCCTTTGATGCAGTAGATGATAATTCAAGGCTTATATGTAGCGGTGATGCTATGTGTAAGCCTTTTTTCTTTCCTGATTCCGAAAATTCCAATGCAGGATTTGCCGATTCTCCGGGTATCTTGAAAGATTCTGACGGATGTGATATAATATTTAGTTATACTGGGGTTTTATGTGCCTCGGTTGATAAAATAAGGATTTTAGTAACTTTAAGGAGGATCAAGTATGTTTGCTTATATTGACCCGGGTACGGGAAGTATGCTTTTTACAATACTTATCGGCGTTGTGGGTGCGGCGGTATATTCTCTGAGAATGCTTTTTATCAAGCTTAAATTCAGAATCAGCGGAGGAAAAGGAGAGGTGGATCAGAACAAGATCCCCTTGGTGATTTTCTCCGACAATAAGAGATATTGGCAGATATTCGAGCCTGTATGCAGAAAGCTTAGTGACAGAGGAGTAAAGGTGTATTATATCACACCCTCTGCGGATGATCCTGCTCTTTCCTGCACTTTTGAGGGCTTTACTTCCGAGTGTATTGAGAAGGAAAGCAAGCTTTTCTCAAGACTGCTCTTTATAAATGCGACGGTGCTTCTTTCCACTACCCCCGGTCTTGATGTGTATCAGTGGAAGAGAGCCAAGGGTATAGATTACTATGTACACATTCCTCATGCTGCCAGCGACATTACTCTCTACAGAATGTTCGGCCTTGATTATTATGATGCGGTTCTCCTCTCAGGTGACTATCAGATAGAGCAGATAAGAGCCCTCGAGGCGCTCAGAGGACTTCCTCAGAAGGAGCTTGTGAAGGTTGGTATCCCCTATATGGACGAGATGGCAGAAAGGCTTGAAAACAGCGGTGAAGGTGAGACTCATCCCACTACCGTGCTCCTAGCTCCTTCATGGGGTCAGAGTGCCATTTTCTCGGTTTATGGGGGCGAGATCTTAGATAAGCTTCTTGAGACAGGATACCATGTTATCGTTCGTCCGCATCCCCAGTCCTTTGACTCTGAAAAAGAGCTTATGGAAAAGCTTATGAGGGAATATCCCGATTCGGAAAATTTAGAGTGGAACAGAGACAGAGATAACTTTGATGTTCTGAGAAGAAGCGATATTCTTATCTCTGACTTTTCGGGTGTTATCTTTGATTTCTCTCTGGTTTATGGAAAGCCCGTTATTTACACAGATCCGAAGTTTGACTTAAGTGTCTATGATGCCTGGTGGCTCGACGAGCCTCTCTGGACAGAGAGCGCTCTCAAAAGAATCGGAAAAGAGCTTACCCGAGAGAACATGGAAAACATCAAAGAGGTTATTGACCGCAGTCTTGAGGACAGCGACTTCAAGGACAGGATTGCAGAGGTTAAAGCTGAGACCTGGGCGAATTTCAGAAAAGGTGCCGAGGTAGCAGCAGATTATCTTGAAAATAAGATCAAAGAGCTCAACAATAAAGGAAAGGAGGAATAATCGTGTCGTTTTTCGAGATGCTCGGGTCTGTTTTTATAGGCCCTCTTAAGCTGATATTTGAGTGCATATTCAGAGTTGCACTGGAACTTGTAGAAAATCCCGGGATTGCTATTATCGTGCTGAGCCTTGCGATGAACATACTTGTTCTTCCTCTTTATATGCGTGCTGATGCTATGCAGGAGGAAGCCAGAGATGTGGAGAATAAGCTGAAAAAAGGCGTTGACCACATCAAGAAGTCATTTTCGGGCGATGAGAGAATGATGATCCTCCAGACCTACTATCGTCAGAATAACTATAAGCCTACCCACGCACTCAGAGGCTCGGTGTCTCTGCTTTTGGAAATTCCGTTCTTTATGGCGGCTTATCAGTTCCTGTCAAACCTTGAGGTTTTGAGCAGAGCATCCTTTGGCCCCATAAAGAGTCTCGGTTCTCCTGATGCTTTCATTACTATAGGCAGTGTTTCAATTAATCTCTTGCCTATCCTTATGACCCTTGTGAATGTGATAAGCAGTGCCATTTATCTCAAGGGATTCCCTCTGAAGACAAAGATTCAGCTTTATGCAATGGCAGGCTTCTTCCTCGTGTTCCTCTACACATCACCCTCGGGACTTGTGTTTTACTGGACGCTCAACAATGTTTTTTCCCTCGTAAAAACCATTTTTTATAAGCTTAAAAATCCCAAGAAGGTGCTTTGCTGTCTTATGGCGGCGGCAGGAGTTGGGTCTGTTCTTTATGACCTGTTCGTTGTTGGTACAAAGAACAAGAGGCTGTTCCCTGTTCTGCTTCTGCTTGGTGCAGCCTTGGTGATGCCTCTTGTCATCTCCTTCGTAAAGATGAAATTTGTAAGGAAAGAGAGAAAAGCGGCAACTACTCCTGAGCCTGACAGGAAAATGTTTATTATGGGATGCTGCTTCCTTACGGCTTTGGTGGGGCTTTTTATCCCCTCAAATCTGATAGCGGCTTCTCCTCAGGAATTTGTGGATATTACCTTCTTCCACCATCCGCTCTGGTATGTGGTAAGCGCTCTTTGTATGTCAGCAGGCTTTTTCCTTGTGTGGATGGGTGTTTTCTACTGGCTGGCAAGCAAGAAGGGAAAGGTTGTTTTTCAGAGAATAGTGTGGACACTGTGCGGTGTTTTCGTTATTAACTATATGTTCTTCGGAACAAATCTCGGCTTGCTCACCTCCACGCTTCAGTACGGAAACGGTGTCTTCTTCTCCCAAAAGGAGTATGTTATCAATACCCTTGTTGTGATTCTTTCTGCGTCAGCACTGTATTTTGTCGGCACTAAATTTTCAAAAGCCGCAAAGGGAGTTCTTCTGACTGCCGTTATAGTTTTTGCGGTAATGTCGGGAATGAATATGATAAAGATCAACAAGTCGGTCAAGAGCATTGACTTTGACGATGTTTCCCGTGTTCCCCATATTACTCTTTCCAGGGACGGACAGAACGTGGTAGTTATTATGCTTGACCGTGCAGGCGGTGAATATCTGCCCTATATTCTGAACGAAAAACCCGAGCTTAGGGAAGTGTTTGACGGCTTTACCTACTATAAGAATACAATTTCCTTCGGCGGACATACAAATATAGCTGTTCCTGCGCTTTTGGGAGGATATGAATACACTCCCGTCGAGATGAACAAAAGAGATGATGAAGCTCTTGTGGAGAAGCACAATGAGGCACTTAAACTGATGCCGGTAATGTTTGCTGAAAGCGGCTACAATGTAACAGTCTGTGACCCGCCTCAGGCGAACTATTCGGAGATTCCCGACCTCTCCATTTACAATGGATACGATAATATAAGTACCTACATTACAAAGGGTAAATTCGGTGATGACGTGCAGAAAGCACAGGCAATAACCTACAACAACAGAAACTTCTTTATGTTCAGCCTTATGAAGACTATGCCTTTGTGTGTACAGCCTATGATGTACAACTATGGTGAATACGGCAGGACCTACAGCGCAGGTGAGGTAAACTATACGACCCAGATCATAGACAATCCCTCTGTGGCGGAGGGATACCGTAAGACCTATATGGAGTCCTACAATGTTCTCACTAATATGGATGAAATGACAACCCTGACTGAGGGCGAAGGAGATAACTTCCTTTTCCTTTCCAATGAGATCACTCATGACTATGCGATCCTTCAGGCTCCTGACTACAAGCCTGCAGATAAGGTGGATAATACCGCCTATGACGAAGCGCACAAGGATAGATTTGTTGTGGATGGAAAAACTCTCGATGTAAGTACTCCCGACAAAATGGGCTCTTATCACATCAACGTGTCTGCGCTTGCCACGCTGGGTGAGTGGCTTGAGTATCTGAAGGCGGAAGGTGTTTACGATAACACCAGAATTATCATTGCTTCTGACCATGGTTTCGCTATGGGACACAGCGATGACCTTGTTTTGGATGATTCAGGTGAAACTCACAAGGATATGTATTTCTTCTACCCCTTGCTTATGGTTAAGGATTTTAACGCAACCGGCTTCTCTGTTTCGGAGGAGTTTATGACCAACGCCGATGTGCCCACGATTGCAGTAGATGGCATTATAGAGGATCCCCGAAACCCCTTTACCGGCAAGGAGATAAACAGCTCGGAAAAGACAGCCCACGATCAGTATGTAAGTCTTAGCTCAAAATTCCGCATAACAGAGAATAATGGAAATACCTTCCTGCCTTCGAAGTGGGCAAGCGTAACTTCCGATCTTTTTGATACATCTGACTGGGAGACGCTTGAAGAAGAGATCGTCCTCAAAGAACACAGCTTCAACTGATAAAAAGACTTCCTTCGGGAAGTCTTTTTTATTGCACATTTTTGTTAAAGGGTATATAATGGTTGAGTTGATTCAACATATTGAAGCTAAAGGAGAGATCATTTTGATTTGCTCAAACTGTAAAAAAGAAAATAAAGACGGCGTGAAATTTTGCGCCTTTTGCGGAAGTAGGATGCAGGCGGAAACACCTCAGGCTGAAGAGATAGCTGTACCTGAACCTCAGATGTTCCCTCAGACTGTGTATCAGCCTACTCCTCAGAACAAAATTTGTCCTGCCTGCGGCAAAGAAAACGACAGCAGTATGAATTTCTGCATTGCCTGCGGTACAAAGCTTTCAGGGGAAGCTCCTATGAATACGGCACCACCTGTAATGGAAACCCCAAAGCCTGTGTGGGAGGAGATATCTGATGCAGGGGAAGAACCTATGGTGGATATCGCAAAAACAGAGGTGCTTTCAGAGAGAATTAACGAGGGAGTAAACAGATGTACAGCCTGCCTCAAGGATAATCTCCCCGGTGCAAGATTCTGCCTCTACTGCGGAAATGCTTTAAGCGGCGGTGCACCTCAGAACTTTGATGTTGCGCCGAAAGTCCCTGTCCCTTCACCTAAAGCCAAGAAAAAGTCAGGCAAGGTGTGGGTTGTGATCCTCATAATACTTCTGGTGCTGGGACTTATAGCCGGAGGACTGTATTACGCTTACGAATATCTTGATCTCTTTTCCTTCGGCGGTGACGATGATGATAGCGAAAAGCAGAAGGCCACCAAGGTTGAAGTGGTTGAGGGCGAATCCACAGCTCCTTACATAGAAGAAACAGAGACCGTCACAACCACAGAGACCAGGGCAGAAACTCTCTTTGAAAATGTGTCGGTAGATGATAACCTGCTTTCAGAAGAAGAGGCGGCTGCACTTGACACTGTGATTTCAGATAAGGAGAAGGCTTCTTCTCTGGATATCTTCGTGATATTCACAAAGAATTATGCATCGGATGATACAAGAGCAAAGGACTATGTGAACCTGAAGGGTGAAAACAGCATTTGTTTGGTTCTTGAAACAGAGAAGAAAAACGTTCTTATCGAAGCGGGTAAAGAAGCTCAGGATAAACTTTCCGACAAAACCACGGAAATCATCACAGCACACGCAAAGGAGCTTCTTTTAAGCGGCAAATATGCGGACGCTTGTAAAGAAGCGTTCAAAATGATATATAACGATGAGAATCTGACAGTCTATGAGATGATAGAAGGCTCCGAGCAGGTAGTGTATGTAACAAAGGATGATAATGCTACCACAGGTAAGCTTCAGGTCGTTGACTGGACAGACGGCGCTGAGGTAGTGTACACAATAGACAAGGTGTATCTTGGTAAGGACGGCATTACAGCTTCTCCCTCCGAGAGCAAATGTGCAACACCTCAGGGTGCTTTTCCGTTAGGATTTGCATTTTCCGACGACACCCTCAATACAGAGCTTGAGACAGTGAAGATCAAGGAGAATATGGTGTGGGTGGATGATGCTTCTTCCAAGTACTACAACACTCTCCAGAGCAGCACAAAGTCAGATAAAGACTGGTCAAGTGCAGAGGATACCTACAATATTTTCAAGGGTGGCTACAACAACGCCTGTATCCTTATCGAGCATAACGGCGACGGAAAGACAGCTGGTGTCAGTGGTAAGGGCTCCTGCATCTACATAGCAGGCAAGGAGAAAGACCTCAGCGTAAGCTACGGCGATGTGAATATTTCTGCAAGTCAGATGACAACTCTGCTCTCTATCCTCAGTAAAGAGTGTAACCCGTATATTGTGGTTCGCTGAGGTGTATATGGAAAAGTTCAGAACAAGGACAGAGAAAAAACAGCAGAAGAAAAAGCTATACCTGTTGCTGGGTACAGTAATGATAATTCTTGTGTTTGCTCTGACTGTTATTCTCGGCTTGGGGAATAATAGCGGCACAAAAGAGAGCAAGGAAAAAACAGAGGGTGTGACTGTAACAGTCACAGAGAGCCTGCCTAAAGCTTCTGCGGATGAAACAGATACTCAGACAGAAGCCCCTCCTCTTCTTGAAGCTGTGCCTTCAGAGACCGAAATTCCTACGGAGAATACCGCTCACAGCGAAAAGCTTACAGATATACTCACAAGGGCGGGCTACAGCATAGAGGAGCTTTCGGGAACACAGCTTATTGTGGTTGAGGCAAAGGGTTCAAGTGCCGAGGTGAACACCTTTGAAAAAGTGGATGGAGTATGGAAGGAATGCGATGTTCTTTCCGATGAAAACGGCTTTGTAGGTTATATGGGTGTAAGTGCGGATGCTTCAGAATATGTAAGCTATACTCCCGAAGGGCTGTTTTATTTGGGTACGGGCTTTGGCATCAAGGACGACCCCGGTACAGGGCTTGACTATTTTAAAGTTACTGAGGACAGCTACTGGGTAGATGATGTGAACTCCGAGTATTACAATATGCACGTAGAAGGCAAAGAGGACAAGGGCTTTGATAGTGCCGAGCATCTCATAGATTACGCAGGAAGCTACGATTACTGCGTATTCATAGAGTACAATACAAATCCTGTTGTTCCGGGAAAAGGCTCTGCCTTCTTCCTGCATGTAGGTGACGGCCCCACCGAGGGCTGTGTGGCAATAAGCGAAGAGGGAATGAAAGATACCCTCCGCTGGCTTCAGAAGGAGCAGTTGCCTCAGATAATAATATTCTGAAAAAAGATAAGAACCTGACAGAGTTTATTCTGTCAGGTTCTTTTTTTCGGAGGCTTACTGTCCTCTCTTTTTGTAATCCTCGTGTATTTCAGCAGACCAGTTTTTAGGGAGCGTTCTGCTTCTGCGAAGTCCCGAAACAGCGGAGGAAACTGTGCTGTACAGCACCTCGGTGCCCTTCTTGTCAGCGCAGTAGTTTACAGCGTTTTCGGGGTTTATGCCGTATTGATCGGCGGTGGTTACCGCATCGATGTTGGCGCCGATAAAGAGAAACTCCCAGCCGTCTTTCTTCCTTGATTCTATCATTTCTCTGAGTTTTCTGTGGGAGTAACGGCGGCTTGCGTTTTCCATACCGTCGGTGGTTATTACGAACACAGTATGCTCGGGAACATCATCCTTGCGGATGTATTTGTGGATGTTTCCGATGTGATGAATAGCTCCTCCCAGCGCATCCATAAGGGCTGTGCAGCCAGAGGGACAGTAGTCCTTTTCTTCCATGTGACGAATGTTCTCAAGGGCGATTCTGTCGTGGATAACAGTGCTTTCGGTGTCGAAAAGAACTGTTGATACAAGGCAGGTGCCTTCTTCCTTTTTCTGTTTTTCGATCATAGCATTGAATCCGCCTACGGTATCCTTCTCAAGACCCTGCATGGATCCGCTTTTGTCAATGATAAATACCAGCTCTGTAATTTTGTTTGTCTTCATAAATAACATCCTTTCTAATAATAAAAATGCGGTTGTAGGATTTACCTTACAACCGCATTATATCAGGATGCATTATTAATCTGGTCAATCTTCAATTTACCATTATGCTTTTGAGAAAAGAGTTTCCTGATCGTACTTGAAGAGTACGGAGTCAATCTGGAAAATATCATAGATTCCTCTCTCGATGCAGTACATGATAATAACATCGAAAAGAGAGCTTTCGGACAGCACAAAGCCCACAGAGACAAGAAGAGTTTGGGTTTCCTCAAGTGAGAGGTTAAGAGAAATCGCAAAGGAGAGTGCGGTTTTCTTATTGGGCTTGTAGCTTTTATCGTTCATTATTTTGTACCAGGTCTGCTTGCTTACGTTGGCTCTTTTGTAGCACTCAACTTCGGAAATGCCTTTTGCATCAATAAGACGGAGAAGTTTTAGAGAGAAGCTTTCGTCAAGCTTCAGGTAGGCCTCGATATCGGAAAAAGCCTCTTTTTCACAGACAGATTCACAAGGTGCCTCTAAAGGGTTTTTTAAGGGAATACGCCGGGAAGAACCCATCATCGGTGCAGGGGCACAGGGGTAGCTTTCGCGAAGACGCCTGCTTCGCCCTGCCCGTGGATCTGAATGTACGCTCACATAGCTGTCATCGATATATTCCTTGATATCATCAAAGAGCTTTTCGCTGAGGGTAAAGGCGTCTTTATCGAATACCGCCAGGGTAACGAGGAGCTCTTCAAAGAGAAGAAACTCGCTGATGGCACTCAGGGCAATTTTAAGCACAACCGCCTTTGGAAAGCCTTGAGCACCTGCGCCTATAAGGGGAAAAGCAATACTCCTGAAGCCCTTCTCCTTTGCAAGCTTCAGAGAGTTTTTGTAGCAGAGGGATAAAAGCTCAAGGCTCTTGTTGCTTTTATCGTAAAAAGGGGCAGGGGTATGGATTACAAAGTTTGCAGGAAGCCGAAAGCCCTTTGTCAGAAAGGTTTCCCCGTAAGGCAGGTAAGTTTTTTCGCTGCAGGCTGAAAGAAGGTCTTTTCCTGCGGCTTTATGTATGGCGGCGTCGGTACCACCTGTTGGGATTAGGCTGGTGTTTGTTGGGTTGACTATGGCATCACAACGGATTTTTGTGATGTCCTGTCTGATGATTTGCAGCGGCATCAAAGATCACCTCTTTCTTCGCTTTGGTATCATCTTATCACAAAGAAAGCCGCAAGTAAACCCTTCCTGGGGAGGCATAGGTAAGGTTCTCTTGTGCCCGTAATACAGAAATGGTAGGGTTTTGTAAATATATTTGTGAAAAATTTAACAAATTTAAATAGGACTATTGAAACTCCCTGTTATTTGTAATATAATTACAACACGATAATATGGGTGTTTTTGGCTTGTAAGCAGATGCTTGGCTTTTTCAAAAATCATCATCTGAAAGACGAAAAACGGGTAAAAACTTACCGATCAAATAAAAACAGATTAAGGAGCAGATATATGAACAAGATCACAGTAATCGGCACTGGAAATGTAGGCTCAACAATAGCATACACTCTCACCGTTATGGGTCATGCCTCAGAGATAGTTATGATAGATATTAACGGCGAGAAGGCTCTGGGTGAGGCGCTGGATATCAGACAGGGGGTTCCCTTCTGTAATCCCACCAACATCTATGCAGGCTCTTACAGAGATGCAGAGGGGTCTGACATCGTGGTTATCACATCAGGTGTGGCAAGAAAGGCAGGTCAGTCAAGATTGGAGCTTGCTCAGACCAATGTTGATATTCTTAAGGAGATCACGGATAAGGTCGTAAAATACGCCCCCGACGCCACTTACGTGCTTGTAAGCAACCCTGTAGATGTGCTGACCTACGCTTTCCACAAGTTCTCAGGGCTTCCCGAGGAGAGGATCATCGGTTCAGGTACTATTCTCGACACCGCAAGACTCAGAGCAAGAATTGCTGAGTATTACTCCATAAATCAGAAAAACGTTCACGCCTATGTGTTGGGAGAGCACGGAGACAGCTCTTTTGTTCCTTGGTCGATTGCAAATATTTCAAATATTCCCGTAGCAGATTACGGCAAATCAGTAGGTAATTCAGGAAAGTTCCCCAAGTTTGAGGAAGAGATAGTAGAGGAATATGTCCGCACTTCAGGCGGCAGGGTCATTCAGAGAAAGGGAGCAACATTCTATGCAGTGTCTATGTCTGTTTGTCACCTTTGCAAATGTCTCCTGAGCGGAATAGATACTACACTCACCGTTTCCACCATGCTCCACGGAGAATACGGCATTGAGGACGTTTGCCTGAGCCTCCTCTGCATCGTAGGCAGTAAGGGTGCTCACACCAAGGTAGCGCTTCCCTTGAATGAGGAAGAAATAAGAGACCTTCACAAGAGCGCAGAATGCCTCAAGGATGTAATCAGAAATATTAAGTTTTAATCAGGAGGATAAAGATTATGGAATATCGCATTGAACACGATTCTATGGGTGAGGTTAAGGTACCTGCAGACAAGCTGTGGGCGGCTCAGACACAGAGAAGCAGTGAGAATTTTCCCATCGGTGTAGGCATTGAAACAATGCCCCGTGAAATTATAAATGCTTTCGGAATTCTTAAGAAAGCGGCGGCTCTTGCAAATCATGCCCTTAAGCCCGAGAAGATGACCGAGAAGAAGCTTTCTGCCATCAAAGAGGCTTGCGACGAGGTAATGAGCGGTGAGCTTTCCGAAAATTTCCCCCTTGTTGTATGGCAGACAGGCTCGGGTACCCAGTCCAATATGAATACCAATGAGGTTATCGCAAACAGGGGTAATCAGATCCTCGGCGAGAAGCTTCTCCATCCTAACGACGACGTAAATATGTCTCAGTCCTCTAACGATACCTTTCCCACGGCAATGCACATTGCGGCTGTAATCGCCCTTGAGGATAAGCTCATTCCCGCAGCAGAGGAGCTTATCAGAACCTTTATCCGTCTTGAGGAAGAGAACGAGGGTATCGTAAAGAGTGGTCGTACACATCTTCAGGATGCAACTCCCATTAAGTTCAGTCAGGAGATAAGCGGCTGGAGATCAAGCCTTGAGCGTGACGTTGAGCTTCTCAAAATGTCAGTAAAGCCTCTCTATGAGCTGGCTCTGGGCGGTACCGCAGTAGGAACAGGCCTCAATACCCCTAAGGGCTTTGACATAAAGGTTGCAGAAGAGGTTGCAGGAATTACCGGCAAGCCCTTTGTGACCGCAGTAAATAAATTCCATGCTCTTACATCCAAGGATGAGCTTGTGTTCGCTCACGGTGCTGTTAAGGCTCTTGCCTGCGATATGATGAAGATTGCAAACGATGTGCGCTGGCTTGCTTCAGGTCCTCGTGACGGTCTCGGTGAGATATTCATTCCCGAAAATGAGCCCGGCTCCTCCATTATGCCCGGCAAGGTGAACCCCACTCAGTGTGAGGCCGTAACCATGGTAGCTGTTCAGGTAATGGGCAACGATGTGGCTGTAGGTATGGCGGCATCTCAGGGTAACTTCGAGCTTAATGTATTTATGCCTGTTTGTGCTTATAACTTCCTCCAGTCTGCAAGACTTCTCGCAGAGGCTATAGTTTCCTTCAACAAGAACTGTGCTGTTGGAATAAAGGCAAACAAAGAGAAAATGCACCATAACCTCCACAACTCCCTTATGCTTGTTACAGCGCTCAACCCCTACATCGGCTATGAAAATGCTGCAAAGACAGCTAAGAAAGCATATAAAGATAACATTTCCCTTAAGGAAGCCTGCGTAGAGCTTGGATTCCTTACCGAGGAAAGATTTGACGAAGTATTTCATCCCGAAGAAATGGTCTGATTGGGAGGTCTCAGTATGAAAGTAAGTTATTTCCCCGGTTGCACCCTTAAGAACAAGGCAAAAGATCTGGACTTTTATGCCAGAGAATGTGCCGAAATCTTAGGTGTTACCTTAGAGGAGATTGAAAATTGGCAGTGCTGCGGCGGAGTTTTTACCTCTGCCAATGACGAGGTGGCAACAAAGCTTTCCTCCGTCCGCATCCTTAAAGCTGCAAAAGATAAGGGTCAGCCCCTTGTGACAGTCTGCTCTGCCTGTCACAATGTTGTGAAGCAGACAAACCATGCTATGAATAGCGACAAGGTCTTTGCCGACAAGGTGCAGAGATATATGGCAAATGAAGGCATATATGAGGGTGACACAGAGGTTTATCACTACCTCGAGCTTCTCCGTGATGTTGTGGGCTTTGATACTCTCAAGGAGAAGGTGACAAATCCCTTAAAGGGCAAGAAGATTGCACCCTACTACGGATGCCTGCTTCTTAGACCCAATTCCGTTATGAGAATGGATGACCCAGAGAATCCCTCTATTATGGAGAATTTCATAAAGGCTCTCGGAGCCGAGGCAGTGCCCTTCTCAATGAGAAACGAGTGCTGTGGCGGATATATTGCTCTTGAAAGTAAAGAACAGGCAGAGAAGAAGAGCCGTGATGTAGTCAGAAATGCCTGCGTTTCAGGTGCAGATATGATAATCACAGCTTGCCCCCTTTGCAAATATAACCTTCAGAAAGTAAATCCCGACATTCCCGTGGTGTACTTCACAGAACTTCTGGCAGAAGCTCTGGGCGTTAAGGAGGATACCAATGACTAATATAGAGCTCAAAGAAGAGATCCTGAGAATCAGCGGTGCTGACCCTCAGAAATGCATGGCTTGCGGTAAATGCTCAGGCACCTGCCCCGCTTATGATGAGATGGAGTATCATCCTCATCAGTTTGCAAGCATGATAAAGAAAGGCGACATAGAGCCTCTGATGAACTCCGATTCCCTTTACCATTGTCTTACCTGCTTTGCTTGTGTGGAGCGTTGTCCCAGAGGGGTAGAGCCTGCAAAGCTTATTGAAGCAGTAAGACTTCTAAAGATTCGTCAGAAGGACAGTAACCGTCTTACCCCTGATATGGTGGCAGAGAAGTTCGAGGAAGATATGCCTCAGCAGCTTCTTGTCAGCGCATTCAGAAAATACACAAAGTAAGGAGGAAAAGACCGAATGCAGAGAATAGGCGTTTTCGTATGTTGGTGCGGAAGCAATATTGCAGGTACAGTTGATGTAAAGGCAGTTGCAGAGGCTTTAAAGAATGAGCCGGGCGTAGTCTTTTCCACTGACTATCAGTATATGTGCTCTCAGGCAGGACAGGATCTCATCAAGGATGCCGTAAAGGAACATAACCTCACAGGCATCGTTGTCTGCTCCTGCTCTCCCAGAATGCACGAGGCAACCTTCAGAAAGACTGCAGCGAGTGCAGGACTTAACCCCTATATGGTTGAGATCGCAAATATCCGTGAGCAGTGTTCATGGGTACACAAGGATATGGAGATAGGCACCGAGAAAGCAATTATCCTCGGTAAAGCTGCAGTTGCAAAGGTTCACCTCAACACACCCCTCACTCCCGGTGAGTCTCCCGTTACCAAGAGAGCTCTCGTTATCGGCGGCGGTATTGCAGGTATCCAGACTGCTCTGGATATTGCAGATGCAGGCTTCGAGGTGGATATCGTAGAGAAAAAGCCCACCATCGGCGGTAAGATGGCTCAGCTTGACAAGACCTTCCCCACCCTTGACTGTGCGGCTTGTATCCTAACTCCCAAGATGGTTGATGTTGCTCAGCACGAGAAGATCAGGATATTCTCCTACAGCGAGGTTGTTGAAGTAGGTGGCTTCGTAGGAAACTTCGAGGTAAAGATCAAGAAGAATGCCCGATATGTAAAGGAAGAGATCTGCACAGGCTGTGGTGCTTGTGTTGATAAATGTCCTATGAAGAAGGTGCCCAATGAGTTTAACCTGGGCATGGACAACAGAAGAGCAATTTACATTCCCTTTGCTCAGGCCGTGCCCAAGGTGGCAACCATAGATCCCTCTGCCTGCAATATGCTCAAAAACGGCAAGTGCGGTATCTGTTCCAAGGTCTGCACAGCAGGTGCCATAGACTATACCCAGAAGGACGAATACATCGACGAGAAATATGGTGCTATTGTTGTAGCAACAGGCTTCAATCCCATCAGCATGGAGAAGTTTGACGAGTATGCTTACAATCAGTCAAAGGATGTTATCACATCTCTTGAGTTTGAGCGTCTAACCAATGCCGCAGGTCCTACTCAGGGTAAACTTCTCAGACCCTCTGACGGAAAGCATCCCGAGAAGATCGTTTTCGTTCAGTGCGTAGGCTCCCGCTGCTCCGCTTGTGCTGAGAAGGGCAAGGAGTACTGCTCAAAGATCTGCTGTATGTACACAGCAAAGCACGCAATGCTCACAAGAGATAAATATCCCGACACAGATGTTACTGTGTTCTATATAGATGTCCGTACCCCCGGTAAGAACTTTGATGAGTTCTATCGCCGTGCTGTTGAGGACTATGGCGTAAATTATATCAAGGGCATGGTAGGCAAGGTGGTTCCCGAGGGAGATAAGCTCAAGGTGCAGGCATCTGACCTTATTGCAAACAAACAGATAAACATTGATGCAGACCTTGTTGTTCTTGCTGCCGCTATCGAGCCCGACAAGTCCGCAAGACCTCTTGCAACAATGCTTACAGCAAGTATGGATACCAATGACTTCTTCACAGAGGCTCATCCCAAGCTCAGGCCCGTTGAAAGCCCCACAGCAGGTGTATTCCTTTCAGGTGCTTGTCAGGGTCCTAAGGATATCCCCGAGACCGTATCTCAGGCAGGTGCTGCAGCGGCTAAGGTTATAGGCCTCCTTGCAAAGGATAAGCTCACAGGTAACCCCTGTGTTGCAAGCAGTGATGAGATGATGTGTAACGGATGTTCATCCTGTGCAAATGTATGTCCCTATGGTGCTATCAGCTACGAGGAGAGAGAGTACAGACTTCCTACAAGAGAGACTGTAATGCGCAGAGTAGCTTCTGTTAATCCTGCTGTTTGTCAGGGTTGCGGATGCTGTACAGTTGCCTGCCCCTCAGGTGCTATGGACCTCAGAGGCTTTATGAACGGACAAATTATGGCGGAGGTAGATGCAATATGCAAGTAAACGAATATAAACCCCTTATTGTAGCTTTCTGCTGTAACTGGTGCTCCTATGCGGGCGCTGACCTTGCAGGTAATAATCGTGCAGATTATCCTGCAGAGGTAAAGATTATCAGAGTACCCTGCTCCTGCAGAGTGAATCCCATGTTCATTCTCAGAGCTTTTCAGAGAGGTGCAGATGGTGTTATCCTCTGCGGATGCCACCCCGGTGACTGCCACTACACCTCAGGCAACTACTACACCAGAAGAAGAATGGCAATGCTTTTCTCCATGCTCGACTACCTCGGCATTGAGAAGGAGCGTACCCGTGTTGAGTGGGTGTCTGCCGCAGAAGGTGCAAAGTTTGCCGCAACTATGAACGAGTTTGTAGAAACCGTGAGAAACCTTGGCGAGAACAAGAGACTGGAGGACCTCAGATGCAAAAAATAACTAGAGAACAGCTTGTGGAAAAAGCATCTGCCCTCCTTAAAGACGGAACAGTTACCTCTGTTCTCGGCTGGAAGAAAGGCGAATTCGACTACGACGTTACTCCTGCTCTTTTTGAGAGCGAGGAGGAACTGAAGAGTTTCGTTTTCTCCGATTTCTCAGGTGCCAATCTTTCAAAATATCTTGTAAAAAAGACAAAAAGCAGTGAGGGAAAGATCCTCATTTTCCTCAAGCCCTGCGACACTTACAGCTTCAATCAGCTCCTCACAGAGCATCGCTTTGACCGTGAAAAGGTTTATGCAGTGGGAATTCCCTGCGAGGGCATGGTTGATATAAATAAAGTAAAGAAGATTACAAGCGACGGCATCGCTTCCATAGAATGCGGTGAAAAGCTTGCTGTAAACTCTATCTATGAGGATAAGCCTTTTGAGATAGACTATAAGGACGTTCTCCTTGAAAGATGCGAAAACTGCAAGAGCAAGAAGCATGTGGCTTACGACGAGCTTATGGGCGAGGAAGGCGAAGTCCTGGATTCTAACCGCTTTGACGAGGTTGAGAGACTTGAGGCTATGACCCCTGATGAGAGATTTGCTTTCTGGCAGGGAGAGCTTTCCAGATGTATCCGTTGTAACGCTTGTCGTGACGCTTGTCCTGCCTGCACCTGTGAGGTTTGTGTGTTCAATAACCCCAAGTCAGGCGTTGAGAATAAGTCTCCTGCAAACAGCTTCGAGGAGAAGATGTTCCACATCATCCGAGCTTTCCACGTGGCAGGAAGATGCACAGACTGCGGAGAATGCTCCAGAGTTTGTCCCCAGAATATTCCTCTGCATCTTCTTAACCGTAAATTCATAAAGGATATGAACAACTGCTACGGTGAATATCAGGCAGGTGCCGAGGTAGGAACAAAGGCTCCTCTTGTAGATTATACCCTTGAGGACTTAGAGGCCTCCGAGGTTTTCTCAAGGAGGGATTCTGATGCGTAAATGCTTGCTTTCAAATATTGATTCTCTTTTTAAGGCAATCTCTTCTGAGATGGAGCTTTATCTCCCTCAGGATACAGAGAATGGCGCAGAATTCAAAAAGTACGAAGATGGCGCAAAGTGGTCCCAGGCGCTCAATACTGTAAGAAGCCCCAAGGATTTCTTCTTCCCCCAGACCGAGAATCTTATGGAGTTCAAGCTCAAAGGAAAGAGCATTGAGATTTTCGATATCCGTGACGAGAAAGAGGATTTCGTTATTTTCGGTGTCCGTGCCTGCGATGTAAGAAGCTTTGATATCCTTGACAGGGTTTTCCTTACAGAGCCCGTTGATACCTTCTATGCGTCTAAAAGAGAGCACGGTATAATTGTGTCTCTCGCTTGCACAAGACCCTCTGAGACCTGCTTCTGCAAGACCTTTGATATAGACCCCGCAAAGCCTCAGGGCGATGTGAGTATGTGGAAGGACGAGACTTATCTTTATCTCGAGGCAAATACCGACAAGGGTCTTTGCTTCCTTGAGAAGCTGGAGTCTGTAACTGAGGAGTGCGACAACGAAGCAGTAAAAACTCAGGTTGAGAAGATAAATAAGATTATGGATAAGCTGCCCCTTAAAGACCTTAAGACAGAGGGCTTCGGCGGAGGCAAGACAGAGGAGCTCTTTAACAGTCCTCAGTGGGCAGAGCTCTCAGAGGCTTGTCTCGGTTGCGGTACATGTACCTTTGTGTGTCCTACCTGCCAGTGCTATGATATCAAGGAGTTTACGGCAGGAGATAAGGTTATCCGCTTCAGATGCTGGGATTCATGTATGTACTCAGAGTTTACAAAGATGGCTCACGGAAACAACCGTAACACTCAAGTTGAGCGTTTCCGTCAGCGTTTTATGCACAAGTTAGTGTATTATCCCGAGAATAACGAGGGACTTTTCAGCTGTGTTGGCTGTGGACGTTGTCTGTCCAGATGCCCCGTCTCAATGAATATTGTAAAAGTAATGAAAACCTTAGGAGGGGAGAAATAATGAACACAAGAGTTGAGACCTTGATTCCCAAGATCGGTGTTATCACAGATGTTCGTATTGATACCCCCGATATAAAGACCTTCAGGGTTGTGACCCCTGAGGGCAAAAAGGCCTTCGATCACCGTCCCGGACAGTGTGCGATGCTCTCCGTCCCCGGTGTAGGCGAGGCTATGTTCTCCATTACCTCTTCACCTACCAACGAGGAGTATATGGAATTTTCCATTAAGAAATGCGGATGTGTTACCGACTGGCTCCACGAGGCAGAGGTAGGTCAGCAGATCACTATCAGAGGCCCCTACGGAAAGCCTTTCCCCGTTGATGAGGTTTTCGCAGGTCACAATATGCTCTTTATTGCAGGTGGTGTAGGACTTGCACCTCTTAGATCCGTTATCAACTACTGCAGACACTATCGTGACCGCTATGGCGATATCGATATCGTCTATGGCTCAAGAAGCAAGGAAGATCTCCTTGATTATCAGGAGATAATCGACGAGTGGACAAAGGACGCAGGCGTGAATGTTCATCTGACAATTGACAGAGAACAGGAGGGCTGGGATGGCCACGTAGGCTTCGTTCCCAATTTCGTCAAGGAGCTGGGTTTTGATACCAACAAGATCGCAGTTATCTGCGGACCTCCCATTATGATCAAGTTCACTCTCGACGGACTTACCGAGCTGGGCTTTGAGAAAAGTCAGGTTTATACCACCTTGGAGCTTCGTATGAAGTGCGGTGTGGGTAAGTGTGGCAGATGTAACGTAGGTGCAAAGTATGTCTGCAAGGACGGCCCTGTGTTCCGCTCTGACGAACTCGATGAGCTTCCTGATGAATATTAAGAGAAGGATTGGTGACATAGATGGAAAAGATGGTTAATATATTTCTTTTCGGCAAAAAGTACTCCGTGCCGGAAAATCTCACAATAATGACAGCAATGGAATATGCAGGCTATCAGCTGGTTCGTGGCTGCGGATGCAGAAACGGCTTCTGCGGTGCCTGTGCTACCATTTACAGAATAAAGGGACAGAAGGACTTAAAGGCTTGTCTTGCTTGTCAGACAACCGTTGAGGACAATATGTATATCGCAACACTTCCCTTCTTCCCCCTTGTAAAGCAGGCTTACGATATAGAGAAGGTAAGCACAACAGAGGCTGTGATGATGCAGCTCTATCCCGAAATCTACGCTTGTGTGGGCTGCAACGCCTGCACAAAGGCTTGTACCCAGGGCCTCAACGTAATGCAGTACATCGCTTATGCTCAGAGAGGTGACTTTGAGGCTTGCGCCGAGGAGTCCTTTGACTGCGTAATGTGTGGTGTATGCTCCTCCCGTTGCCCTGCAGGTATCTCTCATCCTCAGGTAGCAATGCTCAGCCGAAGAATAAACGGCAAGTATCTTGCTCCCGGATGTGAACATCTTGAGGAAAGAGTAAGAGAAATAAAGAACGGCGACTTCAAGGAGCTTATCGAGGCTCTTATGCAGAAGCCCGTAGAGGAACTCAAGGAACTCTACAACACCCGTGAAATTGAGAAGTAAGGAGGAAAGACAAATGTATTCTGAAAAGTATCAGGAATCTCTTTCGGCAGTTGCTGCCGCCAGAGCAGAGAATATTGCTCTTGAGCCCAGAAGGATGACTGCTGAGGAGAAGGAGACACTTCTTAAAACATATCATCCCGACTATAAGGAATCAGAGTTTTCCTTTTTACAGATTGGCCCCAATAAGGGCGACAAGGTTCCCCACGAGCTTTGTGAGACTCTGCAGGCTCACAGCAGAATAAAAGAGGACAGCGTAAACCTTGAGAATATCGACTACGATGTAGATGTTCTGGTTATCGGCGGGGGCGGTGCAGGTACCGCTGCCGCTATCGAGGCACACGAGGCAGGTGCCGATGTAATGATCGTTACAAAGCTCCGTATGGGCGATGCCAACACAATGATGGCAGAGGGCGGCATTCAGGCTGCAGATAAGCCCAATGATTCTCCTGCCATCCACTTTGTAGATGCTTTCGGCGGCGGTCACTTTGCTGCAAAGAGAGATCTCCTTGCAAAGCTTGTGTGTGATGCTCCCGAGGCTATTTCATGGCTTTCTGACTTAGGTGTTGAGTTTGACAAAGAAAAAGACGGCACCATGGTAACCACCCACGGCGGCGGTACTTCCAGAAAGAGAATGCACGCCGCAAAGGACTACTCAGGCGCAGAGATTATGAGAACTCTCCGTGATGAAGTCTTAAACCGAGAGATCCCTGTTGTTGACTTTACAGCAGCTATCGAGCTTATCCTTGATGAGGAGGGCAAGGCTGCAGGCGCTGTTCTTATGAATATGGAGACAAAGGAGCTTCTGGTCTGCAGAGCAAAGACCGTGATCATCGCCACAGGCGGCGCAGGTCGTATGCACTATCAGGGCTTCCCCACATCAAACCACTACGGTGCTACCGCTGACGGTCTGGTACTGGGATACAGAGCAGGTGCTTCTCTTCTCTATGCAGAGACACTCCAGTATCATCCCACAGGTGCTGCACATCCCGAGCAGATCTTCGGCGCACTCGTTACCGAGAAGGTTCGTTCCCTGGGCGCAAAGCTTGTAAACAAAAACGGCGAAGTATTTATGCATCCTCTTGAGACAAGAGACGTTACAGCTGCTTCCATTATCCGTGAATGTTCAGACAGAGAAAACGGTCTCGAGACCACAAACGGCACAGCAGTTTGGCTTGATACTCCCATGATCGAGGCAATCGGCGGTGAGGGTACTATTGAGAAGAGAATCCCCGCAATGATGCGTATGTTTGAGAAGTACGGCATTGATATCCGCAAGGAGCCTATTCTCGTATATCCCACCCTTCACTATCAGAACGGCGGCCTTGATATAAATGTTGACGGTATGACTACAAAGGTAGAAAACCTCTTTGTAGCAGGCGAGGCTGTAGGAGGAATCCACGGCAAGAACCGTCTTATGGGTAACTCTCTGCTTGATATTATCGTGTTCGGCAGAAATGCAGGCATAAATGCCGCAAAGGCAGCAAAGACTGCAGAACTTAAGAAGCTTACCCTTTCACATATCAGTAAGTTTGAGGAAGAGCTCAAAGCAGCAGGCATTGAGACAGATAAGGTGTCTCCTAAACTCCTCCCCAACTACACAAAACAGAAGAGTATCTGAGGAGGATATTTTAAGTTATGACTTTATTTGGCGGTGTTATCCCCGTAACGGGTATTTCATTCTTCCTTTTCTGCGTGTTTGCAATTCTTTTTGTGGGCTACGCTTTGGGAAGAATTACTATAAAAGGCGTGTCCTTAGGTGATGCAGGTGTATTTATTATTGCCCTCCTTTTCGGTGCCCTGTTCTGTTCGGATTTTATGACAGACACTTTTGGTGCTTCACCTGTGGTATTTGATGCAAAATGGATCGAGCTTGTGGAGAGCTTAGGTCTGGTGCTGTTTGTTACCAGCGTTGGCTTTATTGCAGGTCCCAAGTTCTTTGCAAATATGAAGAAGAACTTCAAGTCCTATGTTCTCTTAGGTCTCATAATCATCATTGCAGGTGGTCTTTCCGCGGCGGGATGCATTATGATGGGTGAGCATATTTTTGGCTACGGCGCAGAAACTATCAAGGATATCGACGGCTTCGTTGCTATGATCGTAGGACTTCTTTCAGGTTCCCTTACATCCACTCCCGCTTTCTCCGCCGCAAAGGCAACGGTTGCTCCCGAGTATCAGAGCCTTGTTTCCGTAGGATACGGAATTGCGTATATATTCGGCGTTGTGGGCGTTGTACTCTTCGTTCAGCTTACCCCCAAGCTTTCAAAGGCAGATATGGATGAGGAGAGAAGAAAGATTGCAGTCAAGTTCTCAAAGAAGGACGAAAGTAAGAAGGCTCTCAAGCTCTTCAAGATGGATCACATGGGCATCTGTATGTTCTCCCTCGCCGCAATTCTCGGCACAGTTGTGGGAAAAATCAAGATTCCCATGAGCTCACAGGGTCTTTCCGGCACTTGCTTTTCTCTTACCACCACAGGAGGCTGTCTCCTTGTATCCCTTCTTCTCGGCCACTTTGGCAGAGTGGGCAAGGTAAGCCTTATGCCTGCAGAATTTACCCTCAAGCTCTTTAGAGAGCTGGGTCTGGTACTCTTCCTTGTGGGCGCAGGTATCCCCGGCGGTATGGACTTTGTAGCAAACTTCAATGGTATGTATTTTGTATATGGTATCATTATGACAACAATTCCCATGGTTCTGGGCTTTATCTTCGCAAAGTATGTTCTGAAGCTTCCTCTTCTCAACAACTTGGGCTCCATTACAGGCGGTATGACAAGTACACCTGCTCTCGGTACTCTTATCAGCACAGCCGGTACAGAGGATGTTGCCGCAGCTTATGCAGCGACCTATCCCATTGCCCTCATTGCAGTGGTGCTTGTTTCCCAGTTCCTTATAATTCTGTTCTGATAAGATAAAATAATTTCAGGACAGTTGACAAATTGACAACTTCCAATTATTATATTACTGTATGCAAATATGCAAACATGCAAACATAAGAAAAGAGGTAATAGATTATGAAGACACTTGATTTAACCAAGTATGGTATTACAGGCGTTAAAGAGATCGTTCACAACCCCTCCTACGAAGAGCTTTTCATTGCAGAGACAGATCCTGCACTTGAGGGCTATGAGAAGGGTCAGGTAACAGAGCTTGGCGCAGTTAACGTTATGACCGGTATCTACACAGGTCGTTCACCTAAAGATAAGTTCATCGTTATGGATGAGAACTCCAAGGACACTGTTTGGTGGACTTCTGATGAGTTCAAGAACGATAACCATCCCTGCAGCGAAGAGACCTGGAGCGCACTCAAGGATCTGGCTGTAAAAGAGCTTTCTGACAAGAAGCTTTATGTTATGGACGTGTTCTGCGGAGCAAACGAGGATTCCAGAATGGCAATCCGTTTCATTATGGAGGTTGCATGGCAGGCACATTTCGTAAAGAACATGTTTATCAACCCCACAGCAGAAGAGCTTGAGAATTTCGAGCCTGACTTTGTAAGCTACAACGCTTCCAAGGCAAAGGTAGAGAACTTCAAGGAGCTGGGTCTCAATTCTGAGACAGCAGCAGTGTTCAATATCACTTCCCGTGAGCAGGTTATCCTCAACACATGGTACGGCGGCGAGATGAAGAAGGGTATGTTCTCCATGATGAACTACTACCTTCCCCTTAAGGGCATGGCTTCCATGCACTGCTCCGCTAACACAGATATGAACGGCGAGAACACAGCTCTCTTCTTCGGTCTCTCCGGTACAGGTAAGACTACACTTTCCACAGATCCCAAGCGTCTTCTCATTGGTGACGATGAGCACGGCTGGGACGATAAGGGTGTATTCAACTTCGAGGGCGGTTGCTATGCAAAGGTAATCAACCTTGATAAAGAGTCTGAGCCCGATATCTACAATGCTATCAAGAGAAATGCTCTCCTCGAGAACGTAACTGTTGATGAGAATGGCGTTTGTGATTTCAACGACGGCTCTGTTACAGAGAATACCCGTGTATCCTATCCCATCGACCATATCGAGAAGATCGTTCGTCCCGTATCTGCAGCTCCCGATGCAAAGGATGTAATTTTCCTTTCCGCAGATGCATTCGGCGTTCTTCCTCCTGTTTCCGTTCTCACACCCGAGCAGGCTCAGTACTACTTCCTCTCAGGCTTTACCTCAAAGCTTGCAGGTACAGAGAGAGGCATCACAGAGCCCACTCCCACATTCTCCGCTTGCTTCGGTCAGGCATTCCTCGAGCTTCATCCCACAAAGTATGCTGAGGAGCTTGTTAAGAAGATGGAGAAGGTTGGCGCTAAGGCTTACCTCGTAAACACAGGCTGGAACGGCACAGGCAAGAGAATTTCCATCAAGGATACCCGTGGTATCATCGACGCTATCCTCGACGGCTCTATCCTCAAGGCTGAGACTAAGACAATTCCTTACTTCAACCTTGCAGTTCCCACAGAGCTTCCCGGTGTTGACACAAACATTCTTGATCCCAGAGATACTTACGAGAATGCAGCAGAGTGGGAAGAGAAGGCAAAGGATCTCGCTTCCAGATTCGTTAAGAACTTTGCAAAATACACAGGCAACGATGCAGGCAAGGCTCTTGTTGCAGCAGGTCCTGAGGTATAATAGATTCAATATAGCGTGATATATAAACTCCTGCGAACAGGTTTCGCAGGAGTTTTTTTGTGTCAAAAATCAAAAGGGGATTTTTTCTCTTGTTCTGATTTTCAAAAAATAGTGTCTGAACTGAACAAAATGTGCAAAAAATATTGACTTTGTTTAATTTTTGGTGTATTATGGGAGAAATTGAACAAAAAACCCCTTGAAATGTCTCAAAAGTCGGCGAAAGAGGGGTGCTTTTTATTTCTTCAGGCTTTTTGCCGGTGTTTTGAGAATATATAAAATTTTTGAGAACCAAAGAAGTCTTAAACGTTTAAAAAGTTTGTTTGTTCAGAATTTGTCTATGATGCCGGAAAATTTAAAATTGAAAGGAAGCGAGGAACAGCAATGAAAAAAGGTTTGATCCTACTGCTGGCAATTACACTTTTGTTCACGATATTTGCTTATTCGGGTTCAAAGGAAACTATCGTAATATGCTCCTCTGCGGAACAGTTCAGAAATGATGAGCTTCAGGCTCAGCTCTCTGAGAAGTTCCCTCAGTACAATGTTATCGTTACCTATATGTCAACGGGTAAAGCTGCCGCCAAGGTATTTGCCGAAGGTGAAGGCACCGAGATAGACATTCTGGTTGGTCTTGAGACCGGTTACATGAACAAGATCAAGGATACCCTTGCCGATATATCGGGGATGAGCAAAATTCCTTATAACGATGGTCTTACTCCCGAAGATGTGGGCAATCGCTGGGTAACCTGGGAGAAGCAGGCAGGCGCAATTATTGTAAACACCGAGATTCTGAAGAAGCATGGTCTTGAGGCACCCACCTGCTATGAGGACCTTCTGAAGCCCGAGTATGAGGGACTTGTTGCAATGCCCGATCCCAAATCCTCAGGTACAGGCTATTTCTTCTATAAAAACTGGGTAAATATGTGGGGCGAGGAGAAAACTCTTCAGTTTATCGATGACCTGTATCCCAACCTCAAGCAGTTTACCGAATCGGGCTCAGGTCCCATTAAGCTTCTCAAGCAGGGCGAAATTGCCGTGGGTCTGGCTCTTACCTTCCAGGGTGTCAATGAGCAGAACGACGGACAGCCCTTTGAGATAATCTTCCCTGACGGCGGATCACCCTTCTCTCTGACAGGCACCGCCATTATCGAGGGTCACAAGGATAAGAAGGGCGTTGAGGAGGTCTATGACTTCATCATCAATGAATTTCTTGTGTATGATAAAGAGTACTTCTCACCCGAAGAGATCTACTCAGGACAGACAAACCGTATAGAGAATTATCCCCAGAACATTACCTATGCAGGTATGGAGGGTATTCAGGATTACAAAGAGAAAGAGAGGCTCCTGTCAATATGGAAGTATTAAACACAAAGCTTTCTGTAAAGAATATAAAGAAAACCTACAATGGTAAGACCGTGCTAAACGATGTAAGCTTCGACCTTATGGAGGGTGAATTTCTTTCTATTCTCGGTCCCTCAGGCTGTGGTAAGACTACACTCCTGAGAATTCTCATCGGCCTTGAAAAGGCAGATTCAGGCGAAATTATCAAGGGCGGCAAGGATATCTCAAACCTTGCAAGCTTCGACAGAGGCATGGGCATCGTTTTCCAGAACTATGCACTTTTCCCCAATATGACAGTTCTTCAGAACGTTCAGTACGCTCTGACTCTGAGAAAAGACACAAAGAAGCAGGCTAAGGAAATTGCACTTAAAACTCTGGAGCAGGTAGGACTTACCGATCAGATCCATAAGCGTCCTCACCAGCTTTCAGGCGGTCAGCAGCAGAGAGTTGCCATTGCCCGTACTCTCGCAATGAATCCCGATGTAATTCTCCTTGACGAGCCTATTTCAGCTCTTGACGTAACAAACAGAGAGATCATGAAGGCAGAGCTCAAGTCTCTGCAGAAGAAGTTCAATGCTACAATGCTCTTTATTACTCACGATCAGGAGGAGGCGTTCTTCCTTTCTGACCGCATTATGGTTATGAGCGAGGGTAACATAGAGCAGATGGCAACACCCCTTGAGCTTTATCGTGAGCCTGCAAACGACTACATAAAGGAGTTCGTTGTAGAACAGCTTGACAAGAAGTATCAGGATCTTTCCAGATATACAGGACGAGGTAAATATGAAGGTTAATAAGAACAAAGGCTATTTCAGCTTAAAGTATCTGCTCGTAGCATACCTGCTGATAAGCGTAGTTCTTCCCATCATCTACCTTTTCAGCAGTATCAGAGGAAAGAACATAAGCGAGGTTTTGTCCTCTGCCCAGTTCGTTCCCATGCTCAAGAATTCGGTTGTAACCACAGTGATAGCAACGGTTATTTCCATAGTGCTGTCATTCTTCCTTGCTTGGCTTCTCAACCGATCAAACATTAAATTCAAGTCAATTTTTGTTGTTTTATTCACACTGCCTATGCTGATTCCCAGTATTTCCCACGGTATGGGTCTTGTGTTCCTTTTCGGTGACAACGGAATTGTCACAAATCTTCTTGGTCTTAACATCGGTCTTTACGGCTACAAGGGCATTGTGATGGGCTCTGTGCTTTATTCTTTCCCTGTATCCTTTCTGATGTTCAACGATTCCTTCCAGTATGAGGACTATACAATTTATGAGGCAGCAAAGTGTCTCGGAATGTCTAAGTTCAGACAGTTTATTTCCATTACTCTGCCCTCTATGAGACGCACCATCGTTTCCGCAATACTGGCAGTATTTACAATGATCTTTACCGACTATGGTGTCAGCCTTATGACAGGCGGCACAGATATGACCCTGCCTGTATTTATGTACCGTGAGGTTATCGGTATGATGAACTTCTCAGGCGGTGCGGTAATCGGTGTTATTCTTCTGCTTCCTGCCATGATAGCGTTTATCATGGACCTTAAGAACAGCGGTATAAACGCTTCGGGAAGCACAGTTACAAAGGCTTATCTTATCGAAGAAAACAAGACAAGAGACATTCTGGTTTATATCATCTTTGCAGTTGTTATTTTCCTGCTTTGCCTTCCTATCTTTGCTTTCGTGCTTTTAAGCTTTGTAAAGCAGTATCCCGTTGATATGTCCCTGAGCTTTGAGAATGCAAAGAAGCTTCTCTCCTCAGGTATCGGACAGTATTTTGTAAACTCCGTGGCAATAGCCCTGCTTACTTCACTTCTGGGTACCTGCCTTTCCTATTTCTCAGCATACATTACCGCAAGAAGCCAAAAGTCCGTGCCTAACGGAATGCTTCACTTCATCAGTATGCTGTCTCTGGCTGTACCCGGTATTGTTCTGGGTCTTTCCTATGTTCTGACCTTCAAGAACGTACCCATCTACGGCACTATCTTTATCCTTGTGGTGGTAAATATTGCTCACTTCTTTTCATCACCCTATCTGCTGGCTTACAACTCACTTTCAAAGTTCAACCCAAACCTTGAAGACGTGGCAGATACCTTGGGAATTAACCGTATGAAGCTCCTCTTCTCCGTTTATATTCCCGGCACCAAAGCTACTATCGTTGAGATGTACAGCTACTTCTTTGTAAATGCAATGATTACAATTTCTGCGGTTTCCTTCCTTATGAACTTCCGCACGATGCCCCTCTCTCTGATGATTCCTCAGCTTGAGTCTCAGTCCTTCATTGAGGGTACCGCTATGGTATCACTGCTGATTCTCATCATTAATCTGGTGGAAAAGGGCATAGCCTTTGCAGTAAAGAAGGTTGCAGAAAAAGAAGAGAAAGAAATTCTCTCAGCTCCTTTAGAGGTTGCAGAATAATCAAATCGGATTTTTAAAAGACCTGACGGTATTTTCTGTCAGGTCTTTTTTGCGTTGTGTTTAAAGTTATTCAACATTATGCACAAAATGCATATATAGCGTTTGTGAAAATAACGCAGTGGTCTTGAATTAGTGCACCAAAAACAGATGCGCCTTTTGTATAGTATGTAGAAATTTCCAAAAACAGGCATAATATCTTGATGTTTCCCTGTTAATACACCTATATATTGTGGTTCGTTGAAAAGAAAATACTCCATTTAGCATAAAAAGTGATATCTTTTGGTTAATTTTTATCCTTTTGCCTTTTTTGGCTTAATGTGTAAAATTTCTTGCGACTGAGGTGCATTTTTGTTAAAATATAACATGTATATATATGTTTTAGGGCAATAAAACATAAATCTATATAAGAAGGAGAGAAAAGACATGACTTGGAAGAAAATCATAAGTATGGTTTTACTCCTCTGTACACTTATGTCGATGTTTGCTATGCCTGCCGTAGGCGCAGCAAGTGTGGATACAGTGCAGACGGGTGCACAGGTTGATCTTGCTTCTGTCGGAGCAAATGTTTCTGACGGCACGATTATTTACTTTGATGCATCCAATGTCGCCGAAAGTGGCACCGTCATACAGTTTATGATCGGCCATGGCTCCTGGTCACAGGGTTATCCCATGACGAAGGTTTCGAATTCGAACCTTTACTACGTCAAGATGCCTCTGTGGGAAGGCGCCTCGGAATATGCCATTTTCGGATGTAATGAAGAATGGGGAGGTGAAGGCAGCTCTGTAACAAGCAGAAAAGCATGGGCTCCTTGGTCCACTTCTGTTATGGGCGCAACCGACCTCAGCGGTACTGTAATTCTTACAGCCAACAGCTCAGGTACACTTTCAAAGAGCAGCGCATCCCTCAACACCACCCAGACAGCGACAGCTTGCTATCAGTCCACAGGCGGCGGCTCTTACTCTACCGGTACCACAGGCGGTACTGTTAAGGTGTCCGGTTACAATGTTTCCGGCACAACAGGTACAGCTAAGAGCAGTTCAACCTCAGGCACAGGTATCAGCTCGGGTATCGGCACAACCGTTACCATGACTGCTACAGCGGCTACAGGCTACACCTTCAAGGGTTGGTTTACTTCTACTACTGCTACATCAGCAACAAGCACAAGTGCGACCTATACCTATACAAACACAGGCTCCGCTAAGACTTTGTACGCAAAGTTCCAGCTTAACGGACCCTATACCGTAACCGTTCAGACAAACAGCACCTCTTATGGTACTGTTTCTACTGCATCGTCTTCTGTTTACTGGGGAAAGACTACAACCCTTACTGCAACGCCCAAGACAGGTTATCACCTTTCAAGCTGGGCTATTACTTCGGGTTCAGGCTCTCTTTCCAGTACAACAGCACTGAAGCCTACTCTTACAGTTAAGGGAAATGTTACAGCAAAGGCAACCTTTGCTGCTAATACCGGTAAGGTTACCTTCTCTGCAGGTACAGGCGGTAGTGTATCCAGTACAGGTGGTTCCACTACTTATTCGGGTACAAAGGCATCAACTGCTACTGCTTCCACAGGCTATTACTTCACAGGTTGGACAATTTCAGGCGGTACCCTGAATACTGACTACAAGATCACTTCAGGTTCTACCTCCAGTGCATCTATCACGATTCAGCCTATAACCCAGAACGCATCCATTACCTGTAAGGCTAACTTCGCAGCTCAGTACAAGATCACCACTCAGGTGAACTACCCCGTACTGGGTTCTGTTACCAAGAGCGTTACTTACGTAACTCCCGGCGGTACAGCTACAATTACGGCATCCCCGACAACAGGTAACACCTTCAGCAAGTGGACATTCCCCTCGGGTTCCTGCACATATACATCAGGCAGTGCAACCAGCACAAGCATTACCATTAAGCCTACATCCAACGTTACCGTTCAGGGTAACTTCAATGCAGGTCTTAATGTTACTGCAGGCTCCAACGGTTCTGTTTCACCTTCCGGCAAGAGCTACCATGGTTACGATACAGCGGTAACTCTTACTGCAACTCCGAACACAGGCTATCACTTCGCAGGCTGGACCTTTGGCGGCACCTATGGCGGCAGCCCCAGCACCAGCTCGGCTTCCACTACTATCAGAGTTCGTAACAACACTACAGCAAAAGCTTCTTTTGCCATCAACACATACACCGTTACCTTTAAGGATTGGGATGGCACCGTGCTTGCTACAAAAACCGTAAACCACGGTTCAAGTGCAACTGCACCCTCAAATCCCACAAGAACAGGTTATGAGTTTACAGGTTGGAGCGGTACATACACAAACGTTACAGCCAATCAGACAGTTACTGCAACATACAAGGATGTTCAGTACTACCTCATGGGCGATATGAACAGCTGGGGCGGTACAGTAATGTCCGAGTCCGGTAATATCGCAAGTGTCACAGTTCATCTTGAGCCCGGCACATACAAGTTCAAGCTCACAAAGGACGGCACGTGGTGGGGTAATGACGGCACCATCGTAGATACCACACTCAACACCTCCAGCGTTGGTTGGGAGATGTACACCTCTGCCGGTGACTGTACGCTTCAGGCATTCGGCGGTGACTACACCTTCAACTTCAACAAATCTACAGGCTTCCTTGAAGTTATCTATAACCCCGACAGATTCACAGTTTCCTTCTTCAACTGGGACGGAACTCTGCTTAAGTCGGATGTTATTATGAAGGGCAAGAATGCTACACCTCCTGCAAATCCCACAAAAGCAGGCGATGCTCAGTACAGCTACACCTTCTCAGGTTGGGATAAGTCCTACACCAATGTTCAGTCAACTCTGGACATCCACGCACAGTTTACTCAGACAACCAATAAGTACACAGTTACTTTCAAGAACTGGGACGGCACAGTTCTCTCAACTCAGAGTGTTGCTTACGGCTCATCCGCAACAGCACCTTCCAATCCCACAAGACCTGCGACTGCACAGTACAGCTACACATTCTCAGGTTGGAGCGGAAGCTATACTAACATTACGGGTGACGTAACTGTTACAGCTCAGTACACCTCTACGGTTAATAAGTACACTGTTAAGTTCGTGAACTGGGACGGCACAGTACTTTCAACTCAGACTGTAGAGTACGGAAAGAGCGCAACAGCTCCTGCAAATCCCACTCGTCCTGCTACAGCGCAGTACACCTACACATTCTCAAAGTGGGATACTTCTTATACCAACATCACAGGTAACACGACTGTTACAGCAGTATATACATCTACTGTAAACAAGTACACCGTAACCTTTAAAAACTACGATGGAACAGTCCTCGGTACCTCTACGGTCAACTACGGCAGTGCGGCTACATACACAGGTTCAACACCTACAAAGCCCGCTACCGCACAGTATTCATACACCTTCTCAGGTTGGGATAAGGCTATCACAAATATTACAGGTAACCTGACAGTTACAGCTCAGTTTACTCAGACAGTTAACAAGTACACTGTAACTTTCAAGAACTGGGACGGCACAGTGCTCTCCACTCAGAGCGTGGCTTACGGCTCGGGTGCCACAAAGCCCTCTAATCCCACAAGACCTGCAACTGCACAATACACCTATACATTTACAGGTTGGGATAAGGATTTCTCAAATATCACAGGAAATCTGACAGTTACAGCCCAGTACTCCTCCACAGTCAACAAGTACACTGTAACCTTCAAGAACTGGGACGGCACAGTGATTTCAACTCAGAGCATTGCTTACGGCTCGTCTGCAACAGCTCCTGCAAATCCCACTCGTCCTGCCACAGCGCAGTACACCTACACATTCTCAAAGTGGGATACTTCCTATACCAACATCACAGGTAACACAACTGTTACAGCAGTTTATACAGCTACTGTCAACAAGTACACCGTAACCTTCAAAAACTGGGACGGCAGCACTATTGCTACAAAGTCTGTTGAGTACGGCTCTGCCGCAACTGCTCCCACAGTTCCCGCAAGAGAAGGCTTCGAGTTTACCGGCTGGGACAAGGATTTCTCTAATATTACAGGAAATCTCACAGTTACAGCTCAGTATATCGACTCCAAGGTATATCTCCTCGGCTCCTTCAACAACTGGGCAACTGATACCATCATGACAACCAAGTCAGGGGATATCGTTTCCACTATGCTCATTCTGGATCCGGGTGAATACACCTTCAAGATCCTCCACAAGGATGTATGGTATGGAAACTATGGTACCATTGAAGATACTACCGTTACTACCTCCGATGTCGGTTGGGAAATGGCAGATGGAGCAAACGACTGCACTCTCGTGGCATCAGGTGGTTCCTACACCTTCAATTACAATACCGCTACCAGAATGCTGGAGGTTGTATTTGAGTCTGACCGCCGCACAGTTACCTTCGTAAACTGGGATGGCACAGTGCTCAAGAAGGAATCCGTCAAGGAAGGTACCTCCGCTACTGCTCCTGCTGATCCTACCCGTCCTGCGGATGCACAATATACCTACACATTCTCGGGCTGGGATAAGACATTTACAAATGTTACTACTGATCTGACAGTTACAGCTCAGTACAGTACTACCGTAAATAAATATACAGTAACCTTCGTGAACTGGGACGGTACAGTACTCTCCACTCAGAGTATTGCCTACGGCTCAGCGGCTTCAAAGCCCTCTAATCCCACAAGACCTGCCACAGCACAATATACCTACACATTCTCGGGCTGGGATAAGGATTTCTCAAAGATTACAGGTAATCTTACAGTTACTGCTCAGTACACATCAACAGTAAACAAGTACACTGTAACATTTAAGAACTGGGACGGCACAGTACTCTCTACTCAGAGTATTGCTTACGGATCTTCCGCAACTGCTCCCGCAACTCCCACTCGTCCTGCAACAGCACAGTATACATATACTTTCTCAAAGTGGGATACATCTTATACCAACATCACCGGCAACACCACTGTTACAGCGGTTTATACCTCCACTGTAAACAAGTACACAGTTAAGTTTGTTGACTGGGACGGAAGCACTCTTGCTACAAGAACTGTTGAGTACGGCAATGCTGCAACTGCTCCCTCTAACCCCACAAGAACAAACTATGCTTTCACCGGTTGGGATAAGGATTTCTCCAATATCACAGGTGATCTTACAGTTACAGCTCAGTATGTAGATACAAGAGTTTATATTCCCGGTTCCTTCAACGGTTGGGCAACTGACACTCCTCTGACCACTCAGTCAGGCGATATCGTTACCACAACCTTCAGAATTGAAGCAGGAACATATCAGTTCAAGGTTCTCCATAAGGATGTATGGTACGGAAACAGCGGTACTATCGTTGATACAACCACTGCTACCTCCTCCATCGGCTGGGAGATGAGTGCCTCCAACGGAGACAACTGCACACTTCAGGCTTCAGGCGGTACCTATACCTTTAATTATAATACCGCTACACACTTCCTTGAGATACTCTACACTCCCGATACATACACCGTAACCTTCGTAAACTGGGACGGCACTACCCTGAAGACAGAGACTGTTATCAGCGGTAAGTCTGCCACCGCTCCTTCAAATCCCACAAGAGAGGCTACAGCACAATATACCTACACCTTCAAAGGTTGGGACAAGGAGTTTACAAACGTAACAAGTGATCTGACCGTTAAGGCTCAGTACACAGAGACTGTAAACAAATATACAGTAACCTTCAAGGGCTGGGACGGCTCTGTTCTCGCTACAAGAACGGTTGAGTACGGCAAGAGCGCTACAGCTCCCACAGCTCCCTCGAGAGCAGGCTACGAGTTTACAGGCTGGGATAAGGATTTCTCAAATGTAACAGGAAACATCACAGTTACAGCTCAGTACATCGACGCAAGGGTTTACCTCGTTGGTGACTTCAACAACTGGGGTGTTGACACGATCCTTACCACAGCATCAGGTAACATTGTTTCCACAACTCTTAGAATCGAAGAAGGCTCCTACGAATTCAAGATTCTCTACAAGGACGCATGGTACGGTAACAGCGGTACCATCGAAGATACCACCACAGCAACATCTTCCGTTGGTTGGGAGATGGCAACAGGTGCAGGCAACTGTATTCTCAATGCTACAGGCGGTACATATACCTTTAATTATAATACAGAGACCCGCATGCTCGAGGTTCTCTTCTCTCCTGATTCCTATACAGTAGTATTCAAGAACTGGGACGGCACAGTTCTTTCTACGCAGAGTGTTGTTGAGGGTTCTGCCGCAAAGGCACCTCAGACCCCCACAAGACCTGCTACAGCTCAGTACACCTACACCTTCAAGGCTTGGGATACAGACTTCTCCAATGTTACAGCTGACCTTGTTGTCACCGCTACATATACACAGACAACAAATAAATACACAGTAACATTCGTAAACTGGGACGGCACAGTACTCAACACCCAGAGTGTTGCTTACGGCTCCGCCGCTACAGCTCCCTCTACTCCCACAAGAGCTGCTGATGCTCAGTACAGCTACACCTTCAAGGCTTGGGACAAGAGCTTCACAAATATCACAGGCGATCTGACAGTTACAGCAACCTACTCCTCAGTACTCAACAAGTACACCGTAACCTTTAAAAACTGGGACGGCACAACACTTGATACACAGACCGTTGAGTATGGAAAGGCAGCTTCAGCTCCCACAGCTCCCGTAAGAGAGGGCTATGAGTTCTCCGGTTGGGACGTTGATTTTACAAACATCACAGGCGACCTGACGGTAACAGCACAGTTTACAGACGTTCAGGTTTATCTCCTTGGTGATTTCAATAATTGGGCAACCGATACAGTTATGACAACCACTAACGGAAATATCGTTTCCGCTACACTTCAGCTTACAGCAGGTGAGTATAAGTTCAAGATCACCAGCAAGGGTATCTGGTACGGAAACAACGGTACTATTGAAGACACAACCATCACCACCTCCGCTATAGGTTGGGAGATGGTTGACGGATACGGCGACTGTGTTCTTAAGGCTACAGGCGGCGCATACACCTTCAATTTCAATACCGAAACAAGAATGCTTGAGGTTCTCTTTGAGTCTGACAGCTTCACAGTTACCTTCAAGGACTGGGACGGCACCATTCTCAAGACAGAATCCGTTAAGGCAGGCGCTTCCGCTACAGCTCCTGCTGATCCCACAAGAGCAGCAGATGCTCAGTACACCTACACATTCAAGGCTTGGGACACAAGCTTTACAAACATTCAGGCAGCAACAACAGTTACTGCCACCTACACACAGACTCTCAACAAATACACCGTAACCTTCAAGGATCACGATGGCACAGTGCTTTCTGCTCAGACAGTTGAGTACGGAAAGGGCGCTGAGGCTCCTGCTGATCCCACAAGAGCAGGTTATGAATTTATCGGTTGGGATAAGGATTTCTCAAATATCACAGCAGACATCACAGTAACTGCACAGTATTCAAGCAATAAGATCTATCTCTTAGGCAGCTTCAATAACTGGGAGCAGAACAATGAAATGACTGCATCAACAGGCAATATCGTATCCGTTACTCTGGATCTTGAGCCCGGAACATATATCTTCAAGATTCTTGCAGGCGACAACTGGTACGGTAACTGGGGCACTATTGAGGATACAACCACAAATACCTCCGACATCGGTTGGGAAATGACCACAGATGCAGGCGACTGTACCCTCACGGCTTCAGGCGGTAAATACACCTTCAACTTCAACACAGAGACAAGAATGCTTGAGGTTCTCAGCGAGGTAAATTACTTCACAGTAACCTTCGTAAACTGGGACGGCAGCATTCTCAAGTCCGAAAGTGTCAAGAAGGGTGATTCTGCTACAGCTCCCGATGATCCCACAAGAGCAGCAGATTCACAATATACCTACACCTTCAAAGCTTGGGACACAAGCTTTACAAACATTCAGGCAGCAACAACCGTTACTGCTACTTACACAAAGACTCTCAACAAATATACAGTTACCTTCGTAAACTGGGACGGCACAGAGATCTCATCTCAGGAAGTTGAGTACGGCTCTGCCGCTACTGCTCCCAAGGATCCCACAAGAGAGGGTACAGAGGAAATCACCTACACCTTCGCTGGTTGGGATAAGGATTTCTCAAATATCACAGGCGATACAGTAGTAACAGCTACTTACACCGCATCAGGCAGCGTTTACACAGTCACCTTCGTAAACTACGACGGCACAGTTCTCAAGACAGAGACCGTCTCCTACGGACTTGGTGCAACCGCTCCCGAGGATCCCACAAGAGACGGTGACGCTCAGTACAGCTACACCTTCGCAGGCTGGGATAAGAGCTTTGATGCTGTAACCGCTGATATTACAGTAACAGCAACCTATGTTACATCCACAAACACTTACACAGTAACCTTCGTAAACTACGATGGTTCCGTGCTTAAGACTCAGCAGGTAGCTTACGGCAGTGCCGCTACTGCTCCTGTTAATCCCACAAGACCCACCACATCGCAGTATATCTTTACATTTGATGGATGGGATAAGGACTACAGCTACATCACAGGCGACTTAACCGTTAAGGCTACATATACTGCAAAGGTAAATTCAAGCGGAACAAGCAGTAATATCTACAACCTGTCCTCTGAGGTTCAGAAGGGACAGATCCTCCAGTGCTGGAACTGGTCCTACAACAACATCAAGTACCACATGCAGGATATCGCAAGTCAGGGCTTCTCAGCTATCCAGACTTCACCTGTTCAGGCTACAAAGGAAACTACAAAGGAATACTACAACACAGTCTGGAACTCCTCTTGGGTAGTTTATCAGCCCGTTTCCTTTACAATGGAGACCAACTCCTTCAATGCTCTTGGTACTAAGGCTGACTTTGAGGCAATGTGTGCTGAGGCTCACAAGTATGGTATCAAGGTTATAGTTGACGTAGTTCTCAACCATATGGCAAACGATATGAGCGAGAACACTATCCATCCTTGGGTTCCTGCAGACCTCAGAGAGAATGCAGATTGCTGGCACGATATCAGCAAGAATATCTATGATTTCGGTAATCGTTACGATGTAACACATTACTGTCTCACAGGTCTTCCTGACCTTAATACCGCAAACTCCACAGTTCAGTGGCACTGCACAAACCTCCTCAAGGAGTGTATTGCAGCAGGTGCAGACGGTTTCCGTATTGATGCTGCAAAGCACATCGAAACCGACTGGGATGCAGACGGAGTAAAGAGTGACTTCTGGTACAATGTTCTCGGCGCAGCAACAGCTTACGCACAGAGTACAAGAGGCTTCACACCTTACTACTACGGTGAATTTATCGGAGCTCCCGAGGGTATCGGCATTGATGCTTACACCCGCTACATGAGTGTTACCGATACAGGCGCAAACAGCATCAGAGAAGCAGTTTGCAACGGCGATGCTTCTGCAGCTGCAAGCTCAGGTATTACCTACGGCGAGCCTGCATCCAAGGCTGTTCTCTGGACAGAGTCTCACGACAACTTCAAGGATAACGGTACACGCTTCATAAGCGATCACAACATTAACAAGACTTGGGCTCTCGTTGGCTCAAGAGCAGAGGCTTGCGGACTTTACCTCGCACGTCCCTCTAACATTGATACGACTCTCATGGGTGCCGCAGACGTAACCTCATGGTCTTACCCCGAGGTAAGAGCTATCAACCAGTTTAAGAACCACTTCGTAGGTCAGGGTGAATATCTCTCCTCCTACAACAGTCTTGCCTGCGTTGAAAGAGGCTCTACAGGTATGGTCATCGTCAATGTCGGCGGTACATACTACAACGGCATGAGCGCTCCTGTTCACACCATGGAGGAAGGTGTATATTCAGATGCTATCACAGGCAACACCTTCACAGTGTCCGGCGGATACATCACAGGTGACATCGGCGACACAGGTATCGCAGTTGTTTACCGTGTAGGCGACAACGGTCCCTTTACAGCAGGTAACCCCACAGAGGTATCTCTCGTTGGTTCCTTTAACAACTGGGATGCATCAAGCCATGTATTTGTAGCTAACGATAAGCAGACAGCTACAACAACACTGTTCCTCGAAGCAGGTACATACACCTTCAAGATCACAACTTCCTCAGGTCTCTGGTACGGCAACTCCGGTACCATCACAGACACAACAGGAAGCACACCCTGGTCAATGTATGCAAATGTATCTGATAACTGCACACTGGTTGCATCAGGCGGCAGATATACATTTACATTTGACAGCACCACAGGCAAGCTTTCCGTGGAGCATCAGTCAACCTATGACTACAACTCCACAGTTTACCTCAAGGGCACCTTCAACGACTGGGGAACAACAAACCTCATGACCTACACAGGTCAGAACCACATCGTTACCACCACCGTTACACTTGATGCAGGCACATACACCTTCAAGCTCAACAACACAGGTGCAGGCGTATGGTACGGTAACACAGGCACAATCTACGACACAACAGCTACTTCTGCAGCTTCGGGTTGGGTAATGAGTACTTCCGTAAATGATAACTGTACTTTAGAGGCATCAGGCGGCATATACACATTCAACTTCAACCTCAGCACAAATCAGCTGATCGTACTTTACACACCTCCCACATACAAGGTAACCTTCGTTGACTGGGACGGAACAGTTCTCTCCGAACAGACAGTTCAGAAGGGTCAGGCAGCATCTGCTCCTGTATCCCCCACAAGAGAGAGCGACGGAACTTACACCTATACCTTCACAGGTTGGGATAAGGAATTCACAAACATCACAGGTGATACTGTTGTCACCGCTCAGTACACAACTGCTGAGAACGTATATACAGTTACATTCGTTGACTACGATGGTATCGTGCTTTACTATCAGGTAGTAGCAAAGGGCGAGGATGCAACTGCACCCGAGGATCCCGTAAGAATGGGCAATGCTCAGTACAGCTACGAGTTTGCAGGTTGGGATGGCGACTATACAAATGTTCAGTCTGACATCACTATAACCGCAACATATACAGAGACAGTAAACGAATACACTGTTACCTTCAACGACTACGACGGTACTGTTATCACAACTCAGAAGGTAGCATACGGCTCAGCCGCAGATGCTCCCGAAACACCCACAAGAGAAGGCAATGCACAGTACAGCTATACATTCAATGGCTGGGATGTTGACTTCTCAGAGATAAAGGCAGATCTCACAGTTACCGCAACTTACACAGAGACTGTCAACAAGTACACAGTAATCTTCCTCGATCACGACGGTAAGGAAATCTCCAAGCAGTCCGTTGAATACGGATCTGCAGCAGAGGCTCCTGCAGATCCCACACGTGCAGGCTATGTATTCACAGGCTGGGATAAGGCCTTCGGCGAGATCACAGAGGATACTACTGTTTACGCACAGTACGCTGAGGATATCGTATATGTATATGGTTCCTTCAACGACTGGACAGATTCCACCAAGATGACCGCCACCGACACAGATGGCGTTGTCACAGCTACTGTTAAACTGGAAGCAGGTACCTACAAGTTCAAGATCAAGCATATCAATAATTGGTATGGTAATACAGGTACCATTGAGGATACTACTCTCAAGACTTCCGACGTTGGTTGGGAGATGTCAGTAGATACAGATGACTGTACACTCCAGGCTTCAGGCGGCTTCTACACCTTCACCTTCAACAAGAACACAAGAATGCTGGAGATCACATTCATCTCCGCAACTCATACAGTTACCTTCTTAGATTATGAGGGCAATGTAATTGATGAAGTTACAGTTGATCACGAAGGCGAAGCACAGGCTCCCGAGGCACCCGCAAGGGAAGGCTTCCTCTTCGCAGGTTGGGATAAGGACATCACCTGCGTCACAGAGGATATGACCGTTACCGCTACTTATGTAGAGGCAACAGAAGAATATGCAGTTACTTTCGTAAACTACGACGGTACTGTACTCTACACACAGACTGTAAAGGCAGGCGAGAGTGCCGAAGCTCCCGAGGCTCCCACAAGAGAGAAGGACGATAAGTTCTCCTACACCTTCAAGGGCTGGGATAAGGACTTCTCCAGAGTTGTGGGCGATATGATTGTCACCGCAACCTTTACAGAAACACCTCATAAGTTCACAGTAATCTTCCTTGACCACGACGGCACAGAGCTTTCTAAGGTAGAGGTTGAGTACGGCAAGAGTGCCGAGGCTCCTGAGACACCCGTAAGAGAAGGCTATGTATTCACAGGCTGGGATAAGGATATTACAGAAATCACAGAGGATATCACAGTAACTGCACAGTACAAGGAAGCAAGCATATTCCTCATGGGCTCCTTCAATGACTGGCAGGAAGACCTCATCATGACAGAGGGTGAGGATGCAGGCGTTGTATCCGTTACCGTAACTCTTGATGCAGGCACATACTACTTCAAGATCAAGAACGTTGATACATGGCTCGGTAACACAGGTACTATTGAAGATACTACCCTCAATACCTCCGACATAGGTTGGGAGATGGTAACAGATACCGACAACTGCACACTGGTTGCAAGCGGCGGTACCTACACCTTCAATTACAACACCGAGACAAATATGCTGGAAGTTCTCTTTACACCTCCTTCATACACAGTTAAGTTCGTTGACCACGATGGTACGGTTATCGAGGAAGTTACTGTTGTAAGAGGCGAGGATGCAAAGGCTCCCGCTGACCCCGAAAGAGCAGGATATAAGTTCATCTCATGGGAAGGCGACTTCACAAATGTTCAGAGTGACCTTACGATCACTGCACTTTACATCCAGATCAAGATTACTTACACAGTTACTTTCTTAGACTTTGACGGTACAGTACTCAAGTCCCAGATCGTAACAACAGGTGAAGCAGCAGAAGCACCTGAAGATCCCACAAGAGAGTATTACACATTCCTCGGCTGGGATAAGGACTTCTCCAATATCACCTATAACCTTACAGTCAATGCTCTCTATCAGGATACCCGTTCTTATCTCACAGGTTCCTTCAATGACTGGAGCAAAGACACAGTGATGACCGAGGACGGCAATATCGTAAGCGTAGAGATGATTCTCAAGGCAGGTACATATTCCTTCAAGCTCATCAGTAAGGATACTTGGTTCACAAACACAGGTATCATTGAGGATACCACTCTCACAACCTCCGACATCGGTTGGGAAATGATCGCTGACCAGAGTATCGGCGACTGCACACTCCAGGCTTCAGGTGGTAAATACACCTTCAACTTCAACATGGAAACAAAGATGCTAGAGGTTATTTACACACCCATTGAGTACACAGTTCAGTTCGTTGATTACAATGGTACAGTGCTCAAGGAGCAGACTGTCAAGCTCGGTGAAAATGCAGAAGCACCCGAGGTATCCGACAGAAACGGCTTCATTTTCGTCGGTTGGGATAAGAAGTTCGAGAATATCGAGAGCGACCTTACAGTCAACGCTGTATATATTCCCAATGACACTACCTACACAGTAACATTCGTAGGTATGGATGGCACTATCCTTGGAACCCAGAAGGTTGGTCACGGTCAGGATGCAGTAGCTCCCGAGGCTCCCGAGGTTGACGGATACGTATTCGTCGGCTGGGACGAGGAGTTCTCCCACATCACCGGTGAAAAGACCATTACAGCTCAGTACAAGGAAGACATCGTTTATATCTTCGGTTCATTCAACGAGTGGGCTGAGGGCATCGAGATGACCGCAGGTGAGGAGAACGTACACGAGTACACACTCACTCTCGGCAAGGGTACATACTACTTCAAACTCAGTCACATCGATATCTGGTATGGTAACGCAGGTGCTATTGATGACACCACTCTCGCTACCTCCGACATCGGTTGGGAGATGCTTCAGGATGCAGACAACCTGACCCTGAACGCTACAGGCGGTAAGTACACCTTCAGATACAACACCGAGACTAAGATGCTCGAGGTTATCTACGAGGCTCTTGAGTACACAGTAGTATTCAAGGATAAGGACGGAGAAATCCTTTCCGAGACAACAGTTAAGCTCGGCGACACAGTTGAGGCTCCCACAGCTCCCGAGGTAGAAGGCTTCATCTTTGTTGGCTGGGATAAGGACTTCGAGAATATTGCAGAGGATCTTGAGATCAACGCAGTATATATCGAGGACAACACCAAATACACAGTTGCATTCGTGGATATGGACGGCACAGTTCTCTATACTCAGTATGTTGAGTATGGAAAGGCTGCCGAAAAACCTGCAGATCCCACTCGTGTAGGCTACATCTTCACAGGCTGGGATAAGGACTTCTCGAAGATCACAGGAGACACAGTAATCACAGCTCAGTATAAGGACAACCAGATCTATCTCGTTGGTACCTTCAATGACTGGCAGACAGACATCAGCTTAAGAAGAGAGGGTTCAACCAACATCTTCTCAACAATGATCGATCTGGAAGCAGGCTCCTACTTCTTCAAGCTCCTTCAGAATGACGTATGGTACACCAACGCAAGTACCATTATCGACACAACAAAGGTTACTTCCGATTCAGGTATTGAGCTGAGAACAGACACCTCTCTCGGTGACATCATCCTCAATGCTTCAGGCGGAACCTATGAATTCAAGTTCAATGTTGCTACAAACGAACTGGTTGTTATCTTCTATGCAGGTGCAATTCAGAAATATACAGTAACATTTGTAAACTGGGACGGCACAGTTATTGACACTCTCGTGGTGGCAAGCGGTAAGGATGCAACAGCTCCTGCTGATCCCACAAGAGAGGGTGATGCTCAGTACACCTACACATTTGCAGGTTGGGACAGAGACTTCACAAATATCACAGAAGACCTGACAGTAACAGCGCTCTATAATAAGACCGTCAACAAGTACACAGTTACATTTACCGATACAGACGGTAATGTAATTGAAACTCAGACCGTTGAGTACGGCGCCGCTGCTACTGCTCCCACAGCACCCGTAATTGAAGGCTATATCTTCAAGGGTTGGGATAAGGATTTCTCAAAGGTAACTGGCGACATCACAGTTAAGGCAACGTACCAGAAGGGTGTTGCAAGTAATGTAACCCTCGCAGGTACATTTAATGGTTGGGATTCAAGCGCAAGCCCCTTCCTCATTACCGATAATGCTGATAAGGTAACCTTACAGATGAAGCTCGAAGAGGGCACATATCAGTTCAAGGTTGTCGAAAACGGCTCATGGTACGGTAACTGGGGTACCATTGCTGACACTACCATTACAACATCAGCCACAGGCTGGGTAATGGACGCTTCCGCAGGTGACTGTACACTTATTGCAGGCGGCGGAACATACGTATTTACCTACACAATTTCCACCCACACACTGGAGGTAATGTACCTCGGATCCGAGTTCAAGGTAACCTTCGTTGACTGGGATGGAACAGTTATCAAGACAGAAGTTGTTGAGCCCGGCGGCAGTGCAACCGCTCCCACAGGTACCTTCACAAGACCTGCAGATGACGGTTACACATACGTATTCACAGGTTGGGATCAGGACTTCACAAATGTAATTGCTCCTCTGAGAGTAAACGCTGTTTACACAGCAACACCCAAGATGTACACAGTAACCTTCGTTGACTGGAACGGTGCACTTCTCAAGTCACAGAGAGTTGCATACGGCACAGCAGCAACACCTCCCGCAGATCCCGTAAGATCCGGCTACATCTTCTCCGGTTGGGATGGCGATATCTGGTACATCACAGGTAACACAACCTTCAGAGCTCAGTACACCGACAACGGCGTATATATTATGGGTGACTTCAACGACTGGCAGGGTACAAAGCTCAGCCATATCGGCGGCAATGTATATCAGGGTTCAATTTACCTCGCTGCAGGTCAGTATAAGTTCAAGGTTAAGCAGGGCTACGATTGGTTCGGTAACAATGGCTGGATCGATGATACAACCACATACACATCTGATGTGGGCTGGGAAATGAGCTGGGATGCAGGCGACTGCACACTCAATGCTTCAGGCAGCACCTACACCTTCAGATACAACACCGCAACCAGAATGCTGGAGGTTCTCTATGTCGCTCCTACATACACAGTAGTGTTCAAGGACTGGAACGGAGCAACCCTCAAGACACAATACGTCAAGAGAGGTAATCCCGCATACGCACCTGCAAATCCCACCAGAACAGGTTATATCTTCACAGGTTGGGACAGAGACTTCGGTTGGATCTATGAAAACACCACAGTTACAGCTCAGTATGCACTCAATACTGTAAGCGTAATGGGTGACTTCAACAACTGGGAAGGCACAGGAATGGCACCCGCAGGCGGCACAATGTACACAGCTACAGTTGAGCTTCAGGCAGGTACATACAAGTTTAAGATCAAGCACGCTGATACATGGTATGGTAACGGCGGTACAATTGAAAACTCCACACTTGCAACCTCAGCAGTTGGTTGGGAGATGGTATGGGATCAGGGCGACTGTACTCTGAATGCTACAGGCGGCACCTACACCTTCAATTTCAACACCGAAACCAGAATGCTTGAGATCCTCTATAAGGGTCAGGTTTACACAGTAACCTTCCTCGACTACGACGGATCGATCATCAGCACTCAGCAGGTAGAGTACGGTAAATCCGCAACAGCACCTGCAGCTCCCGTAAGAGAAGGATTTGAGTTCTCCGGTTGGAGCGGCGACTTCTCCTTCATTACAGGCAACACAACAATTATGGCACAGTACGGCGGCGAAACCGTTGTATATCTGAGAGGTACATTCAACAACTGGGATATGAGTTCCCCCATGATAAGCACAGTAACTCCCAAGGTCTATACTTATGTGCTCACTCTTGCAGCTGGCGAATATACCTTCAAGATCAACATCGGCGACGTATGGTACGGCAACAACGGTACTATCGAAGATACCACATTGGCAACCTCCGAAACCGGCTGGGATATGGACGCTACTGCAGGCGACTGCAAGCTCGTAGCTCAGGGTGGTACATACCTCTTCAGATACAACACGGAGACCAACAAGCTTGAGATCCTCAGAGTTGTGGATGAACTCACCGTAACCTTCAAGGATTACGATGGTAAGGTTCTCTCAGAGGTAAAGGTTAAGTACGGCGAAGCCGCACAGGCTCCCGAGGTACCTGCAAGAGACGGATATACCTTCGCAGGCTGGGATCAGGTATTCGATAATGTAACTGAAAATATCACAGTTACAGCAATGTATAAGAAGACCGTTGTTCTTAACGGATACACACCTGAGGCAACAACTGATGAGATGAAGCTCACAGAAGATTCCTCAGCATACGAAGTAGAGATCGAACTTGAAAAGGGCGAGTACTACTTTGAGATCAACTACGGCGGAGTAATTTACTCCCTGGATACCACCTTCGCTGAGTCAACAGAGGGCATCACCCTTGTAACCGGCGCAGGCAAGGTAAGACTTATCACGTTCGGCGGTATTTACAAATTCATATTTGACACCGAGAGTAAGCTTCTGAGGATAGAGAAGCTCCGTGATGCTTCCGGTGACGAAGTAATTCCCGACACACCTTCAACAGGCGACGAGCCCGAGGTTCCCGATACACCCTCTACAGGCGACGAACCCGAGGCTCCCGACACACCTTCAACAGGTGACGAGCCAGAGATCCCCGATGATCCCGAGGTTCCCGAGGAGCCTGTTATCAAGGAATTCTTGGTTGTTTATGTAAATACAGACGGTAAATTCTTAGGATTCGAAAATGTCATAGAAGGTCAGGCGGCAGTAAATGCACCTGAGGCAAGCTACTCAGATGAACATTACACCTACACCTTCATCGGTTGGGATAAGAGTCTCAGCTCCATAACATCAGATATGGTGGTAACTGCTCTTTATCTCAAGGTAGCAAATACCTACACAGTAACCTTCAAGGATTACAACGGCAGAGTTCTTAAGAAGCAGACAGTTGCTTACTCAAGTGCTGCTACAGCACCCAATGATCCCACAAGAGAAGGCTATGTATTCAGAGGCTGGGATAAGGACTTCACAAACGTTCAGGGTGATATGATCGTCACCGCAAGATACAGCAAGATAGTAGAAGCTGCTACTGAGGGTACTCTCAGAATAGAGGTAGCCGGCGGCACAAGCTTCACACTTTCTGTAGATGGCGGCAAGGCAAGACCTCAGGGCACATCTTACCTCAATACCAAGATGCCCATCGCAGCATCTGTCACTGTTGTGGCAAATACAACCGGCACAAACGCTTTCCTTGGCTGGATGAACGAAAGAGGTCTTATCCTTTCTACAGACGCAACATACACCTTCGTAACAACAGGTAACGATTACCTCCGTGCAATGTATGAGACAGACGTAGAAAATGCAGTATTTGTAGTCTTCAAGAATGATAAGGCTAATCAGGTGCTCGATATGCAGTACTATGTAGCAGGCGATGAGATCGTATTCCCCGAACTGCCCAGAAACGCATCTTATACAGCAACAGGCTGGAGTATGACAGCAGAAGAAATTGCAGCAGCTGTTGCTGAAGGCAGAAGCGTTACAGTAACACCTACATGGGAAAGAATTCTCGTTTATGTGAATGTTACAGTCAACGGCGGTACTGCAACAGGTCTTACAAACGGAAAGGTTCTGAGACTTAATGCTGTAACCGTAAAGGCGGATGCAGCTCCTGCAGGCAAGAAGTTTGCATACTGGATAGATCAGAATGGTGAAATTCAGAGCTATAAGTCTGAGTACAAGTTCTATCCCGCTGCTGATACAGAGCTCACAGCAGTATATGTCAAGGAAACAGCTTCCATTGATTACAGTGTTATCCTTTCTGTTAATATGGATACATCCAATGCTTCTGCAGATGTCAACACAGTTATCCTCTCATGGGAAGTTCCCTCAGGTTCCGGAATTACCTTTGTTCAGGCCGGAGCACTTCTTGTGGATGAGAGCAAGTACGATGCAAACACCTTCTATAAGGGTACAACAGACTCTAATGTAACAAAGTGGACACCCGGATCTGCAAATCAGCTTTCCACAAATACCGTTACAGTCAACAAGAAGGGCGTTGCAGCAGGCAGCACATGGATCGTTCAGGGATGGATAACCTATATTGTCAACGGTGAAACCGTAACAGTATATACCGAGCCTGTTAAGGTTACCAAGTAAGACAGGTAAGTCTTAATACCGGAAATGATCCTTAATTAATCAAAAACTCCCCACCTGTTTCATAGAGGTGGGGAGTTTATCTTTAATAAAGTTTTCAGGAAACAAAATCACCCCGCAAGTCTTTGCTTGTGGGGTGATGATTCTTTATTCGGATTTATTCTTGGTGTCAGCCTTTTCCTCTTCAGCTATCCTGAGAAGGTTATTTTTTACAGCCTTGCTGAGCCTGCACATATACTGGGGCTTGCCGTCGAAGCGGCCTGTTTCCGCATAAGTTACGGCAGCACAGTTCATACAGGTGCTGCGATCCTCACAGTTTATGCAGTCGGGACAGAGCCTGATCTCCTCACAGAATCGTTTCAGTTCTTCCCAGGCTGCAGAGAAGCCTTTTGAGGTTTCGATTCTGGGGGTGTCAAGCATACCGCAGGGGGTTATTGCGCCATACCATGTTGCCCAGAACTGTGAGGCTCCTGCCATACAACGCATAGGCTCGCCGTTTTCAAGCTCACAGGGCTTTTGTAAGGCAGATGCTTCTATATTGCGGACCCGAAGGCGAATTGATTCTATTCCCTCACGGTAAAAAATATCTTTAACAACAAGGTCTCCTGCAACCTCGGGGTCAAGTCTTATTTCCTCTTCTTTGCACAAAGAGCATTTTGCCCTGCGTGTGGGTGGGAAACAGTAGCTTGTCATTCTCAGCTCTTTGTCCCTGCTTTTTGCAAATTCTTCAAGGGCTTCCCACTTCTGATAATTTGTGGGAGTAATGGTGGTGTTGATGTGTGTGAGAATTCCCTCGCTCTCCAGCCAGTCAAGGGTGTTTACCACATCCTTGAAAACACCTCCGTTGGCACAGAGGCTTTCATAGTCCTCTTCACAAACACCATAGAGAGTCACATTCACCTGAGAGGGAGGCAAACGATGCCAGAGTTCTTTGAGTTCCGAAGATAAAAGTGAACCATTGGTGTTTACGGCAATGGACAGACCCATCTGAGCCAGTGCCTCGTAGATTTCGCAGAAATCTTTTCTGAGGGTAGGCTCACCGCCGGTTATGAGCAGAAACACCATTCCTGCATCACGGCACTCTTTTCCGAAGCTTATCCACTCCTCAGCGGTGCGCTCTCGGCCAATGGGCTTCATTTCCTCAGGAGTGAGGCGTACATAGCACATTTTGCATTTTAAGTTACATCTGGGAGTAAGCTCAAAGATACCGCTGACGGGTATTCCAAGGTCTGCACATCGACGGCAGAGTCTTCTGCGGATATCAGCGCATTTCTGCTTCATAATGTGTCCTCCTTAGGAAACAGGGTGTTGTAGGCGAGGTCTGCAGCCTCTTTATCCATTCGGCATGTTAGCTCATAGACAGGAACCTTTTCAAGCAGCTCTTTGTAAATTGATGCTGCAGTTTCCATAAAAGTGGTGTTCCAGCTGTTGAGGGTGGTCTGTGAAAAAAGTCGGAGAAAAGCATCAGCGCCCATTCTTCTTACGGAATTATCCTCTCCGTGACTGAGGAGAAAGATACCTTTAATGGGAGCTTGCTCAGGAGAGTAAATATCGGAGGTGCCGCTCCATGGAGAGCCGCCACCGAGGAATTCTCCGTTTTTTCTCATGATAACAGTGCGGTCTCCGTTGAGGATTTTTGCACCGAGATGCTTTTCCCAGAGGGAAGCCTGAGTGGATTTTCCGGCTCCTGAGGGGCCTGAAAATAGAACAGTGCTTCCGTTTATCATTACAAGAGAGCTGTGCAGGAGCAGAGCGCCTCTGTGAATTAGCATTTCTTCTCCGCAGAGAAGGTGATTGCAGTGCCAGTATTTTCTATATTCCTTCCACAAAGAGGCAGGATAATACATAGTGTATTTGCCACTATGTGAAATAAGACAGGCCACCTGACATCCATCCTCAGCAATTAAGCTTTTGTAAATGCGCAGATAGCCCTCCGGTGTGTTATATACGATAATTTCAGGGTTATTAAATACAATTACCCCCTGGGGTTCCAGGGGGGTAGAAATCAAAGAAATATTATACTCAACATCTGTTTTACCACAGTTGTCGCAAATCAGTTCAGTAATACAGCGGGGCAGATTAACTTCCGTAGGAAGAGAAAACCCTACAGTTATTCCTGAAAAGTTGATACAGAAATTCATATCAGGAAGTAAACATAGCGTTTACCTGTGTGTGGTAACAGATAGATTCGTTGTCCTGAGTATTGGTTGCATCCTTGGTGCATCCGCCAATGGGGAGGAAGTACTCTTCCATTACAAATGCAATACCACGGGTCTGATCAGGGGTATCGGGGTCAGCTACAACACAGGCGTTGCTCATCAGGCTGATTTTGATTACACAAGCTGCAATTGACTGACTAAGCTTATAGAGCTCAACTGAAGCCATAGGCTTTTCGTATTTCATCTTCACGCTCTAATACCACCTTTCTGAAAAATAGGCTTTGCCTTTAAGATTCTATCAGGATATCGTTTTCTCTGAGAATTTCGAGAAATTCCCTGACATCCGTCAGAGCGGTTTCTTCATCTGTTTCAAAATTCTGCAGAATTGCCTCGGTGAGACTTTTCTCCGTCTGCTCGGTCTGAAGCAACTCAAAGAGGAATCTTCCGCTTCCGTTGAGAGAAACAAGACCTGAAAGATCTCTTGCTGCCTCGCCTGAAGGAATAGCGATAACTTCGCCGGCGATCTCTCTTATAATAAAACCTTCAGAGACCCGCATATAAACCCTCCAGAACAGAAATGAAGTGACCTTTAATAGAGAAACCACTCCTATAGTATAATTCACTAAGCATTATAAAACAAATTATTAACAAATGCAAGTGTTTTTCTGAAAATTATTCTATATTTTTTTGTGTTTCATCGGCAGTAGATAATAGGAGAATATTTCGTAAAAACAGCATAAAAATTTAGGAAAAAGAATTGACTGTTGTGTATGGTAGTGCTATACTTTATAATGTATAATAGCCTGAAAATAGGGTTATTGTCTCCAGAATGCAAGAGTTTTTCGGAGGTGAAATTGTGATAATACATAAAAACAGAATAGAGAAAGTAACCTCAAGAGGTTCTTTGCAGAGACGAAAAGCGTTATTGCTTTTGCTTCTTGCAACGGCGATGATGCTGACTGCCTGTAAAGGCTCTGAAGCAGAAACACATTCAGAAGAGCCTACAGAGGAGACAACGACTCACGTGTATCAGGGTGGTGCCGTAGAAAAAGTGGCATCAGCGGCTGATCTTTATTCCCTTGAGATATGCTCCTACAGCGGACAGTTTATGGAGGATAACTCTTTCGAGGAAGTGGAGAACGTGGCGGCGATGAGGCTTGAGAATCGGTCCGAAGAGTTTCTTGATCTGGCTACCATTACCTATGATTTAGGCGAGGGTAAGGAGGCTGTTTTCGAGGTGAAAGGTCTTCCCGCAGGAGAGACGGTGCTTGTTCTTGAAAAGAACCGACTACCCCTTACAGGAAACGAAAAGTTTACGGGCTATCCTGAGGTTGAGGCATCCTTCAATAAATATGCCATTACCACTACTAATGATATTTCTGTAGAGGTCAAGGATGGCGTGCTTATTGTTTCCAATATGACCCGCAGTACTTTGGAGAACGTTACAATTTACTACAAGCTCACAGATGCTGAAGGCAATTTCCTCGGCGGTGTAGCTTATGTTTCCTCGGTGGGTGATCTTAAACCGCAGGAGACAAAAGAAAAAGATGCTCCTCTTTTCTCCCAAAATGCAAAGATAGTTAAATACAGCTACCAGGTAAGTGGCTAAAATTCAGCACTTAATGTATTTCTATACATTATTAATATATAGAGCGTTTATATAGATTTTTTCAGATGTATCGGAAAACATCTGAAACGAAAGGAGACAAAAAACATGAAACAATCAAAATTCGGAAGACGAATAGTTTCATTACTCTTAGTACTGATAATGGTTGTAACGTTGCTTCCTTTGAGCACCATAGCTACTGCTGCGGTCAATAAGAATGACATCGTTGTAAGTGCCAACAAGGGTACGACAGGTATCGATACGGATACTCTCAATAATAACGGTGATATCAACTGGCCTATCAAGCTGTACGACAACCTGGCTGACGGTATGCTCTTTGAGTTTGCCCAGTATGGTGGCGACGTGCTCTACAGCTCATCCCAAACTTACACTACCGGCGGCGGTCAGTATGTATTGGGTCAGCCTATGCCCTACACAACAGTAAGAGGCTACGATTTCACAACTGATGCAGATTATGCAAAGAAGGTAAACTCAGCATATTCTACAAGTGAGTCTTATTCCCACAAAAAGACTCGCCCTGCGGCAGTGAATTATTCGAGCCCCCGATATATGCGTATCTCCATGCAGAGCTCATATAACACAAGTTATAAGAACTGTATGATTACTAATTTCTACGATGATTTTGGTTCCTACGCAACTGCATCAAGCAACCGCTATATGATGTTGGTTTATCGTGCTGAGGGACTTAGCGCAACATCCAGCGATACAAACTACATCGGATTCAACTCTTCACGTAACGGTTCAAGCTGGGGTCGTTTTAATGACTCTGGTATCATTGATGTTGACGGCAATTACGTAAGAAATACCGGCGGTCAGTGGAAGTGCGTTGTTATCGACCTTAAGGCAAACTGCTCTACAAATAACTGGACAAGCCATACCAATTACGGAATGGACGAGATCTATATCCGTTTGGGACTCAACAGTACCTCTGACTACTTTGATCTGGCATATATCTACTATTTCCCGGACAGTGCTTCTGCAAAGGCATTTGGTAACCAGTGCCTTCAGTTTATTGCAGATCCCGGTGAATATATAAGCGGAACCACATGGAATAGCGCAAACAACACCGCTTTCGGTATGCTTTATTCTTCTAACGGCGCATCCTGGCCTTCAGGCGGCGGTAACCCCAACTCTACTCTTGGCGGTACCCACGGTGGTTACTACACCTATCAGATCGGTTACAGACCCTCCGCTGACGTGAATGCAGATACATACAACAACAACCGTAAGGATGGTAAGGATGCAAACGGTCGCTTTAACGGTACAGGTGATCTTATCGGTGATAACGGTATTCACTTTATTCAGAGTGCATACGATGCAACTGACGGTGTTTACAGTATGAGAGATCTGGACTTCGGCGGATATCATCTTCTCACCGATGCTACAAAGGGTCTTTGGACGGCAGGTCTGCTGGAGTGTACCTTGGGTGCAGACGGTACCCCCGTATATAAGCAGGATACTGTAGAGTATATCGCTGACCTTCTCAGCAAGACTCTGACAATTCCCAGGTACGGCACAAACGGCAACCCCAACTATAACTACGTTGCAGGTGTTAAAAATGCGGCTCAGTACGGTACTACAAGCGGAACAGCAAATGACCTTGCACAGGCTCTGCGTAACTGCTTAGGCATTACCTTTACCTCGGGTCAGTCAAGAGGCAGCGTTCCCACTATGGGTACCTATGCCGAGACTATTGCTAAAGCAGATAAACTCAAGGGTGCCTTTCTGCCTATTGCCAACGCAGGTCATATCAAGACTTGTATGGATGCGGCTTATTACCTCCTCAACAATTCTTTTGTAGCTAACTCCTACAACCAAGAGGTAAATGATTACCAGTACCTCACACTTTCAAGTGCTACACTTGACAATGGTACAGAGGCTTTCGTTTTTGACGGTGGTTTCTCCTACGGTGCAAGCCTTCAGGACCTTATCGACGGTAAGATTACTCAGGCACAGTACAAAGCTGCAGCTAAGAACTCCGTAAACTACAGTGCCCGCAGTAAGGGCGGTGACGCAAGCATCTCTCTTATCGATGTAGATGAGAAGGATCTGGTTTATTACGCAGGTGCAGAGTATGCACGCACAACCCGATTCCCCTTCCTGCCTGTAGTAGGCTCCACAGGTGTTTACGCTGGAGAGACTAAGTCCTACTATTTCGCAGAAGATGAGAAGCGCAGCTACGAAATAAACAACGGTACATACAACGAAAGAAACTACAACTACACCATGGTAAGTAACGGTGAGTTCGTATATAACGAAGAAGATGAACTCTACTTCGAATTCGAAGGAGACGACGACGTTTATCTGTTCATCAATAACCAGCTGGTTCTTGATATCGGCGGCGGTCACTCCATCTCCAACTGTTCACTCGAGGTTAACGAATATGTAAACTGGGCAAAAGAGGTTGTTGCTAATCCCTCGGATTACTCAGCACTTGAGCTTCAGCGTGCTCAGGCTCTTGACCTTGAAGACGGCGAAATTGCAAGCTTTGACTTCTTCTATATGGAGCGTCACGGCTACGGTGCAAACTGCCGAATCGTTACAAACATGCACATCACCGACCCTGATGTTCGTGTAGATAAGAGAGCATATCAGGGCGGTAAGGAAATTGAGTACGGCGGAATCGTTGACGCAGAAGATCCCGTTGAGTACACATTCTCACTTACCAACTCAGGTAATCAGAAGCTCTATAACCTCACATTTGACGATAATAACATCGGCGTATCCCTCACTCCCGATAACGGTCTTGTTGTAAGAGACGATTCGGATATTGACCTGAGAAACGGATACTTTGTAACCGATGTCCACGGCGAAGAACTGGATGCTAAAGACCTTACGGCGGTTGTTACAGGTTGGCAGAAGGTTGATTCCGGAGGCGACTACATAGTAAACGACCACATCTATACTCAGGTTGCTCCGGGTACGGGTACACATATTTACTATGATGAGATCGTTGTAAACTTTGCAGATAACGAGGCTCTCAAGAACTTCCTCAGAACACTTCAGAGTGCCAATACAGATACTGATACGGTTGACGAAGAGCTCACACAGAAGGGCGCAGGTCTTTGGGTTGATGCAACGGTTACCTTTAAGGGTATTTACTATACTCTGGAAGATAAATACGAAGAAGCCGGTATGTTCGATAACACGGTTTACGTTACCGGTACAACCAGAGTGGACATCAATGACGAGGCATGTATCACTAAGAAATCAGAGGACCGTCACCGTGTATATACCACTGCAATTCCTAAGTATTATCAGTGGTCAGGACATGATATCTTTGTTTCCAAGCAGAGAGTTTATGATGATGCAGCTGCAGAGGCTGGTAAGACCGGCAGCATGCTCCATGACTATATTGCATTCTTCAATACCGTAAACGGCGATATCAGTAAGTTTGGTACAGCACTTTGTGATAGAACAGGTAAGAAGGTTGCAAACGATTACTACGAGCATGTTACCCTCGGCTATCAGGCAGCAGACGGACCTTACGGCTATAAGACCAACTATGACGAGCCGGGTATATATGAATTCTATCTCCTGATGTATCTGTATAGTTCCACAGGTGATATAGAGACCATGAGCCTCGGACAATACGCTATTGTTCGAGTGCTGATTATCGTAACCGACACCAATGACGCAAAGTATGTTCTTGATTATGGTCTTTCTACAGAGAACCTTGATGCAAACGGCGAGCTCTTCAAGGGTGACGAGCTTCTTGGAACACTTTCAGGTACTCAGGCCAAGGTGATGGGCTTTGCTAATACACAGCCCTCTTACCATAACGTAACTGACAGAACATCAGAATATAACAGAATCAACTTCAACGCTCTTGATCTGAGTGATAATAACAGAATCGAGACAGAGGATGGTTTCTACAAGGCAAATATTGCTATTCCCGACGACGGAAGAATAATTAAGTACGACGGATTTACGGGAAAATACACTCTGAGCGATACAGGTACAGTAACAGTTCATGCGAACGTTCCTGTTGCTTGGGAAGATATGTATCTTTACTACTGGTACGATGACGGCAGAAACAATGGTTGGCCCGGTGAGAAGATGTCCATGGCCAGTCATGGAAACTACCAGTTTGAGATTCCCGATAATGTTCCTCACATTATCATAAGTAACGGAACAAATCAGACTGCTAACCTTGATATCACTCCCGGTCTTGAGACTTGGGTCGATATTCCCGGTACTATTACCGGCGAAGGAGATTCGGCAAGGCTGGAGTCAACCGTTTCCCACAAGACCGCAGATGGCGTGCTGCATATCTCTGTTCCCGAGGGATGGGGCGATGTGTATGTTTACTGTTGGGATAACTTTAATAACGGACTCACAGATATGCCCGGTATTAAAATAGAGGAAGTTGACGAAGACGGATTCTATACATATGTGGTTCCGGCTGATATTACCCATGTTCTTGTAAACAACGGTGTTATTATTGATGAAGAAAAAGGCTCTCTTGAAAAGCAGACTGTTGACCAGATAATTTATGCCGGCGAGGAAACATGGCTTACCGTTAACGAGACTTACGATTCTCAGGGTGAAAACGGTACATATTACTACAAGGCCACAGCTTCCAAGAGTACAGAGGCTGTTACAATGCATGCTACAGTTCCCGATGACTGGGCAACTGCCAAGCTGTATTACTGGAACAGTAACGGTAGCTCCACGGGTGTTGAATGGCCCGGTCTTGAAATGACAAAGGCTGAGGACGGCACCTACTATATTGAGAATATCCCCTCCGATGTTACCAATGTCATTGTAAATGACGGCGGCTCAAAGCAGACCTACGACTACCTTATCACTCCCGGTCTTGAGACTTGGATCACAGTTAAGGATATTGACGCAGAGGAATCTGTTTTCGCAACTGTTCCTAACGGTTGGGGAGACGTATATTTCTACTTCTTCAATGACAGCGGTACTGTAGGTACAGAGTGGCCCGGTACAAAGGGTATCAATGCTTACGGAAGCACATATTTTGCTACTGTTCCCTTCGGTGCAACAAAGTATATTGTAAATAACGATAATGGCTATCAGACTCAGGATCTTCTCCTGATTCCCGGTAAAACTACATATGTTAATGCGGCTCACTACAATGCACTTCCTGCATCTGCAACGACCCTTACAATTACAGCACCCGACACATGGCAAACTTTAAATATCTATGCATGGAACTCCGGTACAAATGTAAATAATGCAGAGTGGCCCGGTGTTCAAGCAGAAAAGAACGATGAGGGTAAATATGTGTTTACTCTCTCCAAGGATTTCAACAAATTCATTATCAATAACGGTACTACCCAGACCCAGGACGTTTCCTTGTTCTTTATGGGTGATGAGAACCTTATTACCGTATATGAAGATGGCGGTTATACAATTGGGTCTCCCAATACTATAGAGACAAAGTTCTCGGCAACCGTTGCATACGGTGAAGATGCCGAGGAGGAAGGCTTTACCTTTACTCCTACAAAATTCATGGATTCTTTCTATGACATCTGGATGGCTATTACAGTTCACGATACCGATATTAATACAAGCTCTAAGCCCACTCCTTTGGGACAGACGATCAATGTTGGTAAGGAAGTACAGATGTACAAGAAGATCACAGTTCTTCCTGCAAACGTAGTTTACTATGAGGATGACTTTGCGGGCATCAAGTATAACTACGCTTCCGGTAACGTTGTTACCCATTATTCTGAGGGCTCCGGCGGTCTTAAGCAGAACGTTGATCAAAGCCAGCAGTACGGTCAGGATGAAGTATATCAGGGATCTGAAAACGATGAGATCACCGGCGGATCCATGACTGACGTGTATATTAATAACAAGGATGACTTTGCATCCTTTGAGTTTACAGGTACAGGTGTTGAGATCATCGGTCATACTCACGCAGTAGGCAGCGGCACTTTGGTCGTTACCATCTATGACGAGAATGGCAACAAAGTCAAGAAAGTTCCGGTTATCACAGAGTTTGATAACGGTGCAGACGGCGGTACAGAATCTATAGGATCTGTTCCTCTGGTTCGAATTGACGGACTTACCTTTGGAACTTACACAGTTAAGCTTTCAGGCGTTCCGGTCTATGACTTCTCCAACTGGACTGATAAGACACAGGATCCTCCCACAAAGACATCCTATCTCTGTATTGACGGTATCCGTGTATATCAGCCTCTCCAGGAGAATAAGCCTGACAGCGAGTATGGTCTTATTTCTGAGGATGCTAAATATACACTTGACTACGGCACAAGCAAGTATGTAACAGAGCTTACAGACGGCCATTACACTTCAGGCTCTACATGGAATGTCGGTAGTTGGGTAGGATTTAATAAGACTCAGAACGTTGACACTAGCGGTCAGGGTGTAGTTACTCTTGATCTTGGTAAGGTTTATAACATTGACGAGATCAGAGCAAACGTTTGCTCAACCTTTGCTAATGACGGTATCGGTAATCCCCTCTATATTGAGGTTTACTATGCTATCAATGCTAAGGATCAGTATAAGTTTGCAGGTAATCTTGATGTTACCGCAGGAGCAAACGAGATTTATTGGGCTGACCTCATTTTTGCAGAAGGTCTTACAAATATAGATGCAAGATACCTGAGGATCAAGTTCGGCCCCGGCTTCAACGATCATACATGGGTAATGGTTGATGAGATCGAGGTTTACGGCTATGAAAAGGGAGGTATCGTAAACGGCTCCAATGATGCATACATTGAGACGGAAAACGGTGCAACCTTTGAAGAACTCAGAGACCTTATCTCTGACAGAAAAGCTTTTGCTATTAAGTATGACGATACAGACGGCCTCTCCGTATCCGGCGGTACAAGCACTTGGATCGAGAACCGTAACGAAACACTTCCTTCCAATGTTTATGCTAAGTGGACAAATAACATTGTAAACAGCGTTAATGATTACCTCCTTGCAGGTCCTAATAACGAAGTTTACGTTATGGAATCCACAGAAGCTGACAAGTCTGCTCTCGTATTCTACGTAGCAGAGACAAAGAGCGATGTACGTAATCTCCAGATTGCGATGAAGGCTATGGACTACGGTGCTTATGTGGGTTCAGCTCAGACCGGTCAACTCAATGCAGAGATTCAGTACGGCGTTCAGAACGAGGATGGAACCTATGCATGGAAGCCACTTACCACCTTGGTATCAACTTCCGAGCAGTACTTCACAATTCCCTATGAGGAGTGTCCCTATGACGAGGCCAATGACAGATATCAGGTAATTATCAGGGTTGCTGATACAACTACCACAGGCATGGCTTCCTTTACAAGTGTCAAGTACAAGGGCCTCGAGCTTCTTGAACTCAACACAACAGAAGTTCCCGATGTTATTTACAACGACGAACTAAGTAACACTCTCGTTGATAACAACGGTAACACACTCTCCACTTCTGACTTCTTAGGATTCCTGCAGATTGCCGATCAGATGCAGTCAAATGCAGTTGTTATGTTCGCAAGCTCAGGAAGTGATAGCGAAGAGACTATCGTTGGCACAGATACAAGTGCAATGGGTGCTCTCTACGATACCTTTACAGCTTACAACGACAGAAATTTTGCTCTTACAGAGAACAGCAGACTTTATCTTGTAACAGACACCGAGGATACACCTCCTGCTAACGATGTAATTGAGACTGCACAACTTGTTCAGAGACAATTTGCAGCAAAGGGATACGAACTTGAGATCGTATGGGGTCTCGAACAGTTTGTTGAGAAGGGCGATATTGCAGTATTTGTTGACGCTGAGAAATACTTTGTAGGTATGGAAGGCACCGACGAAGCATATCAGATCCATGTAGGCGATAAAGCAGCATCTGTTCTCACAAAGAACTCCGATGCTATGCTCTACGGCCTCAATACCCTCCTCAAACACTTTATCTATGCAGATAATAATGCAATTAAGGGCTTTATGATCGAGGATGCTCCCGATACGGCTGAGCGTACAGTTCACCTTGATATGGCAAGAAAGTATCTCACAAAGGAATTCATTCAGAACTATATCGCAGAGATGTCATGGATGGGCTACAACGCAATCGAGCTCCATCTGGCAGAAGACGGCGGTTTCCGTTCCAATATCTGGGACGGTACAACTGACTTCGAAAGCCCCACAGGCAACGACTTCTCATGGGCAATCGGCAGTATGCTCCAGCCTTGGTGCTATGACTGTCCTGACCCTGATATCGGTAAGTACCTCACAGGTGCAGAGCTTGTTGAGATTTGTGAGACTGCCAAGGAGTATCACATGGAGGTTATTCCTTCCTTCGATACACCTGCTCACGTAGGCTGGATGACCAAGAAGTACGAGACTGAGTATAACTCAGGCAACACTTCTGTATCACAGTTTAACTACGGTGGTCAGACACTCACTCTTCCCGCACGAATCAACTATCGTACAACAGGCACATACGACTATGCAGTTTTGAATCTGGGTAACGATAATGTTCAGAAGCTGGCGTTTGCCATGTACACAGATATCGCTGCATTCTTCCACGAGTATGCAGGATCAACACACTTCAATATCGGTGCTGACGAAGTAGGTCTTGAATCAACCGATACTTGGAATTACGCTGATTTCATTGACTATGTAAATGACCTCAACGATGTAATCAAGGGTCAGGGTTACGAGTCGATCCGTATGTATAACGACTTTGCAGACAGACCCAAGTACCAGTCAATAACAGACAGAACTCTGCCTGAGCTGGATGCTGACATCGAGATAGTATTCTGGGACGGCCCCAACACCAATGGCGCTTCCTGGGATACAACAACGGATATAAAGAAGGCTGACGATTGGGTAGCAGAAGGCAGAAATATCTACAGTGGTGTTCAGTTCTGGACCTACTACACATCAAGAATTGCCAATCCCCCCAACACAAACGGAAAATACGATAATAACGCAAACTATCTGAAGGATTCACGAGATCCAACCAATACATGGTGGACCTTCTACAGAAACCAGGAGGATTATGCATACGACGAGTGGAATCCCACAAGATTCTCCGAATATACAGATACTACCTACTCCTACTACTATGGCGGTGAGCAGCTCAAGGGCGGTTACTTCATGGTATGGTGTGACTACGCAGGTGTAAATACCGAGGTAGAGCACTGGCAGGGTGTTTGGGATAGTACAGCTACCTCCAGTAATGGTAAGTACTTCTACAGCCTTATTTACCGTATGTGGTCAAATGCAGCAAAGCAGTGGAACTGGGATATCAACAATACTCTCACATTCGCAAACTTCAAGAATTTGAGAGATACAATGCTCTACTTCCCCGGCTATGATGATGCAAACACAACCACAACTTCTTCCTATATGTCTGCACTTGCACTTCCTGCTGCAGTAGAGATGAGTGAAGAACCGTATCGTTCTTCCTACACAGTTACTTTCAAAAACTGGGATGGCACTCAGCTCAAGACAGAGACCGTAGTTCACGGAAATGCTGCAACAGCTCCTGTTTCTCCCGAGAGAGAAGCTGACGTATGGTACACCTATACATTCTCAGGTTGGGACACAGACTTCAGCAATATCACAGGAGACACAGTAGTAACCGCAACCTATACTTCAGAAGCAACTGTTGCAGGTAAGATCGGTTATCTTGAGGTTAAGGTTTCCGGCGGTACAGGCTTTACAATGAGCGTAAACGACGGTACAGCCAGACCTCAGGGTACTGAGTATGTAAATGCCAGCATGAAGTTTGGTCAGAAGGTTACTCTTACCGCAGAAACAACAAACGATAACCGCTTCGTAGGTTGGGCGAGTGCTAAGACCGGTGACATTCTTTCCACAGAGCGTACATATACATTCTATACATCAGGTAACGATGTTTTGATCGCTCTCTTCAGAACTGATATTGCAAATCAAGGTATCGTAACCTTCAAGAATGATAAGAATAATCAGATCATTGACATTCAGTATTACTCTTCAACTGATGCTATCGCATTCCCCGACGATATCTCTTATCCCGGATACGAATTCGTAGGCTGGAGATATACACAGGTAGAGATCCAGTCGCTCCTTGCAGAGGGTAAGGATGTTACCGTGTATCCCATATGGAACGTTGCAGACAAGTACTTTACAATTACTGTAAACGGCGGCGGTGTTGCAACCAGTAGCGGTACTAATGCTCAGGGACAGTATCTGGGATATAAGGGTGTTACAGTAGGACCCGATAAAGCACCTTCCGGTAAGGCATTCTCACATTGGGTAGATGCTGACGGAAAGGTTCTCAGTTACGAAGAGAACTACACATTCTATCCCTATGAGGATACTGAGCTCACAGCAATTTATGTTTCCAATATTCAGGAAAGCATCATAATCTCCGGCACCAAGCCTCTTCCCGAGGTAGAGGATACAGAGCCTGATGCTCCCGAGGAAACACCTGAAGAGACTCCCACAGCAGAGCCCTTCACGGTTTACCTCTACAACACTCTCAACTGGGCAAATCCCTATGTATGTATCTGGAATGCAGATGCCTATGCGGATTATCCCACAATTGAGATGACTCTTGTTGAGGGTAACCTTTACAGCGCTGAAATCCCCTCTGACATCGGATTTATGTTCTTCGGCGGCACAAACGCATCAGGCGTTCCCGAGGAAACAGACCTTATTTCGGAGTTTGTTGATGAGCGTGCTTACATTCCTGCATGGAATAATGGTGCTATAGTTATTTATAATGACGACTCCAAGGTAGAGACAGAAGAGATGGGCACCATAGAGGTTTACTTCCTCAACAACTGGCAGTGGTCAGATGTATGTATCTATTACTGGGGTGTTGACGGCGCAGCTGAATGGCCCGGTGAGAGTATGTATGTTGACAGCGTAAATGGTGACAATACACTTTATAAGTTCGACCTTCCCGCAGGTGCCGAGGGTATGATCATCAATGGTATCAAGAACGATGGTTCAGGATATCGTGATCAGACTCCCGACATCACAGAGTTTGTTGACGGCCGTATTTACCGTATGGCTTGGAACAGCGAACAGAACAAGAACGATGTGCTCACCGACGATGGTTATGTTGCAGATGCAGACGCAAACACCTGTAAGGTTTACGTGCGTATTCCCAACGACTGGATCGCTAACGATTCAGAAGGCGGCAAGCCTTGGTTTGCAGCTTATGTTTGGGATGCTAACAACAACAGCTTCTGGTACAAGCTGGAGCATGTAAGCGGCAATATTTACGAGGCGGATCCTTCCACAGCTTATAACGGCATTATCATTACGAGAATGAAGAGTTCCTCTGACGCATTTGGATGGAGCAATGTTCTCAACCAGTCTTCTAATATGACATATTCACTCGAGGATCCCATGAATATGATACAGCTTAACGAAGGCTCGGTTGCAAGCGGCGAAAATGTACACGGCACAGGCGCTAATATGAATACCGTATTCTTCACTAACAACAAGAATTGGAAGAATATCACAGTTTCTTATGCTGACATCTATGGCGTGCATACCGTACAGGCAAGCTTCGTTGAGAAGAATGCAGACGGATATGATGTATATTCAATGCTCATTCCCAGCAATGCAAGCAAGGTTATCATCAGCAACGGCAGCAAGACAGTTACCTATGTATCTTCAGCTGCTATTCCCGACAGAACAATATTCAGCATCGGTACAACCGAGGTTGAGATCGAAAAGGGCGTTGCTATCACCACAGATATCGACACTGAGGGCTTCGGCGATGCTAATACCGTATATCTGAATTGGAATGTTTCCGAGGCAACAAACTATGAGTTCCTCAATGTGGGTCTGCTTCTTGTGAAGGAAGAGGACTATAACGAGTCTATCTTTGCAATGGGTACAATTGATCCCAGAGTAATTCAGTTCACACCTGCCAAGAAGTACCAGACCGCAACGGGTGTTCATTCTGTTACAATTCCCGGCGTAGCTGAGGGAGAGACATGGATGGCACGTGCATACATCCAGTATAAGGATGAAAGCGGTAAGCTTCAGGTTATGTATTCTGACACAGTTACTGCTACAAAGTAATTGAGAATACCAGATAATCAATAAGGGATACCCCTAAAAAAGCACCCCGACAGATTTTCTGTCGGGGTGCTCTTGATTTTGATGCCTCAGATAAATAAAAACGGCGGACTTTGAGACCGCCGTTTTATTGTTCATTGGGTATTCAGTCCTTGGTGACTACCTTTTTCTGCCAAGTTTTCTTTCCGCATTCAGGACATTTCATGTATCTTGTTCTGTTTATGTGCATCGAAAAGCAAACGCTTTTGTAATCGGGAACGTATCTGTGTTTGCAATCTCTGCACTCATAGTAGCCTGCAACCTGCTCAAGTCTGAGAGCGTAAAACAATCCTATGAGGCAAATCACAAAGCCTGCTGCAATAAGTATGATTCTCAGGTAGTCAGGCATTGTGAAAAATGAAGCCGCAAAGGTGAAGCTTAAAAGTACTATTACAGCAAATGTTCCGATGAAGATTTCAGAGGAGAGGAGCTTTTTGTCAGAATCCTCTTTCTGTTTTTTCATTTCAATTAGTAAATCTTCTGTTTTGTTCTTGTAGTTATCCATTGTTACAACCTCCCCATAAAGTAGATCTGTTACATTGATCTTAAGTATCTCACAGAGTGTGAGCATAATAGAAGAATCAGGCATCGACTTTCCCGTTTCCCATTTTGATACGGCCCTGTCTGTGATGCCAAGCTTTTCCGCAAGCTCAGCCTGAGTGAGTTTTTGATTCTTTCTGCAAGCGGAAATGAATTTTCCGATTTTGATTTGATCCATTTTTGTTCCTCCCTTGACTATAATTATAGGGGTCAAAGCATTAAAAAACCACATACCAAAGGTTGAATTGGGGAGATTCTACCACCGGTAGAGTTGATTTTATCATAATAAAATATAAATAACAATAAGTTTTTCTTCATTCATTACTTTTAACTCGTTTTTTATACTCGGTTCTGTGTTCTTTCTTTGAATGTTTTTAAAAATTTGGTTGACTGTACGGGAAATATGTGATAATATAGCAGTATGTAGGCTGGTTTAGTCTCTTAAATTATGTTGATTCGCTTAGATAAAGGAGCGCTTTTGTATGAAAAAAGAAGCTTACGAGAGAGCAGAGATAGTTATTTCCGTATTCAAGAAGGAAGATATCGTAACAGCTAGCGTTGTTCCCGACGACCCCTTTGTTCCTGATATTGAGCAGGGAAATGATGACACGGAGATTCTTCCCTTCGGTTAAGATTAAATTATTATTGATATTGTTTTTTGAGAAAAGGATCTCCGGATGGAGGTCCTTTTCTATATTAAAGGACACAGTGCATAAGTTGAGGAATTTCCGTGCTGCCTACGAAGAAAACCCGTATTATAAATCACATAATAATATTTATGTGTTATTTTATACAAGAGACGTCTATTGATTATAGTCAAGAGAGCGTTTTTTGTACAAGGAAAATAAAATTTGAGAAACTTTTGTAAAAAAATTGACAATTGCTACCATGCGATATATAATTAGTCTGTATATCATAGGGTGCACACCTTTTGATGTTCTGTGACTAATTTGACGGAGATGAATAAAATGAAAGGGTTATTCAAACGAGCACTGGCTGTAGTTTTTTCGGTGTTGATGGTGATATCCTCAATTCCCTTTACAACTATAGCTGTAACCAGAGATGCATTGGTACCCGTAGCTGCACAGTCATCTGCTGTAACTATCGGCAATACAGCTCAGAGCAGTAATGTTTTGAGTGATTATGCGGCAACCAATACTATCGCTGTTGATAAGGCATCCTATGTAGTAGGCGAATCCATTCAGGTTACTACAGATGTGGATATTTCAAAGTATCCCGATGCATGGGTAGGTCTTTTTAGAAATGACCTTACTCCCACAGCGGACAAATATGTATATTGGTATGGCTTCAAGGGTTCCTTAAAGCCTTATGGCACCTATGATATTTTTGCTGTAGGTAATTATAATGCGGCAAATAATTCATATGCACAGCCTGAGCTTTACGGCGGAACCTTCAAGGTTGTGCTTTTCGGTACGAATGATGCTTCTACTGTACTTTCAACTGCTACCTTTACATTGGCAGATCAGAACTCCGCAGTAAATGGTACAGAGTCTATCAGCACCACCAAGAAAGAGTATATCTACGGAGAAGCGCTTACCATAACTGCCTCCTCAAATACATCAGGTGCATGGGTAGGTTTATACACAAAGGGCGCTGTTCCCACTTATGCAAACGGTAACGCTATCTCCCTTGCATACTATTATGTAGATAATTATAACGGAGCAGCTGTTGTTTCTAACAACCTGTTTGTAAGAAACGATGGTTCAAACGCACTGTATGGTTCAATTCCTGTTGGTGAGTATGACCTTTACCTCATTACAGGTAACAACAAAGTAGGTGCAATGACATCCGTTAAGATCAGCAACGCAACGATCAATCTTGATAAAGCTGAATATAACTACGGTGATAATGTTATTGTGAATGCCAAGTCCAGCACAGCCTCAAGTGGTGCTTGGGTAGGTCTTTACAAGACAACACAGCTGGGTGGGGGACATCCCAATAATCAGATCACTTCACTGTCATGGTATTACCTGTCTGCATACGGCGGCAGATCCCTTGCATTCCAGGATCTGGCAACCAACGAATATGGTACGGGCTTACAGTATCCTCTGGAAGCAGGCGATTACGTTGTATATGTATTTGGCGACAGCGGATACAGCCAGATACAGGCTATCAAAAACTTCACAGTTACCTCTGATGTTTCTGCACACTTCTCAAGTGCCGAGTATCAGGTGGACAACCTCACAGACGGTTTTGCAAACGGTAAGGTTGCAGTCAGACTTGCAAACGACAGCTTCCATATGATAAACAGAGCCGATGTAAGTCTTTATTGGGCAGATATAGACGGCAATATCCTCAGAGATTACACCGCCCTTGCAAAATTCAGAGTTACCGATCTTGTAACTGTAGCTGAGTTATATGATCACACAATTATTCCTGAGGGTGCAGAAACTCTCAAAGCTTTTGTCAGCTTCAACGGAGTTGAAGGTACACAGGGTTGTGTAGCTGCTTTACCTGATGGTTGCGCTGCTTTTGAGGGCCTTGATGAGAATATCCTCTCTGAATTTCAGATGGTATCTGACCTTCATGTTACAGATGATGTCACCACCGGTATGGACGGAGAGCATCATGTTCACGATAATGAACATTTCCGTATGATGCTCGATGATATTGCTGAGAACAGCAAAAACAGCCAGGGAATCTTCGTCAATGGTGATATTGCAAACAATGGTTTACAGTCAGAGTACAACTACGTAAAGTCTATCTACAATACTGCATACAATTTAAGCGGAAGAAAACTTCCCCCTATGTATGTTTCCCTTGGTAATCATGATTCATATCCCGGCAACATAAACGAATTCATTTCCTATGCACAGAGTCTGGGCGCTGATATGGAAACAAACAAGCCCTACTATGCTCAGAACGTAAACGGATATAACTACATTTTCCTCGGCGGCGACAATTCCGCTTACTACGGACTTACCTCCGCTGCTATAAACAGTAATGAAGCAGAGATTTCTGAAGCACAGCTTCAGTGGCTTGACCAGCAGCTCGCTGACAATGAACAGAACAATGACGGCAAGCCCGTATTCGTAATGCTCCATCAGGCAATTGCAGATACAGTTGCAGGCAGCATTGGTGATCAGGGCTGGGACGGCGTTGTAAATGTTGATGAGCTCAAGGCAGTGCTCAATAAGTACAACAACGTAATTCTTCTTGGCGGCCACAGCCACTGGGAACTCAACTCTCCCCAGAATATGTATCCCGGTTCTTCAGATATTCCCGTTGCTATCAATACAGCATCAGTAGGTTACCTCTGGTCTGATTATAATTCTTCACCCGACGGTTACTATATTCCCGGTACACAGGGCTTCTACGTTCGTGTATATGAGGATAAGGTAGTATTCCTTGGCAGAGATTTTGAGAATCAGAAGTGGATCCCCTCTGCTTGTTATGTAATTTACAATGAGAGTGTTTCTGTAAAGACCCCTTCAGTAGTGCTGAATGTAGATGAAACAACAGACGTTTCCTCTTGCATTAATAATCCCAGCAACAGAGCTCTCACTTTTGTCACTACTGACAAAAATATTGTTCAGGTTAATGAAAATGGTATAGTTACTGCAACAGGTCTCGGTACAGCTGAGATTATTGTTTCAGCAGAACCCACCGACACAGAGGTAGTAACAAGAGAAAAGATCAAGTTTGTAGTTTCAAACGAGACTGTTTCTGAGGAAGTGGAGAGCTTACTCACAGGTCCTCTCAATATCGGTGAAGATTTCAGCGCATATATCGGATATTCTGTTGATGGTACAGAGTATGTGCTTACAATTCCCGGTGAAGGTGTCACAACTGACAGAGCAAACGATGACTATTCTGTTTCTCAGGGCTTTACCTCAACCAATGGTATGACTGTTTATTATCCTGAGTTTATGCAGAAGAATAACAAGGGCTTCTCCGTTCGTCAGTTCTGGGATTTTGAGCGTCAGGATGACGGCTCTTATGTAATCCTTAATACATGGACAAACGCAACACATAATGCAACAGATCCCAAGGTGCCCTATGCTCTTGACGGTGGATCATACAGTTACTATAAAGAGACTATCCCTACTGATGATAATGATGTAGAAAAGGCTCTCACAGCAACAAGATATTATTATGACAATCCTGATTATACAGACGGTGAATATGCATCATATTATCGTTGGTATATCTACAAAGACAGCAATGATAATTACTATCTGAAGTCTCAGCATACAGGCTATATCCTTTCTCTTAACGAGTATAATGACCAGCACTGGTTCGGAGAACTCGACAGACTGATGAATACAGAGGATATGGCTCAGGCAGGTGCAAACCTTGACAGGATTGCAAAGCAGGACAACATCAAGATGTCTCTGTTTGACTATGGTAAGTACATCAACAATAACAGCTATATTGCAAAAGAGGCAAGAAAGCTGAGAGAAACAGGCGTTAATACCTTTGATGCTTCCAAGAACGACAATATCCTCTGGTTTAACCAGGATGCATGGCAAGCAGGATACGTGGTTGACGGTGTAGCTACACTCAACGAGGCAGATAAGGCATCTGATAAGATCACAGTTGATAATATCGGTAATCCCAGCCAGTATGATTCAACACCCCTAATGCTCAATTCTCTTGATGCATCAGGTTATCCCTATGTAAACAACGTTACTTATCACGACTGGGATCGCCGCTATGGTGACTTTGAAAACAGTCCGGCTTTTGGTTCCGACTCAGGCAGCCTTAAATACCTGTTTGACAAGGATATGACCTATGTAACTGGTGACGAAAACGATGTGCTTACGGCAGATAATTATGCTAACGGCTATTACCAGAGTGTACGCTATGATGTAGGTGACCAATTCGGATCGGGTATGTTTAAGGAAGGCTCCGCAGGTGGTATGGTATATAGCTCCTATATGAACGCTGCGTACTTCGATACCTCTGAATTCTACAAATCAGGTTACTATCAGCCTGTTAAGGGTCAGCGCTTCCAGCTCTATGATTATGTAATCCGTCCTTACTATCATTATTATTATGATGAGAATGTAGAATATACTGATTCAGAGACAGGTACTACATATAACGATATTTACGATACCCTTATCAAGAGTACACGTCTTGATACTTTCGGCGAGGATTCTCTCTTTAACAACAGATATCTGAGAAAATCCCTCAGAGACTATAATTCCTATAACAGAAACTTCCTGCCCTTCAACTATGGTCACAACATAGCTGACAAGTATATCACAGGTGACTACACAACTAAAAGTGTTAAGGACAGTTACGTTGACCCTGTTTATCCCGATGAGACAGATACAAAGCAGAGAACGGGCTATACCTCAACTCAGCAGGATACTCCAAACCTGCCCGCATACTACAATGATGTGTATGCAGACACTCTCAGCGACAACTACACAAACAGTCAGGAGACGAACCTGTGGTTCGGAATGACAATGGAGTTCGACTTTGAGATTGCAAATAATGGTAAGGTTTACGATATGAACGGCAATCCTCAGGATATGGTGTTCAACTTTACCGGTGACGATGACGTTCTTGTTTACATTGATAATGTTCTCGTTCTTAATGTTGCAGGTACCCACGGTGCACAGATGGCTACCATCAACTTTGCAACAGGTAACATCGCTCATCCCACAGACGAGTCCTGTTATCCCGCAGTAGGCATTGATACCTCCGAGTCCTCCACAATCAAAGCTAAGTTTGAGGCAGCTTATGCAGAGGCTGCACAGGACGGCAGCAACAGTATTCTTGCAGGTACAAGCCTTAACGAGGAAATGTTTGCAGGTAATACTTTTGCAAACGGCACAAGACATACTCTCAAGTTCTTCTATCTTGAGCGTGGCGGCTCCCGTTCCTTCAATGATATTTACTTCAATATGGAAACACTTCCTTCCTCAGGCTTTGAGGTAGAGAAGCAGGTTGAAGATGCACAGGGCAATGATATTACAGGTGAGGATAATTCAGATTATTCCTTTGTTGTAACAGGCTATACATCAGACGGTGAGGCTCTCACAAGCGGTACATATACCTATGATGTAATTGACACAGACACAAACGCAGTTGTTTATGCTAACCTTAAGGTTAAACAGGGTGATATCATCAGCCTTAAGGGCGGTCAGAAGGCTGTGTTCAAAGACCTGGATGTTTATACCCAGTACACGGTAACGGAGATTATCGACCCCTGCGTTGTAAAGAATGTCAGGACCTTCCTTGATGGTACAGAAATCGGCAATATGCCTGTGCAACAGGACCATATGGTTTCCTGTACAGCATCCTCCTATATTCCTGTTGTTGAGAATGACATCTCAAATGTTACATTTGTTAATACTGTTGAGATGGTATCAGTCAGCATCAAGTATTACGATCGAGAGGTTGTAAGCGGTATGCCTGCCGATATGGGGGCAGAGCCTCAGGTTTATGTTCATAAGTTTTATGGCTCCGATATTAAATTCTCGGATGAAACCCATGAGAAGAAGGATACAGAGGCTATGATCGCAGAGGCAGGAAATGTTCTTGCAAGCGGTAAATTCAGCGGAGTAGATAATATTCTTGATGAGTATTACCTGTGGCTGAGTCAGGAGCAGGCTTTGGAGGGTATGCAGAAGATAGTAAACCTGCACACAGGCGATTACTATGAGGCAACTCCCTACCACACAAATCAGTACGGTCAGGTTCAGACCGATGGCGAGAACTGGGTGAACATTTCCGAGGACGGCAGCGAGATCACCTCTTGGATGTTTAACAGACCCATTGAATACAGCGTTACGGTTTACAACGCAGCTAATGCAGATTCTGCGGATCTGTTGCCTATAGACGGAACAGATCGATATATTGCCGCAGGTTCCTGCGAGGTGCTGAAGGGTTATTATAACCAGCGTTTCGGCGGAATCGTTGAGGATACCGGCGACCAGGGTGTAAATGACAGCACTAATTATCTGAAGTCATACAATATTCCTGCTATCAATGAAGGTAAGATAACTACTTCAAAGACAGCGGGAGCAAGCGGAAAGACTCTAAACTTCCTCTATTGGGCTTTTGATGCCGAGGGTAAGAAGGTCGCTTCCACAGACATTGATTATTGCTACAGACTTGTAGGAGATACTTCCCTCTATGCAGTTTATGGCGAGGAGGAAGTAGGCACAGGTGTTACAGTGAGCCTCAACGAGCCTGACTTCTTCTCTCTGGCTGATGAAAACGGCAACAGCGTTGAGTATGTACGACTCAATACAGTTATGAACCCCTACGGCTATGAGGACAATTTCCATATTGGTGGAGATTACCCGGAGGCAGGAGACGGTATCAAGGACGTAGCGGTTGTATATGTGAATGTGAAGAACGATGCTGTTGATGCAGAGAATATCAGCGATTCACAGCTCCAGCAACTCAGAGACGGCGTTCAGCAGATCGTTGAGAGTGCTCAGAGCTATGGTATCATCACAGGACAGGCTGTAGAGGTTACCGTTGAGAAAACAGCGGATAGTGAAGAGAGCCTTGAAGCAACAGAGGAGGAAGTTACTCTTATTGCAAACGGCTTTAAGTATAAGGTAGTTGCAAAGAAGGATACAGCCTCTGATTACAACGAAAATGAGGTTTATCTCACTACAAAGAACCGTATCCTGTTTACAACCACATTCAAGAAATCTCAGCTTTCAAAGGTTCATCTGTTTGCTTTTGCAGCAATGAGAGTGGTTGAAAACGGAGAAAGCAGTTGGGTAGTCAGTGATAATTACATTGATTACGATATGAGCAAATATATCAAATGATAGAGATGCGTCAGCATCTGAATAAATTATATTTCATCAAAAAAGAAGGTGTAAAAGATGAAAATGGAGTACAGAGAGCCTGTAATGGAGGTTATTCTTTTTGCAGAAACAGATCAGATCAAGGCTTCTGCAACAGAAATAATAACAGACCAGAGCCTTGCTGAGGATCAGCTTGGTCAGGCTGAGGGCGACAGCAATAAGTTTGTATATTAACAGATGAGAAAGCTTCCTGTCGGAGTGTCAGGGATGCTCTGACAGGAAGTTAGTTGCTGCCTGTTAATTATTTAAACATTGCAAACATTGATTAACTAAAGAGCAACAGTCATCCCCTGTTGCTCTTTTTAAAACAATAAACCGAATAAATTCCGAAACAGCACTCTAAAAAGATGTGCTTAAAGGTGTTTGGTCATAAAACGTATAATGGAGTGACTATTATGAAGAAATTTGTCATAAAAATGCTCTCAGTTTTTTTATCGGTTATTATGTTGGTATCGTGCTGTTCTGTTCTGACAATGTCAGTGTCAGCAGCGGATTACAGAAGCGGTGCTCAGTCAGGACCTTCTGCTTCCTATGCAGGAGGCAGATATTACAGGAACTATCTGAGAGTGCCAATTACTGGTGATAACAGGACAGACCTGATAGCTATTGCACTTTCTCAGCTGGGTTACCAGGAAGGTGCAAGTAACGGCGCTTTTTCAGGCGAGGTCTCAGGTGGTTCTAACTATGTAGAATTCAGCTACAATATGGGTGATCTGGGTCTTGGCTACGGTGGATCCGATTATCCTTGGTGTGCAAGCTTTGTTTCCTGGTGCCTTTATCAGTCCAGATGCACAAATCATGCAACCTACAGCACGCTTTGCAGATATCACTCAGGTGACTATAACTATATCTGGAAAGAGATCAGCTGTGCAATGTGGGTCAATCAGCTCAAGGGCGCAGGCTATTTTTCATACAGTGCAGGAATGGGTGGCTCCTACACACCTAAGTACGGTGATCTTGTATTCTTCAAGAGCTCCTCATCACCTTCACATATAGGTATCTGTCTTTATGTAAAGGATGGTGTGCTTTATACTGTAGAGGGTAATACCAGTGACGCATCAGGTCTTGAGACCAACGGCGGTGGTGTGTATTTCAAGAGCTATTCTCTTGCAAGCTCCTATCTCTATGGCTATGGCAGACTGCCCTATGCTTCCAATAGTGCAGTTACAAAAATTGATTACTCAGGTGCTAACCCCACTCCGGGTCTGTATGTTGCCAATGCTGCAAAGTACATATACAGCTCTGAGTATTCTACCTCTGCCTTTACCACAATCCCCAGATTTTCAATGTTTGAGATCACAAAGGTTGGTGCAAACAACAGACTCTACGGTACCTTTACGGATGTAAACGGCAATACTGTAACAGGTTGGGTTGAGAACAACTCAAGCCGTATTATTCAGTTGTCCTCATCAGGTGTTATGTCAGGCTCGTGGGAGTATGACGGAACAGGATTTAAGTATAAGTATTCTGACGGTACATACGCATCCGCCGGCTGGTTACAGGACCCTGAGAATATGGCGTGGTACTATATTGGAGCAAACGGCTATGCCCAGAGCGGTTGGCTGTACCTTTCAACAGGTACCTTCTATCTTGATCCCAATTCCAACGCTATGCTCACAGGACACAGATACATAGACGGCAGATGGTACTACTTCAATAACGACGGCTATCTTTGTGACGGTGCTTGGGAATTTGACGGTGTAGGTTACAGATACCGCTATGTTGACGGAACATACGGTGTGAATTGCTGGCTTGACGATGCAACAAACAACTATGTAAGATACTATCTCGATGCAAACGGATACTCTGTCAGAGGCTGGCAGAAGATTGGCGACGTATGGTATTACTTTGATCCAAACAGTGGTGCATTGCTGTCAGGATGGCTCAATATTGACAATAAATGGTATTATACCGACTCAAGCGGTGCTATGCAGACTGGTTGGGTAGAGGAAGACGGACACTATTTCTATTTTGACTCAAGCGGTGCAAGAGTAGAGAATACCACAGTGAATATCAATGGCTCTGCTTGTACCTTTGATGAAAACGGCGTGCTTATCGACGGCGATATCATTGAGGATACAGAAACACCCGTTGTAGGTAACAAATATGAAAGCTATACTCAGGGCATGCCGGGCAATGGTACAGGTACAGTGCATGCTCATGGTATTGATATCTCTAAGTGGAACAACGGTGATGACTGGACTACTCTGAAGCTGAACCTTGCAGCAGTAAAGGCAGCAGGTATTGATTTTGTAATTATCCGTTGCGGTTCTACAAACAAGGGTAAAGATCCTATGTTTGAGATGTATTACAACGAGTGTAAGCGTCTTGGACTTGATGTAGGCGCATACTTTTACTCTTATGCGCTGGATGCAGCAGGTGCTGTAAGCGATGCTCAGAAGTGCCTCAGCTACATTGAGGGAAAACAGTTTGAGTATCCCATATATATGGACTATGAGGATCCTACTCAGGAAAACCTCAGCAATGCCAAAGCAACAGAAATCTGCACAGCATTTCTTGATACGGTTGCAGCAGGCGGATATCTTACGGGTGTATATACCTATAAGAGCTGGTTCGAGCGTGGATGGATCGATTCATCCGGAATCCGTAGCAAGTACGAGGGTTGGGTTACATATCCTCTTACTAGTCAGGATCACAGCAAGTATGATGCTCAGTTCAGCCAATCATACGGAATGTACCAATATACATTTGAGTATGTAATTGCCAATGCAGGAACATTTGATGCAAACGTATGTTATAAGGATTACCCCACTATTGTAAAAACATACGGATTCAATAACTACGCAGCAACAGAGACTCCTAATCTCAGTGCTTCCTGGGTGCAGGATGACAACGGTTTGAGATACCAATATTCTGATGGATCATATGCAGGAGCAGGCTGGCTCTGGGATGAAGCAAACAGTGCGTGGTACTATCTTGACCAGAACGGTTATGCAGTTAGTGGTTGGGTAGAAGATAACGGCAAGATGTACTACCTTGACCCCAACTCAAACGCAATGCTCACAGGTCACAGATACATAGACGGTGACTGGTATTACTTTGATTCAAGCGGTGCACTTGTTACCACCGGTATGTGGGTGCAGGATTCAGTCGGATTTAAGTACCAGATGGGCGATGGTTCGTTTGTGTATTCCGGTTGGGTTGACGACAGTGCCAGCGGAGCAAGATACTATCTTGACCAGAATGGCTATGCGGTAAGCGGCTTCCAGACAATTGACGGAACTCTGTATTATTTCTTTACTGATTCGAGCGCTCTTTTCAGAGACGGCTGGGTAACTGTTGACGGTAAAGTTTACCGTGGTGCCGCAGACGGAGCTATTCTCAAGGGGTTCCAGTATGTTGACGGCAAGTATTTCTACTTCGATGAATCTACAGGTGCAATGCAGACAGGCTTTGTTACCTTCGGCAATAAGTGGTATTATTTCAGCACGGAAGACGGCACTATGGTTACAGGCTGGTTTACATCACCCAAAACAGGCTATGTTTATCACTTCAATGATGAAGGTGAAATGACTACAGGCTGGGCAGAAGTTGACGGAAGCTGGTATTTCTTTGAAGATAACATGGATAAACACTATGGTCAGATGCTCACAGGTTGGGTAGTATCTTCAACCTCAGGATATACATACTATCTTGCAGAAGACGGTAAAATGGTGACCGGTTGGCAGACTATAGATGATAACACCTACTATTTCGATGGTAACGATGAGGTTTATACCGGCAGAATGGTTACAGGTGAATTCGATATAGAGGGAACTACTTACATTTTTGATGATAACGGTGTGCTTCTGGATACATATACCGTTACCTTTGTTGGCTTTGAGGGTGCTGTAATAGAAACTCAGACGATAGTCTCTGGCGAGGATGCAGTAGCACCTGAGGCACCCTTTGTGGAAGGCTATACCTTCACAGGTTGGGATAAGAATTTCACTAACATTACAGAAGATACTGTAGTTACTGCCCTTTATTCAAAGGATATAGTATATTACACAGTAATCTTTGTCGATTTTGATGGCGAAGTGATAAGTACTCAGACTATAGCAGAGGGCGAGGCAGCCGAGGCACCTGCTGATCCGTCAAGAGAGGGCTACACCTTCGCTGGCTGGAGTGTAAACTTTGATAATATTCAGAAAGATACGATCATTGTTGCGTTTTACGAAAATGCTCCCGAGAATTACATAGTAACCTTCGTTGACTTTGACGGCAGGGTAATCAGCACCCAGACCATAGAAGCAGGAGAGTCTGCTCAGGCACCTGAGGCACCCTCGAGAGGAGCTGATGTAGAGTACATCTACACCTTCAGGGGCTGGGATAAGGACTTCACAAATGTTACATCCGACATTATAGTAAAGGCTCAGTATGATACCACAGAGCAAGTTTACTATCTCCGTGGCGGCTTCAATAACTGGTCAACAAGTGATGCAATGACAAAGGGCGAAAACGGTATTTACACAGCTGTGTTTACTCTTGAAGCAGGAACTTATGAATACAAGGCTGCTAATGAGAACTACTCTATGGAGTGGCCACTTGGCACAAATCAGACCTTAAGCCTTAGCGAGAAGAGTGTAGTAACATTTACTCTTGATACAGTAAATCACACACTCACAGCAAGTGCTGAAGCTGTTGTGGTTAAGTATAACGTTTCCTTTGTGGATTACAATGGTAACGTCCTCTCAACACAGACAGTAGCAGCAGGAGAGTCTGCTCAGGCTCCCTCGGATCCTTCAAGAGACGGATATCTCTTCAAGGGCTGGAGTGCAAGCTTTGATAATATCCATGGAGACATGATTATAGTTGCTCAGTATGAGAAGAATGAAGAGTCTGTCAAAGAAAAATACATTGTTGTTTTTGTTGATGACGAAGGTAGATTTATTTCTTCTCAGAGCGTAGAGGCAGGTTCTTCAGCTATAGCTCCCACAGCTCCTGCAAAGGATGGTTATACATTCAAAGGCTGGGATAAGGAGTTTGCAAATATCACAGCAGATACAACCGTAAAAGCACTCTATGAAAAGACAGAAACAGATGAGCCCGAAACACCCGCAGCTCCCTCAACAATAGGAAAACTTACAGTTGAGGTAGCAGGCGGAACAGGCTTTAACATCTCAGTGAATAACGGCAGCAGTAAGCCTCAGGGAACATCATATAAGAATACAAAGGCACCGGTAGGTGCAACAGTAACGGTTGTAGCCAAAACAACCAACGGAAATGAGTTCCTTGGCTGGATGAATGGTGAGGGTCTGATTCTTACAACAGACCTTACATACACCTTCACAACAACAGGCAATGATTTCCTCAAGGCGATG
>JAZQAF010000016.1:0-71663 GCA_045545015.1 Ruminococcus sp.
GTCGTATCTCATTTCTTATGCTTTCGGGATATTTTTTCATTCCCTTTTTCCCAGCCATAACAAAACCTCCTATGGTAGTTCTTTAATTCTACCATAGGAGGTGTCTTTTTTCTATTGTCCGTTTTTTACGGACCTGTGCAGAAGCGTCGGAGCCTTAGAATTTTTATTAAATTATTTCTTTGCGATTTCCTCAAGGATAACCTTCTTGATGCCATCTGCTGTGAGGCCGAACTTCTCAAGAAGCTCCCATGCGGGACCTGAGTAACCGTAGCGGTCATAAACGCCTACCTTGCGGACAGGTACGGGATACTCGGAAGCAAGAACATCACAAACTGCATCGCCGAGACCGCCGATAACGTTGTGCTCCTCAACAGTGATAACTCTGCCTGTCTCCTTAGCAGCTTTGAGAACGATCTCTCTGTCGATGGGCTTGATGGTGTGAATATTTATAAGTCTTGCATTTACACCCTCTGCCTCGAGAGCCTCTACAGCCTTTCTAGCCTCGTTAACAACAAGGCCTGTAGCAATAACCGTGATATCGTTACCCTCGTGGAGAGTGATACCCTTACCAAGCTCAAACTTGTAGGTATCGGGATCGTTGAAGGAATCAATAGCAAGTCTGCCGAGACGGATATAAACAGGACCCTCATGCTCGATAGCTGCCTTTGCAGCTGCCATCATCTCGTAGTGGTCAGCAGGGCAGAGAACTGTCATGCCGGGAATTGTACGCATAAGAGCCACATCCTCGAGGCACTGGTGAGTTGCACCGTCCTCACCTGTGGAAATACCTGCGTGGCTGCCTGCGATCTTTACATTGAGGTGAGGATAACCTACGGAGTTACGGATCTGCTCGTAAGCTCTGCCTGTTGCAAACATTGCAAAGGAAGCAGCTACGGGAATCTTGCCGCAAGAAGCAAGACCTGCAGCAATACACATCATATTGCCCTCTGCGATACCGCAGTCGAAGAATCTCTCGGGGAATTCCTTCTGGAAAATGGAAGTCTTGGTAGCACCTGCAAGGTCAGCGTCAAGAACAACGATCTTATCGTTTTCCTTAGCAATTTCACACAGAGCCATACCGAAGCTCTCTCTGGTTGCCTTTGTTACAACATTTGCCATTATTCTTCACCCTCCAGTTCTGCGATCTGAGCCTCAAGCTCTGCCTTTGCCTTCTCGTACTCTTCCTTGTTGGGGCCCTTACCGTGCCAGTCAACCTGATTTTCCATAAAGGAAACACCCTTGCCCTTTACGGTCTTTGCAAGGATAGCTGTGGGCATACCCTTTGTTGCCTTTGCATTTTCAAGAGCTGCCTCGATATCATCAAAACAGTGACCGTTGATCTTAACTACATTGAAGCCGAAGCTCTCAAACTTCTTGTCAAGAGGCTCGATACCGCAGACCTCTGCTACGGGACCGTCTATCTGAAGACCGTTCTGGTCAACGAAAATTACTAAATTATCAAGCTTGTTGTGAGCGGCAAACATAGCTGCCTCCCAAACCTGACCTTCCTCGCACTCACCGTCGCCGAGGATAGCATATACTCTGTAGTCCTTGTTGTCGCACTTAGCGGCAAGTGCCATACCGCAAGCAGTAGAGACACCCTGACCCAGAGAGCCTGTGCTCATATCAATACCGGGAGTACCCTTCATATCGGGATGACCCTGAAGCATTGCACCTACGTGTCTTAAAGACTCAAGCTCGCTCCAATCAAAGAAGCCCTTGAGCGCAAGCACTGCATAAAGAGAGGGACAGCAGTGACCCTTGGAGAGAACGAAGCGGTCCCTTGTATCCATCTTGGGATTCTGAGGATCCACATTCATCTCCTTGAAATAAAGATAAGTCATAATGTCTGCGGCAGAAAGGGATCCGCCGGGATGACCGGACTTAGCATTGAATGTACCGATAATTGCGCCCAAACGTGCCTTAGCGGCAAGAATCTTGAGCTCTTTTTTCTCTGTGTTCTGCATAGCAATTCCTCCTATTGAACAATTTAATAGTAGTATAGCACTATTATATTATCACAAAATCTCCTCCCTATTTTTACTTATTGAAAAAAAGAAAGTATTTTTTGATTTTTGTTGATTTCGAAACAAAAACAAAAATAATTCTCCTCTGTAATATAAGGTATCACCAAATAACTCTCTGACAGTTGCTTTTTGAGCGGTTTTGTCATATAATAACTTTGTATATCAGTCTAATTTTCAGGCGGTGACAGTATGCTGTTGGTAATCGATATAGGTAATACAAATATCAAATTCGGTCTTTTTGACAAGGATGAGCTTGTTATGCTTGCAAGAGTCTCCACAGACCGCACCAAGACCGCAGATGAATTTGCAGGAGAGATCTATGCGGTTTTCAATGTCTATGGGTTTTCTAAAACTCAGATAGACGGCTGCATCATTTCAAGTGTTGTGCCTCAGGTACTGCGCACCGTAAGTCAGGCTATAAGAGAACTTATCGGCATTACTCCCCTCATCGTAGGACCGGGGCTCAAGACCGGACTTAACATCAAAATCGACAACCCTGCCTCAACAGGTGCGGATATTGTAACAGGCTGTGTGGCAGCTCTTCAGTTCTACGGAGCACCCTCCATCGTAATCAGCATGGGTACAGCCACCACAATTATTGCTCTGGACAAATCAGGTGCCATGATAGGCGGTGCCATTGCCCCCGGTGTGGGAATCTCCATGCAGGCACTCTCAAAGAGATGTGCACTTCTCCCATCCGTTGCCTTTGACGCTCCCAAAAAAGCCATTGGCAAGAACACTGACGAATGTATCCGTTCAGGACTGGTACTTGGAAATGCTGCTATGATCGACGGAATGATCGACCGCATAAATCAGGAGCTGGGAGTTGAGTGTACCGTTGTGGCAACAGGCGGTATTGCTCAGGACATTGTCCCCAGCTGCAGACACGATATTATAGTAAGAGATGACCTGATGCTTCAGGGGCTTAAGATCATCTACGATAAAAACAAATAAATATTTACATCTTTTCTTTAAACGTATTCTACGGCTTTTTGCCGAGAAAATAAAATTTGCGTCTCACCCGAAAAGGGGAGACAGCAGGAGGAATTTTTATGTCAAAAAGAAAAACACAGGTAAGCAAGAAAACCCTTGAGATGGCACTCACGGCCATACTCTCAGCCTTGATTCTGCTCATGACTTTCTGCGGAATAGGCTACATCCCTCTGGTATATCCCTTAAAGCTTACACTTCTCACCTTACCCGTTGCAGTAGGCTCTGTACTTATGGGCTACAAGGTTGGTCTCATCCTTGGCGGCGTATTTGGTATCTCAAGCTTCATCACCTGCTTCGGTATGGATCCCTTCGGTTCTACTCTTCTGGGTATAAATCCCTTCCTTTGCGCTATAATGTGCATCGTTCCCAGACTTCTCTGCGGAATGCTTCCCGCCCTCATCTACAAGGCAATCAGCACAAAAGATACAAAGGGCTTTGTTTCAATTCCTGTTGCAGCTACAGCAACAGCTCTTCTCAACACCCTCTTCTTCCTCACCTTCCTCTGGGTGTTCTTTGTAAATAAAACAGATCTTATCGGAAAGAATTTCTTCTCTTTCTTTATCGCTTCTGCAGGCATCAATGCAATTTTAGAGGCTGCTGTATGTCTCGTGGCAGGTACTGCTATTGTCAAGGCTCTCCAGTCTTTCATGAAGAAAATGAAATAATCCGTAATACTTATGAATAAACTTCCCGAAATTCTTATTCTTGAGTCCGTCGGCTCCACCAATACATATCTTAAGGAACTTGCAAAAGAGGACCCCACTTTCAAGGCTTTTACCACTGTACTTGCCCTTTCCCAGACAAAGGGGCGGGGCAGGATGCAAAGAGAGTGGCAAAGTAAAGAGGGCGAGACCCTCTGTATGAGCATACTCCTTCCCCGAAAAGGAGACAGCTCCATAACCCTCCTTTGCGCTCTTGGAATATATAATGCACTCAAACAATATATTCCAGAGGGGCTTATGATAAAATGGCCCAACGATATACTCTTTAGTAATAAAAAGCTCTGCGGAATTCTCTGTGAAAGCACATCGGATTTTGTGGTGGCAGGAATTGGCGTAAACCTTAACTCCCTTGAGTTTTCAAAAGATATTGCTCACAAGGCAACCTCTCTTAAGCTCATTACAGATAAGGAATACTCCCTTTCAGAGGTGGCTGTTCTTATACAGAGTGAAATATATAAAACTCTTCAGGATTATAATTTCACCCTTACCGAGGATGCGGTAAAGCTGTATAACTCCCTCTGTGCAAATATCGGCAAAGAGGTAAAGAGTGAAAAACTTTCGGGCATTGCAAAGGGCATAGATAAAAGCGGAGCTTTGCTCATTGAGAATAATAATAAGCTTTTCACCATTAATTCGGGAGAAGTTTTCGTAAATGGAATTTACTGAGCTACTACTTATTTTTCATACATCAAGGAGGCAATTATGAATAACTTTAAGGAAGTATCCGTAAAAGAACTCAATATGAACCCTTTTCTGAAAATCGGCAAGGAGTGGATGCTCATTACCGCAGGGGATGAGGAAAAGTACAACACCATGACCGCCAGCTGGGGTGGTATGGGTATTCTCTGGAGAAAGGATGTTGTTTTCACATTCATCCGCCCCTCTCGCTACACCTTTGAGTTTACAGAGAACAAGGATTACTTTTCTCTCTGCTTCTTTGAGGAGGCTTATAGAGACGCTCTTCAGCTCTGCGGAACAAAGTCGGGCCGTGACTGTGACAAGATAAAAGAGGCAGGGCTTACCCCTGCATTTATAGACGGTGTCCCCTCTTTTGAGGAAGCTTCCATGGTACTTATCTGCAAGAAGCTCTATGCTCAGCCCATGGGTGAGGAGTTTGTCTGCGATGACCTTGTAAGACCCAACTATGCTGAGGGCGAGGCTTACCACACAATGTATGTGGGTGAAATCGTAAAGGCTCTCGTAAAAGAATAATATAGCACAAAACCAATGGGCTGTCTCACATGAATTCGTGAGACAGCCCACTTTTGCGTTCATTTTTATTTTGAAATAAGTCGGCAAATCACCATTACTGCCGCTATGAGAAGCAGGAAGGTGGATGTGTAAGCACACAGTTTCATTGCTTCGGATATAAGCAGGAAATCCGAAATGGGACGGACATAGAGGGAAAGTCCTCCTACCACACCCAGAACACCTGTGGCTGTTCCGAAGAATCTGCCTGAACCCTTGGAGCCTTTGGAGTTTCTTGCAACCTGAGACATACCAAGGAAAATGAGCCACAGACCTAATATGTAAATAAGATCAACCGTAAAGAGGCTTCTGTCAACATATCCGAAAATAAAAGCAAGTCCTGTAAAGAAGGATGATATTCCGTCAAAGATAAGCCATCCGCTGCCGTTCGCTTTTACACCGATGGTAAATGAGGCAAGCACACTGATAACACCGAACACCACCAAGGATATTCCGCATACCGTGCTGACAGCCATTACACCTGAAAGCCCTGACACACTGCCCCATAAAGCAGCTATTGCCAAAAAACAGGCAGATATTATCCAGAATACATTAAGTGATTTTTTCATTTTTCTTCCTCACTTTCTTTTTTCCTTTCCGAAAGGATATCCTTTGAAAGAAGTCTGTTAGCAGAAAAGTCCCTGATACGCTGTTTTTTCATTCCTGCTCTGTATGAGATGAATGCCGTAGTAAAGATAAGAATCAAGCCTGCGGCAGAGATGTATATCAGCACAAGGCTGTTTATCCCTCCGCTTTTAAGGCTATGCCGGCTTTCCGAATCCTCGATAGGTTCTGTGCTGACCTCGGCAGTGTTTCTTTCAGCAATACTTACCTCTTCAAGAGAAGCATCCGGTTTCTGCCCCCTGAGCTTATTAGTGATAGCTGAAAAGGCCATCCTCCTCGATGACACCTCTGCACCACGGGATGTGATACCCTCTATATAATTGCCGTTGTAATCTACTGCCTCGATTAGCCTCAGATCAAGAGGAGAGTTTCCCTCTGTTTCTGCCTTGAACTCAAGGGAGAGGAGAGTGGTTTTACTCGTGGCATCTACACCCTCTTCACAAACAAAGACAAATCTGACTTTTCCCTCTTCTTTTGAGAAAGCTGAACAGTCTGAACTAGTGACATCTGACTTGATGCCACGAAAGGAGAGAATATCGGGATCGTATTCCAGCTCTGCAATAAATGCACATATATTCTCTATACCCTCTGCAGAAAGCTCTGCCTTACACAAGCGCCCCTTCCTTGTACTCACAGATGAAAGCGAAATAATCTTTCCTGTCTGAGCACAAGGTGAAATCACAGATACCGCTGACAAAATCACGAGCATTACTGCAAGGAGAGGGATCTTCAGAAAAGCTTTCATATTATGAATCCGCCGTTTACTCCCAGAACCTGACCTGTAATGAAGGTGGCTCTGTCGCTGCACATAAATGATACTGCATCTGCGATTTCCTTGGGAGAGCCAAGTCTTCCCATGGGGGTTTCCTCGCAGAGGGCAGCAATATCATCCTCAGAAAAATCCTTCATCATATCGGTGGAGATAACTCCGGGGCATATACAGTTTACTCTGATATTAGAGGGAGCAAGCTCCTTTGCAAGGGCTTTTGTGAGCCCTATAACGCCTGCCTTGGCGGCACTGTAGTGCACCTCGCAGGAGGCTCCCACCTGTCCCCACATGGAGCTGATATTCACAATGCTTCCGCTCTTCTGATTTATCATATATCTTGAAGCTTCACGGCACATATTGAAAACACCCGTAAGGTTTGTGGAGATCATGGTATTCCAGTCCTCATCGGTGATATCCGTGAAAAGCTTCTGCTGGCTGATGCCTGCATTGTTTACAACCACATCTATGGAGGAATACTGATTTACCGCAAGGGACACAACGTTCTTTACGTCCTCTGTGTTACTCACATCGCATCTGACAGCATCGCAGGAAACGCCATAGCCGCTGATGATAACCTTTGCAAGCGCCTCGGCTCTCTCTCGGCTCTCTTTGTAGGTAATAATAACATTGTATCCGCTTTTTGCCAGAGCAACGGAAATCGCGGTACCTATTCCTCTGGAGGCTCCTGTAACGATAGCTGTCTTAAGCATTCTGATTCTCCTATTTCTTAAAACTCTCTGCCCCGAAATGAGCAGAGAGCTTTTTATTTAAATTACTTTTTCTTGAAGCCGTCCTTGAGAGACACGCTTCTGTTGAAGATAAGCTTATCCTTGGTGCTGTCCTTGTCAGCGCAGAAATAGCCAAGACGCATAAACTGGAAGCCCTGACCTACCTCTGCATTCTCAAGGCTTCTCTCCACTTTACAGTTTGTGAGTACCTTGAGAGAATCGGGGTTAAGGAAATCAAGGAAGTTTCTGTCACCTGCATCGGGATCGGGAACTGTGAAGAGGTTATCGTAAAGTCTTACCTCAGCATCTCTGAAGTTTTTGGCATCTACCCAATGTATTGTGCCTCTTACCTTTCTTCCGTCGGGAGTGTTGCCCCCACGGGTCTCGGGGTCATAGGTAGCATAAACCTCTACCACGTTACCCTCGTCGTCCTTTTTACAGCCTGTACACTTTACAATATATGCAGACTTAAGTCTTACCTCGTTGCCGGGGTAAAGTCTCTGGTAGCCCTTGATAGGCTCCTCCATGAAGTCCTCTGCCTCTATGAAGCATTCCTTTGAGAAGGTGATAACTCTCTTGCCGTCCTCTTCTCTGTTGGGATTATTCTCAACCTCGAATTCCTCTGTAAGGTCCTCGGGATAGTTCTCGATAATGAGCTTTACAGGGTTTATAACAGCCATTACTCTGAGTGCCTTTTCGTTTAAGTCCTCTCTTAAGCAATGCTCAAGGAAGCTGTACTCAACAATAGAGTTCACCTTGGAAACGCCGTTTCTCTCAGTAAAGTTTCTGATAGATTCGGGAGTGTAGCCTCTTCTTCTCAGTCCGCAGAGTGTAGGCATTCTGGGATCATCCCAGCCGCTTACATAGCCATCATCGACCAGAGTTCTGAGCTTTCTCTTGGACATAACGGTGTTGTTGATGCCGAGACGTGCAAACTCGATCTGGCGGGGCTTTGCAGGTACGGAAACATTATTGATTACCCAGTCATAGAGCGGTCTGTGATCCTCAAACTCCAGAGAGCAGAGGCTGTGGGTAATACCCTCCATAGCATCCTCAATGGGATGAGCAAAATCATACATGGGATAGATGACCCACTTGTCACCTGTTCTGTGATGACGGAGCTTGTTGATTCTGTAAATTACGGGGTCACGCATATTGAAGTTGCCACTTGCAAGGTCTATCTTTGCACGAAGGGTCATCTTGCCCTCTTCGAATTCGCCGTTCTTCATTCTCTCGAAAAGCTCAAGGCTCTCCTCGATGGGTCTGTCTCTGAAGGGGCTCTTTGCAGGAGTGGAGAGGTCGCCTCTGTACTCACGCATCTCTTCAGCACTCAGCTCACATACATAAGCGAGACCCTTCTCAATAAGCTCCACGGCGAAGCGGTACATATCATCAAAGTAATCGGAAGCATAGTAGAAGCGGTCCTCCCAGTCGAAGCCAAGCCACTTGATATCCTCTTTGATAGCGTCAACGTACTCCACATCTTCCTTTGTGGGGTTGGTGTCGTCCATTCTCAGGTTGCACATACCGCCGTACTTCTTAGCGGTACCGAAGTCGATGCAAACAGCCTTAGCGTGGCCGATGTGAAGATAGCCGTTAGGCTCGGGAGGAAAACGTGTATGAACGGTCATACCCTCGTACTGACCACCCTTGGCGATATCCTCATCAATAAAATCGTGTATAAAATTTGAAGGCATTACATTCTCGTCAGTAACACCTGCGTTTTTAATTTCGTCTGACATATAAACCCTTCCTTAATTTAATTTTTCAAGACCTGTCTCAAGTCTTCTGAGAGACTCTTCTCTGCCGAGAATATCAAGAATCTCCACAGCACCGCCGGGAGTAACCGTCTTGCCTGCAGCTGCAATTCTTGCAGGCCACATAACTGTTCCGTTTTTAAGCTCCAGCTTCACTGCGAGATTAATAAGGCACTCCTTGATAGGCTCTGCCTCCCATTTCTCAAGGGCTGAAAGCTCATCATAAACTGCCCCCAGTATAGAGGGAACATTCTCGAGAGTGGTCTTGCTCTTCTTGTTTACGAAAAGCTCCTTATCATACTCGGGAAGCTCTGTGAAAAAGTCAAGCATAGGTGCGATATCCGTAAGCTTTACGGTTCTCTGCTGAAGAATTGCTGTAAGCTTCTCTGCAGGGAATTCTCTGTCACCGAATGCCTCTTTGTAGTAAGGCATTGCTACCTCTGTAAACTTATCAGGGGTCATTCCTCTTAGGTATTCTGAATTGAGCCATGAGAGCTTGTCGTAGTCGAATACTGAGGGAGACTTTGAAATCTCATCAACGTGGAAATTCTCTGTAAGCTCCTCTAAGGTGAAGATCTCCTGATTTGACTTGGGACACCAACCGAGAAGTGCTATGTAGTTGATGATAGCTTCGGGAAGGTACCCGTCACTGACAAGGTCTTCAAAGCCTGTGGCACCGTGACGCTTTGAAAGCTTAGAAACGGAGCCGTCCTCGTTCTTGCCCATAATGAGAGGCAGGTGAACATAGGTGGGAATCTCCCAGCCGAAGGCTTCATAGAGAAGATTATATTTGGGTGTGGAGCTTAGATACTCACAGCCCCTGACAACATGGGTGATACCCATTGTGTGGTCGTCAATAACGTTTGCGAAGTTGTAGGTGGGATAGCCGTCGCTCTTGATAAGGATCTGATCCGTAAGCTCGGAGTTCTCAACTGTGATGTCACCGAATACAGCATCGGAGAAGGTGGTTGAGCCCTCTCGGGGCATCTTCTGACGGATAACGTAGGGTACTCCCTCAGAAAGAAGTCTCTCGATCTCTTCCTCGGGAAGGTCTCTACAGTGGCCGTCATAGCCGCCGCCTACTGATTCCTCAGAAAGCTTTTCAAGTCTCTCCTTGGTGCAGAAGCAGCGGTAAGCCTTGCCTTCTTTGATAAGCTGTTCTGCGTAAGGTAAATACATATCCTTTCTCTCGGACTGAACGTAGGGGCCGAAATCGCCGCCTACATCGGGACCTTCGTCGTGAATAAGTCCAGCAACCTTGAGAGTATTGTAGATTACATCAACCGCACCCTCAACAAGTCTCTCTCTGTCGGTATCCTCGATTCTCAGAACAAACTTGCCGCCTTGGCTCTTTGCAATGAGGTACTCATAGAGAGCTGTTCTCAGATTTCCCACATGCATAAAGCCTGTGGGGCTGGGTGCATATCTTGTACGTACTGTCATATTAAAACCATCCTTTCGGAGTTTATTTTATTCGTTCATTCCGCAGCATTTCTTGTACTTCTTGCCGCTTCCGCAGGGGCAGGGATCGTTTCTGCCAACCTTCTTGCTCTTCTTAACTGTTCTGTTGGTGGAGGAGGTGCCGTCACCTGACCACTCAATGGGCTTTGCCACCTGCTCTCGCTTGATAGCAAGGGTTATGGGGTTAGCCTTCTCTTTTTCCTGAGACTTTCCGAGGATAACCTGATGAGCAGCAGCTGCTGCCTTCTCAGCTTCCTTTCTTGCTCTCTCCTCTTCTTCCTGTCTCTTCTTGATGGCGTGTACTCTGCCGGGAACAATGAGGATGAGCTTGACAGTCTCCTGACGGATGGTCTCTATCATCTCGTCAAACATTGAGAAGCCCTCGTGTGTGTATTCAACAACGGGATCGTGCTGAGCGTAGGCACGCATACGGATGGAGTGCTTGAGTTCCTCCATAGCATCCAAGTGCTCCATCCAGAAGGTATCAACGGAGCGAAGGAGATAAACTCTCTCGATCTCACGCATTGTTTCCTCTGTGAGAAGCTCCTCATAGCCCTCATATATCTCCATTGCTCTCTCAATAAGAGTATTTGCCACATCTGCGGGAGTGAGCTTTTTAAGCTCGTCATCTGTATAAGTGAGGGGACATTTCTCGTTTACAAGCCAGCCGTTGTAGTAGCTTCTCAGACTCATAAAGTTCCACTCCTGGGGCTCACCCACAAGGAATGTGCCCACATTGGTCTCAATAGTCTCGGAGATCCACTTGATGATCTTATCGTGGATGTCCATACCGTCGAGAACCTGATTACGCTGAGTGTAAATGTTCTCTCTCTGCTTGTTCATAACATCGTCATACTGGATAACGTTCTTTCTGATGCCGAAGTTACGCTGCTCAACCTTCTGCTGTGAGCTTTCAATGATATTGGAGAGCATCTTATTTTCGATAGGAGTGTTCTCGTCTGTGCCAAGTCTCTCCATAAGGAACTTCATTCTCTCGCCGCCGAAGATACGCATCAGGTCATCCTCTGTAGAGAGGAAGAAGCGGCTTGTACCGGGGTCTCCCTGACGGCCTGCACGACCACGGAGCTGGTTGTCGATTCGTCTTGACTCGTGACGCTCTGTGCCGATAATGAAGAGGCCGCCTGCATCACGCACCTGCTGTGCCTCGTCTTTGATCTCTTCCTTGAACTGAGAATTCAGCTCAGCAAAAACTCTTCTTGCCTCGATGATCTCCTCGTCGTCTGTATCGGCAAAGCCTGTAGCCTCTGCAATGAGCTCATCGCTGAAGCCCTGCTTTCTCATCTTGGTCTTTGCCATAAACTCAGCGTTACCGCCGAGAACAATATCGGTTCCTCGACCTGCCATATTGGTAGCAATGGTAACTGCTCCAAGCTTACCTGCCTGAGCAACTATTTCTGCTTCCTTCTCGTGATGCTTTGCATTGAGGACGTTATGCTCAATGCCTCTTCTCTTAAGCATCTTTGAGAGAAGCTCGGACTTCTCGATGGAAATTGTACCAACCAGTACGGGCTGACCCTTTTGATGGCACTCAACGATATTGTCAATAACCGCATTGAATTTGCCCTGTTCTGTGGTATAGATCTGGTCATTGAGGTCCTGTCTTGCCAAGGGCTTGTTGGTGGGAACCTCCACAACATCCAGCTTATATATCTCCTGGAATTCCTGCTCCTCTGTAAGGGCAGTACCTGTCATACCTGAGAGCTTCTTGTAAAGACGGAAATAGTTCTGGAAGGTGATGGTAGCAAGGGTCTTGCTCTCGTTCTGAACTTTTACGCCTTCCTTTGCCTCAATAGCCTGATGCAGACCCTCGTTAAAGCGTCTGCCGGGCATCATACGGCCTGTGAATTCATCGATGATGAGGATCTCGCCATCCTTCACAACGTAGTCAACATCAAGGTGCATAATGCCGTGAGCCTTGATAGCCTGATTGATGTGATGCTGAATTGTGAGGTTGTCGGGATCGGTAAGGTTTTCGAGGGAGAAGAACTCCTCTGCCTTCTTTACACCTATCTGGGTAAGGGTTGCTGACTTTGCCTTCTCGTCAACGATATAGTCGATATTGTTCTCCTGGAAGAAGTCCTCCATATTTTCCTTGGAGTCAACCTCGGTGCATACATATTTTTTAAGTCTTTTTGCAAGGGCATCTGCTCTCTCATAAAGATCGGAGGATTTATCTCCCTGACCTGAAATGATAAGAGGAGTTCTGGCTTCATCAATGAGGATGGAGTCAACCTCGTCAACAATGGCAAAGGAGTGACCACGCTGTACACGATGCTCCTTATAAACCACCATATTGTCACGAAGATAGTCAAAGCCCAGCTCATTATTGGTGCCGTAGGTGATATCTGCGGCGTATGCGGCTCTTCTCTCATCGTTTGTAAGTCCGTGAACAATAAGTCCGACGGAGAGACCCAAGAATCTGTAGAGCTTACCCATCCACTCGGAATCTCGGCGGGCAAGGTAATCATTGACTGTAACGATGTGAACACCGTTGCCTGTGAGGGCATTGAGGTATGCAGGCAAAGTTGCCACGAGAGTCTTACCTTCACCTGTTTTCATTTCCGCAATTCTGCCCTGATGGAGAATGATACCGCCGTGAATCTGCACGGGGAAGTGCTTCATTCCCAGCACTCGCCATGAAGCCTCACGGCACACAGCAAAAGCATCGGGGAGAATATCGTCGGTGGTCTCACCTTTTTGGAGTCTGTCTTTAAGAATCTGAGTCTGATTTTTAAGCTCAGCGTCAGTCATCTTCTGATACTTTTCTTCAAGCTCTAAAGTCTTATTACATTTTGATTGGTTTCTCTTAATGTCCTTCTTGCTTTTATTGCCAAGAAGCATTTTTACAAGTCCCATAATATCTTCCTTTCATATATCAAACAGTTTCCCATTTTAATAAAATAATATATTTAAGTAATTATAACACATATATAATAAAAAATAAAGAAGTTTTTTGATTATTTAAAGATGAAAAAAATAAAGGGTGCAGACCGCCTGCACCCTGAGAATTACTGTATTTGTTTTTCGGAAGAATCAGCCTTCAAAGCCTAAGGACTTTGCACTCTCAACCATTGCGATCTTTGCTATAGGACCTGCTGAGTAGTAGCCAAAGCCGCCCTCCTCCACCACTACAGCAAAGGCAAGAGGACACTCCTCGTTACGGCTGTATCCCACTATCCAGGCGGTGGATTCCTTATCTGCCGTAGTCTCGGCGGTACCTGTCTTGGCTCCCACCTCTAAAGGATAGAACATATCGTCGCCGTAATAGTCGCTTATGGTGTATCGCATTATTTTCTGTAGTTTTTCCGCTGTTTTACTATCCAGAAGCTCACCAGAAAGCTCCGTCTTCTCACCCTTTACAAAATAAGGAAGGGCTGCCTCTCCGCCGTTTGCAACGGCACCGCAAAGAATAGCCATCTGAGCAGGATTCACCATATTTGTATATTGTCCCACACCTGCCCACGCAAGCTCATTGAAGTTGGCATCCTGAAGCTCAAAGTGACCCTTTGCGGTAGAGACCGAATCAAAGGAAAAGCTCCGGGTTATGCCGAGGCTTTCTGCTGTTTTCTGCATTACATCTCTTCCAAGCTCTGTGGAAAGCTCTGCAAAAGCTATGTTACAGCTTCTGGCAAATGCCTCCTCTAAGGTCATTTCCCCGTGAGGATCAAGGCAGGTAACGTCGTCTCCGTCAAACTCCTTTTTGCCCTCGCAGTAAAAAACTCTCTCCTCTATATCGGGGATATTCTCAAGAGCTGCAACAGTGGTTACCATCTTGAAAATCGAGCCGGGGGTATAGGTACTGGAGATAACATTGTTGAGATATGCGCCGTCGGGGATAACCTCAGGCTCATTGGCTATGTCATAGGAGGGGGTGCTGACCATACAGATGACCTCTCCTGTCTTGTAGTTATACACAAGGCAAGCACCTTTTTTGCCCTCAAAGGCTTCATAGACCTGCTTGCAGACTGAGCTGTCGAGGGTCACCTCTACATCCCCTTTGGGCTTGAGCTTATCGGGAAGCCCGTATCCGAAAATACCGCTGTGGCCGTTGAGCTTTGCACTATAGTGGGACTGCACCGCCGCTTCGATGTTATATGCGGTATCGCCTACTGTGTGGAGCATTGCCATTCGTGTGCTTTCATCCTCGTGATAGAATCTTTTATCATCACGGGACTCTGCAAGAATTACTCCGTTTCTGTCGTAAATCGTGCCTGCATCGGTAAAGCCGCTTCTTGAGTAAAGATACTGATTATAGGTCTGGTTTGCCCACTCACTATTATTTACAGCATAACGAAAGCACAAAAGACCAAGCCCTCCTAAAAACAGGAGCGCCAGAATCAGGCTTATTATGCTTCGTGACATTGTTTTCTTCATAAATTATCCTTACTTTGAGTGTTTATTCTTTGGAGCTTTAAGGGGTGACGTGGAATAGGTTCTCTCGTCTGCCGCCTTTATAAAGGCGAGAAGTCCCCAGCAGGAGATCATACTGGAGCCGCCTGCGCTGATAAAGGGGAGAGTTACGCCTGTCAGGGGCAGGATATCGGTAGAGCCGAATATATTGAGGGATGCCTGCACCACCATGAGAGTTGCCGCACTGCAGGCTGAAATCGCATAGAAGGTGCTTCGGCTTCTGCTTGCAATTCCTCTTGAGTGGATGACAAGTCCGAAGATAACAAGGGCCAAGAGAAGAGCCATGATAAGCCCCATTTCCTCAGCCACAATGCCGAAAACGAGGTCTGTTTCCGAGGCTCCGTAGTATCTGAGGATTCCTGAGCCTACGCCTGTGCCGAAAAGGCCGCCCGAGGCAATATAGGTAAGCACGCCTGCCTGCTGATATCCCTTATCATAGGGGTCCTCCATTGCGTGCCCCCAGGTGGCGAAACGCTCCGCTATATAGGGCTTGAAGGAAAGCACCAGCACACCTGCAAATGCTGCCGCAACAACAGCTAAAATCGCAGTTTTATAGTCACCTGAACGGATAATTGAAATGACAATAAAGGTCATAAAGAATATGAGTGCTGTACCGAAGTCACCCATTATTGCAAGAGCACCTACGCAGACGGCAGAGAATATGAGAAATTCAAGGAAATTTCTCTTGGTCTGCAGATGGTCAAGAGCCGAGGCACCGACTGCCACATAGGCAATTTTAACTATCTCTGAGGGCTGAATGGACACGCCTCCGATATAGATTCTGTTGGCGGCACCGTACTCGATGGTGCCGAAGGCAAGGTTTATGAGAAGAAACAGCACAGCTCCTGCCATGATGAAGGTTCTCCACCTGACGATGCCGTCGGGATTTCTGACAAAGGCAAGTATCGCCATGTAAAGTGTGGCACCTGCCACAGCCGCTATTATCTGCACTCTGGCATCCATCATATCCTGACTTACCAAAAGCAAGGCTCCCGTGCCGGTCATAAAGAGGGCAAGGGTCTCTATCTCAAAATTCAGTCTGTGAAAAGCTCCTCTTGAGACCGCAAAAAGCACCCAGGAAAACAAAAGCATCGAGAGGAAAACCTCGAAAGCATCGAGCCTCAGACTTTCATAGGTAACGCATATCTCCACCGCCATGAAGAAGTGGTAGAGGTTCATAAGAAGAATAAGAAGAGGTGCAGGAACTGCCGCCTTTGAGGAATTCTTTGAGAAAAACCAGGAGTGGGAAACCTCTTTGCCGTATTCATCTCCACGTCGAAGTCTGAGGGTCGTGGAGCCTATCTTTATCTGGTCATCAAGCTTTACGGGATGTCGCTCCTTAACCTTTTTACCGTTGACACGAGTTCCTGATTTTGAACCTACATCGGTGACAAACCAGCCCTCTTCACGACGAAGAAGCACACAGTGACTTCTGGAGACTGTGGGGTCCTTGATGACTATATCCGAGCTTTTGCTTCTGCCGATGGTATTTTCCCAGCAAAGCACGGGAATCTTCTCTTTGAGAGTTTCATTTAAAAGGGTCACAAGGGGCTTTTCCCTGCGCTTCTGGCGGCGAAGGGATGCAAAGCATTCATACACGATAAAAATTCCGTAAAACATCAGGAGGATCCTGAGACCCACTATGGCAATATCTGATGTAAACTGCATACACTCCGCCTCCTTTCAAAAAGTCTTTGGAAATTCTACACCTTAATGTTTATATTATTCTCTGAAAATAGTTCTGTCAACAAACAATGTTGTAACTATCCTCTGAAGCACTACCATAAACTTAAAAGCCGCCACCCAAAGAGGTGACGGCTTCACTTTATTCAACGGTTACTGATTTTGCAAGGTTTCTGGGTTTATCTACATCGTTACCTCTGAGTACGGCTGTGTAGTAAGCCAGCAGCTGAAGAGGTACTGCAGCCAGCATGGGCATAAGAAGCTCCTCTGTGCGGGGTACTCTGATGATATAGTCTGCTACATCTGAGCCTACCTCTGCCTTTTCATCACAGACAAGAACTACCATAGCACCTCTTGCCTTGACTTCCTTGATATTACTTACAGTCTTATCGTAGAGAGTGTTCTGTGTTGCCACAGCTATAACGGGCATTCCCTCTGTGATAAGGGAAATTGTACCGTGCTTAAGCTCACCTGCGGCATAAGCCTCAGAGTGTATGTAGGAAATCTCCTTGAGCTTGAGGGAACCCTCCATGGAAAGCGCATAGTCAAGACCTCTTCCGATGTAGAGGAGGCTGTCTGAGGAGATAAGCTTTTCAGCAATATCGCGGCAAAGATCGTTGGTCTCATCAATGGTTTCATCAATAAGCTGAGGTGTGCCGAGAAGAGCATCTGTAAGTCTGCAGCACTCGCCGTCGGTGATAAAGCCCTTTGCAAAGGAAAGCTCAAAAGCGAGCAGATACATAACTGCGATCTGCACCATATAAGCCTTTGTGGAAGCAACGGCGATCTCGGGGCCTGCGTGAGTATATATAAGCATATCTGCCTCACGAGCAATGGAGGAACCCTTGGCATTTACAACAGCGAGGGTCTTTGCGCCCATGCTCTTTGCAAGTCTCATTGCAGCAAGAGAGTCTGCTGTTTCACCTGACTGGGAAATGATAATTACAAGGTCACCCTTATGGATAAGAGGCTCACGATAACGGAACTCGGAAGCTATATCCACGATTACTGGAACCTTCGCAAGCTTCTCGATAACATATTTTCCTACCATACCTGCGTGCATTGCGGTACCGCAGGCTACTATGTATATCTGCTTGATATCCTTGAGAGCATCTACTGTGATGGAGCATTCCTCAAGATTGGGCATACCGCCTGTAACTCTGGGAGTTACTGTGGTCTTTACCGCTGTGGGCTGTTCGTGTATCTCCTTGAGCATATAGTGGTCATAGCCCTGCTTTTCAGCAGCATCCATACTCCAGTCTGCTACCTTGAGCTCCTTTTCAATGGAAGCACCGTCAAGGTCACAGAAGGATACGCCCTCCTCTGTGAGATGTGCGATCTCATCGTGCTCGAGGAGATAGTACTGCTTTGTATATTTGATAATTGCGGGAACATCGGATGCAATGAAGCTTTCGCCCTCTGCAACACCTACGATAAGAGGACTTTCTCTTCTTACAGCATAGATCTCGCCTACTCTGTCAGCAAAGAGAATGCCCAGAGCAAAGGAGCCTTCCACCTGAGAAAGGGTTGCCTTGATAGCCTTTACGGGGTCGCCCTCGTAGTTGAAGTCAAGAAGCTGAGCCACTACCTCTGTATCTGTATCGGACACAAAAACTCTGCCCTTGGATTGAAGGAATTCCTTAAGCTCCTTGTAATTTTCGATGATACCGTTATGAACAAGTGTTACCTTGTCTCCGCCTCTGTGGGGATGGGAGTTGATCTCAGAAGGTACGCCATGGGTAGCCCAACGGGTATGGCCTACACCGGTATTTCCCCTAGGAGTTCCCTCATACGCCATCTTCTGCTCAAGGTCATCAAGTCTTCCCTGAGCTTTCTTTATATTGATCCTGCCATCCTCGAAAACCGCAATACCTGCTGAATCATATCCACGGTACTCGAGCTTTCTCAGGGCATCAACAAGAACTTCACTGCAATCTTTTGTGCCAACATAGCCTACTATTCCACACATATAAATACTCCTTTGTGTATGTAGTTTATTAAGTCTGAAACTGTTATTTCTTGTGTTTAAAGGTGGGAACGATAGTGCTGAGCATATTTACAGTGTTTTCGCTGTCGTTAGCCTCGGCATATTCCCTGAGCTTTTCAAGTTTACTCAGAAGATCATCCTCGTCAATGGATATCTGATTACCAATGAAAATCTTTTTGTTGTCTGTGGATTTAAGTCCCTCTTCATTCATTAGAAGCTCCTCAAAAAGCTTCTCTCCGGGTCTCAGTCCCGTAAACTTGATCTCAACATCCTTATAAGGCACCTTTCCGTACATACGGATGAGGTTCTCTGCCAAAGTTGTGATCTTTACGGGATCGCCCATATCAAGAACAAAAATCTCTCCGCCCTGAGCCATTGCTCCTGCCTGAAGCACCAAGGACACCGCCTCGGGAATGGTCATAAAGTAACGGATTATATCAGGATGTGTAACTGTGACGGGCTTTCCGCTTTCTATCTGTCTGCGGAAAAGGGGAATAACCGAACCATTGGAGCCGAGTACATTGCCGAATCTTGTGGTTACAAACTCGGTCTTTGTGCTGTGTTGGGACTTGTACTGAACTATCATTTCACAGCACCGCTTTGTAGCACCCATAACGTTGGTGGGATTAACCGCCTTGTCGGTGGAAATCATTATGAATTTCTCAACTCCGTGCTTTTCTGCCAGTGTTGCTACATTATATGTGCCGAAAATGTTATTCTTTACTGCTTCCTCGGGAGAGGTTTCCATAAGGGGAACATGCTTGTGAGCTGCAGCATGGAACACCACCTGAGGCTTATATTTTTCAAATATCTGCTCCATCTTCTGGAAGTCTCTGACAGAGGCTATAAGCGTTACCACATTGAGGTCATCCTCATGCTCCAAAAGAAGCTCCTGCTGTATATCGTATGCGTTGTTTTCGTAAATATCAAGAATGATGATCTGACGGGGTGAGTAGTTTGAGATCTGACGTACCAGCTCGCTTCCGATGGAGCCGCCTCCGCCTGTTACCATAACTACCTTATCTTTGATAAAGTCTGCAACAACTTCTCTGTCAAAGGTAATGGGGTCTCTGCCGAGAAGATCCTCGATGCAGATATCCTTGACCTGACTCAGAAGCTGAGGTGAGGAATTGTCATCAAAAAGAATCTGACTGAGGTAAGGAAGCATTTTTATTTTACACTGGGTCTGTGAACAGAGTGCCAGAATACGCTTTCTTTCATCCTCGGTGCAGGAGGGAATGGCAAAGACGATCATTGAAATATTGAGCTTCTTGCACATATTGGGAATATCCTCTGTAGTACCCAGCACGGGAACACCCATGATCTTCTGGTTGTACTTGCTTCTGTCATCATCCACAAGCACTACGGGAAGAATATTCCTCGAGGGGTTCTCGGGGTCCCTCTTGGCGTTCTCTATGTCAGTAAGAATCAGGTGTGCGGCTCTGCCTGCACCCACTATAAGAGTGCGCTGATAATTCTCAGCCCTGCCTGCTTCAGTAAGCCTTGTAAAAATGATTTTTCCTGAAAACCTCATAAGAACCGTACCCAAGGCACTCATTACAAAATGAGATATAAAGAACACATAGGGTGTGCCGTAATCAAAAACACCGAAAAAGATGAAGAATGCAAGGGAAATAGTAATACCTATAGCCATTCCTATAACACAAAGCAGATACTCAAATTTCGAGATCAGTCGCCACAAAAATGAATATGCGCCTGCCACATAGAGCGTGAAGAAGCAGAACAATACTTCCACAGCAAGCACCAGGGTCAGGGTTGACCAAGGAACAGTAAAGCTGTTTTCTATGGCAGCTCCTCTTACGATATCAACCCACATGAGAATGAGGTTTATAAGAAGGCCCGATAATGCTACCACAACTGCGTCGCCCAGCATTATCATACTTCGTTTTACATTAAATCTTTTCATAAAAGCACCGATCTTTTCAGACTTATTTCTTCTTTAAATTAGAGTAAAGTGTATAAATATCCATACTAATTCATTGAAATTATAATACATAAATACCTACAAGTCAATATTTTATATTGTCTTTGACAATTTTTTACAACAAAGCTTTTTCTGAAAAAATAACTAAAAAATCGACGTAATTTTTTACACATATCACCTCTATATTATTATATGTATAGTTGATTTTTTTCTCTTTTGTGATATAATTAGTCTGTTATAATGTGTAAAAATCGGGGTTTATGCCTTTTTCTCCATAATAGCACCATAAATCGACTTTCGGGGGAAGATTTCGATGTATAAGATTTTCAAGAGAACAGCTGATGTCATCATATCATTTTTAGCACTACTGATACTCTCACCCATATTCCTGCTCACCGCCATTGCGGTAAAGCTTGAATCCAAGGGTCCCATTATCTTTAAGCAGCAGAGGCTGGGAAAGGGCGGAAAGGTATTCAACATCTACAAATTCCGCAGTATGTGCCAGAATGCGGAGCATACCGGCTCGGGTGTTTACTCAGGAAAGGGAGACGCGAGAGTTACAAAGGTAGGCAGAATTATCCGTGCTACCAGCATAGATGAGCTTCCCCAGCTCATAAATATTCTCAAAGGAGATATGAGCCTTATAGGTCCCCGTCCCCCACTTACATATCACCCCTGGGAGCTTAAGGACTACAGTGAAGAACAGCTTCATATGTTTGATGTACGCCCCGGTGTCACAGGCTGGGCACAGGTAAACGGCAGAAAAGAAGTTGAGTGGAATAAACGCATCGAGCTTAACTGTTGGTACACAAGAAACATTTCCTTCCTGTTGGACACAAAGATATTCTTTATGACCATCTTCAAGGTATTTACCAACGCAGATAACGAAAACACCACCGAAACAGCAAGATCGGCACAGAAGGCAAAAGCCGAAGCTATGGTGGAATGATAATCACATAAAAGGACACACAAAGAAAAGGAGGTATTCAAATGAAACTGTTACTCACAGGAGCTTTCAGCTATACAGACGAACAGCTCTCTATCCTTAAAAACAGCGGATTTGAAATTACCTTCGTTCAGGATGAATGCACAGAGCTTTCCATAGATGTCAGTGAGTTTGACGCTGTGGTCTGCAATAACCTCTTCAAATACAATGATCCTGAAAAATTCTCTTCTCTCAAGGCAGTGCAGCTTACAAGTGCAGGCTTTGACAGGGTTCCCGTGGGATATTTTGCCTCACACTCCATTTCCCTCTTTAACGCAAAAGGCGTTTACAGCGTACCTATGGCAGAGTGGGTCATTCTCAAGGTTCTTGAAATATACAAAAATTCAGCGGAATTTTACAAACAGCAGAAAAAGAAAATATGGGAAAAGCACCGTGACCTTCAGGAAATCAACGGAAAGACAGTTCTTATTGCAGGCGTTGGCAGCGTAGGCTGCGAATGTGCCAAAAGATTTCAGGCCTTCGGTGCAAAGGTTCTGGGAGCAGACCTCTTTGACAGCAAATCTCCTTATGTTAATGAATTTATCCATATCGACAATATCAAGGATGCTCTCAGACGTGCGGATATCACCGTTCTGACCCTGCCCCTCAATAAAAGCACAGAGAATCTTTTCTCTGAAAATCTCCTGAGTATTATGAAGGATGACAGCATCCTCATCAATGTATCCCGTGGCGGAATTATCAACGAAGAGGACCTCATCACTCAGATGAAGAACGGTAAATTCTCGGGTGTTGCCCTTGATGTTTTTGAGGAGGAACCTCTCTCTGCAGAGTCTCCCTTATGGACTCTCCCCAGGCTTCTGATAACACCTCACAACAGCTTTGTCTCTGACGGCACCGCAGAGAGAATGTTTAACCTCATTTACAAAAATCTCACAGAATTTGATTTTGGAAAGAAGATTTCCTGATTATTAAATACCTTTATCTTAAACTAACTCCCATCACGAAAGGCATCTCTCTATGAATAAAAAGAGTATTCTTATAATTTTCGGCGGAAACTCCACGGAACATGAGATTTCCTGCAAATCCGTAATGAGCTTTGTAAACAATGTTTCACCCGAAAAATACGAAAAGCACTATGTGGGTATAAAGAAAAACGGCGACTGGGTTTATTACACCTCAGATACCGCCCTTATTCCCTCAGGCAAGTGGGCAGAGGAAGAGTCAAATATTCCCTGCGTGCTTTCCCCAAACACATCAAAAAAGGGACTTATCCTCCTTGACGGAAAAGACACCCTCATAAACATAGATGTCATCATCCCTGTTCTTCACGGAAAGAATGGAGAAGACGGCACCATTCAGGGTCTCTTTGAGCTCTGCGGTATTCCCTATGTGGGCTGTGGTGTTGTGGCGTCAGGCATTTCAATGGATAAGGCTTACACCAAAATTGCAGTTGACAGTCTCGGGGACATTCCTCAGGCTGACTATGTCCTTGTAAAGAGAAATGAAGAGGACACATACATTGAAGACACAGAAAAGAAATTCTCCTATCCTGTATTTGTAAAGCCCTGCAAGTCAGGCTCATCCCAGGGAGTTTCCAAGGCAGAGGACAGAGAGGGACTTATTAAAGCAGTAGAGCTTGCACTCTGTCACGACTCAAAGGTTCTTATAGAGGAAGCAATTAACGGCAGAGAGCTTGAGTGTGCCGTGCTTGAAAACAAAGGCATCATCACCTGCTCCAACGCAGGTGAGGCTGTAGCGGGCGATGTTTTCTACAGCTTCGAGGCAAAGTATAACAATGCTGACTCAAAGACAGTTCTCTCCCCTGAGCTTCCGGAAGGGGTGAATGAGAAAGTCCGTGACTATGCAGAGAGGATCTTCAAGGTCCTGGGCTGCAACGGGCTCTCAAGAGTTGACTTTTTCCTCGAGAATGAAACAGACAGGGTTGTTTTCAATGAGATAAACACTCTGCCCGGGTTTACTGAGATAAGTATGTATCCTATGATGATGGGTGCTGTAGGCTATCCTATAGAAAAGCTTATGGACGAACTCATCGATTCAGCAGATATCAATAAATAACATGGAAGCAGGAACTCTATGAAGTTTGTACTGATTTCGCCAAAAAACAGAACAGCGTGGAACTTCCGTGGTGACCTTATCAAGGATATCGTTTCAAAGGGGCATGAGGTTATTGTCACAGGCCCCAATGATATTGACATTGATAAGATCGAGGCTCTCGGCGCCAGATTTGTAAAGATTCCCATGAACAAAACCGGCGTCAACGTAAAAGAGGATCTGGGGTATATCTTTGCCCTTAAAAAGCTCTTTAAAAAAGAAAGGCCCGACATCACCTTCGGATACACCATAAAGCCCGTTATCTACGGCGCCATAGCAGCAAAGCTTGCTAAGGTACCTCACAGATACTCGATGATAGCAGGGGCAGGCTATGTTTTCGCCGCAAAGACAACCAAAGCCAAAATAATCAGAATGATAGTAAAGATGCTGTACCGAATAGGCTTCAGCTGTGCACAGAAGGTAATCTTTATGAACGAGGATGACAGGAACGACTTTGTCTTTATGCATCTGCTCAAGGAGAAAAAGTGCTTCATGGTCAACGGCTCCGGTGTCAATATGGAGCGGTTTGAAAAGGCACCGTTACCTGAAAAACCCGTATTCTTCATGCTCTCGAGAGCTCTTCGCTGCAAGGGCACTGCAGAATACCTTGAGGCGGCTCAGATAGTCCACGATAAATATCCCGATGTGAGGATCATGTATCTTGGCGAGATAGACGAAAGCATGCAGGACTCCCTCAGAAAAGAAGAGGTTATGAAATATGTGGAGAGCGGTGCTGTGGAATATTTTCCAGAGCATCCCGATGTAAGGATCTACTACAGACAGTGTTCTGTCTTTGTTCTACCCTCTTACAGAGAAGGTATTCCGAGAACCGTTCAGGAAGCGATGTCTATGGGCAGAGCTGTTATCGTTACAGATGCTCCGGGCTGCAGAGAAACAGTCAAGGATAAAAAGACAGGCTTCCTTGTTCCTGTAGGAGACAGCAAAGCTCTTGCGGATACTATGTGCAGATTCATTGAAAATCCCGAACTCATTAAGGAAATGGGAGAAAATAGCTATGAATACTGCAAAGAGAAGTTTGATGTCAACAAAGTAAACCGCATCTTACTTTCACATCTCAATATAGAATGAAATAATCTTAATCATAAATAACAATACTCATTAACGGAGGAATGTAAAATGTCACTTTATCAGAAAATCGTAAACAGAGAAGAAAAAATCTCCCTTGTAGGTCTTGGCTACGTTGGTATGCCTATTGCTGTATCCTTCTCAAAGAAGGTTGATGTTATCGGCTTTGATGTAAACAAAGCAAAGATCGACCTTTACAAGAACGGCATCGACCCCACCAAGGAAGTGGGCGACGAGGCAATCAAGGCTTGTTCCGTTGACTTTACCTCAGACCCTGAGAGACTCAGAGAGGCAAAGTTCCACATCGTTGCAGTTCCCACACCCGTAAACTCTGACCACACTCCCGACCTCACCCCTGTTGAGGGTGCTTCCAGAATCCTGGGTAAATACCTCACAAAGGGCTCTATTGTTGTTTATGAATCCACCGTTTACCCCGGTGTTACAGAGGACATCTGCATTCCCATCCTTGAGAAGGAGTCAGGACTTAAGTGCGGTGTTGATTTCAAGATCGGCTACAGCCCCGAGCGAATCAACCCCGGCGACAAGGTTCACAGACTTGAGACTATCGTTAAGATCGTTTCCGGTATGGACGAGGAAACTCTCGAGGAAGTTGCAAATGTTTATGAGCTTGTTGTTGAGGCAGGCGTTCACAGAGCTGAGAGCATCAAGGTTGCTGAGGCAGCAAAGGTTATTGAGAACTCCCAGCGTGACATCAACATTGCATTTATGAACGAGCTTTCCATCATCTTCAACAAGATGAACATTGATACAAAGGCAGTACTCGAAGCAGCAGGTACCAAATGGAACTTCCTGAAGTTCTTCCCCGGTCTTGTTGGCGGTCACTGCATCGGCGTTGACCCCTACTACCTTACATACAAGGCAGAGCAGATGGGCTATCACTCACAGATCATCCTCTCCGGCAGAAGAATCAACGACGATATGGGCAAGTATGTAGTTGAGTCCCTGGTTAAGAAGCTTATTCAGGCTGACATCAACGTAAAGGCTGCAAAAGTTGCAATTCTCGGCTTTACCTTCAAGGAAAACTGCCCCGACACAAGAAACACAAGAATTATTGATATTGTTAATGAACTCAAGGAATATTCCATCACTCCCGTAATCGCTGACCCCGTTGCAGACAAGGATGAAGCAAAGCATGAGTACGGCATGGAGTTCGTAGATATGAGCACCATCAAGGATATGGACGCAGTTATCCTTGCAGTTGCCCATGAGGAATTCTCCTCTCTCACCATTGAGGATATGGACAAGTTCTATCCCGCAGGTGCAAATAAGGTTCTCCTTGACATCAAGGGCCTTTTAAACAGAAAAGAATTCGAAACAGCAGGCTACATTTACTGGAGACTGTAATAAACCGCTGACTGCTTCTCTATTCTTACAGAAATTCGGTGTTTATAATGAAAACAACAATTACAGGCAACGCAGAATCTATAAAGAGAATACTCGAGGACAAGCCTCAGTACAGAGAATGTCTTTTCTCCAGAGGATATCTGATAACAGAAGATTCAGAAATTAAGGAAAAGGATTATCCCTTTTACGGTGAATGGACTGTACTCACAATTAACCGGTACAGAGCATTTATCCATAAGGATCAGGACTTCTGCATCTATGAGGACAACGGCATCTCTTTCCTTATTATAGGTCATGCCTATAATCCTTTTAACGGAATATATGATGAGAAAGAGCTTCTATCCATTGCCGCAAAGGCATACTCAGAGAGCCGTGAAGACTTCTTTGAATCCATCAACGACTGGACAGGTATTTTCTGTGTCTTTGTTTTTGACAAGGAAGTTCTGGGTGTCCAGGACTGTGCAGGCATTAAAGCTCTTTACTATGGCGCTTTAAACGGCAAAGTATCCTTCACATCACATCCTCAGTTGGTTGCAGATATTTACTCTCTGAAAATGGATCCTTTCGTTGAAAAGCTGGTTCGGAACAGATTCTATAATATCGGCAACAGATATCTCCCCGGTGATCTGTCGCCTTTCTCAGAGCTTAAGAGGATAGGCGCCAATGTTTATATCAGATACACCGGCTCAGATTTTTCTGTCCATCGCTTCTATCCCGTGAGACCTCTTCCCGAGTGCAACACAGAGGAGGATTACGAGAAAAGCGTCAGAAAAGCATATGAAATTCTTCACAAAAATATTGAGCTTGCTTCACTTAAGTGGAACAGATGTGCCATTTCGCTCTCCGGCGGTACAGACAGCAAAACCACCCTCGCCTGCGCCAATGGTCTCTACGATAAATTCTCTTATTTCAGTTTCCAGTCCAAGGACACAGAAGTAACTGACTCTGAAGCTGCCCGGGATATCTGCGAAAAAATAGGACTTAAGCATGATATCTATCCCATCCCCGCAAACAACCATGAGATTGAGGACTACGATGAGCTCAAGGCAATCATCGTGCATTCCTACGGATATGTCAGAGGGCTTGCTGAAAGAGAGATCCGCAAGCATATCTGTATGTACAGATGGAACTACTTCGACACAGAGATCAAGTCCTGGATATCTGAAATTGTCCGTGTATTCTTTGAGCGTAAATACGGAATGAAGTTTCCGAAACGTCTGAGTGCAAGACACTTCAGTATCTTCCAAACAAGATATTTTGCATCTCCTTGCCTGCTTGCAAAGTCAGACAAGATCTACAAGGAATACATGAAAAAGTTTGACCTTGAAGAGGCAAAATTCAACTTTGAGCATACCGATATGTACTACTGGGAGGTCAGAATGAGCAGTTGGGGTATGATGGTAACTCAGTCCCTTGATATCTGCCACAGAATCACCTTCCCCTTCAACAACCGCAGACTGGTTGAACTTATGCTCTCAATGCCCCGTGAACCCAGAAAAACCGACAAAACACATAACGATATTATCCGCATAGCAAATAAGGATATTTACGATGCAAACATCCACATCCTCAATAACTATTTTCATTCAAGACGAATTGCTATGGAGAAGGCATACTTTAAATATCGCACAATCTTTAAGAAATAAAAATTTCAAATACCACTATGAAAGAGGGCAAACTCTATGGGCTACAAACACCTTAAATTCCCTGAAAATTCCACATTCCTTGTTACAGGCGGTGCAGGCTTTATCGGCTCTAATCTCTGTGAGGCTATCCTCTCAATGGGCTATACCGTCCGTTGTCTTGACAACCTTTCCACCGGTAAAAAGAAGAATATGGACGGATTCATCAACGATCCCCGATTCACATTCATCGAGGGCGATATCCGTGATCTTGACACCTGCATGAAGGCTTGCGAGGGCGTAGATTTCGTCCTCAATCAGGCAGCATGGGGTTCTGTTCCCCGCTCAATCGAGATGCCCCTTCTCTACGAAGATATCAATATCGGCGGCACTCTCAACATGATGGAGGCAGCCAGACAGCAGGGGGTTAAGAAGTTTGTTTATGCTTCCTCCTCTTCCGTATATGGCGACGAGCCTAATCTTCCCAAAAAGGAAGGCAGAGAGGGTAACCTCCTCTCCCCCTACGCTCTTACAAAGAGAGTTGATGAAGAATACGGCAAGCTCTACAAGAAGCTCTACGGGCTTGACACATACGGCATGAGATACTTCAATGTATTCGGCAGAAGACAGGACCCTGACGGAGCTTATGCTGCAGTAATCCCTAAATTCATCAAACAGCTTTTAAATGGTGAAGTTCCCACCATCAACGGTGACGGCAAACAGTCCAGAGACTTCACTTATATTGAAAACGTTATCGAGGCAAACCTCAAGGCTTGTCTTGCTCCCTCTGAGGCTGCCGGTGAGGCTTTCAATGTAGCTTATGGCGGCAGAGAGTACCTCATCGACATCTACTACGGCCTCACAAAGGCACTTGAGAAGGACGTCGAGCCCAACTTCGGTCCCGACAGAAAAGGCGATATCAAGCACTCCAACGCCGACATCTCGAAAGCCCGTGAACTGCTGGGCTATGACCCCGACTACAGCTTTAAGGATGGCATTAAACTTGCTATCCAGTGGTATAAGGAGAATCTTTGATCCACAATATCCCATTGAGGTGAAAATATGTTTAACCTAAAAAAATTATTAGGAAGAAACGTCCGAGGAAAAATCATGTATTCGCTAAAATTTCTTCCTGACAAGCCCTATCTTCAGATGTTTTATTTTGCCACAACAGGCAAATTTATTAACTTCAAGAATCCACAAGGCTACAACGAAAAGCTTCAGTGGCTCAAAATAAACAACAAGCATCCTGAATACGGTCCTTTAGTTGATAAGCTGGCTGTTCGTGACCACATCAAGAAAGAACTTGGAGAAGAGTATCTTTTTCCTCTTCTCGGCGCATACGAATCCTTCGACGACATAGATTTTTCATCTCTTCCGAACCAATTCGTTATGAAATGTAATCATGACTCAGGAAGCACAAAGATTATTAAAGATAAAGCCTCTCTCTCTGAGGAGGACATGAAAGAACTAAGACAGCATTTTACAAAGAAGCTAAACCGTGATTTTTTCTATGCAGGACGAGAATATCCCTACAAGGGTATCAAACCTTATATAATGATAGAAAAGCTTATGGTTGACGAAGGTAAAAGTGATATTACAGATTATAAGTTTTTCTGCTTTGATGGCGTACCCAAGGTTGTCTTAATTGCAACAGACAGACAGACCAACTGTAGATTTGACTATTTCGATATGGACTTCAACCATCTTGATATTATTGATCATTGCCCTCAATCTGAAAAGCCCATAGATAAGCCTGTTTGTTTTGACCAAATGAAAGAGTTGGCATCAAAACTATCTCAAGGGATCAAAACAGTACGTATGGATTTCTACGAAATCAACGGACAGATATATTTCGGTGAGTACACCTTCTTTTCCGGCGGTGGTTTCGATTTATACATTCAGCCCGAATGGGAAAAACAGATGGGCGATTGGGTAAATGTTCCCTGACATAATCACTGCTTCAAATAAACAAATTGAGAGGTACAACCATGAAAATAGCATTGCTGGGAGATATGGCTCTCATCGGAAGGTACGACTTAACCAAGGATACGAAAGCGCAGGAACGCTTATCCGTTGTTAAAAACATCGTCAAAGATTGCGACTATATCATAGCAAATCTCGAGAGTCCTTTCACAAGTAAAAAACACACCTTAATCTGTAAAGGCGTGTACCTTAAAAGTGACCCCGTAAATGTAGAGACACTTAAATATTTGGGCATTACCCATGTGTCTCTTGCCAATAACCATACTTTTGATTATGGTGTAAAAGGCGCTAAAGAAACCATCAAAACTCTTGAAGACAATGGAATAAGTTATGTGGGTTTATGTAATGAACCTGCACTACTTGTTAAAGACGGAGAACGCGCTCTGATTGAAGGATTTTGTTGTTATTCTGCAAATGGTGTGCGATACGGTCACAATAAAAAAATGCACCTGAAGACATTGTGTAAAGAAGATATGGTACATTTCCTGGAAAAAGCAGCAATGTTAAATGCTTTTCCCATTGTATCTGCTCACTTTGGAATTGAAGGAGTAAATCATCCCAGTGTTGAGCATATGAATTTTTTCCGTTCTTTTACAAAAGATCATAATTATGTTCTTCATGGTAATCACCCCCATGCAATTCAGGGATATGAAAAGCATAACAAATCCTTATTGTACTATGCCTGCGGCGATCTGTGTTTTGACGATGCTACCATAACTTCCATTAACAGTCCCGCTATCCAGAGTGATGATTCCCGCAGAAGCTACATCACAATTATTGATATTAATAACAACAGTGCTTCCCACACAACTACTGTTTGTATATCAGATTTACCTGACGGATTTGTTAAGATAAACGACGAAGTTCAGCTTCAGCTTGACTCTTATGCAAGTGATCTCAACAAAACCCAGAGCGAAATTAAAGAAATAAGAAAACATAAACTCTCCGCATCTTCTTCATCCCGCCAGAAGAAAGATCTGAAATTTATTATAGATCGACTTAACTTAAAATATATTGGTGCTTATATTAACTTAAAGATACACACAAAACACTACAATAAATTATTCAGCAATTACTTCCAGGAGTTGTGAGTATAATGAACAAAGGACAAATATCCATAATTATGGCAACATATAACTGTGCTGATACTCTTCATCAAAGCATAGATTCTGTATTAGCTCAGACATATACTAATTGGCAGTTTATCATTTGTGACGATTGCTCTACAGACAACACCTACGATGTGCTTCTGAAATATCAGGAAAAACACCCTGAAAAATTCAGAATCATCCGCAATGAAAAGAACTCAAAACTCGCCTTCTCCCTGAACCATTGTCTTAAATATGCAGAAGGCGAATTTATTGCCAGAATGGATGGCGACGATTATATCGCACCCGAAAGATTCGAAAAACAAATTGATTTTCTCAGAAATCACCCCGATATAGATCTTGTCGGAACAGCTATGCAAGCTTTTGATGATGATGGTCTCAGAAGAGTAATTAAATATGAAGCTTTTCCTAAAAAAGAGAGTCTGAGAAAGGGACCTTGTTTTGCTCATGCTTCTATTCTGACGTATTCATACACTTATAAAAAAACAGGTGGATATACTGTATCCAAGCGCACATTACGCACTCAGGATTATGATTTGTGGTTCCGATTCTTTGCAGAAGGTTTTTCCGGAGCTAACCTTGAAGAGCCCCTATATTTCTATCGTGAAGATATAAACGCTTACCTTAGACGTAAACCTCGTTTGTATTTGTGGGCAGTTGTTACTCGCTTTAAAGGATTCAAACTTCTGAAATTTCCTATCCATTATTACTCATACGCCTTGTTGCCACTCTTCGCCTTGGTGTATAATGAATTCCGAAAAATAAAAGCGAAACTTTCATCAAAAAAGCAAAAATAGTTTTCTTAACGAATACTTTTCTTTATCATATTTCCAGTTATAACCATTAAAGAAAGGAGGCACAGATAGATGGAAGTATATCTATGGACTACACTGGCAGTTGCTATTTTTTCAGCACTGGCAACAAGTCAGTTCAAAAAACAGACTGCAGAACATCCTGCAATTACCGCCAAAAACCACAATCATAACCTGACCGCATATTACCTTTTTGTTTTTATCTGTGCCCTCATTCTTATTTGCGTTTCAGGCCTTCGTCACAATGTAGGTGCCGACTACGGCGGATACTACTGGCGATACCCTCAATGGTCGGAACGATTGGAAGAAAGTCTCAAAAAATGGGATGAACCCGGTCTCTCTGTTGTTGCCCGACTTTTGCACTATGTTTCTTCTGATGGTGCAGTTTTTATCTTTGCACAGTCAGCAATTATCATTTCCCTTTATACCTTTACATATGCTAAAAACACAGATAATTTCTTCTTCTGTATATTACTCTACATCTTTTGCGGTTGCTGGACCGGTTCCTTCAATGCCGTAAGGCAGTATCTTGCCGGTGCAGTTCTTTTCTGCGGTCACAGGCTGATGTATGAGAAAAAGTTTATTAAGTTCTGCTTAATGGTCTTTGCAGCATCAGCCTTTCACATAACAGCACTTGTTATGCTTCCCATGTATTTTATCGTTTCAAAACATCTGTCCTTCAAAAAGATCCTATTCATTATCGTTTTCGGTATTGTTATTGTATATTCATACGATATTCTTTTCGAACTTATAGGTGTTATTAAGGACACAGATACTGGCGGTGAGCTTTCCGAATACGCCACAAACAGCATCAACCCTTTGAGAATTGCAATTGCATTTTGTCCCGTACTCTTGTACTTCATCCTCAAAATGCTGAAAACTGATTTTGGAAGTGAAGAGAACTTCTATATAAGCTTGATTATTATTAATGCCGCTCTGATTTTCGGTACAAAAGACAGCGCATACCTTAATCGTATCACAATTTATTTTTCACCCTTTATCCCTCTGGCAATAAATCATCTTACAAAGAAATTCAATAAGGAATACCGCACACTGCTTTTGATATTGATTATAACACTCTACGCTATCCTTTGGTATAATACTTCTGTTAAGGGAGAAACCTGGGCGTGGATATTTGAGCGAACAGAGCCCTTCTATAACAAATACGGCGGAGGTATGCCTCAATGAAGATAGGTATCATTACCCTTGCAGGAGGAGCAAACTTCGGCTGTCAGCTTCAGAACTTTGCTGTTAAGAAAGCATATGAGGAACTGGGATACGAAGCAGTCACTATTCTTGATTCTACAAAAAAAGGTATCCGTCAGACAGAGGAAAAAACAAGCCGGCTTTCAAAAATAAAACCTTCCTATATATCAAAGGTTATTTCTGTTCGTCTGAAAAGAAAATTCAATATGAAAAATCAGCGTGACAAGCTCATTTCCTGTGCTGTCAGAAGCAGAAAAGAGGCGACATCACTCAAAGCACTTGAGGCAGAGAGGCAGCGCAGCTTCAGAGATTTCTTTGATAATAAGATCGGTCACACGGATTATTCCATTGATGTTCAGAATGTTCCTTATGAAAAGCTCAAGGAGTTCGACTTCTTTTCCATCGGCTCCGATCAGGTGTGGAATCCTACATACCCCTCAACATCGGCAATTAAATTTCTCTCCTTTACCGACAGAAACAAAAAGCTTGCTTTTGCTCCCTCCTTTGGTATTTCGGAGCTTCCCGATTACACCAAGGAACACTACGCAAAGTGGCTTTCTGACTTCAATATGCTCTCTGTAAGAGAGGCAAGAGGCGCTCAGATTATTAAAGAGCTTAACGGAAAAGAAGCTGAAATAATCTGTGACCCCACCATCACAATAGAGCGTGACATCTGGGAAAGCATTGAGAAAAAGCCTTCCTTTGACACTCAAAAGCCCTATGCCATTACCTACTTTTTGGGTAATGAAACAAATGCTTACAGACGATTTATTGAGAAAACCTGCAAAGAATCTGACCTTCAGATAATCAACTTCTTTGACATCTGGGAGGGCGAACACTTCACTATCGGCCCTGCGGAGTTTATTTATCTTATACGCAACTCAAAGGCTGTGTTTACTGATTCCTTCCACGCAGCAGTATTCTCAATAATTTTTGAAAGAGACTTTATGGTTTTTGACAGAGTTGAAGAAGGTCGTACAATGTCCTCTCGACTTAAAACTCTGCTTTCCACATTCTCTCTTGAAGACCGTATGTATGAAAAAGGAAAAGTCTTCACCAGAGCAGACTTTTCTCATACAAAAGATATCATCAGAAAAGAAAAGGAAAAGGCCTTTGATTTTCTGAGACGATCCATTGAAACAAATCTCCGTAATTCTGATTAAAAGGAGTGTGTATTATGAAAGGAATTATCCTTGCAGGCGGAGCGGGCACCCGACTTTATCCGCTGACACAGGTCACATCAAAACAGCTTCTGCCTGTTTATGATAAACCTATGATTTTTTATCCTCTCTCTACTCTTATGTATGCGGGAATCAGGGATATTCTTATCATATCCACCCCTCAGGACACACCAAATTTTGAGAAACTTCTGGGTGACGGATCCCAATTCGGAATAAATCTTTCCTACAAGGTACAGCCCTCTCCCGACGGTCTTGCTCAGGCTTTCATTCTGGGTGAAGAGTTTATTGATGACGACTGCTGTGCCATGATATTGGGTGACAATATCTTCTATGGAAACGGACTTTCCAACCTTCTCAGAGAAGCCAGAAACAATGCTCTTCTCAACAGCAAAGCCACCATCTTCGGTTACTATGTAAACGATCCCGAGCGCTTCGGCATAGTTGAGTTTGATGAAAAAGGAAATGTTATTTCTGTCGAGGAAAAGCCCAAGAATCCTAAGTCCAACTACTGTATTACAGGTCTCTATTTCTATGATAACCGTGTAGTTGAATTTGCAAAGAAAATAAAGCCCTCCGAGAGAGGAGAGCTTGAAATAACTGACCTCAACCGCCTTTATCTTGAAGCAGGAGACCTTAATGTTCAGCTTCTGGGCAGAGGCTTTGCGTGGCTTGATACGGGCACTATGGAATCTCTCCTTGATGCTTCCAATTTCATTCAGATCACCGAGGCAAGACAGTCTTTGAGAATATGCGTGCCCGAGGAGATAGCCTTTATTAACGGTTGGATCGACAAAGAGGGACTTATCAAAGCCTCTGAAAAATACGGAAAAAGCCCCTATGGAGCATACCTCAGAAAGGTTGCCGAGGGAAGATACAGATACTGATAAATTACTTTTGTAAGAGGTGCATTATGGGCAACTTTACATTTGAAAAAACCCCTATCGATGGCGTATATATAATAGAACCCCGTGTATTCGGCGACCATCGTGGCTACTTTATGGAGACCTACAAGGACTCTGATTTTAAGGAAGCAGGCATTGACTGCACCTTTGTGCAGGACAACCAGTCCAAATCAAAAAAAGGTGTTCTCAGAGGACTTCATTTCCAGAAAACTCACCCTCAGTCAAAGCTCGTAAGAGTTATTAAAGGCGAGGTTTATGACGTTGCAGTGGACCTCAGAGAGGAAAGCCCCACCTTCGGCAAACATGTAGGTGTTATCCTTTCCGAGGAGAATAAAAAGCAGTTCTTTATCCCCCGTGGTTTTGCCCACGGCTTCCTTGTTCTTTCCGAAGAGGCTGAGTTCTGCTATAAATGCGATGACGTATATCATCCCGAGGACGAGGGCGGACTGCTCTTCAGCGACCCTGCTCTGGGAATTCCCTGGCCTGAGACTGATGAGATACTTCTCAGCGACAAGGACAAGGTTTACCCCACCTTGGAAAACCTGAATTTTTCCTTCAAAAACCTTTGATTAATGGAGTATTGATATGAATATTCTTGTAACCGGCGGTGCCGGCTTTATCGGCGCAAACTTTATATACTATGAGCAGAAAACACACCCCGAGGACAGAATCGTCTGCCTTGACAAGCTTACCTATGCAGGTAATCTTGAGACACTTGAGGATGCAATGAAGAAGGATAACTTCCGATTTGTAAAGGGTGATATCGCAGACAGAGACTGCGTCAGAAAGCTCTTTGAGGAGGAGAAGTTTGATATAGTCGTAAACTTTGCCGCTGAGAGCCACGTTGACCGTTCCGTAGAGGATCCCGGAATCTTTCTGCGTACAAATATTCTCGGCACACAGACCCTTATGGATGCCTGCCGTGAGTTTGGTATAAAGAGATACCATCAGGTTTCTACCGATGAGGTATATGGTGATCTGCCCCTTGACAGACCTGATCTTTTCTTCACCGAGGAGACACCTATCCACACATCCTCTCCCTACAGTGCTTCAAAGGCATCTGCTGACCTTCTGGTAATGGCTTACGCAAGAACCTTTAAGCTTCCCGTTTCCATTACAAGATGCTCCAATAACTATGGCCCTTACCATTTCCCCGAAAAGCTCATCCCCCTTATGATCTCAAGAGCACTCAAGGAAGAGAGCCTTCCTGTTTACGGCAAGGGCGAAAATGTCCGTGACTGGCTCTATGTTGAGGATCATTGCTCTGCCATCGACCTTGTAATCAGAAAAGGCAGAGAGGGAGAAATTTATAATATCGGTGGTCACAATGAAAGAACAAACCTTGAGGTCGTAAAAACAATCCTCAGAATTCTCGGCAAGAGCGAGGATCTCATTACCTATGTTACAGACCGACCCGGACACGATATGCGATATGCTATTGACCCCGGAAAGATTCACAGCGAGCTTGGTTGGCTGCCTGAGACCACCTTTGATAAAGGAATTGAAAAGACAGTTCAGTGGTATCTCGATAACAAATCCTGGTGGGAAAACATTCTCAAGGGAGATTATCAGAGCTACTATGAAAGAATGTACTCAAAACGCTGAACTAAGATTTACATACAGGAGATATAATTATGGGAATACAGTTATTTGTACCTAAGTTCGACACAGAGGCTTGCCTCGAAGAAATCAGAGAATGCCTTGACAGAGGCTGGACAGGTATGGGCTTTAAGACCCTCGAGCTTGAAGAGAAGTGGAAGGAATACACAGGTCTTGAGAACGCTTACTATCTTAACTCTTCCACATCAGGTCTCTATATGTGCTTTGACCTCTTTAAGATGGAGTTTTCATGGGATGATGACACTGAAGTAATCACCACACCCCTGACCTTTATCACCACAAACCACGCCATTATGCAGGCAGGTCTTAAGCCTGTTTTTGCTGATGTTGACGATACACTCTGCCTTGACCCCCAGTCTGTCAGAGAAAGAATCACCGATAAAACAAAGGCTCTTATCTATGTGGGCATGGGCGGAAACACAGGTCACTACGACGAGATCGTTTCCATCTGCAAGGAAAAGGGTCTTGTACTTATTCTTGACGCCGCTCACATGGCAGGCACCCGTCTCAGAGGTGAGATTCCCGGCAAGGAAGCTGATGTTGTTGTATATTCCTTCCAGGCTGTAAAGAATCTGCCCACCGCAGACAGCGGAATGATCTGCTTCAGAGATAAGAAGTTTGACGAAATGGCAAGAAAGTACGCATGGCTCGGCATTAACAAGGACACCTATGCAAGAACCGGCGCAGGCGGCAACTACAAGTGGAAGTACGATGTTGAGTACGTGGGCAACAAATACCACGGCAACTCCGTTATTGCTTCTATCGGTCTTGTTCAGCTCAGACACCTTGATGATGACAACGCCTACAGAAACAAGATCGCAGACATTTACACTGAAGCTTTTGCACCCTATAAGGATAAGATAGGTCTTGTGACCGTTCCTGAGGACTGCAGCACCTCACGCCATCTCTTCCAGATAATCGTTGAGAATCGTGATGAGCTTCTCACCTTCCTTAACAGCCGTGACATCTTCCCCGGTGTTCACTATATCGACAACACCGATTACCGCATGTATAACTACGCTCAGGGCACCTGCCCCAGAGCAAAGTATTACAGTGACCATATTCTCTCTCTGCCCCTGCATCTTAATCTCTCCGAGGAGGATGCTAAAACTGTGGCAGATGCTGTTATTGAGTTTGTGACACAATAATGAAAACTGAAACCAAAAACAAAGAAAAATCCTCCAAACGGAGGATTTTGACTTTTAGTCTCATAGCCTTTTTTGTGCTGATAGTTCTGCTCATTTTTGTTGACCTTATTATCAGCAACTTTACCCTCAGAACAACAGAATACTATATAGAAAACTACAAGATCAATAAAGAAATCCGCATCGTTCAGATTTCGGATCTCCATGAAAAGAACTTCGGCAAAGATAACAAGAAGCTCATAGAGGAAATATGTGAAGCTTCCCCTGACCTTATAGTATTCACGGGAGACATCATTGAGAGAACCGGTAAAGATGATCCCACAGAGTACCTCACTAATCTTCTCAAAAAGCTTCGTGATGTTGCACCCATATATTTCTGCCTCGGTAACCACGAGGAAAGCAGTCCCTACTTTCAGGTGTTTAAGGATACTGTGGCAAGAAACGGCGCCACCCTCCTTGATGATTCCTACACAGATATCTCAATAAAGGGGCAGAACATCCGAATCGGCGCTCTCTCCTACTACAGGTCATGGTATGTTGACCACCACAGATTCCTCAAGGATTTCTCCGATACCGAAAACTTCACTCTGCTTTTATGCCACTACCCTGAATACTATGTCTGGGGCGTAAAGCGGTATCCCATTGATCTGATGCTGTCGGGACACACCCACGGAGGAATGATCCGTCTCCCCTTTATGGGCGGTCTCTATGCTCCTGAGCAAGGATGGTTCCCCGAATGTGATAAGGGGCTTTTTGATGACGAGAATGCCACCATTATCATAAGTGCAGGTCTTGGCTCCTCTCCCTCCTATCTGCCGAGATTCTCAAATCCCCCTGAGATCGTTTCTGTCACCATAAACTGATATAAAGAGGTATAGTATGAATAAGCCCCTTGAAATCGAATATAAATACCTTATTAAATATCCTGATACCGATACTCTCAAAGCTCAGCCCGAATATAAAAAAGAGATTCTTTTACAGATGTATCTTCTCCTTCCTGATGAAAAGGGAAACAAAACCAAAAAATGCAGGATCCGCAGGGTTGAAAGAGATAACGAAGTGAGATACATCAAAACCTTCAAGGAAACCATAACGGATCTGACCAGAATAGAGATCGAAACTGAAATTTCCGAAGAAGAGTATAATGATCTTTCGAAGTTCATTAACCCCGATACCTTCCCCATAAATAAGGAAAGACACAGCTTTTCCCTTTCGGGGTTCACTTACGAGATAGACATTTTTCCATTCTGGCAGGACAGAGCTTATCTTGAGGTAGAGGTAGAGTCCGAAGATATAAAGCCTCCTATCCCTGATTTTATCCGTGTTATAAAGGACGTAAGCTTTGACAAGCGCTATAGAAACTCAGCCCTTGCCGCCAATATCATCCTTGAATCAATAGAATAGCCAAAAAGCTCCGCAGAGATTTTCTGCGGAGCTTTCTTAATCTACATACTATTCAGTTTTTACAGCCCAGACCATCAAGAAATTCTCTTCTGGCATTTGCCGCCTTTGAATCTGTTCTGACTACTGCTTTTATGTTCTTCATCTTATCCTTTTTCAGGAAGGAAAACAGATGAGTAAACCAGGCAACAGGTACCAGCAGTGTCTTACCTTCATATCTGGGATAGATTCTGTAGAGTTCTTCCTTTGCAGGAAAGACCCTGCTCATTATGAATATGAATTTGGCGCATTTTTTAGAACCTGAAGATACTCTCATAAGAGCATTTTCAAGTCCACCCTCCTTTGTATGGTCACCAAACACTCCGTCTGACAGAGTAAAGCTGCAGAACTCTGAGTAAAGCCTATCGTCCATAGGTGTGACCTCGAAGGGAAGCTCAATAAAAAACCATTTGTGACAAAGCCACAGCACGCTCTCAAAAAATGAATAGAGAGATGCCGCTTTCAGTATTTCTCTTACCTTCTCAAAATCCAAGGACTTTGAATTTTTGAGAAACAAAGCAATATCAAGATACATCTTAACACCTGCACCGCCTGAACGCATATGCTTCTCAAGATGAGAAATAAGGTAGCAAAGGAGGAAGCTGTCATCAAGAGCATAGAGATAATCTGACAAAGGCTTTGAATTCTCCCATACAGGTGAAAACACTTCCTTTTCATCATCAGGAATATTAAGGGATTTATGAAACTCATAATATTCCATACCCTTTTTGTAGCAGGTGACTACTCCCATATCGGCAATACTTCTCAAAAAGCCTCTGCTACTCATAATTTCATCTATCTTAGTAAGATCCTCTTCCCTTACTATCATATCCACATCGCTGTAGGCTCTCAGCTCAGGTACAGGGTAAAACCTCGCAACGGTGCTGCCCTTGAAGGGTATATGTGCAATGCCGTGCTGTGAAAAAAGCCTGCTGATATTCTCTGCCGCAAGGCTTCTCCTGAGCATAACGGAAAGGGTTTTCTCATACTGGGTAGTAAATTTCTCAGAAATACTTTCTCCCTCGAAAAGCTGATATCGACTAAAAACATAGCTCAGGATTCCCGCAACGGAGTGCCTCTTTGCAAGGGTATAAAGCTCCTGTCTATCGACGCCGTCAGTATTCAGTTTTTTGCCGTCTTCTGTAAGGAAGGCACAAAGTGTCTCCACAAAGAAGCTTTCTGTCTTATTCAAATAAATCGCCTCGGAATATGAGAAGTTTTTATGCAATGCAGTTAGTTTTCTTTTTTAGTTTTTTTGGTAAAGGGCTTGAGTAAAAGTTCTTTCTCGTCTTTTGTGAGACCGAAAAGAAGGAGTGAAATAAAAAGCACCAAAACGAACACTCCACCTTTGAGGATAAGTCCAAAAAATCCTATAGGGACGAAGAACGCTATCGGAAGTGCAACAAAAAAAGCGAGAAGAAGTGAAGGAATGATTCCTCTGAAGATTCCTGAAAAGAGCGTCAAAAGCTTTATACCGATAACCTTTTTATAGTAGATATTCATTATAAGGAAACTGCCGATAAATGTTGTTACCGCTGTAGCAACAGGCGCTCCGATTTCCCCTATGAGGAAAACAAGCAGAATGGTAATTCCCACATTTGCCAAAGCCACAAGAGTGAGTACCACAGAGCGTACAAGTCGCTTCTGCATTGCATCCAGAACGGACACCACTATGCCGTTTGAATACACAAGAAACATAGGTATCATAATTATAACAGCTATATAATAGGAAAGGGTATAGCCCTCTCCCATCCAGACACTAATGAAATCTCTTCCGCAAAGAATAAAGCCGAAGAGGATAACTCCCGATATAAGGGTCTGTACTCTTGAGGGAGGTATCATCTCCCGTGTCAGAGTATCTCCGTCTGATTCTCCCTTTGCCACAAGTCGGGAAAACTTTGGGAGGTATATTGCAAATGCCGCTGTAGATACTGAGGAGAAAATTGAGAACACCTGCATTGCAACGGAATATGTAGTAACACTTTCAGGACCTACCATAATACCCAGTATGGTCACATCCACCTTGGTATTCACCTGATTAACTATTGCCTGAAGCATTATTGCCAGAGAGAATACCGCCGCTGAAGCAAAAAGCTTTTTATCAAATTTAAAAAGCTTCGGTGTTGCCTTCAGCACAAACTGTGAGTAGCAAAAGCATACCCCTAAATAGACAGCCGTTAAAAGCAGGTCAACAAGCACCACCACAAGAGAATCGGCACGGAAGCTGAAAAGCACTACAATAAGCACTGCTTTAAGCACAATCTTAACGAGATTATAGCCGTTGGTAACAGTAAACTTTTCATAAGCGGTAATAATGCCTGCATAAACCTGACCAAGCAGTGTAAGAACGATGTTAACAGCCAGTATCACAAAGAGCTGTTTCGCCTTTGCAAGCTCTGCTGTGCTGAGGCTGTTACCGTAGATGTTTTCCATAAACAAATACAGCACCACCGCCACACCTACGATAAGAAGCACAAGGACTGCCGTTATCATCAGGCACATTGCGATGAAGTTTTTCTCGCCCCTCTTGTCCTTTTTTCCGAGATATACGGATACATATCGGGTCATAACTGTTCCCGTTCCGAAGTTTATCAGCACCAGATATCCCGCAAAGGATGCCATCATCTGATAGACACCGTACTCCGCATTTCCCAGCTTGCTTACCAGAAATGGAGTGAGGAAAATATTAACTGCTACAAGCAGCAGATTGCTTCCGTAGGAAAGCAACATTCCAAGTTTACGTTGTGCTTTTGCCATTTAGTTTAAGTGATACCTCTTACAAATATTCTCTGCTGTATTTTTCACCGAAACGATGTACTCAGGAAGCACCTTTTTATAATGCTCTCTCAGCATCTGCTCTCTCTCCATGAGTGAATAGAATGCCGAAAGCAGATCTTCCTTGTTCTTTATTCTGGTATAAGGAATAACATTTCCTTTTTCAGTTCCAAATAAATCCCTTGCTATACCACGGGATTTAACGGAGTATCCCAGCACCAGAGTGGGGACCTCCTTTGAATAGGCGGCAATGGTGGAATGGGTTCTTGCGCCAATAAAGAATCGGGTCTTGCCGATTATATATTTAAGCTTCTCACAGGTGAGGTCTGCACTCACTATACCTACTCTGCCTGTTTCGCTGTATTTTTCATAAATATTTCTGAGAAGTGCCAGATCCCCTGTCTCGGGATTTACGGAATAGACATGAGGAATAAGGCAGATGTTCATATCTGTATCGCTTATTATCCTCTCAATAAAGTACTCTGCGGCGGCTCTTACCTCATCATTCAAAACGATGGAGCTTAAATTGAGTCCTATGGTATTGCCCTCTTTGAAATTCTCGGGCAAGTCTGTGGCTTTCTCTGAAAGCAAAAAAGCAGGATCGCAACAAAGTTCTGTCTTCTCCTTCGGCACTCCTGCATCAAGGAGATTCTGTAAGCTGATGGTTTCGCGTGCAACTATCAGATCATAGCTGAGGATATCCTTCAGCACCTCGCCATTGAGCTTTCTCTTTTCAACGGAGCAGCACCAGAGCACAGTGGGAATACCCTTTATCTGCATCTTTTTATTATGAGCCATAAATACGGTTGGATTTCCGTAGCAATAGGTATCTCCGCCTATAACAAGAGACAGATCTCCCTTTTCAATGCTATCCCAGAGCTTCTTCTGAATAAGGCGCTGACCTTGCATGGGGTCAGATGTGATTTTGCGAAGCAGGCCAAAGAAAAGTCTCTGTGCCTTACTGCTGTACTGACTATATGGCAACAGGTCGCAGATTTCTTCTATTCCCAGCCTTCTGTCCTGCTGCTCTGCAAAGGTTGCAAGACAAGGCTTAGCCTTATATCCGCAGGAGGAATATATTTTTTCTGTACTTCTCACTATTGCTTCGCAGCCATGATTATCGCTGCCCGTATGTCCGCATAAAAATAATCTTTCCATTATTTATACCACTTGTTTTTAATCACGGGAGCCAAGGACATAGGTCCCTGCTCGTAAGTATTATCTTCTTTGTTACTTCGTTTTACAAATTCCACAAATCTCTCTGCAGCAACCTCTGCCGAGTATTCCTTGCGAACAGTATCAAAGGCTTTTCTGCCAAGAGACTCTCTGAGGGCTTTGTCTTCTGCAAGACACAGAAGCTTTCTTTTCATATCCTTTAAGCTGCCGTATCTGTAAATAAGTCCGTTTTCCTTATCCCTGATAAGGAACGGCACCGAGCCCATAGCACTGCTTGCAAGCACTGCACAGCCCTCGCTCATTGCCTCATTAATAACTGCACCCCAGCCCTCACGATAGCCGCTGGTCATCATAAGTATGTCTGCTGACGTCATATTCTCTCTGACCTTGTCTGGTGACATTGTACCGAGAAAGTTTACATTACCCTCAAGGTCAAGGTGTCTGACGAGAGCTCTCAGCTTACTCTCGCATTCGCCCTCGCCTATAATATCAAGGTTAAAATCTATGTTGTTCTTTCTGAGAATGGTCAATGCCCTTATGGCATCCTGAGCTCTTTTCAGTTTAATCATCCTACCCACCCAGAGAATACGGAGTGTAGGGTTATTTCTCTGAGGATACTCCGTTCTTTCGCTCACCTGAGGAAAGTAGCCCCACCTGAGACACTTTGAGGTATCAAAGGAACAGAGCGAAAGATCAAGGGGCAGAAATGCGCTGGCACAAAGAATATAAACCGGTCTTTCGTTGTGCTTAAGTATTCGCTCGTAGATCTTCTTCTTAACTGAGGGAATGAATCTTCTCCACAGACCTTTTTTCAGGGATCGCTCTGAAAAAATAAAAGAAAGCTTGTCTTTCTTGAGGCGAAAGTCTATATAACTGTTGGGACAAGAACCGAAGATTACGGCATCACTTTCCAGAAGGATCTCCCTGAGCTTTTCCTTTGCAAAACCTTTTTCGTATGCTCTGACCACGAAGTCATACTTTTCATTCATATCCTCGTAGCCCAGACTTAGTCTTGAATCAGAGATACGTGATGTAGCTACAAAGCAGAAATCGTCACATCTCTTGCGAAGCTCCTCGCAAAGAGAGAGCTGATGATGATTAAGATAACAAGATACAAAAGCTACTCTCATAAATAAACATACCTTTCCAGATAGTCCCAATAGAAATGGTACTCTCCCAGCTGAGTCATTACACGATATAAAAACAGTGCTCCACAGGCTACTACACAAATAGTCACTGCGATATTTCTCACTGTCTTGGTCTTCTGTCGTGTTATTCCGTTTGAAAGCACCACCATCAGCACGAAGGAGTAGTAGTAGCTTGTTCTCTCCATAACCGTAACTGTATAGCGCAGAGAATAAAGACAAAGGCCGATAAGAAGCATCATCAGTTCAAGTTCATGTTCTTTGATAAACTCGTTGTTCCAGCTCCAGATAAGATACCAAAGAATCAATGCGCCCATATACACCATAATGGGGACAATTCCCGCAAGGGCGTATCCTTGGTATGCCATCGTATATTCTCTTTCCAAAAAGTCATTTCCGAATGCTACAATATCATCAAGGAAAACGAGCATAAGAAGTGTCATCACAACTGCTGAAAGAACAAACTTTTTGGTAAACTCCATCCTTTTGAGAATAAATACCCCGAAGAAGATCAACACCGTTGAATGGATGGTAGATGCCAGCAAAATTGTTATTATTGCCAGAATATCCCATATATGCATATTCTTCTTCAGCATCTCCAAAGCAATGATACTCATACAGATGGCGATCGCCTGACGAAAGCCCGTAAGGAAAAACTGCCACGGCCCCAGACAGATGTAAATAATTACGCCGAGGAATACGCTGTCACAGTTGCGGTAAATATACCAGAATACAACTGCAGTAGTGAAGGCAGCCTCAAAATAAACAATAAAATACTTTGAGGGAAAAAGTATGGCAAGCACCTTATTGAGAACCAGATATCCATCCTCAAAGGCACTGTGCTCAATCATCTCGCTCAGAGGCATTCTCATAGCCCTTATGTACCAGTTATAGTAATTGCGAAGATCTGCACTATTGGTCAGAATAGCACTTCTGCTGCCTACTACAAATACAATAATGGCAAAGCTCAGACCTAAAAATATTAGATTTTTCTTTTTCTCGCCCAATGCATCCGGAATCAAGCACCTGACTCCGATTATGCCAAGGAGCATAAAAAGCCAAACCCACATAATATCTCCTGAAAATCAGTTTAATAATTCTTTGTAAATATCTATATACTCTTTGAATCTTACTTTTCGGTCAAATTCAAGACCCCTCTGTCTGCAGAACTCTCTTTTAATTTTACCTTTTTTCACCTGCTGTGCAGCCTCATAGAGTGCTTTTGTATCGCCCTTGGGAACAACTATACCGCATTCCTCGGTGAGTGATTCAGAACAACCGCCTGTTCTGAAAGTGACAACAGGTACACCGCAGGCAAGCGCCTCAACATTTATCATGGAGAAGGTGTCCTGCATTGTGGGATTTATAAATACATCAGCCATAGAATAGACAAGGCTTAATTCTTCTCTGCTGTTTGTAGCCGGAAGAACTGTGATATTGTCGGGGATAGTCACATCTTTATCTGCAAGGGAAAGAAGTACGATATGCTCATCATCTTTGAGCATGTTTGAAAGTTCAAGAAAATGCCTTCCACCCTTTGTTCCTTTAAAGCTACTGACGATTCCAAGATAAATGAACTTGTCCTCAAGCCCCAGCTTCTTTCTGAGGTCTGACTCTCTGGGTCTGAAGCTTTCGGTATCAATTCCGTTATGTATGGTTGTCACCGGATATTTTCCGAGAAAAGACTGCCTTGCAAGGTTTGAAAGCCAGTTTGAGGGTGTGACAACATGCATCTTCTCAAGACTTGTGAAAATCTCTCTCTTGTCTTTGAGATTCCTCTTCGATCTGTCGAAAAACCATGAATCGGGATATTTTCTCCGCTGTGGACAGTTTCCGCAGCTATTTTTCCAGCCGTCGCAGCCTATATAGTCAAAATGGGAGCAATGACCTGTAAAGGACCAGCAATCGTGCAAAGTCCAGACCACGGGTATATTCTTTTCCTTAAGGTATTTAAAAAGTATTTCTATGTTGATATAGTGACCGTGAATATTCTGAAGATTCACAACATCGGGGGAAACCTTGTCAATAAACCTGAGGGCTTTTCTTGTTGCCCTTTTATTGTAAAAACCGTGTCTTCCGAAAAGTCGGGTCATCAGAATGCTCCACTTGAGGGAGAAGGGAGTATTGGTGACAAAGACGTTAGGGCTGTCAAATTTATCCTGTCCGGTAATCACATAGGTCTCTATGCCGTACTCCTTAAAAAGATCTTCGCAATCCTTGACAATCTTTCCCGTGCTGCCTTTTTCGTAAACGGAATTTATCTGAAGAACCTTCACGTCTGTCTCTCCTTTCCCAAATATTTAGTCATTATTAATGCCTGAAACCTCTGTCAGAGTATCTCTGAAGAGGGCAGTGATTTTTTCTCTGCTGTGATTCCGCATTCCGCATTCACGGGCTTTTCTTCCGTACTCAGAAACCTTCTGAGAATCATCACAGAGAGCATAGAGCTTTTCCTTTATCTCTTCACGATTGGTGGCACATATTGCCGCATCCTCTTTTATCAGATAATCCATAGGAGCGATATCTCTGCAGCCTACAGCAAATACACAGGCTCCGCTTTTGAAATAGTCCGTAAGCTTCGTTGAAAAACTAAGTCTTGCGGCATTTTTATGTCTGCCACTTAAGGCCTCTGCAAAAAGAGTTATGTCGGAAGCCTTCTGAATCTCTTCTACCTTATCTGCAGTTACGCTTCCGCAGAATCGGTTACCTCCCTCTGAGAGAAGTCTCTCAAACTCTCCTTTGGGAGTGTCTGTGGAATAGACCTCAAAGCGGATCCGTTCTTTATCCCTATTTATCTCCGATACAGCCTTTGCTACTTCTGCAACTGTTTTGTCCCTGCCGATACCAAGCTTTCCGGTATAGACCATTCTCAAAGGATACTCGGGAGTAGTATTGCTTTCAGCATCAGCACTAAAGTCAACTGCTCTTGTGAGTATCAGACTGTCGGTTTTAAAAATTCTGTCATACTCCTCTTTCTGCTTGGGAGCTATTACGAAGAGCTTATGACATTGCTCCATTATCTTCTTAACTTTTTTTCTGAGCCAGAATCTATGTATATATGCCAGCGGATTCAAACCGCAGGTCTTGTAGGAGTAATTATCGTCGGAAAGATAACACACCACAGGCTTCTTCGTTTTCTTTATGATGTAGAGTTGGAGCCTTGCCATATACACAAGAGGATAAACGGGTACAAACAGAAGCTCGGGATCATAGTTCTTGATAAACTCATCAAGCTCCTTTGTCTTCCACTTACCCATAAGCCAGACCATCTCTCTCATCAGAGACATAAGCATACTGTGCTTGCGGCTGTATCTTTTCTGCTCCTCTTTAAGCTCACGGCTTTCAGAGGATGTAAGCTCTCCCTTTGTATTCTCAACAACAGAAGAGGTGGAAACACTTTTCCTGAAAACACTTTTTAACACTGCATTTTCATTTATTCTGAAGAATCTGTCACACACAGAGGTCTGAGGAAGTCCTGCTTTGGTGTATATCTGGGCTACCTTATCCTTATCCCATGAAGAAAAAAACTCAGGCAAGGTTCGCACCCCGCCTTTATCCTGCCAGACATTGACAGTAGTGACAAGAACTCTTGGTAATCTCTTATCCATACTGACTCCTATCCGTTTATTTTATCAATAATTCCTACCGCAAACAGCGTAAGCCTTAAACCGAAAATACGATGAAAAGTGCCTATGAGCCTGGGGCGCTTGCTCTCGGCGTATTTAAAGAGAGATGAGAGTGCCTTGATTCTTTTGAGAAACTGCTTTTTCTTCTTGTCCTTTACTCTGCCGTAACTGAGATACAGGTTTGAGTAAAGCTTTGCAAGAGACCCGAGAAGACCTCTTCTGAGACCTTCATCAATATCTGTAGCAGGGTCCTCGTAACGCTCCTTGTACTTTTCAAGGGTAATAAGCAGGCTTTCCATGTTTATGAGGCTTCCCGCATTTGTGACAGAGCCTTCACGCTGTCTGTATGCAATAAACTCACGGTCAACGAGAGCTATTCTCTCTGCCTTTTCCATAATGCGGTAGCTCCAGTCAACATCCTCACAACGAAGGGTCTCGTCAAACTCGATGCCGTTATGGGTAAGCAAGCTTCTTCTTATGGTTTTTGTCCAGGCAGATGCATAGTAGGCATCACGCTTTACAAGCTCGGGAATAAGCTTTGCGGTATCGGTTATATTCATTACCTCCGAAAAAGAGTAACCGCACCTTTCAAACTGTGGCTCACGATGCTCGTAGTACTTGTTGTATCTGTACATTACCACGTCCGCTTTACTTTCCTCTATCTTCTTATGAAGCGCCTCCAGATAGTCGTCCTTGCTCACAAAGTCATCGCTGTCTATGAAGATTATGTACTCTCCCTTTGCATGGCGAAGACCAAAATTGCGTGCCGTTGACTGCCCGCCGTTTTCTTTTCTCAGTAAAACCACTCTGCTGTCTTTCTCTGTGTAACGCTTCACTATTTCGGCACTTTTATCTTTGGAGCCGTCATCAACTATAACTATTTCAAAGTCAGACATACTCTGACAAAGGAGGCTGTCTATACACTCACCTATGTACCTTTCAACATTGTACATTGGAATTATTATACTGAAAAACACAGGCGACACCTCCTCGGTACCCTTTATGGGTTATGTACTACTTTTTACACTTCTGTTTCCTGATAACCTCTGTTACCTCGGCAATTTTCTCTACTGCCAGCTTGCGGTTCTCTTCAAACTGTTCGTCTGTCCAGCTTGCGGCTTCCTTTTCTCTTTCTCTCAGAAGCTCAAGCTCTTTACCCATATCCTTAACGGGGCGGCTGTTACCGACCTCATTGCGGAAGGTTCTGGAGAGAATTACCGATGTGGAACCGAGGCGCTTATGTTCACCCATGATAACATCGCTTTTTACAAGACCTTCGCCGATCTTTGCGATTCCGCCGAAGCCATAGGGAATGCCTTTTCTTCTGAACTTTTCGCAGAGGCTCTCAACTGTGCCGTTTGCCAGTAATTCAAACATAAAGGTCATATTAAGGCTTAAGTGCAGGTCATTGAGACCGATATAGACCTCGTCAATTCCCTCAAGGGAAAGTATCTCATCTACATTCTCAACACTCTCTTTTGTTTCAAAAAGAAGCACAGTCTTTACTCTGCCGCCTACAGCCTCAAGGAAAGTCTTTACTTCCTCACGGGTCTTGAAGTAAGGGAGCATAATAAGGTCGGCACCGTCTTTAATGATTCTGTCTATCTCAGCTGTGATACCTTCATGCACGGGATTACATCTTACAAGAAGCTGTGCTTTGCTTACTACCTTTCTCACCTTGCTTACATCATCAAGGCTTGAGTGAGACACCACTGTATCCAGATGACCCTGACGCTCTTCCTTGCCCATAATCTCAAGGTCGAGGAAAATGCGGTCAACACCTGCATTTTCTGCTTCTACGGCAGCCTTGGGATCTGAAGTAAGGTACATAAATTTCAGGTGTTCATCCTGCTTATTTAACAGTTTACAATAATGGTTATAAATATTCTGGAGCATAATTGGACGAGCAAAGTATTTCTCTACTCGTTTTCTCGCCTCCTCGCTATATTTATTTCTGCGGCTTTCGTCCTTCATCAGTCGAAGCATTTCTTCATAAAGCGACTTATAGTCATGAGAGGGAACGAGGATTCCTGATTCCTTGTTCACTATAACCTCACTGGGACCGGGAACATCTGTGGTGATTATGGGAAGAGCCATTGCCATTGCTTCCTGAAGTACCATGGAAAAGCCTTCTCTGTATGTGGGATTGATAAAGATATCTGTGGCAGCCATAAACTGTGCCACTTTATCTACACCCACAGCACCGGTAAACACAATGCTGCCGCAGCCTCTCGCCCATTTCATTACCTCTGCATCGGGAGGGTTGGTGGGATCTTCCATTCCCACAAGGAGAAGCTTTGTGTTTTTCTCTTTTCTGATAAGCTCCTTGTAAGCAAGCAGAAGTTCTGTGATACCCTTATCTTTATTAAGTCTGCCTATGTAACTGAAAACCAGAGTGCCGTCATCCAAACCGTACTCTTCTCTTATAGCCTTTCTCCACCCTGGCTTTTTATTAATATCGTGAACAGCGAAATCAACACCCACGGTGCCGCCCTTGCCGATAACGCTGATTTTGTCCTTCTTTGAAAGACCCTCGCTGATGGCAAGCTCTCTGTTCAAAGGGCTGGTTGAAACTATATGTGTTGCTCCCTTGCAGGTGATCTTTTCGATCATCTTGAAGAAGAAGCGCTTGATGCCCTTAAAGCCCACATATCGGATACCCCACTGGCCGTAAACTCTCACGGGGATTTTCTTAAATCCACCTGCAAGAGTACAGCAAAGAGCCACATTGGGAGTTGAATACTGGATAATATCGAACTTTTCTTCCCTGAAGGCTTTTCTCAGCTCCTTGATACACCTGAGCATGGGACGGACTGAAATTCCTCTTTCCACTGACAGAGGAATTACCCTGGCAAATTCCTCGTGCTTCTCTTTAAAGCTTTGATTCATTTCACCGCACATAACGGTAACATCAAAGCCCTTCATAGAAAGGTTCTTTGCTGAATCGGACACAAATCTATCAAACGACGTTGTGATCGTTGTCACCATACATATCTTCGTGTTTTTCTGTATCATAACGGCACACCCTTTGCGAGTAATAAAGGTATCTCAAAAAAATATATATCAAAGTAAATAATATACTTAATGTGTACTATAATCCTATTTTATATAGTACCACAAATGCAGACTTCTGTAAACAAAAACTTTCTGCTTTATCATAGCTTTTTCTCAGTTTTTTACAACCTCATTGACTTATCCTTTGTGCTATTCCTTCGTCTTCTCTCATATATTCTAATATTACCGATAAGGGAGAGATTTTTTTGAAGGGAATAGTTGAAGAAAGAGCTGTTAAACTTGGGGAATACATACTGGAAAAGAAAGCTACCGTACGACTTGCCGCAAAGACCTTTGGAATCAGCAAAAGCACAGTCCACAAGGATGTGAGCCAGCGCCTGAGGAATCTGAATCCACTCCTCTACAGCGAGGTGAGAAAGGTGCTTCTCCTCAATAAGCAAGAAAGGCATCTCAGAGGTGGCATCGCCACAAGAAACAAATACCTTGAAATCTCCCGAAGAAAAAATCCTGACTCTGAAAAAATGCCTTTACTTTGGGAATAATTAGTAGTATAATCTATGATAGAATACGTATAGTGTTATTTTTTTGAAACTCAGGAAAATATAGGAGACACAGGATATGCGAAACATTCCATTTTCACCCCCTGACATTACCGATGCAGAGATTGATTCTGTTGTATCCGTACTCAAGTCAGGTTGGATCACCACAGGTCCCAAAACAAAACTTTTTGAAAGTCAGATAGCTGAATTCTGCCATACAGAGAAGGCTGTTTGTCTCTCCTCTCAGACAGCCTGCGCAGAGATGACCCTGAGAATTCTCGGGGTTGGCCCCGGAGATGAGGTTATCGTTCCCTCATACACCTACACCGCTACAGCCTCAGTTGTGTGCCACATCGGCGCAAAGCCCGTTATCATCGACTGTCAGAAGGGCAGCTTTGAGATGGACTACGACAAGGTTGAGGCAGCAATAAACGAGAATACCAAGGTTATTATTCCTGTTGACCTTGCAGGTGTAATGTGCGACTACGACCGGATTTATGAGATAGTTGAGAGAAAAAAGCATCTCTTCAAGCCCACAAGCGAGCTTCAGGAAAAATACGGCAGAATCATCGTTATGTGCGACGGCGCTCACGCACTGGGTGCTTCAAGAAACGGCAAAATGTGCGGCGAGGTTGCTGACTTTACAAATTTCAGCTTCCATGCAGTTAAGAACCTGACCACAGGTGAGGGCGGTGCCGTTACCTGGAAAAATGCCGCAGGCATTGATAATGATGAGCTTTACCGTCAGTATATGCTGTTTTCACTCCACGGTCAGACCAAGGACACCTATGCTAAAAACAAGGGCACTTCCTGGGAATATGATGTAGTAAAAACTCAGTACAAATGCAATATGCCTGACATTCTGGCAGCTCTGGGTCTTGCTCAGCTGAATCGCTATAACGATATCCTCAATAGACGCCACGAGCTTATCAAGCGTTACAACGAGGCTTTTGCGGACCTGCCCGTAGAGGTGCTTAATCATGCATCTGAGGATCATCGCTCCAGCGGACATCTCTACTTTGTTCGATTCACAGGCAAGGACGAGGAATATCGTAACGCATTTTTCAAGAGAATGGCACAGAACGGCGTAATCTGCAACGTCCACTTCAAGCCTCTTCCCCTGCTTACCGCATACAAGCAGTTAGGTTATGATATCAAAGATTATCCCAACGCCTACGATATGTTCAAAAATCAGCTTACTCTGCCTCTTAACACAACACTTTCAGATGAGGATGTAGAGTATCTTCTCAACACCTTCCGCAGGTGCATTGCTCAGCCCTATTGATTTTAGCGGCTAAAAATCAAGGTTTATTTCCCCGCCGCATTCACTTGCGGCGGATTTTTTCCGTCCCCTTAAAAACTCTCTTATAATTCACAGAAAGTTTATGATATTTTCAGACAAGTTTCAAATTTATTCACTCTTTTGTCTTAAATTTACTATATAATTACTTTCTGAGGAATTATATCAGATTCAAAGGAAGGAGCAAGTTATGCTTACATACAAGGTTCTTATAGTAGATGACGATGAAAACATCTGTAATCTTCTCAGACTTTATCTTGAAAAAGAGGGCTTTTTAACAGTTTGCGCCCACGACGGCAAGGAAGCCCTTAATCTTTTTGAAACAGAAAATCCCCATATGGTTCTCCTCGACATTATGCTGCCTGTGCTTGACGGCTGGCAGGTTTGCCGTGAGATCCGCAAGACTTCCCAGTGTCCCCTTATCATGCTCACCGCAAAAGGCGAGACCTTCGATAAGGTTCTGGGGCTGGAGCTTGGTGCTGACGACTATATCACAAAGCCCTTTGAGGCAAAGGAAGTTATAGCCCGAGTTCGTGCCGTGCTTCGCCGAACCACGCCTCAGGATGAGGAGATGTCCCATGAAGTTCATCTTCACAATCTGGACATCAACCTTGAAAACTACGAGCTGCGTGTAAAGGGCGAACTTATAAACACTCCCCCAAAGGAGCTTGAACTGCTCTATTTTCTCGCAAGCAACCCCAACAAAATGTTTTCCAGAGATCAGCTTCTGGATGTAGTCTGGGGCTTTGACTACTGCGGCGAGAGCCGTACCATAGATGTCCATATCAAGCGAATCCGTGAAAAGATAGATGGCGTTTCCGACAAATGGGAGCTTTCTACCGTCTGGGCAAGAGGCTATAAATTTGTGACCTATGATTAATTCTATCAGAAATATACTCAGAAGCTCCGTTTTCAAACGGTTTCTGTTCCGAAGCATCTTGGTCACCTTTATCTGCGTTATTATTGCTATGGGGATCCTCTATTTTCCTGTAGCTCGATTTGTAAACAATGAAAGAGAAAAGACCATGCAGGAGAGAGCCTGTGAGGTCTCATCCTATATATCCGAAGCCTGTGATGGCAACCTTCACAGCATAAAGGCTGAGGACGAGCTTTTTTCTTCCTCTGTTACCACCATGGGCAAAGCAATGCACGCTTTGATAGTGCTTTGTGATAACGAAGGAAATGTCGTTTTTGCAGGAGACAACACCTCTGCTACCTTACCTACAACACTTCCCCCTTCCTATATGCAGAAGCTCTATGAGGGAGATTTTATTGAGAAGGTAACCTTTGAAAGCGATCCTGACAACGTCTATTTCATTTCGGCTTCACAGATAACCTGTGAGAAATCCGGAACTGTTGGATACTGCCTTATACTTCAGACTGACTTATGGGCAGCCGACTACGTGCCTTCCTTCTTTATGCTTTTTATCATCATAGTAATGCTGTCTGTGCTCTGTCTCTTCATTCTCTCTGCAGTGTTTGTGTTCAATACCTCCCGTCCCTTAAAGCAAATGGCTTACGCTGCAAAACGCTTTGCCGTAGGCGACTTTGAAAGCAGGGTTTATGTAAACCGTGACGATGAGATAGGACTGCTTGCCACAGCCTTCAACGAAATGGCTGATTCCCTTGCTGCTTCTGAGGTAGTAAGACGAAATTTCGTAGCAAATGTATCTCACGAGCTCAAAACACCCATGACCACGATTGCCGGCTACATCGACGGAATTCTTGACGGCACCATCGGAAAGGACGACTTTGACCACTACCTGCTTATTGTCTCAAATGAAATCAAAAGACTTTCCCGACTGGTCACCTCAATGATCTCCCTCTCAAAAATTGACAGCGGCGAGATCAAGGTGCATAAAAGAGTTTTTGAAATACAGCAGACCCTCTTCGACGTAATTCTGAGCTTCGAAAGTGATATAAGTAAAAAGAAGCTTAGAATCGAAGGACTTGAGATCGAAGATAACACCTGTGCCTTTGGCGACAGTGATCTCATTCATCAGGTTATATTCAATCTGGTTGAGAATGCTGTTAAATTCACCCCCGAGGGAGGCTACATCCGCTTCGGCATTGAAACCGAAGATTCCAAGGTGAAGTTTACCGTGGAAAACAGCGGAAAGGGTATTCTCCCTGAGGATCTCCGCCTTGTTTTTGATAAATTCTATAAGGCAGATAAATCAAGAAGTAAAGATAAAAACAGTATGGGTCTGGGACTTTACATTGCCCGTACCATCATACATCTTCACGAGGGAAGCATCAGTGCAGAAAGTGAGCCTGACAAGTACTGCAGATTTATCTTCTATATTGATGAAGCTCCCAAAAAATCCAAAGATATACCCGACGCCACCTATGAGGAGGATAATTAATGAACAACGAATTCGAAAATTTACAGAATATTCCGCCTGAGGATGTGGAGGATAATTCCACCGAAGTTTTCTCAGAGTCGGAGTTTGCACCCGAAACACAACCAAAAGCTCATGAGGTAACATCGCCTGAGAGCGAGAGTGATGTACCCGAGAACTCTTTTCATGAGGAAACAAAGGATTTTGAAGAGACACCTGCCGTAATTTCCGCACCTGAAAAAGTCGCCGCACCTGAAGAAGTCTCCGCACCTGAAGAGGTCCGCACTCCCGAGGAAAGCTTCGCTCCCTCTGAATCTCCTGCACCTGCTGCTTTCACCTTTGAAGAAGAAAAGGCTCACGCAAATCAGGAATATGTGCCCCGAGAGATTCCCTCTGGAAATTCAGCGGTAGGCTATAATGCTCCCACACCTCCCACAAATCCCGTACCGCCTTACACTCATAATTATCCTCAGGGTGTATATAACTATCAGAGACCCGTATATCCCCCTCAGAATCAGACCCCACCCTATGCACCCTATGGCACTCCCAATACTCCCCCCTATCAGATGCCTCCTGCCTTTTACCCTGCACCACCTGTGCAGAAGCATTCAAAAGGATCAAAGGCTCTCGTAATTATACTGTGGATTCTGGTTGCACTCTTTGCTATAGGCTTCTTCGTAATGTGCGGATACGTGATATCAAATTACCCCGAAGCACCAAAAAAGGAAACAACTGCACCCACACTTTTCAAGGAAGATACTGATAAAGACACACCCTCCACAGCACCCAAGGAGGAAGAGACAGAGCCTCAGAGTGACATTGTTGAGGGAGGAGTGATCCCCAATGATGATAAGACTGACTACTCCTCTGACAGCTCAATAATTCTTGTGAATCCTCCCAGAGACAAAGATGACAACGCAAAATACACCACTCAGTACGCATATAATCAGATTTCAGATTCCGCTGTGGGCATTGTATGCTACACAGGCAAGGTAACCGATGATAGTGAGCCTGCATCTCAGGGCACGGGCATTGTCATTACCAAGGATGGCTACATTGCCACAAACAGCCATGTTATCGGTGACAGCAGAAATCTCTACAAGGTCAGGGTTGTCCTCAATGACGGCACTACCTATGAGGCAAAGATCATAGGCTATGACACCAGAACAGACCTTGCTGTTCTCAAAGTAAGTGCCACAGATCTGGAGCCTGCCGTTTTCTGCGATTCCGACAAAACCGAGATCGGTGATGATGTTATTGCCATCGGAAATCCCGGCGGTATGGACTTCCAGAATTCCCTCACAAAGGGTATTATTTCCGCTAAGGACAGAGAGCTTTCCCTCTCAGCTCAGGTTTCCTACATTCAGACCGATGCCGCTATCAATCCCGGAAATTCAGGCGGACCTCTCTGCAATATGTACGGTCAGGTTATCGGAATCAACACCGCAAAGATCTCCGATTCCTCCTACGAGGGAATGGGCTTTGCAATCCCCAGCCAGACTGCAAAGAAGGTAATTGACGATCTGATCCATCAGGGCTATGTAGGCGGCAGAGTACGCATCGGAATCTCAGGACAGGCTGTGACCGAGGCAATGAAGCAGTACTACGCACTTCCTGCAGGAATCCTCATCGGAGAAATAACCGAGGATGGTCCCTGCGACGGTTCAGGACTTAAGACAAACGACGTTATGACCGCCATTGACGGAGAGAAGGTAGAAACCTTCAAGGATGTCTATGCAATACTCGAAAAGCACTCAGCAGGCGATAAGGTCACCTTATCAATATATCGTTCAGATACGGACGAGGAGCTTGAAATCGAGATAACACTTCAGGCTGACGAGGGTCAGACACAGCAGTAAAATAAAAAACATGCCACGCACCGGATATAGTCGGGCGTGGCATATTTTATTTGCAAACAATTCTTCCTACTGTATTCATTGCATCCCCTTCGCAGAGCGCCTTTCCTGCTTCCTTAAGGGTTGCAACCTTTCTATCATTTGCCAAAAAGACCTTTCCGAACTCCCCAAGCAAGCCCTTTGCTTTCTTGGAGATAAAGGGGTAGTCAAAAAGCAAATAATACCTATTCTCAAAAAGCCAGAGCGAATTATTATGAAGGGGCATCTCTTGTCTGTAAACCATCTCGGCACAGCTGAGAAGCTCTGTTGCCGTACAAAACCTTACGCAAGGTCTTCCTTTGGGTTTTACCGCTCTGTAGGTTTTTCTTCTGTCTCCTTTGTCAATGAGGTTTATCAGAAGAACACAGCCCGAATCAAAGGGTACTGCTTCAACCAGCACACAGCTCTCATCCACAGGAATTCCCGTTTTGCTCGAAGCAAGGTGCAGAAGCCGCCAGAGTACTTTCCGTGAGTGGTCATCCCACAGGCTCATAGTATCGAATCTTAGGGAAAAGTCCTTCATATCCTGAGAACATAGGGATATGAGAAGCTTTGTTTTACCGAGCTGTTCAATGGTCATAATCACATCCTCCTTGGAGCTTCGGGTCTTTATATCATACTATTCCGAAGAGGGTGTTTTTGCAAGTGATTATTTATGGATGGAATGTTTTAACTTTTCCAAAATATACAGTAACTTTATATTGAAAAAAACTTCAATAAATGATACACTAAACTTAAATAACAAATCCATCTTTCAAGGAGGAATAATATATGCCTAATTGGCTTAAAGATGCTGTTTTTTATGAAATCTACCCCCAGAGCTACTACGATACCAACGCAGACGGTATCGGCGATCTGCAGGGAATCATTGAAAAGCTTCCTTATGTAAAATCCCTTGGCTGTAATGCTCTCTGGATCAACCCCATCTATGACTCTCCCTTTATGGATGCAGGCTATGATGTAAGAAACCACAAGCAGGTAGCAGAGAGATACGGTACCAACGAGGATGCAAAGCGTCTCTTTGATGCAGCTCACGAGCTTGGCATCAAGGTGCTTCTTGACCTTGTTCCCGGTCACACCTCAGATACGCACCCCTGGTTTCAGGAAGGCAAAAAGGCTAAAGAAAACGAATTTACAAACCGATATATTTTCACAAACTGTGTATGGGAAGCTCCCACAGAATACCGCCTTATGTGCGGCATCTGTCCCCGTGACGGAAACTACCTTGTAAACTACTTTTCCTCACAGCCTGCTCTCAACTACGGCTTCCATGAGGTAACTCATCCCCAATGGCAGCTGCCCGCAGATCATCCCGACTGTATTGCTACAGCAGAGGCTCTCAAGGATATTATGAGATTCTGGCTTGATATGGGTGCCGACGGCTTCCGTGTTGACATGGCTGACTCTCTCGTTAAAAACGATGACGAAAAGATCTCCACAGCAAAGATCTGGAGAGGCGTTCGTGAGATGCTGGATAAAGATTATCCCGAGGCTGCCATCGTTTCCGAGTGGTGCCATCCCGAGCGTTCACTTAAGAATGCAGGCTTCCACATGGACTTCTACCTTGACCACCACGGCAACGGCTACTCAAGACTTTTCCGTTACCTTGAGGACGGTGAGAACAAGAGCTTCTTCTCCAAAAACGGCAAGGGCGACATTACCGCTTTTCTTGACGAATATCTTCCCAACTACGAGCTTACAAAGGATCTTGGCTACATCTCCTTTATGACCAACAACCATGATATGCCCAGAGCTCCCTTCTATATGGACAATGACACTATCAAGCTTTCCCATGTGATGATGTTCACAATGCCCGGTGTACCCTTCGTATTCTATGGTGATGAGATCGGTATGCGCTATCAGGACGAGCTCAAGAGCAAAGAGGGCGGCTACTCCCGCACAGGCTCCAGAACTCCCATGCAGTGGGATTCTACTGAGAACAAAGGCTTCTCAAAGGCTAACAAAGAGGATATCTATCTCCCCGTTGATATGAGAGAGGGAGCACCTACTGTTGAAAGTCAGAAGGCTGACCCCAACTCCATCTACAAGGTTATCACAGATGTTATCGCTCTCAGACATAAGCTTCCTCAGCTCGGAAATGAGTCAGGCTTTGAGGTTGTTTATGCAGAGAAGGACAAGTATCCTTTTGCATATCGCAGAGGCGACTATGTTGTAATGCTCAACCCCTCCTCAGAAAAGGTAGCAATTCCCTTTGACGAGAAGGTGCTTGAGAAGGTCTATATCATCGGTGAGGTTTCCTTCAGATGCAAGAAGGCAACCCTCGCTCCCTCCTCCTGCTGTATCATCCGTACAAAGTAAAATACACAAACATACCGCCGACAGAAAACTGTCGGCGGTTTTTTATACTCATTCAATTCTTTAGTAGCTTGATAGCAACAGCTGTTATATCATCATCGTGACCATCTTTTCTTCGGTTTACAGCTTCATTCACCGCTATGGCGGCTACATCCCGAGCAGATGCGTCCTTCCAGTTTATGAGCAGCTCTTCTATCCATTTATCATCTCCTGTCAGCATTCCGTCTGAAATCATAAGTATTGCATCTCCTTCTCTGAGGGTCAGCTCATCCTTTGAAAATCTCGCTTCAGGTAAAATTCCCACGGGCAAGGAAGGGGCTTCCCTTCGAAGTATTCTTCCTCCTCTCTTTATAAATGTAAGGGGAGCGCCCGCCTTGAAAAGGCTCACCTTTCCTGTGAAGAGATTCACCTCAAGAGCATCAAGGGTAGCCGTTGACTCGTCTGAGGACTTGACCATCAGAGAGGAATTCACCACAGATAAGGCACAGTCCTGAGAAATCCCAGCTTTGAGAAGCCTCTTCATTATGTTCACAGACATTGTGGCATCTACTGCCGCAGCACCACCTGTACCCATACCATCGCTGATAAGGGTCACAACCGTGCCGTCGCCCTTTAGGAAATAATCAAAAGAGTCTCCGCAGAGGTCTCCACCCCCTGATATGTGCTGGCTGGAGCCTATATCCACATCATACACGGACAGTTCGGACATAACTACCCTGTATCTGTCTTCTTCGAGGCTCTCAGAAGGTCGCTCAAACCTTCTGCCGCACACATAGGAAACTGTGCGATGAATTTCCTTAAGGTCGATTTCTCTTCTGCTGCTTTTGTGCATTATGAGTTCCACTATCATTCTGCCGCTTTTCTTCAGCCTGCAGCAGCAGTTGATGGCAACATAGCCTGATGCTCTCAGCTCCTCTACTATCAGCTGTGCTGACTTTTCATCAAACTCCTCGCTGTCTCCAAATTCTTCGGAAAGATCAAAGAGAAGCTTTTCTATCCCGAGAAACTCTCCTGCCACAACGCTTCTCAGCTGGGTGATACGCTTTTTTGCAGATATGTTATAAAGATATTCACGATAGCTTTCGCAAATGCTCGTGGCAAGCTCTTTGGGTTTACAGCATTTTTTGGAGAACTTGTCCTCTATATCCTTCTCTGTCACATAGCCTGAGGCATAGAGTTCTTTCCTGAGGCGTCTCAAATCATCCTTTGTCACCTCCTTCTGCTTTTCCCAGCAATACACTCTCAACCCGCAGTTTTTGCAAGTTTTTTCCGCGGCATTCTTAAACACCGCAAACTCTGACTTATCATCAGTTTTACTCAGCTTCTTCGATACCTCATTCACGCAGGAGGTAACTCCTCCCAGAGCCTTTGAAGCATGCTGAAGCCTTGCCACTACATTGGCACGAAGAGACGCCTCTCTGTCGGTTCTCACAGCAGGAAGAAAGGCTGTTCTGAGAAAATTTCCAAATTCACTTGGGATAAGCATAAATACACCCGTTGCAAGAAGTGCCTCGGCAAAGAGTATAAGTATAAGCTTATTGTCACCACTTGAAAATGACATTACCACGCTGCAGAGGGTAAAACCCACTCCTGCAGGGAGCTTTCCGAAAGCCGAAAGCACTCCTGCGGCAAGCCCACCAAGGGCGTAGCTGCCACCTAAGAAAGCCATAGAGGGTGAGGCGGTGGAAAACACCACACCTGTGGCAATAGCCACAACAGAGGAGAGGCTCACACCTGCGTATGCGGCACACATAAGTATCAGAAGCACCGCAAGAAACCTTCCCAGAGATATTCCGAATAACGACACAGGCACCAACGACATCATTACTATGGTTGCAGAAACACCAAGGCAGGAAAGCTCGGGTTTTGAAAAGCCCCACAGTCCTTTAAGAGAGCCTACAAGGCTTACAGTCCTGCCTAAAAAATATCCGCCCACAGCGCTAAGCAAAGCCTCCACAAAGCCTCTGCCAAGAATCGAGGCAGCCTCCTCACTCACAAAGGAAAGTACCACCCCCGTAATAAATAGGGGCGTAAAGGAGATTATAACAGGAAACAGCCTGCTGTGAGATATTGCTTTGACATCAGAAAAAAGCCATCTGAGTGCGCTTGCAGCAATAATGCAAGCTATATATCTGAAAGAATCCTCAGGAGAAAGCAGTATATGCCCCAAAGACGCACCGCCTACTGCTCCTCCGATATATCTCAGGGGCACTGCCGCCACCAGAGAAACCCCGAAAGGTGCAAGGCTTCCGAACACCGCTCCTTTTGAGATTAAAAGTCCAAGCAGGAAATACACCACATGAATAACGATTTCTTTAACAAGTGACGAAAGTGATGTGTCGTTTTTTTCTCTTCTTTTTGCTAATGTTGCGTCCATAATTTTTGCCGTCCTGTTTTAAAGCTTTTGGGAGGGCTCTCCCCTCTTGTCTTTACAGCTTCATTATAAGGAGAGGCTCGTCTTTCTTTTGTCGCTGTATGAATGAGGTTTTCTGAAAGCTTTTGTAAAAACACAATGGTCAAAAGAAAACGGGCAGACAAGCTGTCTGCCCGAAGGTTATCTTTTTATTTTTCCCCGAAAGAGAGAATAAAGAGTTACTATTTAATTTTCTGTGCCGATTACAACAGAAGAACGTGCAGGTATTTTCAGAGTTGTGCCTGAAAGTGTCACATTCTCGGTATTTTCTGCTTCCTCGCCTGTGGCAATAAGATATCCTCTGAGCTGAGGAGACGAAAGAATATCATCGGAAATCTCAAGTGTAGCTGAGTTCTCATCATCAAGATTATGAACGATAAGGAGAGCCTTGCCCTCATACTCCACCTTGTAAGCACAGACAGCCTTGTTATCGAAGGTGAAGGTCTCTGTAATGTGACCACGAGCGATCTCGGGGTTCTGATTCTTGATTCTGATTACTCTCTTATAGAAGTTGAGAAGAGAGTTTTCATCCTCCTGCTGCTGCTTTACGCCACCCTTATCATTAATGGCATAAGCGTCAGCTGTACACCAGATATCAGGCTCAACATCACTATCCCAAGGCATGGCACTTCTGAAATATGCATCGTTACCTGTGAAACCGCCGGGAACCTCAAGGCCCAGCTCCTCGCCATAATAGGTAAAAGTGTTGCCGGGGCAGAGCATATAAAGAGCTGCTGCCATCTTCTCCTTGGAAAGGTCGCCTGAGAAATAGTTTGCACTTCTTACCATATCATGGTTAGAAATAAACATAGCATTGATTACGTCGGGATTTGCCTGAACAGAACCTTCATCAAACTTCTTAAGCTGAGAAGAGAGTGTATTTCCATTCTCGGAATTTACAGCTGTTACCACATTTCCTGAAGCAGTTGCAAAGGAGAATGCAAACTGGCTGTCAATGCCTGAGGCATAAGTATCATAGAGATAAGAGTTACTCTGCCAGTTTTCTCCTACCATATAAACATCGGGGTTGTACTTCTGAGAAGTCTCATAGAACCATTTGAGGAACTCTGCGCCGTCTGTTGTTTCATCGGTCATATATTTTACGGCATCAAGTCTGAAGCCACCTACGCCACGCTCAAGCCAGAACTTTGCCACTTCCTCAAAGTATGCTCTTGTCTTTTCAGAAGCAAGATTCCACTCGGGCATCTCGCCGCTGAACTGACCCTCGTACCATAGGCCAAGATTGCTCATAGAGGTACGCCAGCCTTCGCCGGGAGAATTTGTGGTTATGGCAAATCTGTAGTAATCTGCGTATCCGTCGAGATTTCCCTCTTTTGCCTCTTCCATAGCCTTCTTGAAGAATTCGTGACCGCCACCGCAGTGATTAAGCACCAGATCAAGGATTACTGTGATGCCTCTCTTGTCACATTCTGCGATAAGTCTGTCAAAATCCTCCAGAGTACCAAACTCGGGATCAATATCCATATAGTCATCCACATCGTACTTGTGATAGGAATCAGAGGGCATTATGGGAGAAAGCCAGATTCCGTCAATACCAAGATCTGTAGTAGTGGTGGGATCCCCGTCATTGAGATAGTCAAGCATCTCAGTGATACCGTTGAGGTCGCCTGTCTCGTCACCGTTGGTATCATTGAAGGAGCAGACCCAGATGTGGTAGAAGTTTCTGTACTTATCCTGTGAGGGCTTGACCTCAAGGGTTTCTATGGGATCCTGTGTTACTGTCTCTGCACTGTTATCAGTTCCCTCTGCGGCGTCTTTTTTACATCCTGCCAAAGTGAGCGCTGAAAATGCCAGAACAAAGATCATTATAAGCGAAAGGATTTTTTTCATTATTCCTCACTCCTTGATTTTTCTTTATATTATGGGCAATACCCTTGTTTTCAACTTTAAAAGGAAGCACCGTATTATGTGCTTAAGAAGTTATGTGATTTCTTTCAAAAAGGGGCGGCCGCCCTTGGCAGTCGCCCCTCTGAAGTTTTAGAAAGTATTGGGAATTAACCCTTAACGCCGCCGGCTGTAACGCCTTCAACGTAGTACTTCTGCATGTACAGGAACAGTGCTGTAATGGGAATAGCAATAAGAACTGCACCGGAGAGGAACCATCTGAAGGTACCCTCTGCGATACGCTCTCTTTCTGTCCAGTACATAAGACCTCTGGAAACAGTCCAGAGAGACTGGTCGTTACCCATCAGGATGTTTACAAGAATAAAGTCACACCAAGGACTGATAAATGATGTAAGAATAGTGTAAACTACGATAGGCTTGGACATGGGAAGAATGATCTTCCAGAAGATCTGGTTCTTGTTAGCACCGTCAATGGTAGCAGCCTCGTCAAGTGCTCTGGGAATCGTATCAAAGAAGCCCTTAGCAACAAGGTAACCAAGACCTGAACCGCCGCTGTAGCACAGAATAAGACCGAGAAGAGTTCTCTCCAGACCGATAACGTCAAGGATGTGATACATAGCGATAGTTGTCATAAAGCCGGGGAACATACCCATAATCATACCAACATTAATGAAGGGCTTACGAGCCTTAAATCTCAGACGGCTGAAGGTATAAGCAACCATCAGAACAGAGAGAGTTGAGATGATACAGCAAATAACAGCTACAATGAAGGTGTTCTTAAACCATACGAGATATTTTGTATCTCGGAAAAGAGAAATATAGTTGTCGATACCAAGCTCATTGAACTTGGGGAAAATACCCTGATAGTTAACTACGGGAGCAATGTCAGGATTCAGAGGGTTGATTCGGAAAGAATGAAGAATCAGCCATACGAGAGGGAATATCCATATAAGAGACATTACAGTAAGCAGTATATATATCAGCGTATTTGCAATACCTCTTCTGAGTTTATAGCTTTTTATCATGAGAATTCCTCCTCATTCTTTGCTGACTTGGTCATATTGAAGGTAACCAGTGACAGTGTAGCACATACAAGGAATACAAGAATACCGATTGCAGCACCAAGACCGTAAAGGCTCTTATCAATAGACAATTTATACAGCAAAGTAATCAAAAGGTCGGTATAACCCGCACCCTTTGCGTATTCAAGGTTATCAACAGGACCGCCCTTTGTAAGCAGGAAGATAACATTGAAGTTATTTACATTACCAATGAACTGGGTAATGAGATAAGGTGTTGTAACGAAGAGCATGTAAGGAAGTGTGATCTTGGTGAAGCTCTTTACAGGGCCGGCACCGTCGATACGAGCACTCTCGTACAGATCTTCGGGAATATTCATCAGAATACCTGTTGTCATCAGAATTGTGTAGGGAATACCTACCCAACAGTTAACAACAATTACCATGATTCTGGGAAGCAGACCATTGTTGGCTGTTGAACCGAGGAAGTCTATTGTCTCAGTTGAGCCAAAGAAGTTACTCAGAATCAGGTTCATGGGGCTGTAGTCATAGGGTCCGAGGATCTGAGCCATAAGGAGCAGAGTAACGAACTGGGGAACAGCGATGGTCATAACGAACATTGTTCTCCAGAGGCCCTTGAGTCTGATGCCCTTCTTGTTGATCATAAGAGCTACGATCATTCCAAGAATATAGTTACTGAATGTAGCTGCAACTGCCCAAACGAGAGTCCATACTACAATTTTGCCGAATGTAGCACCCATAGATGCAGCAGATGAATTGGAAGTCTTGAAAATTTCAGCAAAGTTCTCAAAGCCAACCCAACCAAAGTCGGCGTAATTTGTGCCGGAGAAGCCTGTGAATGCCATCACGATCATAAACAGCAAAGGCAGGATAACAAAGGCACTGATAAGAATTACAGGTGTTGTAAGAAGAGTTGAGTGGAACTTGGAGTCCATAAGGTCTTTGTAGTCATCCTTAAACTTAGGAACTTTATGACCTGTCTTCTTGAGCTCTTCAACTTTTCTTGCAGATTTTGCGCTGACAAAATAAATAGCAATAAATGCAACTGTCAGCATAATGGAAAGGATACCGAAAAGCAGGATCTTTACACTGGAAACGTGAATAGCACCTGTCTGTCTGTCAACTACTCCGCCGGGGAGATAATTAACGATATCGGGACCTTTTACAGCACGGAGAGATAAGAGTCTTCCTATGTACTCCGCACCAAAGGTTATCATATATACTATGTAACCTGCTTCGATAGCAAGGAACATAAGGCCCTTAACTATCTGACCACGGCACATATTGCCGAAGCCCATAATGAGATAAGAAACCTTGGTGAAAATATCACCACGGATAAAGCCCATTACAAAGTTTGCAATAGCCTTTCCGATTCCCTTAAAGAAATTGACAATTCCCTTGCCTATACCGCAGAAGAAATTAGCAATACCTCTCGGGATTGATTTTACAAAATTAGTAAATTTATACCAGAAACGCTGAAAAGGGTTCAGCGCCATATACTCGGTATATTTCATTCCCGAATCACTCTCCTTTTATCTAAGAATCGTTAGATAAATCTGACAAATAAGTTGAGAAAGGAGCAGCCCGTGCTCCTTAAGGACCGAGCTGCTCTCTTATTTATCAAACTCTTAAAATCAGGGATTGATTACTCGTCCTTGATGTTTGCGATACAAGCCTCAACCTGCTCCTTAACCTTAGCATCGGAGAAGTCGTTTGTGGACTCTGCAACATACTTACCGAGACCTGCAAGGGGATCCCAGAATGTGTTTGCAATACCTACCTGAGGCATGGAGTACTCGGACTGAGCAAGGATAGCCTTCATAGCAACGTTGTTCTGAACAAAATCAGAACCCTGAACTGCTACGTTAGAGGGACCCCACTCGAGCTTCTCAGCTCTATCCTGCTGGCACTCTTCACCGGAGAGGTAGAATGCGAGGAGCTGAGCTGCATAGGGAGCCTTGGAGTTCTTGTTAACGCCGAGGAACTTGTAGCCGAACATGTTGATCATCTGCTTGTCTGTGCCGTTAACATTGATTGTGGGAAGAATTGCAAAGCCTGCGTTGTCACCGAGAACGCTCTTTACAGTAGCAACGTCCCAAGAACCGATAACACCAGCTGCAACTGTTGTGGGATCAGTCTTAACGCCGTCAGCAAAACCTACTGTGCTGATGTTCTCGAATGTGCCCTTGTACTGAGCAAAGAGCTCTGCGAAAGCCTTTGTTGTAGCAACAGCCTCATCGATGTTGTAATCGTTGAACTTCTGAGTAATGCCGTCCTCTTCGAGACCCAGGGTCTGAACGCCACCTGTGTAGAGATATACACAAGTGAAGTAACCGTTACCGGAGTCGAATGTGAACTTCTTACCAGCATCCTTACATGCTGCAAGGATTGTCTCGAGAGACTTAGCCTGCTCGTCTGTTACAAATCTCTTATCGTAGCAGAGGAAGTAGCTGTTGTCGCCTGTCTCGGGGTAAGCGTAGATCTTACCATCGATTGTAGCTGCATCAACGGAGCTAGCTGTGTTAGCAGCCTTGATCTCCTCAGCGAACATATCAGCGTTGTTGATAGCCTGAGCGTCGATGAGCTTGTTGAGCTGATCGGAGGGGAAGCTGAATACGTCAGCTGCCTTGTCGGGAGCAAGGATAACCTGAGCAGCTGCATCGCCCTCTTCCTGAGCTGCAACTGTGATGTTTACCTTGAAGTAATCCTTGAAAAGATCTGCAAACTTGTCTGCCTCAGCCTGGAATACTTCCATAGCCTTGGAAGGTGCCCAAAGAGTGAGGTTGATCTCTGTACCCTCATTCTCTGCAATGTACTTACCCCACTCAGCAATGAACTGCTCGGAGAAAGGTACAAGTTTCTCACCGCTACCGGAACCGTCACCGTTAGTGGTGGTTGCTGCCTGCTCACTGCCGCCACCGCAAGCTGCAAGGCAACCAACTGCCATGAGAACTGCGAGGATGAGAGCAAGAATCTTTCTTGTTTTCATGATGAAAAACTCCTTTAAAAAATATTTTTTTGCACATACGACTGTGCCAGTGTCCCATCGCAAATTTACGTAGCTTTCACTAAATAAATATGCGCTTTTCACTAAAGTAATAATACCACAAGAAAAGTACTTTTTTCAACTCCCTTTGTACTTTTTATCTAAAAGAATAATTTTAAAAAGTAAAATTGTCTATTTTGACAACGTATTTTTAAGTTTATGGTTGATATGCTAAATTTACGCCTCGTCTTTTTGGCAATTATAACGAAAACCTCTTTGTGCATTTTGTATATCGCAAAATCTAAAAACTTTCATTTTGAGGTCCTTTTTACACATAATTGTTCTTTTATAGAATTATTGGGCAAAAAAACGCTCAATTTACTAAAAATAGGGTAATTTTCACCAATTCACCATTCTTAGTCCCTTCTGTTTATTCCGAAGCTCTTCGTTGACAAGTCAAAAAAAAAGTTGTAAATTTATCATATAATCTTCCAGAAATCTCTATACTAAATATATATACGGAGGTATGATGATGAAATTATCACAGTTGCTTTCTGACCTTGACTACACACTTATTCAAGGAAATACTGACATTGAAATCAGCGATGTCATATACGATTCAAGAAAAGTTATAGAAAACTGTGCCTTTGTGTGCCTCAAGGGTTACACTACAGACGGACATAAATATGCTGCAGATGCCGCCGAAAAAGGCGCAGGCTGCCTTATCGTTTCTGACGACGTATCTGTTTCCGAGGCCATCACCATTATAAAGGTTGAGGATACCAGAGCCGCACTTTCCAAAATGAGCGCTATGTATTTTGGTGAACCTGCAAAAGAGCTCACAACAGTTGCAATTACAGGCACCAAGGGCAAAACCACTACTGTAGCTATGATCCGTTCCATACTTGAGTGTGCCGGAATAAAGACAGGCACTATCGGCACTCTGGGAGTTGTTATCGGAAATGATATCTTCAAGACCGCAAACACCACACCTGAAAGCTATGAAATTCAGCAGGCAATGCGCAGAATGGTCAAAGCAGGATGCAAAGCCGTTGTTATGGAGGTTTCATCCATTGGCCTAAAGCAGCACAGAACCGACAACATCCTCTTTGATTTAGGCGTATTCACCAATTTCTCTCACGACCACATCGGCGACAGCGAACACAAGGATATGGAGGAATACCTGGCTTGCAAGGCAATGCTCTTCTCGCAGTGCAAGGTGGGAATTGTAAATATCGATGACGAAAACACAGAAAAGCTTCTCAAAAACAGCACCTGTGCAGTTGAGACCTACGGCTTCAGCGAAAAAGCTGAGCTTATGGGCTACGGCGACAGCCTAATTGCAAGACCCGGTTACATTGGCGTTCACTTTGAAACAAAGGGTATAAAGGAACTCAGCGTTGATGTTGCTATCCCCGGCAGATTCAGTGTTTATAACGCTCTCGCAGCGATTTCCGTATGCAGACATTTTGATATCTCCGATGAGGCCATCCTCAAGGGACTCGATACAGTGAAGGTAAAAGGCAGAGTTGAGGCTTACCCCGTAAAGGGTAACTACACCCTCCTTATTGACTACGCCCACAACGCAATGTCCATGGAGAATGTCCTTACCACACTCAGAGAGTATAAGCCCCATCGTCTCATCACCCTTTTCGGTGCAGGAGGCAACCGCCCCAAAGCAAGACGTTATGAGATGGGCGAAGTTTCAGGAAAACTTTCCGATCTTTCCGTTATTACCGAGGACAATTCCAGATTTGAAGATGTGAATGATATCATCGCTGATATCAAGGTAGGCATCGACAAGACCGACGGCAAATACGTTATAGTACCCAACCGTGTTGATGCTATCAGGTATTGTATCGAAAATGCCGAGGAAGGAGATATAATCGTTCTGGCAGGTAAAGGTCACGAAGATTACCAGGAGATCAAGGGAGTTAAATATCACCTTGATGAAAGAGAAGTAATCGCCGATATTCTTAAAGAAAAATAACATCCTTTAATCATCTTCATAAAGCAAGAGTACTCCGAAAAAATTCGGGGTGCTTTTGCTTTTATGTGCATCATATATTCATCAGAACAATAATACCCCTCCCCCTCAAAAGCATCAGAAAACCACTATGCACAGCAGTTCCCCACAACTTACTCGATTATTCTCATCAAAAAGTCTTGACATACCACTCCCGTCGTGGTAAAATAATGCTCGTCGCAAAGTTGCGACACAAAATAACAATACATAGGGGTATAGCTCAGTTGGTAGAGCAGCGGTCTCCAAAACCGCGTGCCGAGGGTTCAAGTCCTTCTGCCCCTGCCAAAACACAGGACATCACATTTCGTGGTGTCCTGTTTCTTTTATGTCAAAAGCCGCTTTAACTCTCGTTAAAACGGCTTTCTTTGTTTCTATTCGGTTTTATCCCCTATTGCACCTATAAATTTAAACATAAGCATATTATACCGCTTGTATATATATCCGCAGCAGGAGTTTAGCAGGGGAATGAAAAATGTATTTATACTTTACCAATGTAACAACGAGTTATGTATGGATAATCCACTACTCCATTTACGCTATGCTTATCAAAAACTTCTGTGATTGCTTTTACATAATCATCGTAACATTCATCCCCCACCTTCGGTGCATAAGACGATGACAGATTACGCAATACAAAAGCTTCTTTATCATACACAAAGTTATTCTCAAATTCTATAAGCTCAAAGTCCCCTTCAAAAAAGTCCTTGAATCCATCCTTTGAGAAATCAATACCGTTTGATGAGCCTTTGAAGTTGGGACAGTATCTCTTGTTTACTTCAAAATTATCTTTGATAACTTGAGCATTAGTATCTCTGTCATTCCAAACAAGGAACACTTTGCCTGTGCCATTTAGTATGCTTTTGCATTCACTCTTAAAGGAAACTCTATGAAACCAATGGAAAGCCTGAGCAACTGTAATCAAATCAATAGAATTTTGACTTAGAGTTGTATTTTCGGCAGTACCATTTAAAGAAGTTATATTTGCATACTCACCGAAGCACATTTCTGCCTTTGTTCGCATATCCGCGTTAGGTTCTATTGCAAAAACTTTGCTTACCAATGGAGCTATCTGTGAGGTAAATATACCTGTTCCTGAACCGACATCAGCTACAATTGTATTAGGAGTTATGACCTTTTTATCAAGCAAATATTCAAACATCTTCTCAGGATAAGCAGGTCTGCCTTTCACATACACGCTTCCCTTCGAATCAAACTTTTTCTCGTTCATTTTCAAACCTCCCACGCAGTTAATATGGACATTTTATCATAATACGCATAATTTCGCAACCATACAGATACTGTTTGTATGCAGTTGATTAACCGGCAATTGAACATTCCAACTATATGTGTTATCATTATTAAAAAGCTCAATAACATTGGTGATATAACATGAAAGAATATATAATACGCAAAATCGAAGAAAACGATTATAACAAAGTCGCAAGAATTTATAATTCTAACCCTATCTTTTTAAAAAATCATTTAGGTGTTAGTTCAGTCGACGAAACATTCGTTGCAGAAGAAGTTAAAGAAATGCTTACGATAGGATTTAACTCTTATGTCATTGAAAATATAGAGAAACAAACTATCGAAGGTATTCTTGACTTCAAACTAGATAACGAGACATATTTATCTCTGCTTATGCTTGATAAAAGCATACAGAAAACAGGTGTCGGAAGCAGTGCATATCATTACCTTGAAAAGCTAGCTATTAAAATATGTAGCAAAACAATCCGTATAGATGTCGTGTATGATTATCAAGAAAACTCTCTTTCTTTTTGGAAGAAACTCGGCTTTTCAGAACACGAAAGCATTAAACTGAAATGGAGAAAAAAAGAAAGCAATGCTGTTGTTATGAGAAAGCATTTAACATAATCCATTGCAAACATAAATCACACAACCAACACAGGACATCATTTTACGATGCCCTGTGTTTTTCTTTGCTCAAAATTCGAAATTGTCCGTTATCCCTATGAGCCTTGAGTTATCCCTTTTCACATAATACATTTCCGTTATCTGTGAGGTACTGTGTCCGAGAAGGTCACCCGCTTGTCTTGGTGTGAGGCACTTTATTGTACCATCAGGTTGTTTAACTCCATTCACAAGGTTGGTTGCGAATGTATGTCTGAGGCTATGAAGACCCTTTTGTTCAATGCCAGCCGCTTCAAGTATTCGGTAATACCTCTTTCTGAGGTTACTTGGTTTCGTGTAGTTGCCTTTACTGTCACAGACCAGAGGTGTGTCCTCTCCGAAGTAAAACTCTGCTCTAAGCTCTTTTATTGCCTCAACAGCGGTG
>JAZQAF010000017.1:0-38942 GCA_045545015.1 Ruminococcus sp.
AATGGAGGGTATCATCCCGGCTATTGAAAGTTCCCATGCCGTTGCTTACGGTATGAAGCTTGCAAAGACGATGGGCAAGGGTTCCGTGCTTATCAATCTCTCCGGTAGAGGCGATAAGGATATGGACTATATTATTGAGAAGTATGGTATTAGATGATATCGGTTGAGATAGAGGGTTTCATTTCTAATAAATAATCACATGTTGGGATCAAAAGTTATAATCAGCATACGGCAACCCGATTTTCAGATTGCCGTTATTGCGTTCAATATATTTTTGTGATACAGTAATCTGTGTCTAGTGTATTTGTAATTCAGTTACACCAATATTACACCAAAGGGGCTGAAAACAGATGTTTTCAGCCCCTTTTTTAGCAAACAAAAAGTCTTGAAACCCGCATAAATACTGCGTTTTTCAAGACTTTTAGATGGTCCGAGTGACAGGGTTGAGTCTGCGGCCTGATTTGTTTTAGAGATTGCTACCCTACCTCGCATGATGGGACGTGTGACCGAGGTTTCCACTCATGATCCCCACGGGCTAAAAAACAGTCCCCCGGACTGTTTTCTTGACGCCCTTTCAAGAGTCCGCTTCGTAGGCTTTTGCCAACCAAATATAAAAAAAGAGATGCAACCTTTCGGTTACATCAAAAAGGGCTCCCTGAAATCTATGATTTTTGGGAAAGGAGGAGCAACACGATAAGTGACGTAATGATTTATGTTAAATCATTACAAACCCGAAGTGTTTGCGACGACGCGGTCCGAGTGACAGGAGTTGCTAATATTTGAAAACTACTACCTAGCATATTGCGGCGTGCATAAGTCATAAATTCATCAACGCAGCGGCTTAAAAACGCTCCACAGGAGCCTTTTTACCTTCGGAAATTCCGCTGAGAATTTCCTCGGCACAGCCTGTTCGACCCCTATCCCACGAACAAAATATAAAGAAAAAGGGACACCTCTTACGAGATGTCCCTTATTTCTATGGTCCGAGTGACAGGAGTCGAACCTGCGGCCTCTTGAACCCCATTCAAGCGCGCTACCAAACTGCGCTACACCCGGATGTCGGTTGACGACTTGAATATAATACACCATTTAAAGTGAAATGTCAAGAGGAAATTTTCTATTTGTTATAGTTTTGATAAAAATATTCCCTCTCCCTCAGATTACTCGATGAAATCCCAGAGCTGATTGTAAAAACACAGAATTTTTTGTATAATGTTTGTAACGTTTTATGTTTTTGCCAATCTTATAGGCGAAAGGTGGTGAGGTTGTGCTTGATTTCGAAAAGATATTTGAGGAAAACAAAGGCTTCATATTTCGTTTCCTTATGAAGCTGTGCGGCAATTCTGAACTGGCAGAGGAGCTTACTCAGGACACATTTTACCGTGCATACATGAATCTCTCCTCTGTAAGGGACGAAAGCCGTGTACCGCAGTGGCTGTGCCAGATAGCGAAGAACAACTACTATGCTTGGTTTAATCAGCAGAAAAAGTGTGGGCAGCTTTCCGAGGATGAAGCAGAAAGCACACCTGACATCGCAGAGCTTTTTGAGGAAAAGGAACTTGGCAAGCGGGCTTTTTCCTGCCTGCACGAACTCAGCGAGCCTTACAAGGAAGTATTTATGCTTTACACCTTCTCAGGCTTAAGCCTCAAGAGTATCAGCGAGATTTTCGCAAAAAGCGAAAGCTGGGCGAGAGTTACATACTATCGTGCCAAACAGAAAATTCTTGAAAGATTGGAGAAATGAAAATGAATTGCAGTATTATCAATGACTTATTACCTCTCTATGTTGACGGCTGTTGCAGCAGGGAGAGCGAAGCACTTATAAAGGAGCATCTGGGGGGCTGTAAAGCCTGCCGTGAAACTTATGAGCTGATGAAAAGGGATACTCCTGAGAGTACCACCGTCCCTGACATCAAGCTCAAAGCCATAAGTAATTTCAGAGCCGCTCTTCTGCAGTCTCTGATGCTCTTTGTGTCCTTTGCTCTGATGACCCTGGGCGTAGTGCTTGAGGGAAGAACCCCCACGGGAGACACAAACGGTCTGTGGGCTACAGCACTTATAGTACCCTCTGCAGGATACCTGCTCTCCGTCGGCAACTGGTTTTTCGTAAGGACATACAGAAGCAGAAAAAGCTTTTCCCTATCCTGCGCACTCAGCACACTTATTATAACTGCCCTGGGTTATGTGTGGGCTTTTCTGCACTATTCATCCGGAATAACTCTCTCCTCCCCTCTTGTTATCTTGGGAGCAGTGCTGAGCCTTGTGTTTATCCTGCTCTCAAAGCTTCTCTCGGATAAATACGCTTCACTTCTCGGCAGGGAGTGAGAATATGCTTAAAAAAGTCCTGAGCCTTCTCCTTGTGGCGGTAATTACCCTTTCGCTGGCAGGCTGTGATATTGTTTCGGGAATTGCTTTCTTAATTATAATGGGCTGCAGTGATAACGACGACAGAGCGGATAAAGGTGAGATATTCAGCTTTGTAAGGGAGAACGAGGATAAGCTTCTTGATGCAATAGAGCATAAGGATTACAGCGCATTTGAAAATAAAGGCTTCATCGGGTCGGTTTCAGAGGAAACACCTGGAGGCATCAGCTTTTCCTGCGGCGGTGCAGGCTTTGGCCCCGAGACTGCCTATGTGGGATTTTTCTACAGCGAAGAAAACAGTATGTATGCAGTCTGGTGCGCACCTTCCTCAAAGGAGACACTCAGGCCCTACGGTAACGGCTTCATACATCAGGACGAGGGTACGGATAACATCTACTATGTAGAAAAGATCTGTGATAAGTTCTATTACTACGAAGCTGAGTTTTAAGCGAAGGCTGTTTGAATCAGAGGGCAGACTAAGCCCTGGTGTAAAAGAGGACATATATGAAGAAATTCTTTAAGGATAACATAGCGAGTATTTGTATTCTCCTTTCGATCTTAATGGTTTGTGCTGTTTTATTCTATGGCGGATTCTGTGTTCTTACAAGGCGGAACATACAATTTGCAGACACAGACAAAACCTTTAAGGAGGATTATCCCCTGCTGAAAATGGTAGCAGATTATATGATTATGCTTAATGACGATTACGGAATTCACAGCATCTACATCCATAACAGCAAGGGATATATGAACATCTGCTATGAGAATAAATACGGAAAAGAAGCTGAAATAAAGAATGAGGAAATCAAAAAAGCTCTGAGGAAACTGTTCAGGCGGGGCTATATGACGATTACTTTTGATAAGGACAATGCAGAGGATGAAACCACCATAACATTTGATCGCTGGAAAAAGTGGTTGGGCGGAGAATACCGATCAGGTTTTGCCTACTCTCCCGACAATGCAGGAGAGCTGGATATTGGTTATATTATTTCTCAAAAGGAATTATCCACCCCCGGTTGGTACTTCTATGAGGAGGACTTCAACGAATGGCGGGCAAATCGGAGATAAACAATATGAGAGATAAGAAATCTTAAACAACCTTCAAGTTGAAAAAGCTTCATATTTGTGATATAGTAGAGGCATACTGATCTACAGGTGATATTATGACTAATGAGCTTTTTAAGTTTATAGAAACCTCTCCTACTGCTTTTCATGCGGTGGAGAACATCAAGACCCGACTTCTCCGCCTCGGCTTTGAGGAGCTTTCGGAGGGACAGAAATGGAATATTGAGAGTGGTAAGAGCTACTTTTTGAGCCGAAATATGTCCTCTCTCGTTGCCTTCAGAGTGCCAGAGGGTGATTTTCAGGGCTTTATGATAGCCGCCAGCCACTCTGACAGCCCCGCAATGATGATAAAGGAAAACGCCGAGCTGAAAGACAAGCACTACGTACGTCTTTCAGCAGAGCGCTACGGTGGTATGATAAACTCCACATGGCTTGACAGAGCCCTCTCCATTGCAGGCAGGGTGCTTCTTCGAACCGAATCGGGAGTGACGAGCCGACTTGTGGATATATCTGAGCCTGCGGCTATCATTCCCAATGTGGCAATTCACATGAACCGCAAGATAAACGAAGGGGTGGCTCTCAATCCTGCTGTGGATATGCTCCCTCTCTATGCTCTCGGTGATGAAAAAATAAGCCTCAAGGCACGCATTGCAAAAATGCTTGGTGTAAATGAAGAGGACATTCTCAGCAGCGACCTTCTCCTTTATAACAGAGACAAGGGTGCTGACTTTGGGGACTTCATCTCTGCTCCCAGACTTGATGACCTGCAGTGTGTTTTTGCCTCTCTTAAGGCTTTTGAGAGTGCCGAAAACTTCGGCAGTATGCCTGTGCTTGCGGTCTTTGACAATGAAGAGATCGGAAGCAAAAACCGCCACGGTGCTGACTCTGACTTCCTCAGAAGCACCCTAGGGAAGGTGCTTACTTCTCTTTCACTTGATGATTTTGAGGAGAAGATGGCATCAAGCTTTATGATGTCCTGCGACAATGCTCACGCTGTGCATCCCAACCACCCTGAGCTTTCCGATTCAAATCATCAGGTATGTATGAACGGCGGTGTGGTCATCAAGTGCAACGCAAATCAGCAATATACCACAGACGGAATCTCCTCATCCCTTGCGGCTTCAATTTTTGAGAAGGCACTTGTCCCCTATCAGTACTACTATAATCGTGCAGATATCCCGGGAGGCTCCACTCTGGGAAACATCGCAAATGCTCAGCTCGCTGTGCTTTCTGCAGATATCGGACTGGCTCAGCTCTCTATGCACTCAGCCCTTGAGACAGCAGGCAAGAAGGACACCGAATATATGATAAAGGCTCTTAAAGCCTTCTTTGAAACGACCCTTAAATTCATAAAAGACGGAGAATATGAGCTTCGCTGATAAAAGCTCTCTCCTTAAAAAACAAATATCCCCTCACTAAAAAAAGAGTACACCGAAAATGGTGTACTCTTTTCTTTATCTTCATCTTAAAATTTTAAACTTAACAATCAGATGAGGCCTGCGATTCTCTTCTGGATAGCGGTGGCATCCTTTACATTGATGTCGCCATCGCCGTTGAAATCTGCAAGGGACTTCTGCTCCTCTATGAAATCAAGAAGACCTGCAATGAACTTCTGGATAGCTGTTGCATCCTTTACATTGAGCTGTCCGTCCATATCTGCATCTCCAAGGAGACCTTCGCTTACCTTTTCGTCGGTGAACACAACGGGAACCTTGGGGTCGTCCTGAATGCAGCCGCCTCCACCGTTAATAAACTCGCCCTTTTCGCCTGTAACGGTAATGTTGTCTGAAAGGTGAACACCGCCATACCACTGGCTTATGCAGCTGAAGTCATCATGCTCGAGCACTCGCTCGGGAACTGAGATAGAGGTTGTACCGCCGTTAATATAGATATGGAAGCCTGAGTGCATACCGTAGCATCTGCGTATGGGGAAATCGCCCGTAATTTTTCCCATTTCGATTGTGAGCTTACCGCCGTTTATGGTAATGTTATTTGTTGACTGCATACCAAAGCGGTTAAAGCCTGAATCCTCACATTTTATGGAAATTTCTGCACCGTCATAAATTTCAATATAACCACCGTATTTTATTGTTTCGCCTGTGGTCTCATCCTGTATTTCCGACTTGCCGCCCATTATATTCACACCGCCGCCGCAAAGAGATAAGGTATCGACCTTGCAGGACATGAATTTTGCATATCCAAAGACAATGATAGGTACGGAAGTCGCCTTAGGCACCATCATACCGTCAGATGAAATGACTTCGTCATAGCCTGAGCCGGTAGTAATATCAAGCTCTGCTTTGTTGGCTGTCAGGTCGCCGTCACACTTGATGCCGTAAGCATCTGTAATGATCTCGTCGGCTGTGATCTTCACCTTGGCATCGTCTGTAAAGCTTAAGTGGCCTCTGTTAAAGGTAATAAGATCAGAAGTGTCCTGATCATAGACATAATGAATTGAGGTTTCTATGCCGTATGCCTCTTCTGCCTCACCGAATTCAATGCTTAAGTCTCCTCCCGAAACATACATAGGCCCTACGGAGCGGATACCTGTCGAACACTGTGCAGCACCGCAGTTTATGGTGATGTTTGCGCTATCGAGCTTCAGAAAGCCCTCTTCATCGTGCATACCTGCAGATGTATAGATACCGCAGACATCGTCTGTTGCATCTCCTGCATTGATGGTAAGTGTTCCGCCCTCAAGGCTTCTTATGGTGAGCTTTCCGCTGGCAACGTAGATACCTGCATTAGTGTCGTTTTCGGGATTCTCAACTGAAACTACGTTGTCCCCCACAAGCTCAATAGTAAGGTCTGTACCGAAGGCGTAGATGCCTGTGCCCAAGCCCTCAAAGGAATCTCCCTGAATGCTTGCGTTATTAAGGGTGAGGGTGTTTGTCTCAAAGTCAAAGCTTACTGTGCCGTCCCCCAGAACGTCCTCGGCATTCTCACTTGTTACAACTTCGCTTCCCACAAAAATATCATAATAGGTTTCTGCTGATACACCGATTACGGATAAGCCCATAATCATAAGTGCCGTGAGAATCAAACTTACAATTCTTTTTTTCATTTTAATTCCTCCAATTCTTATTTTATCTCAGTGTTCAGATAAGACCTGCTAATCTCTTCTGAATCTGAGTTGCGTCCTTGATATTTACATTACCGTCTTCATTGAAGTCTGCAAGGAACATCTGCTCCTCATCGAAAGAGACAAGTCCTGCCAGCTTCTTCTGAATGGCGGTTGCATCCTTTATGTTGACCGCACCGTCTCGGTTTACGTCACCAAGCTCAAAAGGCGGTGCATCCAGATCCACAAACTTAAAGCCGTTTTCCTTGGCGTAATCTTCTGCGGCGGTGTCCTTGTGTCCATAAATCATGAACTGTTCATTCTTGATAAGGTCGCCGCTGAAAAAGTACTGATTATAGCCGAAGGCGTTTTCTCCGATATATTTAACGGTTGAGGGGATAACAACGCTGTTCATACTGTTGCATCCTATGAAAGCCTTATCCATAATCGCTGTAACGCTGTCGGGGATAGTTATTTCCGAAAGAGCCGTACAGAAAGTGAAAGCACCTTCGTCTATGGTGGAAACCGTATCTGAAAGATTTACTTTTCTGAGGTCTGTGCAAGATAAAAATGCACTTGTGCCGATATGGGTTATGCCCTCAGGCACGTTCACTTCCTCAAAGCTTGCACCGTAAAAGGCACCGTGGGAAATTTCCTTTATATTATAGCCCAGAGCCTCTGTGGGTACTGTTAGCACCGTATCCTCTCCATAATAATCAAAGAGAGTTGCAGTCCTGTCCTCTTTAAAACTAAAGACAAAATCTCCTATCTGATAGTTACCTACGGGATATGTGCTGAGCTTAAAGGAAATACTGTGAGCGTTACTGTTCTCGTTCTCCTTATAGGTTGCAGTTATAGTGCATTCTCCAATGCCCTTTGCATATACATATCCGCCCGACTCTGCCTTTGCAACGGATAAATCATCCGATGTAAACTCAACGTCGTAAGCATTTATAAAGCCCAGGTCCTTAAGAGGATTTACCACTACTCCGTAGTTATAGCTTTTTGTGTGGTAAGGAATTTCTACAAAATCCTTTTCAAAGCTAAACTTTGGAGTGGCTTTTTCAATTTCTATATAAGCTGTGCCTGTTACGATATTATAGCCCTCGCTGTAAATACAGTAAGATATGGGATATTTACCGCTGTTTGTAAGATAGGTATTATCTGCGTCATAGAAGCCGCCCGTTGCATATCTCTCTGCCAGAGCTTCTATGCTTTCAAAGCTTGTGTCAAAGTCAAAGCTCTCGCCTTCTGAATATCTCACCGAATATTCATCGGGAGTATCGGAAATGATTATCGGCAGATCCTCTGTAACAGTCACTCCGTCATAGACCTTGCGAAGATCTGATACTGAAGCCTCAAAGGAGGGTGCGTCAAAGGGTACAAATGCGATGCCGTTCTCCTGAGAGTAGAGGTCTGCGGAGCTGTTTTTGTAGCCGTATATGGTAAGGTCGTCCTTCTGTGTGCTGAACATATCCTCTGCACCAAATCTGAGCACGGGATTCTTAACCTTGAGACTTTTAAGCCCATAGCATCCGCCGAAGGTGCCGCTGTATATCTCAGCTACACCGTAGGGAAGGGTAATGTCCTCAAGGATCTCACAGCCATAGAAAGCACTGTAACCTATACTTCTTATTCCCTCAGGGATATTTACGCTTTTAAGCCTGTCACAGTAAGAAAAGACACCTGTGCCGATAGTCTCAAGGCTTTCAGGGAGCTTTACACTCTCGAGGGAGTAACAGCTCTCAAAAGTATATGCAGGAAGGCTCCTGACACCTTCAGGGATACTGACACTTTTAAGGTTGTAGCAATCAACAAAGACTGCCTCGTCAAGTGTTTCCAGATTCTCAGGGAGCGTAACTTCGGTAAGGCTCTGACATTTTGCAAAAGCACTTTCTCCTATTTCCTTAAGGGTCAAGGGAAGTTCTATGTCTTTAAGGTTATAAAAGAGTGTGAAAGCACAGCTTCCTATATTCGTAATGCCTTCTCCGACCACAAGCTTCTCCACACTGCCGAAGCCGTCTGTCCAAGGCACGTCTGTGCTGATTATTTCATAGTACATATACTGTGTGTCGTAGTCATACATTCTGCCGGTACCCGAAAGGGTCAGGGTGTGGTCCTTATAGTCCCAGAAGATGTTATCTCCGCACTGACGGCTCTCGCCCTTTGAGAACTCCACGACCTCCACCGTAGCCGATACTGTCATAGCAGGACTTGTAGCTGTGATGGTGGCAGTACCGGGGCTTAAAGCTACAATCTCATCCCCTGTTGCAATTAAAACCTCGGGTGAAGACGAAGTAAATGTGAAGTCTTCATTGTTTAGTCTAAACAAAGTGCGATAATCGGAATTTTCGCCTTGAATCTTTATCTCGCCACGGTCGCCTGCAAACATCGTCTCGGGAAGGATCATCTCTACAGTGTAAACGCTATCGCCAAGATAAACGGAAAAGTCCTTCTCTGTCACCTCGTCTGAGGTCTCGGCACCCTCAGCATCTGAGATACCAAAGATCTGTGTCCAATATATGACCCCATTGTGAACTACACAGCCGATACCAATACTGTCATAGTAAGATGTCATAATGTTTGCGTAGTGCCCGGGAGAATTTACCCAACTTTGCATAACAGCTGCCGGTGTGCTCTGACCCACAGCAATGTTTTCGCCCAGCATCTCGCTGTTTACAGTAAAGCAGGCAGAACCGTCAGGTCTGGTATGGCTGAACTTTACCGCAAGCTCTGAGGAGCGCTGCATAGCGTCCTCAAGCATCTGAGGATTCATTTTGAGAGGCTTCAGTCCCTGTGATGCTCTCAGGTCATTTACCTGCTCCAAAACCTCAAAGGAATAGCCGTAGATGCACTGTGCAGTAAGCTTTATGTCGGCATCGGGATTTGTTTCTTCAGCTGCTGCTGAGGGCAAAGACATAAAGGCTCCTGCTATCAGCAATACTGCAAGCAACAAAGATAATATCTTTCTGTAGGCTTTCATGGTATCCTTCCTTTCAAAAGTAAACTCAAAAGGCACAATTATGCTATATTCTAATTTTATAACTTTCGTAGAATAAAATCAACAATTTTGCCATTTTACTTATGAGTATTTTCTCAAAATAAAAATGCTGACACCCAAAAAGGCATCAGCATTTCTTATTATTCACAGTTTATTCGCCGAAGAAGCACCTTGCATAGTAGGCATACACGAGAGCCGCCTTTGCAAGCTCATGATTCTCTGAGCTTTCATTACCTGCATCAACGGACATAAACTCGGCTACGCTGTAGGCGAGGACACCTGTTGAGTGAGTCTCCCCCTCCTCGGTCTTATACTGCATTGCAATATAGAGCGGATCGTTGAGATCCTTTGCATAGGCATCATAAAGGGACACACGGTACTGACCATCTATATTACTGACGGGAAGAGATCCTGAAGCGTTGTCCTTTGTAAGGACATCTACGCTGTTGAAAGCCTCCTCTTCCCAGTAGTAGAAGTCTGCGTTGCCTGTGGCTCCCTTTGCCCTGAGGACAATCTCGAAGCCGAAAAGCTCATTATCGTACTTTTCTACGGGATAGAACACTCCCCCCTTGCCGCTTTTTGCAAACTCCCCTGCTTTTTCCGCAGTTACCTTCTCGGTCTTCTCCACCATTGAGGAAGAATACTCTGAGGCATAAGCTCTCTCGGCAATACTCAGGTCAGCATTAACAGGGCTGTCTGTGTTGTAATCATAGAGCTTCTGAAGCTTTGCACCATAGTTGAGAAGAGAAACCATAAGGGCTTTTTCTTCCTTTGTGCTTACGGGGCTCTTGATTATTGAGAGAGCATAGCGTACACCTGAAAAGCTCATCAGGTCGCTGTAGATATAGCTTCCGTCAGAAAGCTTTGCATAAGCTTTGAAGTAGATGGTGTCACCGATTCTGTGTGCATACATGGGGTCGGTATCAATGGCAAAATAGCCGTTTTCAGTTCTGACACCGCTATAGACCTTTGAGGCTGTGTCCATATTTCCGAAGGCATCGGGGGTATCGAACATCACAATACCCATATCGTTCTGTGTAACACCCTCCACATTAAGAGTATCGAAGTAAACTGTGTATTTGAGCTTCTCCTCAAGAGAAAGCTCTGCATACTTGAGGTTTACCTGAGGAACCGTCTCCTTATCACCGCAAGCCTTGCAGACACCGCTGCCGCTGCGTTCTGTATGCTCACAGCTTATGATCTCATAGCTGAGTGTGAGGGTGTTACCCTCGCCAAAGCCCAGAGTAAACTCTGCCTTTACACCGCCGGGAACATAGAGCATCTCCTCAGCACCTGATATATCTGAGGTGTAGAGAGTTGCAGACTTTTCGTCTGTAATCTCCTTCGCAAGGTAGAGGTACTCATTATCTGTGGTCTTTACGAATACACAGCTATCCTCTGTGGTCTCAATGGTGACCTTCATATCCGTAAAGGTGAGTGCATCTGAAGAGAAATCGCTTTCACAGCCTACGAATTCGCCGTTAATTATTCCTGCAAGAGAGTAGCTGTACTCCTTGAGACAATTTGAGCAGGTGCCGTCGATTATCTCGTGCTTGCAAAGAGCCTTACATTCTGAGCAGATGCCGTCATTAAAGCTGTGTGTGCAGACATACTGACAAACTGTGCAAATACTGTCCTCAAAGCTGTGCTTGCAGGACTTTGAGCATACCGTGCAGTAGCCGTCTCTGTAGCTGTGGGTACATCTGAAATTACAAACTGTACATACAGAATCCTTGAAGCTGTGACTGCACTTTAAGGAACAGCCTGAGCAAATTCCCTCTGAAGTGAAGGTATGCTCCACCTTCTGTGAGCAGTCTGTGCATATACCCTCGGTGCTGTGCTTTTTATGGGTGCAGGCAAGCACAGTCAGGCTGAAGGTCAGGGTATCATCGCCGTTATTAATAACCGTAAGCTTCACGTTTCTGTTTTTGGGAACAAATATCCTGTAACCTTCATCCCCCAGAAATTCGGTGCTGTAAAGCAAGGTGAGCAGAGCATCGCCTGCTGATTCGGTGCTTGACATGAAGGATACATTCTCGCTACTTCTCAGGTAAATGTAGCTGTCCTCTGTGAATCTCACATAAAGCTCGCCGTTTGTGAATACATAGCTGTCTCCTGTGTATTCTTCTCCGTTTATCTCACCCCGGAGGAAGTAGAGAGGCTCTGCCTTTTTACAGATGAGGCAATAGCCGTCCTTGAAGCTGTGTGAGGTACACTTCTCACCGCAAATTGCACATCTGCCCTCTGACCATTCATGGTCGCAGGATACTCCGCATATAGTGCAGAAGCCATCCTTAAAGCTGTGTGTGCAGGACTTTGAGCAGAGTGTGCAGACACCCTTTAACCACTTATGAGAACACTCTGTTTCACAAACTGTGCAGATTCCGTCTTCATAGGAGGGATGGGTACACTCAAGGGAGCAGAGAGTACATACTCCGTAGTTGTAGCTATGGGGACAGGTTGCACCGCAGACAAGACATCCGCCGTGGGAGTAGTTATGCTCTGCAGCCTCGCCGCAGAGTACGCATTCACCCTGAGTGTTGTGTCTGTCGTGGGGACAAGGTGCCGCTGTATAGCTGAGGATATACATATCATTTCCTAAATCCTCAAGGGTAAAGGTGATCTCCCTTCCCTTGGGAACAAAGAGCTTGTCGCCGTTATACTCCAGAACATCGGTATTATAGAGCATAACCGAGGTGACATTGTCACCTGGGTAGCCGTTGGTCATATACCATCTTTCATTATCAACGGTCTTTACACCAACGTAGCTGTCCTCTGTAAAGGTAGTTACAAGCTTACCCTCAGAGAAGCAGTAGGAGCCGAGATACTCATAGTCCTCTTTGTCGGCATAGTCAAAGCCGTTGATAAAGCCGAAGAGGCACATATCCTGCAGAGGCTGTTTTTCTCCGCAGACGGTGCAGACACCGTTGTCGTAGGAATGATCTCCGAATGCTCCCTCATTTACATATCTGTAAAGGGTGCGGGTCTTGACGTTGCGATCCCACGAAGCAGTAACTTCCTCGTCGCTCCACTCAGAATATGCTGTCCATATAGAGTGAGTGTAGAGTGCCTTGTAGTCTGTGTAGGTCTGCTTATATATGGGAACATTGTAGTACCAGTAGGTATCACCGCAGCAGCTGAGGTTGTCGTATCTTACACTTCCGTCAGAAGCTGTCCTGTCAGCTTCCTCGGGAGACTTGGTGCTGTAGAAAGCATGAAATGCCGGATAGGTGTCGGTCTTTTCTTTGCTTGTAAAGCGGTTATAGGGACCGTCATTATACTGACCCGAACACCAGTGATAGTAGATATAACCCACGATCTCCTCAGAGTCAAGCTCTGTCTTTACATAGTAGGTGTCTGTGTAGTCAGCTTTGGGAGTTTTGCCGTACTGAGAATAGAGAGCGTGTGTTTTGTCAAAGCCTGAGGGCCACTCCTTGGCGCACTCCTGAGTTTTCTGTCCCTGGCTCTCCCACTCCTTATTGATGAGGGTGTAGCCCTCCACGGAGGTCTCGTAGCTCTTAATGGTCTGATACTCGCTGAAGCTGTACTGAGTTTTAGTCTCAATAAGGCTCTCATCTACGCCCTCGGGCTTAGTTTCGCTCCACTGGCTGTACTGTTCGCCTGCATACTCCTTGTAGCTGTCACCGCAGTTAAGGCAGGTATAGAGAGTGTGCTCCATCTCGATGCAGGTAGCAGCATAGTGTCTTGACGCATAGCTGTGACCTGTGGCAGGAATGGTGGTCTGGGTAGCAAATACCACATTACAGAGTGAGCAGTAGCTTCCCTCTGTCAGTCCTGATTCGGTACAGGTTGCCTCCTTTGCCGGCTGAGTTACAATGCTGTGTGTGCAGGCTGTGGATTCGGGAGGCGTGATGGTTGCATTATTGACTGTATAGGGTGCTGTCCAAAGGACAACATTCTCTGTTTTGCTTGAAAGTGTCTTGCCTGAGGCTGAGTAATTCTTAACATCTGCAGAGATTTCATAGGTATAGTAGCCTGTGCTCTGAGTTCCGAAGGCAAGACCATAGTCAACCTCGCTCTTGTAGAGAGAGTAGAACTTGCTGTCAGGGCTAAAGCTTGAGCTGAGTACGGGAGTGGTGTCGGTATCCTCTCCCGAATAAACCCTTGCATTGACTGTCAGAAGGTTATTATATACTGAGCTTAAATCTCCCCTGATATAGTAGCCCTTGCCTGAGTTGAGATTCGAAGCCATCTGGGGGTTCTGTACGGAGATATCATCAAAGAGATATTCCTTTATATCCCCATATTCGGAGCCAATATATCCTGTTGCTCCGTCATGCTCGATCTGATACCAGTAGTTTCCGTAGGTATTCTTGTAAAGTCCTGTAACATGAACCTCTGTTCCTGAATTTATGGTCTTCAGGAGTGTGTAATCTGTTGAGGGATACTGTCTCACATTTACATTTGTGTTGAGAGTAATCAAGAGGTTTGAGGGATAATACTCACAGCTTGAGAGATAGGTCTTGTCGCTTGAGTGGGTACCGGGAAGCTCACCGTACATATAGTTACAGTCAACATCACCGCTCATGCCGTTGAATCTTCCCGTCCATGAATACTGCCACATTGTAAGGCCGCCTGCGTAGCTTGTGTAGCTTGCACCGTTTATCTCAGCTACCCATGAAGGCAGGGTCCTGAAGTAGGCATCAGTCAGAACACTTGTCAGGATCCAGTTGTATGTATAGACACCGGGCTGATAGCCTGCGGCATAGATGGTGTCGCAGAAAGCCTTTACGATGGTCTTCTGCATGCTGGTGCCGAGGTTCATCTGACACTCATCTTCAAAGTCGAAGTATATGGGCAGAGAGAGGTTGTAGCCATCTACAAGAGAGAGAACATACTCCGCCTCCCCTATTGCCTCCTCTGCAGTTTCAGCATAGGAATAGACATAAACACCGTAAGGAATTCCGTTTGCCTCACAGCCCTTGGCATTGGTGGCAAACTTGGTATCGGCCGTCTCCTCCCAGGAGGCTCTGATGATTACAAAATCAACCTGAGTTGCAACCTTTGCCCAGTCGATGTCTCCGTTCCATACGGAAACGTCAATGCCGTGGTGAAGTGCAGGGTTGGGGCTTGATTTGTTTGTGACGATACACTGCTTGTTCTCAACGAAAACATCTATACTTGATTTCTTCAGAGTATCGCTGTCATCGATATAGTAGCTTATTGCCTCAGCAGAGACAACGTAGGTATATACACCTGCAGAGAGGAGATTAAACCAGAGGTTTGTATCTACCGTACTGCTCATAAGGTTATAATACTTGCCGTTTACTGTGTCCGCAGAGGTAAGTGCAGGCTCTCTTGTCAGGTGGGAGCCGTTATAAAGAGATGCCCGTATCTCGCCGATATCGTTATAAACCGAGGAGACCTCACCGCCTATGGGAAAGCCCGAGCCATACTTAAGAACTGCAGGAGACTGGAGATTCTTGGCGGTAACATCGCCCGTAAGGTGGGAAACCATGGTTGTATCGGCGGCAAATACATAGAGAGTAAGGTTATAGTAAAGCACCTCGTACCAGTATTCGCCTGAGGTATTCTGATGAAGTGCCCTTACTCTGAGCTGTGTGTCTGCAGGTAAGCTGTACTTGAGGGTACCGCTCTTTGAAGGCACGTCGTAAAGCCCCGTAACGGAGGTGGTTTTTACATTCAAATTAGATGAATATGTAGTGGAAATATATGTATTGGCTGACGCTGCGTGGATATGTGACACAGGTCCCATATTGGTAAGCGAGACCATCAGGGTCATTACCAGAAGCAGACACAGGCATTTTCTTATCAGTTTCATATTGTGTTTGCATCACCCACTTTGGAGCAATGCTCTCCTTTCTTCCGATTTATCCGTAATTTTTATAGTATTGCAAAGAAATCTCAAGGATTATGAATAGAGCTTCTTTGCGTAATATCCGTAAACTACGGATGCCTGTGCCAAAGCACTTGATTCTTCCTCTCTGTTATCAGCGTTTGCGCTGAGATACTCTGAGAGGCTGTAGGCTACAACACCTGTTGAATACCGGGCATCGCCCTCGGTATATAAAACAGCGACATAGAGGGTATCTGCCATATCCTTTGCGCTGATATCTGTGATGTCAGCTCTATAGGTACCGTCAGAGGTAAGATACATTGTAATCACACCGCTTGCATTTTCCTTTGTGAGGGTGTCTGCAGATAGATATGTCTCGCTGTCCCAGTAATAGAGAGTAACCTCTTTTGCCGAAGCTTTAAGCTTACAGTTATAGTTCAGGGTGAAAAGCTCAGAGCTTAAGTCAGCTGTGGGATAAAGCACTGCACTCTTTGAAGTCTTTATGAACTCCCCGCACTTCTGAGCTGATGCCTTTTCGCTCTTTTCTGTCATTGAAGCTTTGTACTCTGAGATAAGAGCCCTCTCGCTTTCGGTGAGATTTCCGTTTGCAGGATTCTCCTTGTTATGGTCAAAGAAGATCTGCATCTGAGTTGCAAACTCAAGAAGTGCCACGGCGTGAGCCTTTGTCTCTTTTGTGCTTGCAGGATTTCTAAGCTGAGAGTAAGCATACTGAGTGCCGCTGTAAGCGATGACATCGCTATATACATAGCTTCCGTCTGAAAGCTTCACATAAATTCTGAGATATACTGTATCGTTGAGGTTTTTGGGATGAACAGCCTCTGTCCTTACAAGGAAGCCGCCCTCCTTCAGAGAAGCACCCTCGATTACACTGTCTGCTGTATCAAAGGTTAGATCTCCGCTGTCCGACTCAAAGACCAGAAGTCCCATATCATTCTGATTTACCGTGTCGATATTAAGGGTGGAGAATACCACACCGTAGTAAAGCTCATGCTCTGTTGAAAGGTAAGCATACTTTGTTACGATTTCGGGAATATTTGCTTCCTCAACACTCTCCCTTACACCGCAGACTGTGCAGAAGCCCTCGCTGAAAAAGTGAGAAACTGTCTCTTTGCAGGCTGTGCAGAGAGCGTCCTTGCTATGGTTTATATGGCTGCAGGAGTTATGCTCATACTGAAGTGAGAGACCTCCCTCATCCGTAAAGCTCATAGTAAAGGTAGCATTTACACCTGCAGGGATGAAAAGCATCTCTGATGCACCCTGCTCTGTGCTGAGAAGGGTTACGGATGACTTATCCTCAGGAGATTCTGCCATAAACCAGAGGGAGTTATCCTGAGTTTTCACGAAGATGTAACTGTCATTTTCAAAGCTTAATGTAAGCTTTCCGTTTTCAAAGAGGTAGGAGCCTGTAAGGTCAAAATTCTCTTCACAGCCAACGTTCTGTGAATTGATTAAACCTGCGAGATAATACTCAAATTCCTTATGGCATACTACACAGCCGTCCTCTCCTGCAATATGTTCGCAAATTGCACCGCAGGTCAGACATACGCCCTCGGTATCAAAGCTGTGGGTGCAGGAAAGCAGGCAATCCTTGCAGATGCCCTTTTCAAAGTGATGCTCACACTCTGCTTTACAAATGGTGCAGACACCATTTACGAAGCTATGCTCACAGATATGCTGACAGCTTGTGCAGGTGCCGTTCTCATAGCTATGCTCACAGAGCTTGTGACAAGCCTCGCACTCGCCCTCTGTGAAGCTGTGCTCACATTCATAGAAGCAGATGGTGCAAACACTGTTTTCAAAGCTGTGCTTGCAGGTGAGAGCGCAGACGGAGCAGACCTCGCCCTCGAAGCTATGCTCTACCGCCTCTCCGCAAGAGAGACATATTCCGTCTGTATCATGGGCGTTATGAGCACAGGGTGCAAGCTCATAGCTTAAGTTAAGTGTACCGTCCCCATTATCGGTAAGTGTAAAGGTAACAAGTCGTCCCTGAGGAACAAAGAGGCCGTTACCTGTTTTTACTGTCTTTGCATTATAGAGGGTTGCCTCTGTGGCGTTTGTATCAAGGCTCTCCTCAGGCATAAAGAGCTCGGAGTTATCGGCGTATTTCACAGCAACAAAGCTGGGCTCTGTGAATATTGCTTTGAGAGTGCCGTTTGTAAACTTATATACTCCGATGTTGTCAAGATCCTCTCCGATGCCGTAGTTCTTGCCGTTTATATAGCCGAAAAGGTAGAAATCGGGAGCCGCCTTATTACATACTGTGCAGGCAAAGCCCACGAAGCTGTGGTCCTCATGAGTTTTTTTGCAGGATATACAGTATCCGTTCACCCATGTGTGGGGGCAGGAGACTCCGCAGACGGTACACGCCTCGCCCTCGATGATGTGCTGACAGGGCTTTTTACATATTGTGCAGGCACCGTCAGAGAAGTTATGCTCACAGGTGATATTACAGAGGGTACATTTATCTTCCTTGAAGATGTGTCTGCACTGCTTCTGACAAATTGAGCAGAAGCCGCCCTCCCATATATGCTCACAGGGAGCTGTGCAGACTGTGCATTTGCCGTCCTGGAAATTATGTGTGCAGGGTGTGTGGCAGACTACGCATTCACCCTTATAGAAGCTGTGTCTGCAGGGATAGTCACAAACTGAGCAGACACCGTTTTGGAAGCTGTGGGTGCAGGGCTTGCCGCAGACTGTGCAGGCACCCTTATTGAAGTTGTGCCCTACTGTCTCGCCGCAGAAGGTACAGTTTCCGCTGAGGTCATGCTTTATATGCTTACACTCTGCGGTCTCATAGCTTAAAGTATAGGTGCCGTCGCCGCTATAAGTAAGGGTAAAGGTTATCTCCTTACCGCCGGGGACAGAAAGCTTCTCGGGATTTGTAAGTCCGTCGGCATTCTGAAGGACTGCAGAGGTTGCACCGTCGCCGGGATAGGTCTCTGCCATATACCATGCTGAGTTGTCGCCCTTCTTGACACCTACATAGGCGGTCTCGCTGAATGAGGTCACCAGCTTGCCGTCGGTGAATTTATAGATGCCTATGGTTCCTGAGTCATCGCCGTAGCCGTAGTCAGCACCGTTGATGAAGCCGAAGAGGTACATATATTCTGATGCCTCAGACTTTCCGCAGACGGAGCATACTCCGCCAACGTACTTGTGGTCACCCAGAGGGCTGTCTGTGTAGTATCTGTACTTGGTGCGGGTCTCTACCTTTCTTGTGTCAGAGGCGGTAGCAGGGGTCTCGCTCCAGTCTGTGAAATCCGTCCATCTTGAGTGGGTGTAAAGAGCCTTGTACTCTGTGTATTTCTGGGCATTTACGTTTGTTACGAAATACCAGTTGGAGTTTGTACAGCAGGCTGTGTTGCTTGTCTTGTAGGACATATCACTGGTGTCGCACGGGTAATTTGATGGGTTACTCGTTGAATAGTAAGCGTGGAAGGTTGTGTAATTACCACTGCTTGCAGACTGGGAATAGTAGGAGCCGGGATAGCACCAATGGTAGTAGAGATAGCCGCTCAGACCATCGGAATCTATAACGGTCTTAGCGTCTGTTGTCTCTGATGCTGTTTTCTTGGTTCCGTTGTATTCGCTATAAATACTGCTGGTCTTATCAAAACCTGAAGGCCATGAGGGAACATAATAAACAGTACCTGTCTTGCTCTCTTCCCATTCCTTATTTATCTGGGTATAGCCTGAGGTGGAGGAGCTGTAGTTCTTTATCTCCTCATAGTCAGAGTATCTGTACTCTGTCTTTGTCTCTATGAGGCTCTCATCCACTCCCTGGGGCTTTGTATAGGTCCAGTCGGAGTAGCCGGGAGTTTTCACTTCTTCATATTTATCACCGCAGTTGTCGCAGGTATAAACTGTTTTCTCGTATTCGAGACAAGTGGGAGGAACTATGGATGCCTTGTAGCTGTGACCTGTCTTGGGAATTTCAACTGTTTCCTTGGTACCGCAGACGGTGCAGGTACGAACCTTTGAGCCCGAGGCGGTGCAGGTGGCGTCGGTAGTAACCCATTCACCGAAGGAGTGGCTGCCTGCTGAATCCGTAATGCCTGCAATAAGTCCGCAGGTGGTACAGGCCTTTACGGTCTTTGCTGTGGAGGTACAGCTCACACTGCCTCCGCCCACAACATAATTCTGATAGGTGTGAGAGCAGCTGCTCTGGCTGACAGATGAAGGAATTACCATAAAGTAGTCCTCAGAGAGCAGAACAGTGCCTGTATTTGACATAAGGGTAGTATCATTCACAACATAATAGTTGATATATTCAGCGGAAATTGCCATGGTGTTGGGACCCTGAGGCACAACATTCATCCATACATTGGAGTCAACCGTACTGCCTGAGAGACTATAGGTATTGTTGCTGACGGTTACTCTGTGTCCCGTACTGGTGGCACCGTTTGTGCCGAAGCCCGTGTGAACATAGGCTGACACAGCGGTGAGCTTATTGTAGGTGGTGCTTATGGTGCCATCTACCACGAAGCCTGTATTATAAACGTGTCCGTTGGGTTTTGTATGATTTTCAAGGGTAATATCCGTGAGATACTGCTCCTTAAATTCCATATACGCCGCTCTGATATAGAGATTTGTTCCGTTCGAGCCCTGAACCCTATACCAGTACTCCCCTACAGTATTCTTCACAAGGCCCGTGCAGGTGAGTACATCCCCCTGATTAAAGGCGGAGATTGCCGCTGTGGAGGAATTGACGCTTGCATAGCAGGGAAGTGTTCTTGACCATACATCTGTGCCTGTGCAGACAAGCTTGCCGTAAGCAGGATAGAAGGTACACTGGGATACATAGTCGGTAACCTCAGATAAACCGGCAGCCTTTCGTGCTGCAGTGGATTTTGCTGTAATATTTGTAAGTGCAGTTGTGTTATAAAGTGTGCTGAGAGAGCCTGTGCCGTACTGAACTCCGTTTGTGCCGATCATACCAAGCTGACGGTCAACAACAAAGTAGCCCTTATAGGTGCCTACAGTTCCCCATGTGTTGAGAGTCTTATTTGTCCAAGAGATCCAGGGATTCCATGTAATGCCTGTGACGGACTTCATAAAGGCATTGAATTCGTTTGAGGAATCGTTGCCGTAGCCGATGACCTGACAGCCCTCTGACCAAGCCCAGCCAATGGAGCTGCCGCCGTTATAGGCGGTTGATCGGGTGTGGATATTGATACCACTGGCGCCTGCCTTGTAGCCGTTGGGATTCTCAGACGGCGTATAGTAACAATAGCCGCTTGAGCTTGTAAGGTCTATCTGGAAAGCCGCATAGGGGCCTGTATGGTTCCATGTGTAAAAAGCGTATGTACCATCCATGAGAGTGGTGGAGCCTGAATATGCCACACCGTTAGTACACCAGCTGGGTTCAGCCGGAATGGATGAGCTGTTCTCGCAGTAATAGTCGATGTAGGCGTTACCCGATGAGTTCTTCTTTACAACGATACAAACAGCCTGAGTTCTGTATGAATAGTCGTTATCGGAATATGTGGTGCCGTTCCAGTAGTTATCGGAGCCACCCTCGAACATAAACACAACGGAATTGCCGTTGTCGAGAGTTGACTGCAAGGTGGAGCTGCTGTTGATGTAGTACCTCATCATGGTGTCGATGTAGTTTCTCGCTGTGGCATTGGAGATAAAGCCTGCACAGGTGAGAGAATTGACACCGCTTACTGCCTCTGCTTCCATCATAGGGATAGCGTGAGGAAAGGCTGTAAACAGCATCAGAATCATCAGCAGCACAGATAATGTACGCTTTAAAAAACTGCACTTCATAAAAAGTCCTCCTGCTTAATACACAGATGTATTAATTACACAAATATACATTATAAATATACTATAAAAGTCAAAATTAATCAACAATTTTGCCCATTATTATTGAACATTTTGTGATATTTTTGTAATTTTGTGACATTTTCACATATTGTTGTTCTAAAACTTGTTTATCCCATGAGGTAAAAAAGTCCTTTTATGTACATTCAGATTAAAAAACCTCTCTTAAACGCAAAAACACCCCACACCCGAAATGAGTGTGGGGAGCTTTATCATATAGTTTTTTGTTTTCCGGGCTTACTTTGTAACCCTTACAAGCTCGGTATAATCTGTCACTGTTTCGCCGCCTACTGTGTATGTGATCCAGCCCTGAATGATCCATGTGCTGCCGCTTTCAACACCCTTCTTATTGACTGTTACTGTGTTAACTGCCTTCTGGTTGGTGCTTCCGGGTGTCCACTTGGTTACATTGGAGTCAGGTGTACCCTTATAGAAAGTATCAGCGCTGTACTTGTTTTCATCCACAAGAAGTGCGCCTGCCTGAACAAAGGTAACATCGGAGCCCTCGGGAACCTCCCAGGAGAGGATAACTGTATTGATGTCGGGTGAGTCATTCTGGGTATCCATATTGACAGAGAGAATGATATCATAATCGATGGTCTCGTTCTCACCCACATATACTGCGGTTACAGTCATATCCTCAGCAGGATAGAACTTAAATTTGGAGCTGTATGAGAGAGCCTTGCCGCTTTCGTCTGCCCAGTATGCAAACTTCTGACCGGAAGGTGCCGCATCTGCGGTAACGGTTACAGCGGAAAGTCTGAGTGTCCTGCCGTCTGTAAGGCCTGCTGCGGTACCGCCATTTACTGTGACATTCACATAGATAAGGATTCTCTCCCACTTGGGAGTTACTGTAACGCTCTCGCCCAGAGCTACCTTCGCAGCGATCTCCTCTGCTGTCATTGACCATGCGGTTGCAATAAATGCAGAGTTACCGGGAAGCTCGGGGATCTCAACCACATCGCCTGCCGTATAATGCTGAGCGTCAATGATCTGATTTGCCTTGTCGTTCTTGAAGATTACAAGGGCAGTATCCTCAATATCTGTGCGATATACAGCACGCAGATAGTCATTACCTGTTGTTACGAAGCTGTATGTTACATCTGTAGAAACAACAAGTCCGTTTTCGTTCATCCAGCCAAGGAACTCGTTGCCGTTGGTGGTTTTTGCCACAAGGGTAACCGTTGCGGCAACAGGCATCTTTGTGTTCATATAGAACGTTCCCTGAGGACGGGCTGCGCCTCCTCCGATGGAAATTGTAAAGCTTGTACCGCCTGCAACCTCAATCTCGAGAGAGCCCTTAGTTGCGGTTTCCACATTCTTGGTGTACTGTGCGGTAACCGTAATATCGGCTGAAATATCTGAAAAGTCCTTGTCCCAGCCCTTGAAGGTATAACCTGTACGCAGGGGAGCCTCGGGAGCTGTGGCGGCACCGCCGTATTCAATGTTCTGAATAAGGAGGATCTCGCCGTCGAAGTCCTTGAAGGTTACCTCATATTTATTGACTGTCTTGGTGTAAAGTGCTTTTACGGTTATATCAGATGTGACGCAGGAAAAATCCTCGTCCCAGCCAACGAAGCTGTATGTAAACTGTGCATCTGCTTCCTTGGAGGGATTCTCGGGAGGTGTGGCGGCTTTGCCTTCTCTCACCACCTGAGAAGAAATAAACCTTCCGTCATCATCAATAAAGGTTACGTAGTAATAGTTTGCGTTGTCGTAAGAAATACTGCTCCATGTACCCTGAGTTTCGTCATCCTCACTCTGAGTGAAGTGATTGCTGTCCTCGGGGATAGCAAGATTTTCGGTTTCTGTCCAGGTGCCATCAGGTGAATTGCTGTAGGAGATACCGAAAAGGATGCTGTCGTAGAGTGAATTTATCTCAACGGAATACTCAGCTTCTGCCACAGCGGATTCCTCAAGCCAGTACCATGTACCCTCTGAGGTGTCGCTGTTCCAGGCATAAGCTGAAATTCTGCCGATGCTTGAGGAAACTGTTTCCTTCCAGGTTTCGTTTGCCGTGAAGAAAACTGTCTTCTTCTCTGAAGGCTCCTCTGAAGGAGTTGAAACTTCGGGCAAAGAAGGGGTAACCTCAGGCTCGCTCTCCTTTGGAACTTCAGGCTCGATATACTCGGTAAAGCTCCACTGACCGTCCTTGCAGTCAGCATCCTGAGTGAACATATTCATATCCTCAGGCTTTTCCTGTGAATAGGTTTTCTCCCAGACGGTAAATGTGCCGTCAACGAGATTCTCTACTCTGCAGAATTCCATCACGTCGTATTTGCTGCTTACTTCAGCCGCAAAGATGGCAGGATATGCACCGAAGTCGCCGCTTACCTGCTCCATATCTATCCAGACGCCTGCTGTATCCTCAGCACCGAAGGCATGAAGAATAAACCGGTGGCCGCTTATATACTGAATGTTCATCCACTCTGCATTCGGAGCAAAGTAGATAAGCTCATTGCCGCTCTGCACATATTTGCTCCACACAACGGAAGTCTCACCTGCCAGAGTGAGGTGGTTCTGTCCGTAGGGGATTTTGAGAGGATCAGTCTTTTTAACCACATAGTCCCAGTCAAAGGCAAGCTTCGATCTGCTGCAGAAAATAACATTTTCATACTCAGAGGGAATATCGGCACTGTAAAGGTCATCCTCACCACTTACCATGGTCAGAGTAAACCACTCGCCCTCTTCATAAGATTCATCCCATGCATAAAGTGCAAAGAACTTATCCCAGTATCCTCCTGACGTGAAGTAGATGGTCTTTGTTTCTCCCAGAGCCGAAGCACTGCCAATACCTGTCACCGCAAGTGACACGAGCATCAGAGCAGCAAGAATCAGGGACACAAGTCTCTTCAGGGAATGCTTGTCCGTACGCATTATATTCCTCCTCTTGGCAGCAACTTTGCTGCATGCGTGCTTGCAAAGAAACTCTGACATGCACGCATATAAATATTCATTTTAAGTTTAACATAAATATCATATATTTTCAATAATTATCAGTTTTTTTGTAATTGTTGCCCTAATTTTGTATATTATCACAAAAACACAGTCCCATATTTGTCAAACTATCCATTGAACACCTTGATTTAGTTTCAGGATCTATCCCTACGAATACAAAAATCTGACTGATACAGTCTCTCTCAAACAAAAGAAACGGAACATGACCTGTTCCGTTTCTTTAAATGATTATCATTATTTAACCTTATATCTTATTCTGTGATACAAATACTGAAAAATTGTGGGATGAGAATAGAGTGATGAAGGCAGAGAGTTTTTGCGGATCGTAACCTTACCCTCAACTATGTCCTGTATTGCCTTGATCTCATCCATAATTCCAACACAGGTCTGCAATACGGGATATGTGGTGAAGTTGTCCTTTTCTGTTAAGGGAATCACTGACTGATAGAGGATTCCTCCTGTATCAATGCCCTTGTCAACCAGATGTACGGTTACACCTGCGTTCTCCTTGTCATTGTTATAAAGCGCCCAGTACGCTCCGTGGCATCCTCTGTATTTCGGGGTGATTCCTGCATGCATATTTATGAAAGTCGCATCAACGCACCCAAGAACCTCCTCGGAAATAATTCTGGTACCATTGACTACAATAATATCGGGCTTGATATTTCTGAGTGCATCTATGCACTGCTGATCGTTGACAGATTTCACACGGATAAGGTCAGAGCCCAAAAGAGGAGCTGTATCGTCAGACATACCATAATGTGAAAGGATCTCCTGCTTTCTTGAAGCACCCCTCTTTCTCAGAACAGGCACCACCAAGGCAGAGAACGCAAGCTGACCCATCACCTTGAAGAATCCAAGCTTTTTTATTCTGTTTTTTATAAAAACTTTTTTCGGAGTTCCCTCCTCAACAATGACACTGTCAACGGCGAACTTCTTTGACAAAGCGTTATATACCATTGCCGATGAGCCACCTTCACGGCAAAGCATTACTATTTTAACATTCTTCATGAATTATCTCCTTTGCAAGCTCACCCATAGTTTTGCTCTCAAAGCCGTAACGCTCATTAAGCATCTTATAGTATGCAAGTATCTCTTCCATCTGGCTGAGAAAAACAGGTAAGTTTTCGCCCATATTATGGGGATGCCACCATATATGAAGTACCTTTCCTTTTTTTGCGGCCTTTTTCATCTGTTTTTTTATGGAGTGCATTTTAAGCCCCTCAAGAAAACGAAGTCTGTGGTTATATTTTCTGAAGAAAATGCTTGCCTTTATGTCTGCAATACCCTCCACCAAACATTCACTTTTATCATAGTATTTCTTGCCGCAGACGGGGATATATGTATCAATAAGGCGGAGAATCCTGCAAAGAGGCGTGCCACCGTTATATGCAAAGCTTTTGGGATTTCCTCTGAGTGCTATGATTCCGTTCTCCTTAAGGCAAGGAATATACTCCCTGTTATACTGATTTCTCGGGAAAATAATGCTTTCTGCAGTAACCGAGCAGGTTTCCTTTGTGATACTCAGCGCAGACTTAAGATCCGCCTCAAAGGTATCACGATTCTGTCCCTCATCCTTGCAATAATAATGAGAAAAAGTGTGAGAACCGATCTCCTGATCGGGGTATAAAAGGATCTCCTTTATTAAGGATGGTGCGAAATGATACGGATCCTCTTGCTCATTCTCCCCCACATCCTTAAGATGCTCATAGGGAGATGCGCCCTCCTCATACACGGGTTTCAGGGAGGGTATGAAGGAGTTCAGTTCCTCCTTGCTTCTCGCAAAGAGAATTCCCACCGTTCCCCATGTGGCATGAACAGAATACTTATCAAACAATTTCAGAAGCTTAGGAATTCCTTCTCTGCCGCCATCCATGCTCTTTCTGAACTTTTCAACGGTGGTAACATCACAAACACCCCAGAAAAGCTCAAAATCCAGAGAAATTACAAGGTTTCCTTTTTTCATATCCTCACCCTTTTCTTAAAGATAGATAATAACCCATACATTTTAATTATATATCAAATTAAATTTGCCGTCAACAAAATTGCAGAAATCCGAAACCTTGCAGATAACCATCATCAGACCTAAGAATGGGTGCTGATACTATAAAGTCAGCAGAATTTACCGCCATAAGGCACAAACTTCCCTGTGTAAGCAATGCTCCTCTGACCATACTAACAAGGAGGTGAACTATATGGAAAAAATGGATATGAAAAGATACTATAAAAGTGAAGATAAAAATGAGGTAAAGCCTGCAAAGGTGCTTCAGAGTAATGTAAAAAACAAAATGAAAAGGGCAAAGCATAACTCTTTAGAGGCATCAATAATAAGCCGTAGTAAAAAGAATATTAACAGCTCAAGGGATTTCTCCTTAGGCTTCACTGACAACGACCTTGCAATGGACAACATTGCAAACGACCTCGACCTGACCGCCGCTGATATCGAAGATCTAAGAGGATAAATACCATGAGATCTTTATGGCAACAGAAAGTGACACTCCCATCCTTTGAGCCTCTGAGAGGAGATATCTCTGCAGATGTTCTGATTATAGGCGGGGGACTTGCGGGGATTCTTACCGCCTTTCTTCTGAAGAGTAAGGGCATTGACTGTGTACTTTTGGAGAAGGAACGCATCTTAAATGGCACCACAGCAAACACAACGGCAAAGATAACCCCTCAGCACGGGCTTATTTATCACAAAATACTGAAAGCTTACGGCAGAGACTTTGCAAAGGCATACTACATTGCAAATCAGGAGGCTCGTAAGAGCCTTATTAATCTGTGCCGCCGCTTTAACTGCCAAACTGAGATAAAGGATAACTTTGTCTATAGCAAGGATAAATTTGAGCTTGAGAGTGAGTTTGAAGCCCTTGAGGCTTTGGGTGCTTCCCCTCTTTTTAAGGAGGATGTGCCTCTCCCCTTTATTGTTTCGGGAGCCGTGGGCTTAAAGGATCAGGCTCAGTTTAACCCGCTTGAGCTTTGCTCCCACCTTATAAAACACCTCAGAATCTACGAAAACTCGTGGGTCAGGGAAATGATAGGCACCACCGCTGTGACAGACTTCGGCAAAGTCAAGGCAAAGAAGGTAGTGGTGGCTACACATTTCCCCTTTATAAACAAACACGGAAGCTATTTTCTTAAGCTCTATCAGCACCGCTCCTATATACTGGCTCTTGAGAATGTCGGCAGATTAAACGAAATGTACGTTGATAATGATAAGAAAGGGCTCTCCTTCAGCTCCTTCGGAGATATACTCCTTCTGGGCGGAGGAGGTCATCGTACAGGAAAAAAGGGCGGAAGCTTCGGAGAACTTGAGACTTTCAGAATTATGCATTACCCTCACTCAAAGGAGGTTTCCCGTTTCTCTGCTCAGGACACTATGAGCCTTGACGACATACCCTACATCGGTAACTACTCGGGGAATACCCCTGATATGTATGTGGCAACAGGGTTTAACAAATGGGGAATGACCGGCTCCATGCTCAGTGCTGAAATTATAAGCGGTGAGATCTCGGGAGAAAGAAAGGCTTATGCTCAGATTTTCTCTCCCTCAAGGAGCATCTTAAAGCCTCAGCTTCTCATAAACGGCTTTGAGACTGCTGTAAATCTTATAACTCCCACCTTAAAAAGATGCCCTCACTTGGGCTGTGCCCTAAAATACAACCCCTATGAGCATTCATGGGACTGCCCTTGCCACGGCTCAAGGTTTGACGAAATGGGAAAAGTTCTTGAAAATCCTGCTAACGGAGATCTGAAATCCCGTAAACATTAATTAAGGAGACCGCTTTCTGCAGTCTCCTTTTGTACTTTTCTCCGTTGCGAAATGAGAAAAGGTGTAGTATAATGATGAAAACGAAGTCTCATTTCGGAGGAGTTTATGAAGCTCATACTTACAGACAGGGATATTTCCTTTTCGTTCCCTGATGTTAAAATCGAAAAAGTTAATATAAAAACTCTCAAAAGTTTTGACGGAAATAAGGATGTGGTAGCTGTCTCAGGCAGCCGTGCCATGGCAAAGGAATGCGAAAAGCTCACCCTCCCCTCCCTTAAGCTTTTTCAGCTTACCAGTGCAGGCTTTGACGGTGTCCCCACAAAGGAGTTCAGAAAGAAAGGTGTTGCTGTGGCAAATGCAGGAAGCACCTACAGCACACCTATTGCCGAGACGGTGGTGTTCTCAATTCTGAGCTTTGCAAAAAGGCTGAGGAAAAAGCCCTCTGACCGCCGTTTCAGAATAACAAGAGGTTACTCTTATATAACCGAACTTGAGGGAAAGAGTGTTCTCATTCTGGGGGCAGGAAGCATCGGCACCGAGGTTGCAAAGAGACTTATGGGCTTTGGGGTTACCATTGACGGCTACGATCCCTACTGTGGCGAAAAAAAGGAGTACAGACGAATTTTCAGGACAAAGGAAGAGCTTCAGGCAAAGCTTTCAGAATATGACTACATAGTTTCCACCTTGCCTGATAACAAAGAGACAAGAGGTATGCTCTCAAAGACTTACTTTGAGAAAATGAAAAGCTCTGCTGTCATAGTAAATGTAGGCAGAAGAGCTGTGTTTGATGAGAAGGATTTTTATAAGGCTCTCAAAGGAGGAACAATAGGCGGTGCTGTGCTTGATATGTTTGAAGTAATCCCCAATCCCCTGACAAATCCTTTCAGGAGACTTAAAAATGTAATGGTGCTTCCCGGGGTAGCCGCTGTCTCAAAAGAGGTAAAGGCTCGTCTTGATGAACACATCAGAAAAAATCTTCAGCATATTCTCTCAGGTGAGGAAGCAGAAAATGTTATTAATTAACTTGTGATATTTTATAAAAGGATAAACTAAAAGCCCGACTAAAAAAGTCGGGCTTTTGCTTACTCATAGAGTATTAATTTTGATGAATGAATTAGCGAGCGAGCTTCCAGGAACCCTTGTACTTAACAAGAGTCATGGACTCTTCGTATGTTGAATAATCCTTGCCATCCTTGGCTGTGATCTCATAAGTAACTACAGCAATAGCCTTAACCTTCTCAGCCTCATCCTCGTAGTCTGCATCTTCAAGACCATCAATGTAATTATCCAAAGCATCTGTGCCCTTTTTGTAGATATCTACGTCGAGGATATCAACGGAAACCTTGCAATCGTCTAAGTCGCCATCGAAGTACTCGTCAAGATACTCGTAGGACTGCTCTGCTGAGTCTTCAATATCTACATCCATATCATCATACTGCTCAAGAACATAGTCAGGATAAAGCTTCTCAACCTTATCAAACTTCTCATTGAGGATGTACTTAACGTACTTCTTAGCTGTCTTCTCAGGGCCGCCGGCGAGAGCGCCGATGCCTACGAAGAGGAGTACAACTACGAGAAGTGCTGCAACACCCATAACGATGTACTTAACGAGGTTGTTGTTCTTCATTGTGTCCTTGAGCTTGTCAACAGGATTTGCTGCAGGTGCTTCAGGTGCATTTGCAGGTGCTGCTGCGAAGGGAGCTCCGCAATTGCCGCATACTACTGCATTATCCTCGGACTGTGCGCCACAATTTCCGCAAAATTTTGCCATAATTTTTTTCCGCCTTTCAAAAATCTTTTTCGTGCAAAGCACGGTTTTTAATATTTATATGCAGCAGATGAACTGCTATCATATACAGAATTTACAGAGAGCTGTCAGATAACACCGATAAGCTCAAGAACCCCTTTTACAAAGGGAATATCGGCACCCAGAAGCACAGGCACACAGAGTATAAGGAATACTCCGAGACCTATGAGCAGAAGCCACAAGAGAAATCTCAGAGCAAAGTACTTAAGCTTCTCTGAAGAGGTCATCTTCGAGAGCTTTTCTCTGCGTCTTTCTTTTTTCTCTGCCTTCTTCTGTGCTTTCTTTATTGCCTTTTTATATGCTTTCTCAGAAGCCTTCTCTGCCTTTTTCTCAGCTTTTTTCTGAGCTTTTCTGGCATCCTTTTCGGCTTCTTTCTTGAGAACCTTTTCTTTTTTAAGAGTTTCCTCGTTGTCCTTTACGGTATCTACCACGAGGACACGACGGCTGTCGCTCTTCTTCTCAGCTTCTGAAGGAGTGTCTTCCTCCTTGGGGGCTTTTTTCTCCTGCACAGGTTTACTGTCAAGCTTTCTGGAATCCTCAAGAATATCATCAAGAACTTTCTTATCGCTATTGTCAGATACTTTGAGTACTTCGGGAGAAGATGCTTCAGTCACCTTTGTATCCTTGTCATTTTTATCAAAGAGATCATTCATCGGAACTCACCTGCTTTTTAAACTTTCGTTTTCGGAGAAATCAGTTTTCTGCCTGCTTCTTATTCTTCTTAAGGATAGTAGCAACGATACCGCCTGCAAGAAGAAGAACGCCTGCACCCAGAATTCCCAGGAAAACGGGAAGTCCGACACTCATAACAGAGCCTGCCACATAGGAAGCGATGCTGAGATCTGTAACCATGGGAACAAGAACATCTGCAACGATAAATGTAAATACGGTGAGGGCTCCTCCCAGAAGAATATAGGTGATGCCCAGAGCATAGAGGGTCTGCTTCCAGTTGCAGATCACCATGAGAACAATAAGTCCTAATGTAAGCACTACGGCACTGATGATAACAAAGTAAGAAAGACCGTAGTGAACTGCATAAAATGCCTCAGGCTCTACGTCCTTGATATTAGAGGGTGTTATAAGCTCGATATCCTCATCATCCACAAGCCACTCTGAGAAATCCTTGAGAACATCTACCTCTACCTCTTTGTATGTATCAGGTGTGTAGTAATGCTCCTCTACGATATAATCTGTTCTGAGAAGCTCGGAACGATTTGCATCAAATGCACTCACAACAGCATCCTCGTTATCCTTGAGGAACTTCTCAAGCTCACGCTCAGAAAACTCAAATCTGTTTGTGTCGTTATAAAAATCATCGAAATAATCCATAATAAGAGCTGTGAAATACTCTACACTGTCGGACTCCTCAATGAAGTTTTCAATATCCTTTACAGTAATCCTTCTGTCGCTGATCTGTAAATCATAGTTGATATAATCACAAAGAAGCTCTGCGAAATTCTCTGCATCGCTTGATGCCTTAGCGGCATCGCTTACGGGCAGTGCCTCCAAAAGCTCGCCGTAGTCGGCATTTTCAACAATATCTCCCACCTTTTCCTCTGTGGTTGCATTACGCACAGTAAATGCAGCAGAGGCATAGAGTGTGGTGGCAAAGGTTATAATGCACATAAAAATGATAAGGATACAAGAGAGAACCTTATTCATCTGCTTTCTCGCCTTTTTGGGCTTCTTCTCCTTCTTGGGCTTTGAAGCCTTGGGAGCCTTCTCTGCAGGTGCAGGATAATAGTTCTGCTGAGGCTGCTGATAGTAAGGCTGCTGATACTGAGGTGCCTGATACTGAGGCGCCTGATACTGAGGCGTGGGAACAACAGGTGCCTGATATTGAGGCTCATAAGTAACTGCAGGCTCGGGAGAAACCGCAGGCTCGGGAATCTCTGCTACTGCAGGCTGAGGCTCAAAAGTCTCCTCCACAAAAGCTTCATCAGCTATAACAGTCTTTACATCCTCGGTATTTGTCTGAACAGGAATAGAGGGCGTCGCATTCATTGGGGCACTTGCATCGCATTTGGGGCAAAGTCCGGTCTCCTGATTAATGGGAGAACCGCATTTTCCGCAAAAATTAGCCATAATCTGACCTCCTGTACTATATTAATTTTAAATAGGAATCTTTTTAAACCTTTGCACCGCAGTTTGTGCAGAAAGCCATTCCCTTCTCAAGAGCTACACCGCAGTTTGTGCAGAAAGCGGGTGCCTCTGCTACGGGAGCTACAGGCTCGGGAATTACGGGAGCTACGGGAGCAACGGGCTCGGGAATCACGGGAGCTGCGGGAGCAACGGGCTCGGGAATTACGGGAGCTGCAGGCTCAGGGATAACGGGAGCTGCAGGTGCTGAATAAACAGGAGCCGCAGGTGCTGAATAAACAGGAGCCGCAGGTGCTGCAGGAGCCATGGGGTTACCGCACTTGGTACAGAACTTAAGACCTGCCGCAACAGCACTTCCGCACTTGGAGCAAACAGCCCCCTCTGTGTTCTGTGCTGCAGGAGCCTTTGCATAAGCAGAGCCGGCAGGAGCCTGAACGGGAGCAGGTGCGCCGCATACACTGCAGAATACGGAATTTGCAGGAATCTCTGCAGAGCAATTTGTGCATCTGACTATTCCCTTGATATCCTGCTTCTGATGCTTAAGCTCAGCGATCTTCTTCTCGCTCTCCTCTATAGCCTTTACAAGAGGAAGAAACTTGGGATCGCAGTTTTCTGCATAGGTTGCATAGTAAAGCTTACCAAGCTCCGTAATATTTCTCTGGATCTTGTTGTTTTCGTCAGAAATTGCGCTGTTAATTTTGGCAACGTCTGTCATTCCGGTAATCTTCTTTCCTAAATCATCAAAAAATGCCATTCCAAGCCTCCATAAATATATTTTAAGTCAAATAAAAACAAGCCTGCGCTTACTTTGTTTAATTTTATCACAGAGAATGTTAGTTATCAACAAATATAACGATTTTTTCACCCTTTACAGCACTTTGTTACAACTTTGAAACAATTTCGTTCTTTCCCTCTCGGGCGGCTCAAAATTCATTGTAAAATCCCACAGACTATGGTATCATTATGACAACTCCTTTTCGGGAAGTGATACAGTTTGAAAACTAAGTTTTACATAAAATCCATCCTCTGTATTCTCACGATCTCCATAGTGCTTTCTCTCTGTGCCTGCAAAAAGGTAGAGAAAAGGGAAAGTCGGGAGATCTATGCTCTTGATACCGTCATCACCCTGACCGCCTACGGCGAGAATGCAGAAAAAGCCCTTGATGCAGGGGTCGCTGAAATCAGACGCCTTGAGGCACTTTTCTCCGCCACAAAAGAAGGCAGCGATATCTGGAATATAAATCATTCAGAGGGCAAAGGTACTGTGGTAAGCAGTGATACCGTCGCTCTTTTGGAAAAGGCTGTGTCTGCTTATGAAATGACGGAGGGAAGCTTTGACATCACCCTCTATGAGGTGATGAAGCTCTGGGGCTTTACCACAGGGGAGTATAAGGTCCCCACAGAGGATGAGCTTTTCAACGCTCTTTCCTCTTCGGGTATTGAAAATCTTACAATAAACGATCTGAGCGTCACCCTTGAGACGGGTACCTCCATAGACCTCGGAGGCATCGCAAAGGGCTATATCGGCGACAGAGTGGCAAAGGTTATGAAGGATGAGGGCTGCAAATGTGCTGTCATCTCTCTGGGAGGCAATATCCGCACCCTGGGAGAAAAGCCAACTGAGGAGCCTTTCACCATCGGCATTGAGCATCCCGAAAAGGGCAGTTATTTTGCCACTTTAGCGACAGACGAGTGTTCTGTCATCACCTCAGGCGCCTATGAAAGAAATTTCACCATAGACGGAAAATTCTACCACCATATCATCAACCCTGAGAGCGGTTATCCTGCGGACTCCGAGTTTTCCTCAGTAACCGTTACAGGAAAGGACGGAGCCATGTGTGATGCCCTCTCAACTGCTATATTCATAAAGGGTGCCGATTATGCTAAGAAGCTCTATAATGAATCCTCTGATTTCTCCTTTGTTCTCCTCACAAAAAGCGAGGAGCTTCTGGTCTCTGAAAATCTCAGGGGAAGTCTCTCCCTTGAGAAGGACTACGATGATATAAAGATCACATATTTTTCCTGAGGGACAACTCTCCTTTCACAAATCACTCCAAAGATAAATAAAATGTATTGTCACGGTATAAAACCCTTTATCCTTGGCAAAAATATCTGTAAACAAAGCGTCGGAGTGAAAACAGTGAACATAAAAAGAGGAGACATTTATTACGCAGACCTGAGCCCCGTTATAGGCTCTGAGCAGGGCGGTGTGAGACCTGTGCTTATCGTCCAGAACAATATGGGCAACCGATACAGTCCCACGGTAATTGCCGCCGCCATTACAAGCCAGCAGTCAAAGGCAAACATCCCCACCCACATTCTCATCGAAAGCGAAGCAAGCGGTCTTCAGAAGAACAGCGTTGTGCTGCTTGAGCAGGTGAGGACCATTGACAAGAAGCGGCTCAGAGAGAAAATGGGCAGTATAAACCCAAGCACCATGAGCAGGATAGATGAAGCAATTTCCATCTCCATGGGGCTTTCCGTAAGATAAAAGAAAAACTGCGGTGACCGAAGTCATCGCAGTTTGTTTTTTACTGTAAGCTTTTATGAAAGGCAAGCCTTTAAAGCCTCAACCTTGTCTGTTACCTCCCACTTGACAGGAAGCTCCTCTCTGCCCATGTGGCCGTATGCAGCAAGAGGACGGTACTTTGTATTGAGCAGGTCAAGCTCCTTGATGATGGAGCTGGGGCGGCAGTCAAATACAGTCTCAACAGCCTTTGAAAGCTCCTCCTGAGTGTACTCTGAGGTGCCGAAGGTCTCAACGAAAACGGAGACGGGCTTTGCTACACCGATAGCGTATGCAAGCTGAACCTCGCACTTCTTTGCAATGCCTGCTTTAACGATATTCTTTGCAATATATCTGCAGTAATAAGCCGCACTTCTGTCAACCTTTGTGGGGTCCTTGCCTGAGAAAGCGCCGCCGCCGTGACGGGAGTATCCGCCGTAGGTATCAACGATGATCTTTCTGCCTGTAAGACCTGAGTCGCCGCAGGGACCGCCGATAACGAATCTGCCTGTGGGGTTGATGAAATACTTTGTGTTTTCATCGAGAAGCTCCTCGGGGATAATGGGCTTTATAACATACTCCATCAGGTCTTTTCTGATGGTCTCAAGAGTTACGTCAGCACTGTGCTGAGTGGAGATAACAACTGTGTCGATTCTCTTCACCTTGTCATCCTCGTACTCAACGGAAACCTGAGTTTTGCCGTCAGGATAGAGGTAAGAGAGGGTACCGTTCTTTCTCACCTCAGCAAGGCGGTAGCTCAGTTTCTGAGCAAGAGAAATGGGCATAGGCATAAGCTCCTCGGTCTCGTCGCAGGCAAAGCCGAACATCATACCCTGGTCACCTGCGCCAAGCTGGTTCATTGAGTCATCCTCGCCGTCCTTAAGCTCAAGGGAGTTATTGACACCCATAGCGATATCAGAGGACTGCTTATCAAGGAGAACATTCACCTTGCAGGTCTTGCCGTCAAAACCGCAAGCCTCGTTATCGTAGCCGATATCGCAGGCAACCTGACGGGCTATAGTCTCTGCATCGATTTCGCAGTCAGCGGTGATCTCACCCATAATATTAATAACACCTGTGGTTGCAGTTACCTCGCAGGCAACGTGAGCATTCTTGTCCTTTTCGAGAATGCTGTCAAGAACTGCATCAGAGATCTGGTCACAAACCTTGTCGGGATGTCCTTCTGTTACGGACTCTGATGTGAAAAGATACTTTCTCATACTTATACTTCCTTTCCTTTTCTTCATTTGCGTTTCCATATTCACTTCACACGCACAAAAAAACCGCTGTCAGCGCAGACCGACAACGGTTAAAAAACTCATCTTTCGGCAATGCGCAGGATTTGGCACCTTACCTTATAGGCAGGTTGTCGGACGTCACAGGGCCTGTTCCCTCGGTCACTCTTGATAAGCAAATATTCAACTGTAAATAATTATATCACTTAAAGCCTCAAAGTCAAGTGTCTAAATTCTCCCTATTTACGATAAATTCCGTCTTTTCTTTTATACAGTTTCGTCAAAAGAGGAGGGAATTTCGTCATAAGTTGCATTGGAAAGCTTAACCCTATCTCTGTGCTGACCGTCAGGGATGATTCCGTATTCGCTCATAAGGTCAATAACCGCACTGTAAAGAGCCTCGTCGGGAGGATTTGCAGAGTCGCACACAAGTGCCATTCCCGGCATATCCCCCTTCTCCTTGAGTGTATCAAAATACTCTCTGAGACTATCAAGGGTCATAACCCTGTCCTTGTTCACCTCGATAGTGTCGCCCTTGAGCTCCACCGTGATGATTTCTGTCTCCTCGTCCCCGCCGTTCTTCCAGATACCCGGAATCATGGCAATGAGGAAAACACAAAGACACAGCACCAGCACCAAAGCAGCAATTCTGAAAAATGCTTTCTTTGGTGCCTTATTTTCTTTTTGGGAATTTTCGGAAACTTTTCTTTTTCTGCTCATAATATCACCTGCAATTTAAAGTTACATATCTTCTCTGTGTAATTTCTCTGTCATGGGAATTTTTCTAACAAAAGGAAGGGTCAGAAAATTCACAAGTCCAGTGAGACTTCCCGTAACAAAGGACATCACAAAAAGGAAGAGTGAGTACGCCACCACTCCCGAGCCTACAAGGAAATACGCCACAGAAAGCTGTGCGGTATTGTGCATCATAGCACCGCAGACACCTACTCCGATATAGCCGAAACGGGGCTTTTTTACTTTAAGCATCAGATACATCACAAGAGTGGCAAAAAGTCCTCCCGAAAGGCTCATCAGAAAGGCAACACCGCCCCTTGTCACCAGGGCAAAGAGTGCCTTGAAAAGCACAACGCAGAGGGCTGAGGGCAGAGAGCATACCTCAAGAGAAAACATTACCGCCACATTGGAAAGTCCCAGCTTCATGCCGGGTATCATAAAGGGAAGTATCTCCACCATACTCTCAAGAGCTGAGAGGACCACCGACACGGCACAAAGCATAGCGGTCATTGTAATATGATGCACAGTATAAGTTTTTCTCTTGCTCTTCAAGTTGTTTTTACTCATACCGTCACCCCGCTACTGCATCGATCTGCTCCGATGCACCCCTGCTGACTATCCTGAGGGAAACCCTCTGAGGCAGGCACACCGCAGACTCCCCTGCTCTAAAGATCGTTCCACGCTCTATACAGAGCTTATCCTTGCAAGGAGAGCTGAGAAAGCAGACACCATCGGAACTTACGGAGATCTGTGTGTCCTCCACCGTGATGGTATATGGCTCCTTTACCTCTGAAAGAGAGATGCTTTTTACACACTCACCTTTGACCGAAATTTCGGCATAAAGCTCGCCGTCCTCTGACCTTTTTGTGAGGATAAAAAACGCAGTCAGGAAAAGTATCAGCACAAAAAGGAGCAGGAAAAGGTCGGAAAGGGTAAAGAGCTTCCTCTTTGCGTATTCAGATTTTTGCACCACTTCCCCACCTCCGAAGGCCATTCTATATAAACCGATTATATAATATCTGAGGAGGCTTTGCAACTTTTTATATGTGGAAAAAGAAAAAGCCCTGCCGAAAAAGCAGAGCTTTGAGCTTATATTTATCAGAGCAGAGGGATTCCGTTTTCTTCGCAGATTCTAATGGTCTCTGCATCCCAGATACTGCTCTGTACCTCGCCGATGTGAGCACAGCCAAGCATCAGCATACAAAGTCTTGACTGACCGATACCGCCGCCGATGGTAAGGGGCAGCTCGTCGTTTAAGAGCATCTTGTGGAAGGGAAGCTCCCTTCTGTCGTCACAGCCTGAGATGGTGAGCTGTCGGGAAAGAGACTCAGAATCAACACGGATGCCCATTGAGGAAATCTCAAAGGCACGGTTTAAGGTATCATTCCAGAAGAGGATATCGCCGTTTAAGCTCCAGTCGTCATAGTCGGGGGCTCTGCCTGAATGAGGCTTGCCTGATTTGAGAGCGCCGCCTATCTGCATAATGAAAGCGGTCTTATGCTCTTTGAGGTACTCGTTTTCCCTCTCCTCACCTGTCAGGTCGGGATACATATCCTCAAGCTCCTGAGTAGTGATGAAAGAAACCTCTCTCTTAATTTTTGCAGAGAGCTGAGGAAAGCGCACCTGAAGTCTGTCGTTGGTGTGGCAGATAGCATCCACAATGGCGGAAACGATGAGCTTTAAGTAGTCAAGGGTTCGGGTCTCACGGGTGATGACCTTCTCCCAGTCCCACTGATCAACGTAAATGGAGTGGATGTTGTCAAGCTCCTCGTCCCTGCGGATAGCATTCATATCGGTGTAGAGACCATCGCCCACACCGAAATTATATCTCTTGAGAGCAAGACGCTTCCACTTGGCCAGAGAATGCACTACCTGGGCATCAAGACCCACAGCAGGAACATCAAAGGAAACTGCACGCTCGTAGCCGTTGAGGTTATCGTTAAGACCTGACTCCTCGGTAACAAAAAGAGGAGCAGAAACACGCTTTAAGTGAAGTGCAGAAGCAAACTCTGCCTGAAAGGTGCGTCTTATGTATTCAATAGCACGCTGAGTGCTGTAGGCATCAAGCAAAGGCTTGTAGCCCTCGGGAACATAAACATTGTTCATATATATCTTCCTTTCGGCGAAAAATCGCCAAGAATAGAATCACAGAAGAATGCAGTAAACCTGCAACAATTAACTGTTATTATACCACCAAGGGAAAGGCTGTGTCAATCGAATTTGCCGAAAGCAGTGCATTTTCTTCGCAAAGCTCTTGATTTTTCACTTTAAAGACGATATAATGAAAAAGCTCGGTTCAGAGATTCCAAGTCTGAACTGCTGTTTAAATAAGCGGGTGTGGCGGAATTGGCAGACGCGCCAGATTTAGGTTCTGGTGGCAACACCGTGCAGGTTCAAGTCCTGTCACCCGCACCATAAAATAAAGGGTACCTTTTGAGGTGCCCTTTATTTTATTATCCACACTAGCATAGGGTGACAGGACTTGAACAGGCTGTACCAAGGTTTAAGCGTCAGCGAAAACCGCAGGCAAAAACAGTTCGGTGAACTGTTTTTAAGCCGCTGAGTTGATGATGCTTGTGACTATGAACACGCCAAAACATGCGAGGCAGGTGTTTTCATCTATACACAACCACTGTCACCCGCACCATTAAATAAAGGGTACCTTTTGAG
>JAZQAF010000018.1:0-89310 GCA_045545015.1 Ruminococcus sp.
ATCACCTGACACAAACACAGTGATCCTCTCATGGGAAGTTCCCGAGGGAGCAGGAGTTACCTTCAAGCAGGCAGGCGCACTCCTTGTAGATGAGAGCAAATATAACGCAGACACCTTCTACAAGGGAACAACAGATGCAAACGTCACTAAGTGGACACCCGGCTCTGCGAACCAGAAGGCTGTAAATACAGTAACAGTCAATAAGAAGGGTGTAGCAAACGGCTCCACATGGATAGTTCAGGCTTGGCTCACCTATGAAGTAAACGGCGAGCAGGTTACTATCTACTCTGACCTCGTTTATGTTGTAAAATAACATCGATTTAACAACAAGGCATCTCCCAAAAGGAGATGCCTTTTAGTGTGTCTGATAAAAGTAAGAGTTCCTATAACGATAATGATAAGCGTCTGAATCTTTTATGAAAAAGAAATGCCCGATAACCCTCAGGCTACGGATTGTTTTCGTTATAGAAGATTTGGGGAGATCGTCACTATCTACAACCCTGATGATATAACAGACAGAGTATGGCTTTTTGATATAAAAACACAGGACACCACAAACTGTGATGCCCTGCATAGGTTTTACCTTAAAGTGAAAAATTCGGTTTTATCGAGAATCTTACCCTGACTGTCATAGTTCCCTTTATAAATATATGTCGTTTCGTATTCTCCAAGCATATCAACGAGAGTATAGTTTTCGATCGGCTTACATATATCGGACATAGGCTCTATAATGTAGTATTTATCATCAATATAGATGTCGTTAACTCCCAAATAAAACCATGAAACCTGTATTATTCCCACAATGCCACTCTCGGTTTTGGCATACCATGGAAAGATTCCGTTGACGGTGTTTTTCATTTCCTCAAAGCCCTCAAGGTGAGGCGGTGTGATTTTGCCTGCCTCAAACTCATTACAGATCTTTGAATATGCAGAGTAGAGATGGGGAAGTGAGGTGAGGTCTGCGTTGTCAAAGCTTGCTTTGGTAGTTTCTACCTTGTCGGGATATATAGTTATAGTTTCGTTCGTTGCAAAGCCGTCTATATACCTTCTGAACTGCACGCTGTATTCTTTGTAAACGTATGTTCCGTCATCACTTATGAAAAACGATTTGGAATAGTTCTTAAGTTTTGGAACGAATATTCCGTTTTTCTCGTTTTTTACATACTCAAGCACTTCTCGAGACTCTTTAGAAAAATCTTTATAGGTGCGAGCGAAGAAATCGTTTTTTGTATATCCTGACCACTCATAATTGCGGATTCTGTTTTCTGTTTCGGTAAGTGTAGCGTTTTCTTCTTTTATGTGTTCTCGATTAGCTTCATTGTGCCAGCCCGAGCCGCCGCTGAACCCTTCTGTTGATTCATAGAGCCTCGGATCAAAGTTACCGTTTTCATCAAAGGCTATAATATCATCTGCCCCGCCATTTGTTGTATGGGGAAGACCGTAAGAGCCCAATAATATCATATCAAAGCTTTCGGGACGATTTTTTGTAGTGTTATACATCACGAAATAGTCATAGCCGTATTGAATGACATTTTTGATAACAAAACGATCATATATGGAGAAATCTGTAAAGCACCCTTCCGGGATTAGATAATAAAACTCGTTTGGTAGATCGTTGCCTTGAAGAATCTCCAGAGTTTCCATTTTCAGCAGCATAAAATCTGTTTGGGGATACTCATAGAAGGTGTAAATATCGGGGAGAGCTTCCACAAGTCTGACTGTCATAGCGGCAAAAGGAGAATATTCCTCTGCCAAAAGTGTGTTGGTGTCGGCTTCGTCGCTTTCAAAGGATGGGCTTCCATAGTAGGTAGGAGCTTGATTTGCGGTATTGCCTTCGATAATTATGGTGCCATCAGTAAAAGGAGTATTTTTAAAAGTGGTGTCGGAAGGCTTTCTGAGGAGAGTGAAAACCAATGCTGAAATAATGAGGATGCTCAAAGAAGCAGCAAGTATCTTTAAGGGTAGATGCCACCTCGTTTTGCTCTTTTCAACTACATTGATGATCTCCGATTCTTCGATAAATGTTTCGTCAATATTACTTAATAGTTCAAAAAGTCTATCGTTTTTCATATTGTATATCCCTCCGCTTCTAAAAACTCTTTTAGTTTGATTCTTGTTCGGGACAGGATCTTATGTATGTTGTTTTCGCTCAGGTTGTATTTCCTGGCGAGGGTTCTCACGGATTCCACATGGAAATAACGATTAATAAAGATACAGCGATCTCTCTTTTCTGTAAGGCTCAGAAATTTGTTTAAGAAATCCATAAATTCGATTTCTTCAAAGGTTGATTCTGCCTGCCCTGATATGGGCAAAAAATCCCTTATTTCCTCCAGTGCAAGGATCGTTTCGTCTCCACCACGTTTTTTTCGGGTGGATTCCCTGTACCTGTCAAAGGCAAGGTTTCGGACTATCTTTGCCAAAAACAGTCGGAGCGAGTTTGGACGGCTTGGAGGAATGCTGTTCCATGTTTTCAGATAAGTATCATTGACACATTCCTCGGAACTCTGATTACAACGGAGGATATTATGAGCTATAGAGAAACAATACTTACCATATTTTTCAGAAGTTTCTGCAATGGCTTGTTCATTGCGAAGATTGTATAGGTTTATGATTTCTCTGTCATCCATGTAAATTCTCCTCTCCCGTTATTGGTGCCGTCAATATATAAGACGATATAAAAAGTGTTTTTCTGACATTATTATATCACAAACTTTAATAAAATGTTTTTAGATTGTTGTTCCGATAAATAAAAAAACTCTGTTTACAAACGTGCTTAGAGATATTATAATCGAAGTGAGAAAAGTTATTTGGAGGCGGTTTTATGAAGAAGATATTATCTTTGTTGCTCTTGCTTTGTATGGTGACAGGCATATTCTGCGCTGCACCTGTTACAGCTGTTGCAAAAGAAGTGAATATTGCAGAGACTTCCGTACCGATTATTCAGGTGGAATCGGTAAATCTCACGCCTTATAAAGATAGCTATGGTGAGATCGTACTTAAGGTTACAGGAGCCACCGATGTAACTTATCAATGGCAGGCAGGCTTTATGGACACGGGTAACATGGTTGACCTTGATGACAACCAAGCCTATCACGGCACAAAGACAAATCATTTCAGACTTACTGCCATAAATAAACTTGACCAACTTGATTTCAGATGTAAGATTACTTATGATGGTGGGTCTCTATATAGTCAGGTGTTCCGTTTTACATTTATCGATCGCTCAGTTCTTTCAAATGCGTATGTATCCGGTCTGTCACATCCGTATTTTACACAGACACCTGATTATACCGTTACTGCATCACAGAACGATGGCTATTCCGTGAGTAAAGTCGAATGGTATGGTCCGCAGGTAGGGGCTACCGGTCCATTAATGAATAGTACCGATGTGTTTCTTCCTGGAGGATATTATTGTCATATTTATCTTAAGCCTGATGATGCGTATAAGTTTGACGACAGCTCTCAGCTTAGTGTATCTATTGATACCAAAACCTCAAGCTACACTTCAACGGTAAACATAAGGAAAGATGACTCGGGCAACTATTACGGTGTCATTTATTTCGTTGTGGAACAAAATTCAGACATCGCACCCGGCATACTGGATTTTGAATGGAAAGATCCGTCTGATACAGCCACTAATGTTAATTTAGGCAAAGCGTACCTGGGAACTGATTCGATGGATATCCCCTTTGCATTTAAAATTAAAGCACTGCCGAGGAATATGGCCCTTGCAGATTACACAGTTTACGGCAGCACATATATCCAGTGTGACGGAAAAAACCTTTACTATACCCATACGGGAGACAGAGTGAACCTTAAAGATTTGGCAACCGTTCCGGGAAGATATTATATCTACCATGAGCTTTTCCTTCTTGATCCCGATGGAAATGAGATAGCAACTGAGTATGTGTGTTATTTCGTGAACGTCTATGCACCGATATTCATCACGGATTTGTCAGTAGAGGTTGATGAGCCTGTAGCAGGGCTTTACGCGGAAATAGCTTTTTCGAATGAAACAGAAGGCTGTGTTGTCAACAATATGTATTGGTATGACATAACCGACTCAGAGCGTGTTCTGATGAATAATACAGACACCTTTGAGGCAGGACGCACATATCAGGTTGAGATGTGGCTTAAAGCCAATGACGGTTATTATATGAATACAGACGAAGACGGATGCCTCGATGTAAACGCAAGAATAAACGGCAAGCCTGCAGAGGTGTTGCTTGCATATTCTGACAAAGCCGCAGGCTTTACCATGAATTTCACCATCCCCAAAGAAATTGGTCTGTCGGGTGATGCAAACTGTGACGAAAAGGTAAATATCAAGGATGCTACCGCTATACAGAAGCATATAGCCAACCTTACATCTCTTTCGGATGAAGGATGTGCTCTGGCAGATGTAACTCAGGATACAAAGGTGAATATCAAGGATGCAACTGCAATTCAGAAATATATTGCAGGCATCGAAACAGGTTTCCCCATAGGCAAGCCTCTCTCCTAAATAGTCTTAATATACTTACTACCCCCTCTGCTAAAACAGAGGGGTAACTCATTCGCAGCCAACCTTGTGAATGGTGTCAAAAAGCCTGATGGTGGGGTAAAGTGCCTCACAGCAAAGCAGGCAGGGGATATCCTTGGTCACAGTTACTCACGGATAACTGAGATGTACTATGTAAAAGGAGATAACTCAAGGCTTATATATATAACGGATAGCTTTGAATTCTGAGTAAAGAAAAGCAATATCCTACCCCTTTTCCCACCCTTTTTAAAGTATTATTATGATTTCCCACCCCCCTTTTTTCGAAAAGGGGTGGGGACAAATGAAAAATGCAATGTTAAAATAAAATAGAGATATAAGTTTTATAGGAAGCTGAGTTCGTTGGACTTAAAGAAGGCGGGGAAGAGGTCACGGCAACCTTCGAATATCTCACCTGTTAGGACGAGGAATATACCTTCATCCTTAATGTGGATAAGGTCTTTTGCGTTACAAAAATTTGAGGAGGCGGTTTTATGAAAAAAATAATATCGTTGTTGCTCGCTGTTATTATGGTGTGTAGTATGGTTTATGCTGTACCGGTAACATCATTTGCAAAGGAAGTTGATGTAGCACAGTTAGCTTCTTCAACCCCTGAGGTTATGGTTGAACGGTCAAAGCTCAATCCGTATATGGGCAACTACGGCGAGATCGTACTTAAGGTTACAGGAGCCACCAATGTAAAATATCAGTGGCAGGCAGGTTATTATGACAGTGCGACAGCCCCTGTAGATCTTGATGATAACGAATATTATATCGGAACAAAAACAAACCATTTCAAGATTCTGGCAACAGGAGAAATTGATGCTCTTATGTACCGTTGCAAGATTACCTATGACGGCGGTTCTACTTATAGTCAGATTTTCGTTTTTACATTCCTTGACCTTAAGACGATCAGTAGGGCATATGTCGTAGGTGTGGATGCTCCTGTTTTCGGATGCGGTCCTAAATACAGAACTGATGATATTCAGAGTAAACAATACGACCTGGATTCGATGGTGTGGTATGGACCGATAAATGACGCATCCGCTCCTCTGATGAAGAGTACTGATGTTTACCTTGAAGGTAAGTATAAATGCCGATTCTATCTTGATCCTGCAGAGGGATACATTTTCAATGAGAATTCTGATTGTAGTGTGGATGGTATTATTTGCAAAGTGTATTCTGAAAAGCGTGCAGACGGAACAACTGCTTATTATGCAGACCGTGTTTACACAGTGTCATATAAGGGAATTGTTCCTGATGGACTTTTGGACTTTGAGTGGAAAGAGCCGTCTGATACAGCTACTAATGTTAATTTAGGCAATGTTTACCTGGGCACTGATACTATAGATATCCCCTTTGCCTTTAAGATAAAGGATCTGCCCGGAAGCATGGTGCTTGCAGGTTACACAGCTTACGGCAGCACATATATCCAGTGTGACGGAAAAAACCTTTACTATACCCATACGGGAGACAGAGTGAATCTTAAAGATGTGGCAACTGCTCCGGGAGAATATCATATTTATCATGAGATTTTCCTTCTTGATCCCGAGGGAAATGAGATAGCAACAAAGTATGTACATTATTTCGTAAATGTCTGGATTCCCATATACATTATGAATTTGTCAGTTGATGTGGATGAGCCTCTAGCGGGTCATTATGCGGAAATAGCGTTTAAAAATAAAACAGAAAACTGTGTTGTCAACAATATGTATTGGTATGACATAACCGACTCAGAGCGTGTTCTGCTCAATGAAACAGACACCTTTGAGGCGGGGCGCACATATCGGGTTGAGATGTGGCTCAAAGCCAATGACGGTTTTTATATGAATACGGACAAGGACGGTTGTATCAAAGTAAATGCAAGCATAAACGGCAAGCCTGCAGAGGTTTTGCTTGCGTCTTCTGACAAAGCCGCAGGCGTTACTATGGATTTTACCGTCCCGGAAGAGAGTACAAATCCAAGTGATCCCACAGAGCCTTCCACAGGTGGTGAGGATAATACAACAAATCCCACCGAACCCTCAACAGGCGGTGTGGATATACCTACCGACCCAACAAATCCTAATATATTAGGTTTGCTCGGTGATGTAAATGAAGACGGCAAGGTAAATATCAAGGATGCGACCTTGATTCAGAAGGCTATTGCTAATTTGACAGAACTTACTGGGATTGGTGAGGCGCTTGCTGATGCAGATCTTAACACAAGGATCAACATCAAGGATGCAACTGCAATTCAGAAACACATTGCAGGCATTGAAACAGGTTATCCTATCGACAAACCAATAGCTTCAAAAGAGAATATCTAAACTAAAAATCCCCTCTGCACGAAAACAGAGGGGACTTTTTTCATAAGTGTTAAAGCGGTTTTGGGGTAAAAAGGTCTATGCTAGCTCAGATAAGCCTTCGAACTAACCTTGCATATGGTATCAAGTAACCTGACGGAGGATTAAAAAATCATACACCAAGATAAGCAGGTGCCCTGCATGGATATGGTACATCGAAGATATGTGAAAAGAGATAACTCAAGGCTTATTGGTATAACGGATAATTTTGAAATCTAAGCAAAGAAAACACATATTTTCTAAATAAAAAGCGTTGCACTTGAGGGCGTGTGTCGGTTCGCTCCATCAGATGCAACGCTTTAAATTGTTTGATTAAATGTAAGAAAAGATGTTAATCCTCTACTCTGATCGTAACAGAATTCATAACAGGATGACGGTCTCTGGGGATAGTTCCGTTCTGGTCGATAGGTCTTGCCTCATCGCAAACTCTATCTACAACCTCGATACCCTCGGTCACATATCCGAAAGCGGCATACTGACCGTCGAGGAAACAGCTGTCCTCGTGAACGATGAAGAACTGTGAGCTGGCACTGTCAGGGTCCATGGAACGAGCCATAGAGATTGCTCCCCTTGTGTGGGACAGGTCGTTGCTGTATCCGTTCATACGGAACTCACCCACGATGGTCTCGTCGGAGCCGCCCATACCTGTGCCTGTGGGATCACCGCCCTGCATCATAAAGCCTGCGATAATGCGGTGGAAGGTAAGTCCGTCATAGAACCCTTCCTCTGCCAATGCCACAAAGTTCTCTGTGGTAATGGGCGCAGAATCCTGATCCAATTTTACCGTGATGACACCGTAACCCTCAATATCAATATCTGCAAAATAAGTCTTGTTATTATCAAGCATAGTTACCCTTCTTTCTATTTTAGATTCAAGTGCATTATACTACACATTAGAAAATAAATCAACCGAAAGACACAGTGTGTAGCGGAGAATCAGTCCTATCAATTATTTAGCAGAAAGAAGACCTTCTCGGACAAAGTACATCACAGATAACCGAGATGTACTATGTAAAACGAGATAACTCAAGGCTTATTGGCATAACGGATAATTTTGAAATCTGAGCAAAGAACAACACAGGGCATCGGGAACAATGTTCTGTAGTTACTTTCTCACAGAAATACATTTCTATAATAGAAGTGAATAGATTTCGTTTAAAGTAACACTTTCCCGAGTATAACAAAAGCCGCCAGCATTTATTTTGCTGACGGCTTCAATATATTAATTAGAATACAAAGTGTATGGTGAGAGGTATTTCGGTAGTTACTTCTTCGTTTGTACTCTTATCCCTTACGACAACTGCAAAAATACTTTCTCCAATATCAGGCTTAGGTGTATAGAAATTTTCCTCGGAGAAATCTTTGATAGTCTCACCGTTTAAGAGAAAACGATACTCATACTCGCCACTTCCGCCCCCTACAAAGGCAGTAAATTTTGCATTATATGAGAAGAAATCATTTAAATTGCAATCATAAATAAAGTTTTTGATATAAAGCTTTTCTTCATTGCTGTTTTCAGTCACGATATACTGAATTTCGGCTGTACGCATATTATCACAGGCGTCATACATATTTACACTTACTGTATAAGTGTCCTCGGTAGGAAAGCATACTTTAAACTCGTCGTTTGTACTTCTCTCCTGTTTGATTTCACCATTTACAGCAAATTCGTAGGTGATATCGCCTTCATTGAAAGTACTTGCTTTGGCAAAGAACGTTACTTCTTCGTCAACGGTTGCAAGCCCTGATGCAATATCAGAGTTGAAAGCTTCTCTGAACAAATAGTCAAAGTAGGATTTAGATACATCAAAATAGGGCAAAATGTTTGCCACATGTTTTTGAATTGTTGTTGCATCCTTGATTGTTACATTGCCGTCGTTGTTCGTATCGGCAACAATAAGCTGACCTTTTGAGAAATTTTCAATATGAGCAAGATACTTCTGAATCAGAGTAGCATCTTTTATGGTGACTTCATAAGAAAGGTCAGTGTCTCCTGTGGTGTAACCCTCAACGAAAGACAAAGCGTTTGCAGGTAAAGCGGATATAATCATCATCGTTGCAATAACAAAGCTCAAAATAATTATAGTTTTTTTCATAAAAACCCTTCTTTCAAAATAATTAAGGTTTGTTTTACCCTTTCACTTATTAAACGAAAGTTATCATAAAAAAATCACACACTAATTTGAGAATAAATGAAATTTCTGTTCTTTGCATAAATCGTGAGAGCTTATTTTGTTAAATATGAATAATATCAGTTTGTTTTCATTTACAGTAAGTGTTAACACATAGTATTGTCGATGATTGTTCTGTAATTTTATCATATCATGAATTAAAGTATAAATCAATCAACAGACAAAACCGAATAGAAACAGTGAAAGCCGTTGAGCGGGCGTTAAAGCGGCTTCTGCGTGCGAAACAAAAGGAGCACATTGGTCTATAAATGCGAATTTATATGGGGTCCCCGAAATCTGAGATTTTGGGGAGAGGAGGAGCGACGGTCAGGTCAGGCGACATTTTATATTTAAAATCGTCGCAGACCTGTGTAGTCCGCGACGACGAGGCAGGGGCAGAAGGACTCAAATCCGCTTTTTGGCGAATTTGCACTGCTTGACGACCAAAATCTTGTTGATTTTGGTACGGCTCACGCACCTTGCACCTAAAAAACAGTCCACTGAAGATTCCCCCACAGTGTGGGGGAAATGTCGGCGAAGCCGACAAAGGGGGACGTGGCCGTGAGCCTATTTTTCGGGGCGGTGCAAGCCCACTTTGGGTTCAAGTCCTTCTTTTTTGAATCTCAACAATAAAAACGAAAAGCACCCACCTTGATGGTGAGTGCTTTCATTTTTATGGGCAAACAAAGACCTTGACGCAAAAGCAAAGGCAAAAGAAACTATAGAGGAAACAGTTAACGCTTAATCCCCTTTTCTTTCTAACTTCCACATAGAGAGAGCAGAGAAAAGCTCTCTGCTTTCTCTTGGGAGAGGCTTATTACAATGTCTTTGCAGATTGAATATTGTATTTAAATGTGTTATAATATTGAAGAATTCATTTTGGGCGGTGAGAGCTTGAATATTTTACATATGAAATATGCAGTAGAAGTGGCAAAGGCAGGTTCTCTTGGTAAAGCAAGCGAAGTTTTGCTCATAGCGGCACCTAATATAAGCCGTTCTATAAAGGAACTTGAAGCTGACCTTGGTATTTCAATCTTTGATAGAAGTGCAAAAGGAATGTGTCTTACTCCTGAAGGTGAAGAGTTTATTGGCTTTGCGAAAGACATTCTGGGACAGATTGAACAAGTAGAGAAAATGTATAAGAACGGTTCAGTTAATAAGCAGCAGTTTTCAATTTCTGTACCCAGAGCATGCTATATTTCCGAAGCATTTGCTGAGTTTTCCAAGACCATTTCAAAGGAACCCGCTGAGATTTTTTATAAAGAAACAAACTCTCAACGTACAATACATAACATTCTGGAACATGACTATAAACTGGGTATCATTCGATATGCCGAAAACTACGACAGGTATTTTAAGTCTATGCTTGATGCTAAAGACCTTTGCTACGAAATGATAACTGAGTTTACCTATTCCCTTATTATGAGTGCAGAGTCGCCTCTGGCTAAAAAGGATAAAATTACTTTTGATGATTTACAGGGATTTATCGAGATAGCTCATGCTGACCCTTATGTTCCTTCAATGCCTCTTTCAAAGGTTGTGAAAGAGGAACTTCCGGATAATATAGATCGGAGAATATTCATTTTTGAGAGAGCAAGTCAGTTTGACCTTCTTTCTAAAAATTCTGAAACATTTATGTGGGTATCTCCTGCACCTAAAATTTTGCTTGAACGATATAATCTGGTGCAGAAAAAATGTGTAGATAATAAAAAAATCTACAAAGATGTTCTTATTTATAAAAACGGTTACAAACTTTCAGAACTGGACAGACAGTTTATTACTGAACTGTGCGATTCAAAACGAAAGTATCTTTAATTTAAGAAACGTCCAATCTCTTAATTGAGGTTGGGCGTTTTTTTGGTTATTTAGGTGTTATCTTTTTTAATAACACTGATTAACATTTTAAGAATTCCGAAGTTTGTGCGAATATGTTAAAATTTTAACGAACTCGAAAGAGAACAACAAATTATACTCTGTATTTTAATTTTAGGAGGATAAATTATGGATGCAAAAAGTTACACAGTAGTTGACAGTGTAGAGACATTGGAAACTACAATAAAGAGCATAAGAAAAGCTCAGGCTGTTTTCGCAACCTACACTCAGGAGCAGGTGGATAAGATTTTCTTAGCTGCCGCCAGTGCTGCCAATAAGGCAAGAATTCCTCTTGCGAAAATGGCAGTTGAAGAAACAGGCATGGGTTTGGTTGAAGATAAAGTTATCAAGAACAACTACGCCGCTGAATATATCTACAACGCATATAAAGATACAAAAACCTGCGGTGTTATTGAAGAGGATAAGGCTTTTGGTACCACAAAGATTGCCGAGCCCATCGGTGTGATTGCCGCAGTTATCCCTACAACAAACCCCACATCTACTGCAATTTTCAAATGTCTTTTAGCTCTTAAGACAAGAAATGCTATCATCATTTCTCCTCATCCCAGAGCAAAGAACTGCACAATAGCTGCCGCAAAGCTTGTACTTGAAGCAGCAGTTGAGGCAGGTGCTCCCGAGGGTATCATTGACTGGATTGACGTGCCTTCTCTTGAGATGACCAACACAGTTATGAAAGAGGCAGACATCATCCTCGCTACAGGCGGCCCCGGTATGGTAAAGGCGGCTTACTCTAGCGGTAAGCCTGCTTTGGGTGTTGGTGCAGGTAACACTCCTGCAATTATCGACAGCTCTGCCGATATACTCCTTGCAGTTAACTCCATTATCCATTCCAAGACCTTTGATAACGGTATGATTTGTGCAAGTGAGCAGTCAGTTATTGTTATGGAAGATATTTATGGCGCAGTAAAAGAGGAGTTTGCAACACGCGGTTGCTACTTCTTAAATGACAACGAAACAGAGAAGGTAAGAAAGACTATTATCATCAATGGTGCATTAAATGCAAAAATCGTTGGTCAGCCTGCCGCTAAAATTGCAAGCCTTGCAGGTGTAGAAGTGCCCGAGGGTACAAAAATCCTTATCGGTGAGGTTGAGTCTGTAGATATTTCCGAAGAGTTTGCTCACGAAAAGCTTTCTCCCGTACTTGCTATGTATAAGGCAGTAAGCTTTGAGGACGCCCTTAAAAAGGCAGAGCAGTTAGTTGCTGACGGTGGTTACGGCCATACATCCTCAATTTACCTTAACGAAATCACCGAAACAGAGAAGCTTAATGAGTTTGCAGCACGTATGAAAACCTGCCGTATCCTTGTTAACACACCTTCCTCTCACGGCGGTATCGGAGATCTTTACAACTTCAAGCTTGCTCCTTCTCTTACACTTGGTTGCGGTAGCTGGGGCGGTAACTCAGTCAGTGAAAACGTAGGTGTTAAGCACCTCTTAAATATTAAGACAGTAGCAGAAAGAAGGGAAAACATGCTTTGGTTCAGAGCTCCTGAAAAGATTTACATCAAGAAGGGTTGTCTCCCTGTGGCTCTCGATGAACTTAAAACAGTAATGGGTAAAAAGCGAGCATTTATCGTAACAGATACCTTCCTTTATGAAAACGGCTATACAAAGCCTATTACTGATAAGCTTGACGAAATGGGCATTGCTCACGAAACCTTCTTTGACGTTCAGCCTGACCCAACACTTAAGAATGCAACTGACGGTGCAAAGCAGATGAGTGCCTTCAAGCCCGACACAATCATTGCACTGGGCGGTGGCTCTGCAATGGACGCCGCAAAGATTATGTGGGTGCTTTACGAACATCCCGAAGCAGACTTCATGGATATGGCAATGCGTTTCATTGATATCCGTAAGCGTGTATATACTTTCCCCAAGATGGGTGAGAAGGCATACTTTATTGCAGTTCCCACATCCGCAGGTACAGGCTCTGAGGTAACACCTTTCGCAGTTATTACAGACGAGAAAACAGGCGTTAAGTATCCTCTTGCAGACTATGAGCTTTTACCCAATATGGCAATTATTGACACAGACTTCCATATGTCAGCTCCCAAGGGCTTGACAGCCGCAAGCGGTATCGACGCAGTTACTCACGCAGTTGAGGCTTATGCTGCAATGCTTGCAACAGATTATACAGACGGTCTTGCTCTTCAGGCTCTCAAGAACATCTTCAAATATCTCCCCAGAGCTTACGAAAACGGACAGACTGATGTTGAAGCAAGAGAGAAGATGGCAAACGCCGCTACAATGGCTGGTATGGCTTTTGCAAATGCTTTCCTCGGTGTATGCCACTCTATGGCTCATAAGCTTGGTGCTTTCCACCACTTACCCCACGGTGTAGCAAATGCTCTTATGATTGAAGAGGTTATCCGCTTTAACGCAAGTGAGGCTCCTGCAAAGATGGGTACATTCTCTCAGTATGACCATCCTCACACACTTGCCCGTTATGCTGAAATTGCCGACTACCTTAATCTCGGCGGTAACACTGACGAAGAGAAGATGGAGAACTTAATCAAGGCTATCAACGACCTTAAAGCTAAAGTTGGTATCAAGGATACAATCAAAGACTACGGCATTGATGAGCAGGATTTCCTTAACCGTCTTGACGATATGGTAGAGCAGGCATTTGACGACCAGTGCACAGGCGCTAACCCCCGTTATCCCCTTATGAGCGAAATCAAGCAGATGTACTTAAATGCTTATTATGGTAACCATTTTACAGAAACAGCAAAACCCACAGAAAAAGATATAGAAATCGGTGCTGAGGTTGACGCAGTAAAGGTAATATATCGCAAGGGTAAAAAAGCTGAGGTTAAATAAGGAGGATTTTATAATGAAACTTGACAGAGTTATTGCGGTGAGAAATAACAAAACCGTTTACCGTGATGGTGATAGATGTGTAAAGGTGTTCAACAAGGATTACTCAAAGCAGGATGTACTTAACGAAGCTCTCAATCAGGCAAGAGTAGAGGAGACAGGACTCAATATCCCCAAAATCCTCGAAGTAACAATGATTGACGGTAAGTGGGCTATTGTTACAGAGTTTATCAAGGGCAAGACACTTGCTCAGCTTATGCTTGATGATGAGGATAAGAAGGATGAGTATCTTGAACTTTTGGTAGATTTACAGCTTCAGGTTCATTCTAAAACCTGTCCTCTTCTTAACAAGCTCAAGGATAAGATGAATCATAAAATAAGTCTTACAGAGCTTGATGCAACTACAAGATATGACCTTCACACCCGTCTTGAGGGTATGCCTAAACACAACAAGGTCTGCCACGGAGATTTTAATCCTTCCAATGTAATTATAACTGAAGACGGCACACCCTACATTATAGACTGGGCACATGCTACTCAGGGAAATGCTTCTGCTGACGCTGCAAGAACATATCTTTTGTTCTGGCTTTCAGGCGACATCGAGGGAGCAAAGAAGTACCTGGAACTCTTCTGTGAAAAGAGCAACACAGCAAAACAGTATGTTCAGAAGTGGATGCCCATTGTTGCAGCTTCTCAGTCTGTTAAGGGCAATGAAAAAGAGAGAGAGTTCCTTCTTTCTTGGGTAGATGTTGTAGATTACGAGTAAGGAGATATTGAAATGAAAGTAACAGTATGTATCGGCAGTTCTTGTCATATTAAGGGATCACGTCAGGTAGTTGAACAGCTCCAATATCTTATCTCAAAGTATAACCTTACAGATAAGGTGGAGCTTGCAGGTACCTTCTGTATGGGCAAATGCCAGCATGGTGTATGTGTAACAGTAAATGAAGAGTTCTTTTCTGTAACCCCTGAAGGTGTTGAGGAGTTCTTTAACAATAATATCCTTAAGAAGGTATAAAGATGGTTATAGTACGGGTTTGTGTAGGTTCTTCCTGCCATCTTAAAGGCTCAGCAAAAATCATAGAGCTTTTAGAAAAAGCCGTATCGGATAATCACATAGAATCTGAAATTACACTTGCCGGTAGCTTCTGCATCGGCAAGTGTAACCGCGTAGGAGTAACAATTCAGGTGGATGATGATATCTATACGGGTATTACAGTAGAAAATTTCAGAGAGTTTTTCTCGGAGAAAGTATTAAAGAAAATCAAAGGCTGAGGGGGCATAGCTTATGTCAAATTGTTTGACACTAAAAAAATCAAACTGCAAAAACTGCTACAAATGTATCCGTAATTGTCCTGTTAAGGCAATCCGCTTTTCAGGCAATCAGGCACACATTATAGGCAACGAGTGCATACTTTGCGGTCAGTGCTTTGTGGTATGTCCCCAGAATGCCAAAGAAATTGTTAATGAAACCGAAAAGGTAAAGGTACTCTTACAGGGTACTGAACCTGTAATAGTAAGTCTGGCACCTTCGTTTATTGCCAACTACGAGGGTGTAGGAATAAATGCAATGAGAAGAGCCCTGAAAAAGTTGGGCTTTTATGATGTAGAAGAAACCGCCCTCGGTGCCTCAATGGTAAAAACCGAGTATGAACGTATGATAAAAGAGGATGACAGAGATATTATTATTTCTTCCTGTTGTCATTCCGTAAATCTTTTGATTCAAAAGTATTTTCCCGGTGCATTGCCCTTTCTTGCGGATGTTCTATCTCCTATGCAGGCACATTGTCAGGATATTAAAAATCGTTTTCCAAATGCAAAAACTGTTTTTATCGGTCCCTGTGTAGCCAAAAAAGATGAGGCTGAGTATTACGAGAATATTGTAGATGCTGTGCTTACCTTTGAGGAGCTTACGGCCTGGCTTGAAGAAGAGAATATTGAGCTTGAAAAAGAGCTTGATTCAGATCTTTGCAGTAGAGCAAGATTCTTTCCCACAACAGGCGGTGTTTTGAAGACAATGGAGCAGCAAAACACAGAGTATTCTTACCTGGCTATTGACGGAGTAGATAACTGCATTGCTGCCCTTAAAGACATTGAAAACGGTAGAATCCACAAATGCTTTATAGAAATGTCGGCTTGTGTTGGAAGCTGCATCGGCGGTCCTGTTATGGAGAAAAACCACCACGCACCAATCAAAGATTATTTGACTGTTGCCTCCTTTGCAGGTGTTAAAGATTTTGATATTCCCCAGCCGAAGAGTGCGGAGCTTAAGAAGAACTTTGCATTTATTGAGCACAAGCTTCCTCAGCCTACGGAAATGGAGATAAGTTCCGTTTTGCGTCAGATGGGCAAATTCAAGCCCTCTCAGGAACTTAATTGCGGTTCCTGCGGATATAACACCTGTCGTGAAAAAGCGGTGGCGATTTGCCAAGGTAAGGCGGAGTTTTCTATGTGCCTTCCTTATCTGAAAGAGAAAGCGGAAAGCTTCTCTGACACCATAGTAAAGAACACCCCCAACGGACTCATTGTTTTAAACGAGCAGTTGGAGGTTCAGCAAATCAATTCTGCGGCACGCAAGATTATGAATATACGCAGTGCAAATGATGTTTTGGGTGAGCCTGTTGTCAGAATACTTGACCCCAGCGTGTTTATGAATGTGCTTAAAAGCGGCAGAGATGTAAGAGGACGGCATGTTTATCTTGCAGAGTATAAAAGATATGTTGAGCAAACTGTGGTGTATGACCACGACTCACATCTTCTTATCGGCATAATGCGTGACATAACCGATGAAGAAGCTCAGCGTGAGAGAAAAGAGCACATCAGCCGTCAGACCATAGAAGTAGCAGATAAAGTTGTTGATAAGCAGATGAGAATTGTTCAGGAAATTGCGTCACTACTTGGTGAAACAGCCGCAGAAACAAAAATTGCACTATCTAAGCTGAAGGAGTCAATTTCTGATGAATGATTTATGTGCAGATATCGGATACAAAAGTATTAACCACTTTGGCGAACAGCTTTGCGGAGATCATGTTGATATTGTAGAGCAAAATGAAAATTCTACGGTTATTGTGCTTGCTGACGGACTGGGAAGTGGTGTAAAGGCAAGTATTCTTTCCACTCTGACATCAAAGATTATTTCAACGATGATGGCGGCAGGGCTTCCTCTTGAAGAGTGTGTTTCCACAATTGCCGCAACCTTGCCTGTGTGCTCTGTCAGAGGAGTTGCGTACTCTACATTTACAATAATCCATCTCAAGAATAACGAAATTGCTGAGATTATTCAATATGATAATCCTCATGTGATTCTTATTCGTGACGATGAGAACTACGATTATCCTATGACAGAGATGAGCATAGGCGGCAAAAAAATATATAAGTCTGTTATTAAGCTTCAGGAAAATGATATTTTCACCGCAATGAGCGACGGCTGTCCCCACGCAGGAATCGGCATTGGCTATAATTTCGGATGGAAAAGAGAAGACATTATTGGATTTTTGGAAGCACTTGCTCCAGCCGGTTATACTGCAAAGAATCTATCTACAATGCTTGTGGATGAGTGTAACAGGCTTTACGGTAATGAGCCGGGAGATGACGCAACAGCCTGCGTTGTAAGGGTGAGAAAAAGAGAGCCTATGAACATTCTTTTCGGCCCACCTTCAAATCGGGATGATTGCGACAGAATGATGTCCTTGTTCTTTTCCAAAGAGGGTAAGCATATTATTTGCGGCGGTACAACTTCTTCAATCGCCAGCAAATATCTCAAAAAACCATTAAAGCCCTCGCTGAATTTCGAAAATTCCGACATTCCTCCCGTAGCAACTCTTGAAGGAGTTGACCTTGTTACAGAGGGTGTTATTACCGTAAATAAGGTGGTTGAGTATGCCAAGGATTATCTTGGCGAAAACATCCACTATGAGCATTGGAATTTCAAAAAAGATGGTGCTTCTCTTATAAGCAGATTGCTGTTTGAAGAAGCAACAGATATAAATTTTTATGTAGGCCGAGCTATTAACCCTGCTCATCAGAATCCCGACTTGCCTATAAATTTCAACATTAAAATGAATTTGGTAGAGGAACTCTCTGCCTGCTTAAAGAAAATGGGTAAGCGGATTAAAGTCAGTTATTTCTAAGGAGTAACAAATGAGAAAATTTGACACAAAGGTTCAGCATTTAAAATATAAGGTTCTTCGTGAGGTCGCTCGTCAGGCTTGGGCAGATACCTTGCTTGAGAATGTCCTCGACATTCCAAAAACAATAGTCCCCGGCAAAACTTCTACAATGCGTTGCTGTGTTTACAAGGAAAGAGCTATCCTTTCTGAGCGTGTTCGTATTGCCATGGGCGGCGATAAAGAAAACCCCAATGTCATTGAGGTTATTGATATAGCCTGTGACGAATGTCCTGCCGCAGGTTATGAGGTTACAGATTCCTGCCGAGGATGTCTTGCTCACAGGTGCGAGGATGTCTGCAAAAAAGGTGCCATTTCTTTTGACCATAACCATGTAGCTCACATTGATAAATCAAAGTGTATTGAGTGTGGTGCTTGTGCAAAGGTATGCCCCTACTCTGCAATTATCAATCGCAAGCGTCCTTGTCAGATTGCCTGTAAGGTTAAGGCGATTTCTATTAACGATGATAACGCCGCCGCTATTGATAACAACAAGTGTATACAGTGCGGAGCCTGTGTGTATCAGTGCCCCTTTGGTGCAATATCCGACAAGTCTTACATTCTCAATGTGATTGACCTTATCAAGAAAAGCGAAGATAACTCAAAATATAAGGTTTATGCAATGGTTGCTCCTTCAATCTCCAGCCAGTTTACATACGCAAAGCTGGGTCAGGTTGTAAAAGGTCTTAAAGAGCTTGGCTTCTTTACAGTTATAGAGGCGGCTTTAGGTGCGGATATGGTGGCTCAGGCAGAGTCTAAGGAGCTTGCAGAAAAAGGCTTCCTTACAAGCTCTTGTTGTCCTGCTTTTGTTCAGTATATAGAAAAATCCTTTCCTCAGCTTAAGGAGTTTGTTTCCCATAATCTTTCACCTATGGCAACATTGGCGAAATATATCAAGTTAACTGACCCAACAGCTAAAGTGGTGTTTGTCGGTCCGTGTACTGCCAAAAAGGCAGAGGCACAGCTTGAATCCGTAAAACCATATGTTGATACGGTGCTTACCTTTGAGGAGCTTCAGGCACTTTTTGATAGCCGTGATATTGATATTACTGCCCTTGAGGAAGATGTTCTTGATAATGCCTCGTACTACGGCAGAATCTTTGCTCGCAGCGGTGGACTTTCAGACGCAGTAAAGCAGGGACTTATTGAGCAGAATATTGATTTTGAGCTTAAAGCAATCCCCTGCGATGGTATAGAAGCATGCCGAACTGCTCTTCTCAGAAAGAGCAAAAATGTGATTGACGCTAACTTTATCGAAGGTATGGCATGTGTAGGCGGTTGTATCGGTGGTGCAGGTTGCCTTACTCATGGCGAAAAGAACAAATCCCAGGTTGATGAGTACGGCAAAGAAGCCTTGGAAAAAACCATAACCGACGCAGTTTCATTGCTTAAATAAGCACTTCCTTATGAGCTTTATGATGAAAGGTTGCTTTTGATTATCTAATGATAAGAAGAAAGTAGTTAATATAACCATAGCATACAGGTGTTTTGGTTCATGGCGGTATCCTCCACCATTCCATGATTTATTCGCATCGTCATGAACCTGAGCTTCTGATAAAAAGGGGCTATCTCACTAATTAAGTGAGGCAGCCTCTTATTTTGCTTTAGAAATGATATTATTATCAACTGTATATCTATATACTTGAAATTTAGTACGGATTAAAAGGCGGCATATCATCGCTTGTTTGGTTCATACATAGTTTATATCTGCCGTTTTTCATATACACCAAAGTCAATACAGGACGAGAAACTTATGGCCCTTACATTTTTTTATATAATAAAAATCCTTTCTAAATAAAATATAGTTGAAGTTAAAACTTCTATATTAATATGGGATAAACTAAGGATTTCCAATAAAAAAGCATTTTTGACAAAGAAAAAAACGAGATTCTAAGTGCGAATCTCGTCATAAAAACTTTGAAAGTATATTAGCTTGACCTTTTCTTTGTAAATCGGACTATTTATGGGGTGGTGGAAATGATTGACATAAATACTCGAAAACCTGCATTATAACAGAAGCTGAAAGGTGTATCGGAATAAATAAAATTTGAAATCTGACGGTATATAGACTTAAAAAGCACATGCGATTTGTTGTAAAAATCAAAATATATTACGAAAAAGTTGTATATTCTCTTGTTTTATAATACTATTGTGCAATACTTAAATTGATTAATGGTTTAATTCGTCGTTTTGTCAAGGTATATCTTTGTTTGACAGAGTTCAGCGTTTTATAATCGGAGGAAGAAAAATGAAAAGTCGAGCTTTCAGAAAAGGCTTATCAATGCTGTTGGCGTTGATAACTCTTTTAAGTATTATGCCGTTGAGTGTAACAACTGATGCAGCAGATGCTGTACCAAAGGTTGAGATTGTAAGCTTTATGCGAGGTGCTCAGACCGATCTGCGTGCAAGTGAACTTCTTGAGGCGCGTGTTACAGGTTATGACGGTAATGTGCAGGAGCTTACCTATGAGTGGACGAACACGCTGGGTACATACCTTTATTGTTACAACTCGCATAATATGTACTATATCAATGGTACTGACGGTGAGATAGAGATTTATAACAGCAAAGTTCCGTCAAGTAACAATATGGTGGGCAGAAGCTATAAGGATTCTTTTTCCGGCGTGGGCTATTGCTGGGCGGCTGTGTACGGTTCTTTTACTAATGGTACAGGCGACAACATTTCTGCCGGAAGTGCTTTTAATGGAACTATATCTGTAACAGTCAAGGATAAAGACGGCAATGTTATCGGTACAGATTCTCACACAGGCAAAGTTACCACCTCGGGTTTCTTATGGTGGCAGACACATACCTACAGCGGTATTGTTGAGAGCAAACTACAGTCAGATATGGACGATGTCACCATCGGCCTTTTTGAAGGTGACAAGAGAAACGTTAAAGACCTTCTTGGCGAGAGTGCGATTATTCATATTACCTGTGTAGAGAGCACGGTAAACAAAGGCACAATCAAAAGCGGCGGAGAATATATCAGCCTTACAACAGAAAACGGAGATTATTACATAACTGGTACAAAAGCAGGTGCCAGCACTACAGGCGATGCAACCGTAGACCTGACAATTCAGAAGAAGCAGTGTAAATTCCATGAGAATACAACTGCTTCCGCCACCACAACTGTTTATGTATTCAAAAAACCCGATACATCAACAACAGCCTACACACTTACCCTGACAGATAATATTGACAGCCGTTGTGAGTATTTCATTAACGGTAACAAGGGTGTAAAGCAGGCTGACGGCACAATCCTCTTTGAAGGACTCAACCCCAACACCGAGTATATGGTAGAGGTAAGGGCTGAGTATAAAGACGAGCAGAATAACACCCGTTATACCTATGCCTATGTATACGACACAACCTTGCCTGTTTACAATGGCACAGTGGAGGTGTACCTCAATGGTACATACGACTCTGCAACCCACACAGCAACAGGTACAAGAGTTGATATTGATGATGTTACTTCTTACTCCACACTTTTTGTAAAAGAGATTGATTCCGATAAATTTATTGAACTTGCAAAGAAGGAAAATTCTACAGGTGTCTATACTTCGGTTCTTGATGACGGTTCTTATCAGATTTACTATGTTGCTGACGAAAGCACAAAAATTGATGAACAGCATCTGACTATTCATCGTGATAACAGAACAAGATATCTTTTCTATAACTCAGTTCAGTATATGGATGGAACAGTTTCTCTGGGTACAGAGTACTATACAACAAATTCTTCTGTTAATACCAGACAGGCTCTTGCAAAAGACGGATATGTATTTTTGGGTTGGGAAGATGAAGAAGGCAATCTTTATCCTGCAGACGGTACTCTCACAAATGCAATTAATACTCCCTATGTTCTGAGCGCTGTCTGGGTTGAGGGCATTAACGTTTATCTCAATGTTACCATAGATCATTACGACAAGAATAAGTCGGGCCATTACACAGACGATGAAGACAGACATGATCTGTTTATAGATCTGATGCAAAGACCAAAGGGCAGTACAGACATAGACTTTGCAGATGTGTTCCCCGTACCCACAATCGTTGACTGGGACGGAAAATCTTCCTTTAATAATGATTTTCTTGAGGTTTCCCGCTATCTTGACGACGAAACCCAAACAGATGAAACCCGCTACACCGCAAAGGCCCCCATACTTTCAAACACAGCTCCCGGCAATGAATACTCTGTAGAGATTACAAAGACAGGTTACGAGATTACAAAACTCACAACAACTACAGGGGATAACGGAGATGTAATCATTGATGTTAATCTCCGTTATGACCCCAAGAACGCAGACCTTGTGTTTGCAGTTGAACTTGATGATGATGCAAAGGCTCTTGTAGCAGAACACCCTGAGTATGAGCCTAAGGAAGTGGGCGTAAAGGTACTCTCCTGGTATTCTGATGACTATACCAATGGCGGCCATTTTCTTGAAGGCGGTGATTGGTATCATATCACCCAGCATCACGACACCTTTGTTACTCTTTATATGGAGAATGGCAAGGCAACAGGATTCTATCCTGTATGGATGCACAATAACTCAAAATCAGAATATTATCACTATCGCATCAAGGTAGTTTCTTATGTTCTTCAGGATGGCACAATCATCTACACAGAAGATACTGCTGACAAGAACGTTCAGTATATTACTCCCGATGAAAGATATCTTGCTACAATGTATGTTACAGACGGCAAAAATCCCGATGCAGAGAGAAATTCCCTGGATGGTGCATATTTTACTGATGACGGCACACAGCATGGAAGTTTGCTTGGTGTTATCAGTATCGATACCCACAATGTTACATTTGAGCCTGATGGAGGAAAAATCTCTGACGGCACAAGTGATAACAAGGTTGCGAGAAAGCAGATAGAAGTTCCCGACCTTTCTGAGTTTACCCCTGCCAGAGACGGCGGTTATGTGTTTGACGGCTGGTATGTAGTTGACGAGAATGGCAATATTACAGATGAAACCGTAAATACAGGCGACGGACTTTTTGATGACCTTACTCTCCGTGCAAAGTGGAAAGAGCCTCTTACCATTCAGGGCGTTATCTCTGTTGCGGGATTCTATCACTTAGACGGAGATGCTGATGAGCTTCGTGTTATTAATGCGGTTGACCGAACACACTCAGTTACCGTATATCTTCAGAAGCTTCTTCCCAATGGTTATACAGAAACTATCCAGTCTCAGAAGCTGGATGTTGTGTACAATGATATGGCTCTTGATGAGGTAGAAAAACCCATGGGTACGGCAGTGTATATGTTTGCATCTGTTCCCGATGACGGCACACAGTACAGAGTTCTTATCAGTAATCCAAACTATGCCGTAAAGTATCAGAATGAGCCTGACAGTATAAATCCTCTTGTAAAGTTTGACTACGATAAGTATAGCACTGTAAACTTTATGGCGGAGCTTGGAGAAGTAGAGCCTCTTGTGGCGGATGTAAACGCCTATATGGAGTTTTCACCCCGCGATTTTGACCTTCAGTATAAGGTTATCGCTTCTTCTATAGGCGAGGAATATCGTCCAAGCAGTACAGAGGTGCTTGTTTTATATGATGATGACCTTAGCGGCGATTTGCCTCAGGGTTGGCCTGTAATCAGCCAGATGGTTGACGATGATATTGTAAAGGGGCAGGATACAGCTCTTGGTAAAGAGGGTACAGGTGAAAACAGTTATCCCGTCTGGATTTCAAAGCCTGACGGACACACCCTCTATGATTACGCAGTTCTTCTTAAGGGTTATACAATCAACGGCATAGAAACAGAAATGAATTCTGCCACAGCACCGTTCTTTGTGTACTACAACGGCAGTGCCCGTTACAGTGCTTTCGAGAATCTAAATCCTGAGCACCAGACACAGCTTCTTACCATTGAACTTCAGCCCAAGAGATATGATGTTATCTTCAATCATAATTTTGTTGAAACAGAAGAAGACCATATGGAGAACTTTGACAAGTACACAGTGTTGGTAGACGGATAGCTTACATACCGTACAGGTCATATCTGGAGTTATGAGACCGATATTTCCGATGCAGTTCCCACACGTGAAGGTTATAAGTTCCTCGGCTGGTATGACGAAGATGGCAATCTTGTAACAAAAATCGGTGCAGAGGTAGCTCGGGATGTTATCCTTACTGCAAAGTGGGAAGAACTTTTCAAGGTTACCTTCCACGCAAACAACGGGGATGTTTTAGGGGATATCTTCCGTGTATATTACGAAAAGGGCGATGTTGCTGACGGTGCTTTTGTACTGGAAGATAATAGTACGGTAGCATCTTTCTATGATATTCCTGAATTCAGCTATACCGACAACAATAAGTATATATTCAAAGGCTGGTATCTTGACAAAGATAACAGCAATAACTCCCGCCCTGTTAAGTGGACTGATGTTTACACAGAAGATACTGATGTTTATGCACACTGGATTGAGGTAGGGGAAGTTGCACAGGATTCTCTGGATTCCAAGGTTATTCCTTATGAAGGCGGAATGTATCCCGGTTATGATCTTGCCGGCGTGCAGATTCGTGATGTGAAAAAAGACGAGGGCCATCATTACGGAAAAGAAGGTACAGGTCTTAGATTTATCACAGTTCTGAGCGAATGTGTATATGAGGAAATCAATACTATCAGTACACGTGACGGCAAAGTTCTCAATGAAAAGGGTGCAGAATACGGTTTTGTTGTTGCAAGAACCGATACAACCGAAAAGGCAGCAAAGCACTATGGTGTTGATAAGAACGAATATCGCTTACAGTATTGCGGTGAAAACGTCAACGGCATCGATACCAGAAACACTTACGCATACGTTCAGAACATGAAGTGCAGCGGTTATGATGATCACCGTACTTACGATGGATACAGATTGTATACAACGGTTATTACCTATGACGGGCTTGAGGGAGATGCACTCCCAGCGGCGCAGAATACTGCCATTACAGCCCGCTCCTATATCCGTTATTATGACGCTAACGGACTTTACAGAACTTACTATAACAACTACACAGGCACAGTAAGTTTCGGCGGCTGCAGTGCAAGTTTTACAAGTACTGTGAACAGTATGGAAATTTCAAGAAACGATAGGTAATCTGTCAGGTTGTTCTCAATGACTGTTGCTTCACCCAAAAGGTGGAGCAGCAGTCAGATAAAAGTTAAAGTTGGTTATTGATACAGATAACCTTTTTGATTAGAGTGATGTTTATGAAAAAATACATAGCAATATTGACTATTGTGCTTTTGATTGCAGGCAGTATTACTGCATTGTCTGTTTTTGCAGGAACCTATGGTGCAGGAGATGCCAATTGCGACGGTACAGTTAACATAAAAGATGCTACAGCTATTCAGCGGTACTGTGCATCCTTGCAAACTTTTTCTGATGAAGAGTTACCTCTTGCTGATGCAAATGCTGATGGAGTAGTAAATATCAAGGATGCAACAATGATACAAAAGTATATTGCAGGTCTTGTGGATAGTTTTCCTGCCGGTACAAAACCTGAGGCAACTTTGCCCACAGAAACTCAGACGACAATACCTTCTGAACCTCAGGTGACATTCCCTTCCAAGGATGATGATGGTTATTTCAACCAGATAGTTCGTCCCTGAGTGAAAGTGAAAGGAGATTTTTAGTATGAAGAAAACATACGAAAAATTTGAAATGGAGATTTTCCTGTTCAAGAAGAAAGATGTGGTTACTGCATCTTCTGCAGAACCCCGTGACATTGATAATTCTTATGTGAATTTCACAGCGTTGTTCAACGATTTCTTCACTTCTTGATATTCAGACAGGTGCATACTATGTTTAAGCTTATTTCTGTTGCTCTTGAGAAAATGGGCAACTGGTTTGGCATAATTTTTAAGATGATTATACCTTTTGCGGTTATGTATCGTCCCATAAAAACCTTTACGTTTTCCATTGTGCTGGCAGGAACCTTTTGCGGGGGTGACTCCCATGCTTTAAGTGATATGGGCATGATTGTGTTCGGAATTCTGTATGTTGTATTTGCCTTGTTGCCGATTTTCCTTCCAAAGGTCGCATCTGTAACAGAGTTCGTGCTGATTGGTTTCTATTTTGCGTTTTTGGCAATTTCCTATATCGCAGGATTTTATAGTGATTTCTTTGCTGCAATGTCACAACTTTTGCATACTTATGCAAAAGCACTTCCGCTGGTTATTGTGTTTCTGATGGGAAAAATTCTATTCTTCTTTTTCATAAGAACAAACAATGAAAGTTATGAAAAGATGAAGGACCAGAAGAATCAGTGGATTCTGCGTTCCTGATTTGCGTGATTGAGTATTGCAATAAAGCAAAATAAAGGTAAGAGTGGAGAGTTTATGAAAATCAGATTAATAACTATACTTCTGATTGTGATATCGGTGATGCTTCTTTGTGGTTGCAATGAAACTGATGATATACATAATCATAACGACGTGCCCGCATCAGATTCTTCGAATACGACATATTCAGAGGTTCCGTCCGAAAGCGTTGTGTTAAGTACAGATGAAGGAGTAAACACCGAAACTGAAACAAATGCTGTGTCTGAAATACCTGACACAACAGATTCAACACAAAAAAACACAGGCGAACCCGAAATCAACTTTTCCGATCTGATATAAAGTATATCTGAAACAAAGCCGGTAATTACTTGTATCGTCGATGATAAATGATAAAGACCAATGTTCAAAAGAACATTGGTCTTTTTTGATTATGGTGAATTATAATATCAAGTGCAACACTTTAAGAAAAATAAAGAAGTTCATACAAATCTCTGGTAGAATAGAGTTACCACACAACTAAACTAAAAGGAGAGATTTGTATGAACTACCATCATCTTACCATAGAAGAGCGCAGTTGTATACGAAAATATTATGTAGAAGGGTTAAGTTATCGAAAAATAGCAAAGTTAATAGGGAGAAATGTAAGCACAATATCAAGGAAACTGAACAGAAATTTCACTCACATGTATGACATACCAACATACTACCCACATACGGCACAAAAGAAATATCTACTACGTCGTTCATATTGCCACAGAGGTATGTTCCACAAGCAAGAAGTGCTTGATTACATACAAGAGAAACTACTTGAAACATGGTCACCTGAACAGATAGCAAATACACCTTGTGAGCTGTCGATGCCAACAGCAAGAACAATATATCGATGGATATATGAGAAATATATACCAGTTAAGTTAAAGGTGCTTAGTAGAAAAGGCAAAAGCCACGGTAAAAAAGAAACAAGAGGTAAATTCAACCTCGGCAAATCAATCAGAAAGCGTGACAAAAGTGTATACAAGCGATTGGAGTTCGGACATTGGGAAGCAGATACAGTTGTATCAGGCAGAGGAAAATCAAAAGCTTGTTTTGCAACACTCGCAGAAAGAAAAACAAGATTTTACATAGCAATTAAAATGCCTAATCGGAATGCAGATACAATGGCAAAAGCAATCATAGGAGCATTATCCGAATTTCCAGGCAGTGCAGTGAAATCCATTACCTGTGATAGAGGCACAGAGTTTGCTAATTGGCAAACAATAGAGAATGATCTTCATTGTAATGTATACTTTGCTGACCCTTACTGTGCCTGGCAGAAAGGAACAAACGAAAATCTTAACGGACTTTTGCGTGAGTTTTATCCCAAAGGCAGAAACTTATCAAGGGTTAGTCCCACCACAATAAATAAAAATCCACCGTCTACGCCGGTGGATTTTTATTTGGTGCTATGGATAGGGGCTGTTGACTCCTCAACGTCAGTAGGCGAAATGTATAAATTTTCTCTTTTTATTTGGTGGTGTTGTCAATATCTTATTATTGGTAGGCGTGCTATACTAATGATGTGTAATTATAGGGGTTAATAGCACCATTCTGTAACGAAGGTATGTGTTATTTCGAGGTGTTTGTTGCATATTTCTTATATATTGCGAGAGTTTTATGCAATAAGTTGCAAAAGTGGAGATGATGAACAGATACGTGCAGATGTAACCCGAGACACTAAATTTACTTCTATCACAAGAGAGGAGATTTGTACAATGAAGAAGTTCAAGTTTGGTGCCAGAGTCCTGGCGCTGGTGCTGACATTCATTATGGTGATTTCCATAGTGCCGATGCCTGCACGGGCGGCAGTACATGACATCACAACAGGCAGTTACAGAGGTACCGTAGGTGCTGACGTAACCACATTCGGCGAATATGGTGAAATCAACTGGCCTGTTAAAATCTACGACTACCACAACGACGGTATGCTCTTTGAGTATTCCGCATCGTGGCAGATGGACGGCTCTGTTGCCGACGAGAGCAGAAGCGCTGAAAAAGGCGGTCTGCTCTACGGTGGCGGCGACCCAATGCCCGTTACTAAGATTGGTGTTGACTATACAGGTAATGCTGCATATGAATCTAATGCTTACGCCGGACTTAACGGCATAAAGAACTCTGCTGGAGTAGCCATTGCATCCAACTATACTCTGTCAAAAAGACCCGGTCCTCCCCAGTATCTGAGATTGACTGCAAAGAACTCTGCCGGTACTGACAACTCAGGCAGAGCAAACAATTTCTTTATTGCAGACTTTGCTGTAGACCAGGGTGGTGCGGTAGCAAAAGCAGATGCCAGATATATGGTTATGGCTTACACAGCGCGAGGTCTTGATGTATCAACCACACCTTTTTCTATATTCATAACATCTGACTCCGGTCACACTACATACAAGAGAGGTAATCTTGATAGCTCTTACGGCATTACAAATGGCACAAGTAAGTGGAAATATGTTGTTATCGACCTGCAGAAGGTTCTTTCTTCACACTGGTCAAGTATCGAGAAGTTTTATGGTCTTGGCATCTCAGTAAAACTGGATTATCTGTCATCCAATACTGACCTTTTATGTTTGTCTCATGTTGCGTTTTTTAATAACAAGGCAGAAGCTGAGCGCTATGGTCAGAAGGCGGTTGCCTTTGACAACAACCCCGGTGAGTATCTGGGTAACCTTACAACACATAAGTGGAATCTGGGTAACAACCTGCCCTACGGTCTGCTTATGGCTGCAGCAGGCGGCGGCTGGTCTTACTGGATCGGTGGCGATTCCACCAATACAGACTCGGGTTACAACTCCTATCGTATCGGTTATACCCCCTATGGTGATGACGGCTCAAACCAGTGGCTGGCTAACTATCACCGTAAGGATTCAAGCGGTAACTTAATCGGAAATTCCACACAGATTTACTACGTTGAGGGTGACACCCTGGCTGCAAATGCAGATTACATGGCAAAGTACCCCAAGGACTATAAAAACGGCTTTAACACAGCCGACCTGGATTTTGACGGCTACGACCTTCTGACTCACGTTACAAGCGGTCAGATCTCCATGGGTCTTCTGGAGGGTCAGCTTAAAGACGGCAGACCTGTTTATCGTCAGGAGACAGTAGAGTATCTTGCTGATGTTATCAGAAGAACCCTTATTATTCCCCAGAAGGCACCCGACGGTGACTTCAACCTTACTTACCTTTCCGGTAAAAAGGATGCGTCCACATACGGTACAGATGCAGCAGGCAACGCACTTGACCTGCCTCAGGCACTCCGTAACCAGCTGGGCGTTACCTTCACGGAGGGCAACCGGCGCGGCTCAACTCCTACTCTGGGTAAATATACAACCACAGTTAAAAAGGCTGATCAGCTTACAGGTAAGTTTACAGATTGTGTAGGTAACATTACCTCCTGTATGGATGCTGCTTATTATCTGCTCAATAACCTGTTTGTTTCCAACTCCTACAACCAGCTTCAGAACGACTATCGTTACCTTACACTCTCCGGTGCGATGAAGGATGGTCAGCAGGTTTACATCTTTGACGCAGGTCTGACAAACGGTGCACAGAACCAGAAGGATAATCCTCTGAGCGGTATGACACAGGCAGAGTACAAGGCAGCATCACAGAGTGCTGTTGAGTACAGCTCCTACAACAAGGGCGGCGATGGTACCATCAGCCTGGGCAAGGTAGACGCAAAGGACCTGTTCTACTACGCTTACGATGCAAATAACCCCGGCGAGGGTATCACAACCCGTTATCCCTTCCTGCCTGTAACCGATGCAGAGGGTACCTATGCAGGCGAGACAGAAAGCTACTACTTCCTGGACGACGGCTTCCGTTCCAATGCATCAGAGTTTGACTCCTACGCAAACAGAAACTACAACTACGTTCTTGCTTCCAACGGTGAGTTCGTTTATAACCAGACAGACGACCTTTTCTTCGAGTTCGAAGGTGACGACGACGTTTATCTGTTTATCAATGACCAGCTGGTTCTTGACCTTGGCGGTGCTCACCCCATCAGTAAGGCATCCTTCAAGGTTAACGACTACGTTAAGTGGGCACAGAGCGTTCTGGAGAATCCCGCCGACTATACAAGCGAAGAAGTTGCCCGTGCTCACGCACTTGATTTGGAGGACGGCGAAATCGTAAAATTCGACTTCTTCTATATGGAGCGTCACGGCTACGGTGCTAACATGCGTATTATGACAAATATGCATATCACCGACCCTGATATGCGAGTTGAAAAGACAGCTTACCAGGGCGCTACACAGATCGAGTACGGCGGAATTATCGACGGTGAATATCCTGTAGAGTACAACTTCACTCTGAACAACTCAGGTAACACCAAGCTTTACAACCTCAGCTTTGACGATTCCGATATCGGTGTTAAGCTTAATCCAGCAGACGGTCTGCTGGTTGCAGGTGATGACACAGAATCGGATTCTGACGATATTAACGGATACTATGTTACCGACGCCCGAGGCGAGCGGCTTGATCCCCAGGATCTGACGGCGATAGTAAGCGGTTACGAGCCTGTTGACAAGGGCGGCGACTACCTGCTTGTGGGTGACGATTATCAGAAGGTAGAGGACGGCAGCGGTACTCATAAATACGTTGAGATTACCGTAAACTTTACCAACAACAGCGAATTGAGAAGCTTCCTCAGAACCCTGCAGGGTAACGGACTTGACAATACCACAGTAGATGATGAGCTTACTCAGAAAGGCTCAGGTCTGTGGGTTGACGCTTCTGTTACCTTCAAGGGCATTTATTACAACCTTACTTCTGCGCAGAAGAAGGAAGGTGTGTTCAACAACACAGTTCACGTTCAGGCAACATCAAGAGCAGACGCGGATGCTCCCGACAGCGAGACTCTCCGAAGCGAAGATAACCACCGCGTATATCTGACAGCAATTCCTCTGTTCTATCAGTGGGCAGGCCACAACCTGTTTATCTCCGAAGAAGCGGTTCTTCTGGACGCTACCAAGGAGTCAGGCAACACAGGCAGTATGCTCCACGAGTACAAGGACTTCTTTACAGCAGTTGACGGAGATACCTCCAAGATTGTTATCAGAATGTCTGATTGGGACGGTACAATCAAGACAAATAATTATTACGACCACGTTGTGCGAGAAAAGAACGCGATGACCGGCGTCCTGGGCTTCACGACTTCTTACCCGGATGTTGGTACATACGAGTTCTATGTAACAATGAGACTGGCCGAACACAAGGATACTCCCATCTCTGACCTTAACAAGGACGAGTACGCTATAGTACGAGTTCTGATATTCGTTACAGATGTCAACGACAGCACCTATGTTCTTGACTACGGTCTTAAGACCGAAAACCTTGATGCAAACGGTGAGCTGTTCAAGACTGACGAGCTGCTTGGTGCTTCCAGCGGTGTTGAGGCAAAGCTTATGGCTGTTACAGACGGCGCAAACGGCGTTCCCTTCTACCGCGACCCCAATGAGTACGAGAGCAACCAGAACAGAATCACCTTCAAGGAGACAGTCCTCGGTGATGATAAAAAGGTAATGGTTACAGGCTCTGACGGCAGTGTGGACGGATATTACAACGTTAACCTGAATATCCCCGAAACAGGTAAGAAGATCAGCTACGACAAGTATTCCCGTACATATTCAATCACAAACTCAGGTACTACTATGGTTCACGTAGAAGCACCTCCTGCATGGGAAACCATCTATCTGTACTACTGGTACGATAACGGCGTAAACAACGTATGGCCCGGTACTCCCATGAACAAGACAAGTACAGGTTCCAGCAGCCTTGCTATCCCTGGTAATGTTCCCCATATCATCATCAGCAACGGTGTAAACCAGACCATTAACCTTGACATCAACGTTGGTCAGGACCTGTGGATTGATATGAGCGAGGGTAAGCTTGACTCTGCAGGCAGAATCGAGGCAAAGCTTACCTACGGTACAACCGACGGTATTGTTCACGCAAAGGTTCCCGAAGGCTGGGGCGATGTATATCTCTACAGCTGGGATACCTTCTACAACGAGCTTGAAACATGGCCAGGTACAAAGATTGAGGATATCGACGAAGAAGGCTACTTTACAGCATCTGTTCCCGGCGATATTACAAACGTAATCATCAATAACGGTAACGAAGACGTTACCGATAACCGCAAGCAGACAGTTGACCTGTCTATTGCAGCAGGTAAGGAAACCTGGATTACAGTCAACAATGTTCCCATGGAGAACACCTATGCACCCCAGATGTATACTGCGGTTGCAACCCAGTCGCTGGAAAGCGTTATGATGCACGCAACAGTTCCTGCCTCATGGAATGATGCATATCTCTATTACTGGAACAGTAACGGCAGACCTACAGGTATCGAGTGGCCCGGTCTTAAGATGGAAAACACATCGGGCAGCACATACTCTCTGGAGGTTCCCGCAGACGTTGAAAACGTAATCATCAGCGACGGCACCTCCAGACAGACAGAAAATCTGGATGTTTCTGCAGGTCTGGAGACCTGGATCACAGTTAAGGATGTCGACGATGAAGAAGCTATTTTCGCAACGGTTCCCAATGACTGGGGCGATGTTTACATCTACTTCTTCAACGATAACGGCGCAGTGGGCACTGAGTGGCCCGGTGTAAAGGCTATCAATGCCTACGGCAACACATATTTTACATCTGTTCCCTTCGGTGCACAGAAGTATATTGTTAACAACAATAACAGCTTTCAGACTCAGGATCTTCTCCTGATTCCCGGAAAGACCACAAATATCAATGTCGCACATCAGAATGCGACAGCTACAACTGATTCCCAGCTTACAATTACCGCTCCCGATACATGGGAAACCGTTAATATCTATGCTTGGAATACAGGTACAAATGAAAAAAATGCCGAGTGGCCCGGTGAGGCAATTACACCTAACGGCGACGGCAAGTACATCATTACAATTGATAAAAAATTCAACAAGTTTATTATCAATAACGGTACTATCCAGACTTCTGATATGTCCCTCTTCTTCATGGGTGACGAAAGCCTTGTTACCGTATATGATGACGGCGGTTGCACAATAGGTTCTCCCTCCAGCATGGAGACAAAGTATTCCGCTACAATCGCATACGGTCAGGAAGGTGAGGATGAAGGTTTCACCTTCGTTCCTACCGATTTTATGGACAGTGAGTATTCAATCTGGCTTGCTGTTTCAGTTCACGAAACCGACATTAATCCCACCCCCTTGCTCAATCCCATCGATATCGGCAAGGAGGTACAGATGTTCAAGAAGGTTACAGTCCTTCCCGCAGATGTAGTTTATTACGAAGATGACTTTGCAGGAATCAAGTATAACTACGCATCAGGTAATGTAATTACCCACTATTCCGACGGCTCAGGCGGCCTCAAGCAGAACGTTGACCAGAGTCAGGAATACGGTCAGGATAAGGTATACCAGGGATCTGAAAACAATGAGATCACCGGTGGATCCATGACCGACGTTTATATCAATAACACAGATTCTTTTGCATCCTTCGAGTTCACAGGTACAGGCGTGGAGATCGTTGGTCATACTCACGCAGTTGGCAGCGGTACTCTCGTAGTAACTGTTTATGACGAGAACGGTAACAGAGTAAAGAGAATTCCTGTTATTACAGAGTTCGATAACGGCGCAAACGGCGGTTCGGAATCTATTTCTTACGTTCCTCTTGTAAGAATCAACGGACTCACCTTCGGTACATACAAGGTTGAGCTTTCCGGTGTTCCCGTATACGACTTTACAGACTTTGATTACACCAAGTACGACCCCAACGACCCGTCTACACATCCTCCCGTAGCGGAATCCTATCTGTGTATTGACGGTATCCGCGTATACCAGCCTATCGCAACAGATGGCGTTAACGGCTCTCACGATTCATATCTTGAGAACGAGGACGGCGCAACCTTCATCGAGGTAAGAGAGCTTATCGCAAACCGCAAGGCTTTCGCAGTAAAATATACTGAGGACGGCGGTCTCAGCGTATCCGGCGGTACAAACACCTGGATCGAAAACAGAAACAACTTCCTGCCCTCTGACTCCACAGTAGGCTGGACAAATCACACAGTAAACAGCATACTGGATTACATTCTCGCAGGTCCCAACAACGAGATTTACCTGCTTGAATCAACTGACGAGGATAAGTCAGCGGTTGCTTTCTATGTGACAGAAACTGACGGCGCAGATGTGCACAATATGCAGATTGCTGTCAGAGCTATGGACTATAACGCATTTGTTGGCAGCGGTATTTCCGGCAAGATGGAAGCAACTGTTCAGTATGGTTCTATGGAAGATGGCAAGCTTGTATGGAAGCCTCTGATTACTACAGTTAGCTCATCCGAGCAGTATTACACAATTCCTTATAAGGATTGTCCTTACGACGAGAAGAATGACAGATATCAGGTTGTGCTCAGAGTAGCGGATTCTGCTATCACAGGTATGGCTTCTTTCACTAACCTGAAGTACAACGGCATTGAGCTCAATCAGCTCAACACATCAGAAATCCCCGATGTTATCTACGACGAGCTTTATGCTGATATTATGGATTCAAGCGGCAATACACTTGATTCCTCCAAGTTCGTAAACTTCATTTCGATTTCAGAGCAGATGACTGCTGTTGCAGTTGCAAGCGAAACAGAAACAACTCCCGAGCTTAAGGGTGTTTACTCCTACAGCAGATTCAAGCCTATAGTTGACAGCATCACAGGTCACACAGCATACGACTTTACACTTACAGACAAGACCAGATTCTTCATCGTAAGTGACGGTACTCCCTCACAGGAGCTTATCGATACAGTCAAGCTTGCTCAGAAGCAATTTGCTGCTGATGGTTACGTGATGGATGTTGTATGGGGCACCGAGGCTGCAGCCGAAACAGGCGACATCGTTATCAAGATGGATTCCTCCTACGCAGCAGAGCAGTACAACCTTGTTGTTAAGTTAAAAGCTGAGCTTAAGGCATCTGATATGAGAGGTGTTCTCTACGGTCTCAATATGCTGCAGAAGCACTTCCGCTTCGCATCCGCTTATCTGGAGTCAAATCCCAACTCAACATGTACTCCCCATACAATCAAGGGCTTCACACTGACAGATGCTCCTGATACAAAGGAGCGTACTGTTCACCTTGATATGGGTAGAAAGTATTTCACAAAGGATTGGATATGCAACTACATCCGCGAGATGTCCTGGATGGGTTACAACTCCATCGAGCTTCACTTCTCCGAGGACGGCGGTTTCCGCATCGACTTCTGGGATAACACAACAGATTTCACAAGCCCCACAGGCAACGACTTCTCCTGGGTTTGCGGTGGTCAGAAGCCTTCCTTCAACTACCAGGCTGACGACAGCGGATACGACTATTCACAGTATCTCTCCGCTGCAGAGGTTAAGGAAATCTGCCAGGTTGCAAAGGAATATCACATTGATATCATTCCTTCCTTTGATACACCCGCACACGTAGACTGGCTCACAACTGCTTACAAGCAGCAGGGCAACAGCACATTCTACTACAACGGTACAAAGTACACACTGCCCTCAATCATCAACTATCGCGGCAGCTATAGCATCGAAAACTCCAAGTGTCTGAATCTTGGTGACGCAAATGTTCAGAAGTTTGCATTTGCTATGTATACAGATATCGCCGAGTTCTTCAAGCAGTATGCAGGCTCCACCAAGTTCAACATCTGCGGCGACGAGGTTCTCCTGTCAAACAAATCCACTGACGGATGGGATTACGCAGACTTTGTGGATTACGTAAACAACCTTAACACCCTGCTTAAGAACAAGGGCTATACAGTCAGAATGTATAATGACTTTGCAGACAGAGATGACTATGCTTCAAAGGCATCCAGAACAGTTGCAAACCTTGCAAGTGATATCGAGATCATCTTCTGGGACGGTCCCGACAGCAGCTCTGCCGGAATCAAGGCAGCAAGTCATTGGGTAGATGACGACAGAAATATCTACAGTGGTGACCAGAACTGGACCTATTATGTTCTGCACAGAATGGATAATCCTTCCAGCGAAACCTGGCTCAAAGAGAACGGTTACTGGAATATGGATACACGTAACCCCGCTTGTACTGTAATGCTCTATACCAGAAACGATGAGCAGACAGTTTACAACGAGTGGAATCCCACAATGCTCTATGATTACGGCAAGACAGCCTATACATATTCAGGCAATCAGCTTGCAGGCGGTTACTTCATGATCTGGTGTAACTACGCAGCTCTGAATACAGAGGTTGAGATGTGGAACGGTGTAACTGATAAATATGATTCATCACAGCACTACAGTCTGCTTGACAGAATGTGGGCTAACGTTATCAAGCAGTGGAATTGGGATGTAAATGCCGATACAACCTATGCTACCTACGAGGAGCTCTTTGGTTATATGGGCGACTTCCCCGGTCTTGATACAAGTACAACAGGCTGCTCCAAGCCTGCAACCCTTAATGAGGGCAAGGAGGCATACGGTCCCATACTGCCTAAGTACACAGTAACCTTCATGGACTTCGACGGCAGAGTTATTTCTACTCAGACAGTTATTCAGGGCGGCTCCGCAGTTGCTCCCGAGGCACCCTCCAGATTCCCCTCCGGCAACTATTCATATACCTTCTCCGGCTGGGATAAGAGCTATACAAACATCCAGGCTGACACTACAGTTGTTGCCGAGTACACCGAGAAAGCAATCGTTGACGCTATCGGCAAGCTGGAGATCAAGCTTGTTGGCGGCTCCAACATCTCCGTTGCAGTCGGCAAGGGCGCAGCAAGACCTGTTGGTATGGAATATGCATCAAGCAGTATGCCCAGCGGTACAAAGCTGACACTTATAGCAGAGAATTCAGCAGACAACAAATTTGTAGGTTGGTTCAATGCAATAACAGGTTCATTATTGACATCATCCGAAACATATACATTCTATACATCAGGAAATGATGTGATTATGGCTGTATATGAGACAGATATTCCCGGTATGAGCCTTGTAACCTTCAAGAACGACAAGACAAACCAGGTTATTGATATGATGTATTACAGCACAAGTGATACATCTGTCAGCTTCCCTGCAGACCCTGCCTGTCCCGGTTACGAGTTCATGGGATGGAGCTATACAGAGGCTGAAATTCTCAAGATGATTGCAGCCGGTCAGGATGTAACTGTTGTTCCCAGATGGAATGAAAACAACAAGTACGTTTCAGTCAAGATCAACGGCGGTATGATTACAAAGCAGTCTCATTCCAACGAGGATGGACAGCACCTGGCATACAAGGCAGTCACAGTTACAGCAAATCCCCCTGAAACAGGTTACCTGTTTGCATACTGGGTTGACGCTGTGGGCAAGATTGTAAGCTACAGTGCCGAGTACAAATTCTATCCTTGTGAGGATACAGAGCTGACAGCAATCTATCTGGAGAAGAACAAGGTTGATATCAATATCGTTGATACCTTCAAGCCCGAGACATCAGACGATACCGATGGCACAAAGACAGTTTACTTTGTAAACAACTGGCTGTGGACAGATGTATGTGTTCACTACTGGGGTGCCCAGAGCACAAGCTGGCCCGGTGTTTCCATGACACTTATGGATGAAAAATCCTACGACGGCTTTGATATGTACTCTGTGGAGATTCCCGCAGGTGTTACAGGAATCATCTTCAATGGTATCAATAACGACGGCTCCGGCACCAGAAACCAGTCCCCCGATATTACTGATTTTGCTGACGGCAAGGTATACAGAATGGGCTGGGATAACGGAAACCAGGCGCTGACAGATGACAACAAGACACTCTATGTCAGCCTTCCCAACGGTACAAACGATAAGGTTTTTGCAGCTTATGTATGGAACTCCATAAACGAGAGCACATGGATCGATATCACAGAGCAGGTAACAGGCAACCTCTATAAGGTTGTTGTTCCCTCCAAATTCACAAATATTATTATTGCAAGTCTTGCTGACGGCACAAAGCCTGCCGGATGGGACAATGTGGCTACCCAGTCTGTTGACCTGAGCCTCATAACAGAGTCCGACTACTTCCATATGTTTGCAGAGCTTGATGACAGCAACAATTACACAGGCCAGTGGGGTAAGATGACAACTGTTTACTTCAGAAACAGCAAGAACTGGAGTAACATCAGAGTTGATTACACAACAGCAATCGGCTCAGAGCAGGATAAGACTACAGGCTCCTTCTTTGTAGATATGGAGACAGGCGTTGACAATCTCTACGCTGTGCTCATTCCTGCAGATGTTGCTACAATATCCTTTACAAATTCAGAAACAACAGATGGTGTGGATTACACTTACGTTGTAACCGATAAGACAAAGCTGGACAACGCAATCTTTGATCTGGAAGCAAGCCTTGTAGCAGTTGATTACGCTGTAATCACAGATATCGCTGTTGACACACAGACCTATAAGGATAAGAACGAAATCGTATTCTCCTGGAGTGTACCCGAGCAGACAGGTTATACATTTGTAAATGCAGGTCTGTTGCTTGTAGAAGAATCAGGATTCGTTGAATCCAACTTCAATATGAATTCAGTAAGTTCAGGACTTACAGTATTTACTCCCGCTTCCAAATACCAGACCTCTACAGGTACACACGTCCTCAGCCATAAGGTTGCTGCAGGAAGCACCTGGAAGGTAAGAGTATTTGTGCAGTACAGAGATGCTGACGGAAACCTCAGAACAGCATACTCTGATATTGCAACAGCAAAGAAATAATCAGCATAATTTATTGGTGATTTGCTGAACGATTTATATAGCATCACACCGCAGTGTCGGCGGTGTGATGCTGATAAAACTTAAGAGGGGAGATATTGGTTAGTAGTTTTGGATTAAAAAAATTTTTTAGAAAGGATATGATGGAATGCCCAAACGTTCTTTATCACTTGTTATTTCCTTGATAATGGTTTTTTCATGCTTTCTGATGGCAGTCCCTGCTATTCAGGTAGAAGCGGTTACCGCCTATGAGCAAAGCCTTCTCGATGCAGGTTTTCCTCAGAGCTATGTAACAAAGCTTTCAAAGCTCCACGATATGCATCCTAACTGGAAGTTTGAGCCCTTGCTTGTTACAAAGCAGAAGTCAGCCTATACATGGAACTATGTTATCGGCAAGGAAACAGAAAATGATCAGAGAAACCTGATCTATCATTCATATTCTCCCAGCGCTTACGCATTGGATTCTACACTGGTTGAGTCCGGTCTGTGGTACAAATGCAACAAGGCTACAGTAGAGTTCTTTATGGACCCCAGAAACTTTCTGGATGAAGAAAGAATCTTCCAGTTCGAGGCTCTGCAGTTCACAAGCACATATACTGTCAAGGACGTTGAAACCTGCGTAAAGGGATCATTCATGGAGGGTAAAACTCTCGAAAACGGTAAGACCTATGCCCAGAATCTTTATGATATCGGTAAGGCTACCGGAGTAAATCCCTTCCATCTGGCTGCAAGAATCAAGCAGGAGCAGGGTCTCGGTCAGAGCCCCCTTATCTCCGGTACTTGCGGCAACACACTTCGTCAATGCTACGTTAACAAGACAAACGGAGCACCCGCTACAGGCTATGACAGCGTTAACTTCGACCAGTACAACGGACTGTATAACTACTTCAACATCGGTGCTTTTGGTACCGGCTACTTCAATATCTGGCTCAATGGTATGAAAGAAGCTCAGGAGGGCGGCTGGACTACCAGATATAAGGCTATCCAGGGCGGCGCACAGAAGGTACACGATATGTACGTAGGTGTGCACCAGAACACATTATATCTGCAGAAGTTCAATGTTCATCCTTCTTCTTCCAAGAACTTCTGGGGTCAGTATATGCAGAACGTTTCTGCAGCATGGAGCGAGTCCCTTACAATCTATAACGCATACAAGGCAAGCGGACTCATCGATACAGCATTCACCTTTATTATTCCTGTATACGACGGTATGCCCACATCCTGCCCCGATCCCGGTGGCGCATTCAAGGCAAACACAGTAGAGGAAGCAAAGTTCACAATTCCTTCATCTCTGAAGAGCCAGGTGTTCGATCCCGAATATTACCGTACAGCTCACGCAGACCTTAAGAACGCATTCGGTTCTGACGAAGCAAAGCTTTATCAGCACTTCCTCGAATTCGGTGTTTCAGAGGGTAGACAGGCACATCCTGCCTTTGACATCAAGTACTATGTGGCTCAGAACAGCGACCTGAAGGCCGCTTTTGGCACTGATTACGAAAAAGCAATGAATCACTTTGTGACCAATGGTTACAAGGAAGGCCGTGTCACAGCAAAGCCTGTGGACCTGGGCACAGATTTCTATGCAAAGATTAAATCCACAAAGGCAGACAAGAATCTGGCTGTGGACGGCACAAACGTAATAATCTATCAGGATTCTTCCTCTGCTTCACAGGTATGGAAGTTTGAGCGCCAGTCAAACGGCAGCTACAAGATTACAAATATGAAGGATGGTTCTGGCGTTCTTCATGTAAACAACCGTGCAAGTGCATCAGGCACCAATGTATGCGTAACTGCTGACAAGGGATATACATCCCAGCGTTGGTATGTATACAAGAACGGAAGCAGCTATATCCTTAAGCCCAGATGTGCAAACCTCTGCGCTCTGGATGTTCAGAACGGTGGTACAGCAAACAACACAAATGTGCAGATTTACACAGTGGACGGCACACCTGCACAGGATTTCGTTATCACCAAGACATCTGCTCCCGACAGCTCACCCGAAACTCCCTCCGTAACATATAAGGTAACATCTCCTTATAACACAAAGAGCATCGGTACATATACTTCTCTGGCATCAGCAAAGGCTGTTGCAGACCAGAAGGTACAGCTTGGTTACGTTGTTTATGATTCCACAGGCAAACTTGTATATACTTCTGCAACCTCCCTAAATGCTTCCAAGATTCTGTGGGAAGCAAAGATTGTTGCAGATTATATGAGAGATAACAAGTGGGTTTACGGCAATGCAACAAAGAATCCCTATTACGATAAGTCAGAAAAAGTTGTATCCTGTGACCGTTTTGTAGGTTGGACAGTGGGTAACGCAGGTTACGTTACAGGTCAGCCCTCCAGAAGCGGTCTGAACCTTTATGGCTTTTCCGGAAATAAGGGCGAGGGCTGTCTTGAGACCTTCCTCGTGCAGAACGGCTTTACAAAGATTACAAGCGCAAGCCAGGTAAAGGCCGGCGACATCGTATTTGTAGGTTATTCAACAGTTCATACAACCCTCAGCGCAGAGATGCGTCAGTATCCCCAGCATGTTTATATTGCTGCAAGTAACTACGACGGCAACGGTCAGTCATACAGATACGATGCAGGCAGCCTTTCACGTATCCGTTCTACACAGCCTTCTTACGAGCCTGTCAGCTATACTGAAAACGTATTCAGATTTGCATACAGAGCTCCCTCAACAGGCAACGTTACACAGACAGGCTCCGGCACAACATCTTCATCTTCAGGCAGCACAGGAGCATCCGGTGTTACAATTTCTTCCTTCCAGAAGAAGCTGGTATTTGACTCTGTATTCTATTCAAACAAGTACCCCGATCTGAAGAACGCTTTTGGTTCAGACTCCACAAAACTTTACAACCACTTCCTTAACTTCGGTATCAAGGAAGGCCGCCAGGCTCATCCCGTATTCGACGTTAAGTATTATCTTGCACAGCATACCGACCTGCAGAATGCCTTCGGTAAGGATTATGCAAGAGCATTGAATCACTACATCAACATCGGCTATAAGGAGAACAGAAAGACCGCAGAACCTGTTGATCTTGGTACAAACGTTTATTATAAGATTTCATCTGCAGCGGTTGCTAATATGAACGTTACTCTTTATGGTTCATCCAATGTAGTAATTTCCGATCCTACCTCTGCAGCAGCTCAGATCTGGAAGTTTGTTCGTCAGAACGACGGCAGCTACAAGATTATCAATATGAAGACCGGCACAAAGGTTCTGACAGCCAGCGACAACGCCGATCAGATTATTACAATCGCTGACAGCATAGACTCCAAGGAGCAGCGCTGGTTTATCTATGAGAAGAACGGAACTTATGTATTCAAGTGTGCAGATTCCCAGTATTCTGTCCTTGACCTTATGGATAACAAGACAGCAGATAACACCAAGCTTGTATATAGCGCGGTGGATGCAGCCAAGACCCAGAGATGGAAGGTTACAAAAACATCTGCTCCCACAACAACCACAACAACTACTTCTGTTACCTACAAGGTAGCATCTCCCTACAATACAAACAGCATCGGCACATACACAAGCCTTGATTCCGCTAAAGCTATGGCTAAAGCAAGAATCCAGTATGGTTACGTTGTGTACGATTCAAACGGCAAGTTTGTATATACTCCTGCAACATCCCTCAATGCTTCCAAGATTCTCTGGGAGGCAAAGATTGTTGCAGATTATCAGAGAGATAATGGTTGGAAGTACGGCAACGCTACAAAGAACCCCTACTACGATAAGTCAGAAAAGGTAGTTTCCTGCGACCGTTTTGTAGGTTGGGCACTGGGTAACGCAGGTTATCTTACAGGTCAGCCCTCCAGAGGCGGTTTGAGTCTCTATGGTCTCAATATCGATATGGGCGAGGGTTGTCTGGAGACTGTTCTCAAGCAGAACGGCTTTACAAAGATTACCGACATCAACCAGGTTCAGGCAGGCGACATTATCTTCGTAGGTTATTCAACTGCTCACACAACTCTCAATGCAGAGATGCGTCAGTATCCCCAGCATGTATTTATCGCAGCCAGCGGTTATCTTGACGGCGGCGGTCAGACATACAGATACGATGCAGGCAGCAACGCCAGAATCCTTTCTACACAGCCTTCTTACGAGCCTCTCAGCTATACAGGCAATCCCTTTAGATTTGCATACAGAGCACCTGCATCCGGTAACACAACCCAGACAGGTTCCTCTATCACCGTTACTGACGAGGGCAGCACAGGTAAGGCAGGAGTAACACTCTCCTCTTTCCAGAAGAAGCTGGTATTTGACTATGTATTCTATTCAAACAAGTACCCCGATCTGAAGAACGCTTTTGGTTCAGACTCCACAAAGCTTTACGAGCACTTCCTGAACTACGGTATTACAGAGGGTCGTCAGGCTAACCCTGTATTCGACGTTAAGTATTACCTCAGTCAGCATACTGACCTTCAGGATGCCTTCGGCAAGGACTATGCAAGAGCGCTCAGACACTATGTAAACATCGGATACGAGGAAAAGAGAAAGACTGCAGAACCCTCTGACCTGGGTTCCAGCTTCTATGCTACAATCACCTGTGCTTCAAAGACAGAAATGAATCTTGGTATCGAGGGCACAGATGTTAAGCTCTTTGCTTCTTCCTCTGCAGCTTCTCAGGTGTGGAAGTTTACACGTCAGTCTGACGGCAGTTACAAGATTGCAAATATGGGCGGCAGCTCCAAGGTTCTGGATGCTACCAACAGCACAATGATTATTGCCAAGAGTGCCGACACAAGCCAGCAGAGCTGGTTCATCTATGAGAAGAACGGCACCTACATTCTTAAGGCTGCATCCTGCAAGTATGCTGTTCTTGACCTTAAGGGCAACAACACATCAAGCGGAACAGTTGCTATCCGCGCAACAATTGACGCAGCTAAAACTCAGAGATGGAAGATCGTCAAGACTTCCGTTCCCTCTAACGGTACAGTTGCTCCCACAACAGTTTCTTACAGAGTAGCTTCTCCCTACAACACAAATTGCATAGGTACCTTCACAAGCCTTTCTGCAGCAAAGTCTGCAGCTTACTCCAAGGTACAGCTCGGTTATGTTGTATACGACTCAACAGGTAAGCTGGCTTATACTCCCGCAACATCTCTCAGCGCTTCCAAGATTCTCTGGGAGGCAAAGATTGTTGCTGATTATCAGAGAGCAAACGGTTGGGTTTACGGTGACGCCAGCGTTAACCCCTTCTACGACAAGAGTCAGAAGATCGTTTCCTGTGACCGTTTCGTAGGTTGGGTACTGGGTAATGCAGGTTATGTTAACGGACAGCCTGCTACAAGAGGTCTGCCTCTCCTCGGTCATAACCTGGATTTACAGTACAATTCACTTGAAAGCTTCCTTAAGCTTCACGGCTTCACAAAGATTACAAATTTGGCAGAGGTTAAAGCAGGTGACGTTATGTTTGTAGGCTATTGCTACAATCACACATACCTTGCTCCTCAGTATCGTTCATATCCTTCACACGTATTTATCGTTGCAAGTGACTATAATTCCAGCGGTAACACATACAGATATGACGATGGCAGCCTTACAAGAATCCGTTCAGTACAGCCCTTCTATGAGCCTCTGAACTATGCAAGCAATCCCTTCAGATTTGCTTACAGACCTCCCACAACAAGTGGTTCAGGTTACTCCTCAGGAAACCAGACAACTGTTACTATCTCCAACTCACAGAAGAGTTTGGTATTTGATGCAACATACTACAGCAACAAGTATCCTGACCTTAAGGCAGCATTCGGCACAGATGCTACAAAGCTCTATAACCACTTCCTGAATAACGGTATTTATGAGGGTCGTCAGGGTTGCGCAGCATTTGATGCAAAAACCTATCTTGATAAGTACAGCGACCTGAAGGCTGTATATGGTACTGATTATGCACAGGCAATCAATCACTACCTGGTTCACGGATATAAAGAGGGCAGAAGAGCTCCCGCATAACATCCCGTGATATCTGATTAAGCTATTGGCACGGAACATAAAATATACTGTTTTGTGTTCCGTGCGTTTCTTAAAAAAACAATCATTGTCAATAAAGATGGATCTGTTATTTTTGAAAAACACAAAGAAAATATTAAGCTTTGCATTGGTTGTTTGTACAATTCTTTCTGTTATTTGTTCCTCGGTGATGGTAACAAATGCGGCAGAAACCATCAACGGCGTGTATTCCTATAATATACAAGGATATGACAGATGAATTCACAGCCAAGAAGTCCTATGATTTTCAGCTTAACGACGGCGCTGACCTGTATATCGTCAGCGACACCGCTCCTCGGAGGAGCTTATGGCTACAGTCAGACTTGCACAGAAGCAGTTTGCTGCAGACGGATATGAGCTGAATATCAACTGGGGCGCAAAAACCCAGCGTTGGTTTGTTTATCAGAAGGGTAATTCCTATGTGCTGAAGTCTGCGGGTGCTACCGTAAGCGTACTTGATCTGACAGATAAGAGTGCAGCAAAGGGTACCAGCGTAATTCAGACCACAACTGATGCAACCAATACCCAGAGATTCTACATTAATATGGTATAATGATTTATCGGACTTTTATACTTAAAGTATGTTCATAAAAAGACCATTCCGTATTTAGTGAAAAATTGCAGACCCGGGGTGGCTTTATATCAGATTTCTGTATATGAATCCGCCCCTTGGTTTTTAACCCTGAGTAACGGGGACCGAAACCACCTTGCGGACTTACTGTCCGTTTATTAAACAGCAGATAATGCAGAGCAGGAGTTGAGCGTGCAGCAGGGGATATAACTATTTCCGCTGATTGTTCCTGTTCTGTTTATATAAATTCACATTTTTTCAATCAGCTTTATGTGCTGACAAAATCAAGGAGGATTACAATGAAAAAAAGATTATCCTTATTTACGGCAATACTGGTGCTTCTTTCTGTTATGCTTGCAGCACCTGTAAGTGGCGGTGCGTACAGCGAGGATGCGGAGAAAATTACTGTTTACTTTGAGAACAACTGGTTATGGACAGATGTTTTCTATCATACCTGGGGAAGCTCACTTACAGATACAAATACAAATTGGGGCGGAGGTATTCCGCAGAAGGTCGGCACATCTGTAAACGGCTATGATGTTTACAAGGCTGTTGTAGGCTCTGATGCTATGGGTGTTATCTTTGCAGGAACAAAGAATGACGGTACCGACCAGGAGGACCAGACCCCCAATATTGAAGAGTCCGATATTTTTGAGGGTGCCTGCTACTCTATGCTCTGGGAAGACGGCAACTCCGTAACCGTAAGCTATATCACAGATGTCTGCCCCAATATGCGCGAGGATATTACCACAGACCCCACAGAGGCTCCCGCGGACACTACTCCCGAGGAGAGTCTGCCCACAGACCCCACAGAGGCTCCCGTGGACGATACAGTTACAATTTATTTTGAGAACAACTGGAAGTGGGAGGACGCAAAAATCTATTGGTACGGAAATACTACAGGCGAACAGCTCCAGTGGCCCGGTACCGTAATGACCTACTACGAAACAAACGAAAACGGCAACGATATTTATGTGGTTGAGGTTCCCTATGATATCCAGGGTATTGTGTTCAATGGCGGCGGCGAGCAGTCGGAGGACGTTCTGATTGGTTGGGCTGACGGCGTTTGCTACTTTATGGTATGGGACGATGTAACCCAGACAAAGAGTGCTGTAGCCTATGACTACAAGGTTGAGAAGCCCGAAGAAACCGACCCTGTAGAGACTACCGTTGCAACAGAGCCCACAGAGGCTACTGAGCCCGAGGAGACAACAGCTCCCACCGAGGCAACAGAGCCCGAAGCCACATACGTGGTATATTATGTGGATTCCGGTTTCTTTGATAAGGTTTATGCCAATGCGTGGAGCGAGGACCAGGATCCCGATGCTTCCTGGCCCGGTGTTCCTATGACTCTCACCGATATCCAGTCACCCGACGGCTCTCCCGTATATTCATTCACTGCTGACAGAATGTTTGATTACATTGTTTTCAATAACGGCTCTGATATGTGCACAGAGGAGCTGACCTTCACTCCCGACAGTTACCTGTGGTGGACTGACGAGGTATGGTACGAGGATATCAACGATATCCTGTATGAGGAGGACAACAACCCGGAGGATGACGGACTTCCCGATGGAACAGCAAAACTTGCAGGCTATACAATCGGTCTTGGCGGCAGAATAACAATCAACTACTCCTATATCCTCTCTGACGATGTGGCAAACAAAAAGGACTCCAGAGTAGTATTTACTGTTACAGAGGCAGACGGAGATATCCGCTACCACGAGATACTTGTAGAGGATGCAGAGTTCAACGGAACTTACTATGTGTTTTCCTTTGAAATGAACGCAAAGGAAATGACAGACAAGATTACTGCCCAGTTTGTTTCCGATAACGTGACTACAGAAGAAAATGTATATACCATCAAGGAGTATGCAGAATACATCCTTGCAAACAAAGCCTTTTATGCAGGGGCACAGGATATTGTAAAGGCTCTGCTCAACTACGGTGCTGCAGCCCAGCGTTACTTCAATTACAATACCGATGACCTTGCAAACGATACAGAATATATGACCGCTGCCGAAAAGGAAATCAAGTCCTGTGACGTGAGCGGATACGAGATTACCGCAACAGGAAATACCGCTACCGACTATTTCTACGGCGCAACTCTTTCTCTGAAATCTGAGACCACACTTAAGCTGTACTATAATCTGAACAACGACCTGTCAACACAGACCGAGCTGGAGGCGTATGTTGACAATGACGTTGTCACAGCAGTCAGAAACGGCAGTTTGTTTGAGATTGCAATCGGCAACATTCCTGCTCATCAGCTCAGCAAGGTATACACAATCAAGCTTAACGATATAACTGTCAAGGCAAGCGCTTTCGGCTATGTATGTCTTGCACAGGAAAACACAAACTCCCTTCTGGTTGATGTTGCAAACGCTCTGGCAGAGTATGCAAATCAGGCAACCCTGTATAACGCAAAATAATATAAACGGAAAAAGGTTCGCAGATGTGAGCCTTTTTCTTTTTTGCAGGAGAGATTACTGTTTTTTGTTGTATTAAGTCTGCAGGTGTGGTATCATATATGGTAGAAATCCCAAGGGGGCTAAAAATATGAAAAAGAAAATAATAGCATTGGTTATGCTGGTGTGTATTATTGTATGTGCTGTTTGTCTTGCTATATTTGTGCCGGGAAGAAATAAACCCGACACAACACAGACAACAGCCCCCACAACCTTGGCGCAGGAGCAGGTGCAGACAGACTACACCACCGTGTATATTCAGACAATCTACAATATCTATCAGTACGCTCTGGACACAGTATACGGAAATATATCCCAGGTTCCTGCCTCGGAGCAATCTGCAGGTGTGGCAGATGCTGTTGCAGAGGTACAGCCGGGTGATACAGAATTTCTGAAGAAGCTGGGATATGTGATTGAGGATATAAACGGCGACGGAGTGTACGAGCTTCTTGTTCTGTCAGTTGAGGAGACAGACGGGGAGTATACGGGACAGAATGTGCTGTGTGCCTTTACCTATACAGAAGAAACCATCAGGAAGATACTGGACGGCGGCATAGGAAGCAGGTACTGTGTGCTGGAGGATAACCTGGTTTACTTTGAGGGTTCCGCAGGTACTTCCTACTCTATTGTTGCAACCTATGAACTGGCGGCAAATTCTGCAGAAATGACAACAAAGGACTACTACTTCTCTTATCCCGATTTTGAGGATAGCTCAAAGGTGAACTATTATTACAATTCTCTGGGAGAGTCTATGGTAGAGTCCGCAGAGCTGCTGAAGGACGGTGAGAGCGGTTACCTGAAGATAAAGGAAGGTCTGGAGAAGAAGATAAAGTCATATACAGCAACCTCCTTTGAAATGTACGATTCGGGTTACGATGCAGTAAAAACCTACAGCGTGTACGCTGTTTTTGCAGAGGATAATTTCATTGACCTGTCAAGCGGTCACAGATATGTAGCCGATACCTCCGAGGACAGCAAAGAAGTTGTTTTCTTTGCCAGCGGCGAGGTTTACGACTTCTCCTTCTGCCGTGTTAACTGGATTGACTCCTCGGCAGAGGACAGGGCAAACTATGAGTGTGTTCCCGTTCATACCATTGAGGTGTTGACCGAGTACGAGCCTCTGGTTGTTACAATGACCTTTGACGGAGATGTTCCCTCCTACGGCTTCACCTATGTGGATCAGGACGGAGTAGGACACATAGGCACAATCGGACTCAGCGGAGAGGACGGCTCAATTGTGCTGGATATAATATAAACTGAATTCCATATTTATTTGAGAGGTGCAAATTATGTTTGATATCAGAGATAAAAAGGCTATATGCAAGCTTGTGCAGAACTTGTTGATTGCTGTTCTTGTGCTTGTGGCAGGTACGCTGTCCGTCTTTGCTCAGTCCCATCCCCACGGGGACGTAAACCTGGATGATACCGTCAATATCAAGGATGCAACTATGGTACAGAAGTATCTGGCAAGTCTGATTGCCTTGGATGAGGAGGAGCTTCTGCTGGCAGAGGTTGACGGTGCAGAGGGTGTGAACATCAAGGATGCAACACATCTGCAGAAGTGGGTTGTTGGTCTGGTTGACGAGCTTTATGCTCCCGAAATCGAGCAGGAGACCACATGTGACCCTGACAAGCCCATTGAACTGCCCTTTGTTCCTGTGTTATAAGTTTTTTATATGATAAACCGTCGTTTGTAACGGCGGTTTTGTTTTTGTTAAACGAAAACCCCCGATTGTATCGGGGGTTCAAAAAAGCTTTAGCGATGAGTATAAAAAAATACCACCTTCTGGTATAATGGAAGTGCAGTCTGGCAACTGCACGACAAAAACAGAAGGAGGTAGTCAAATGCATGACAATAACGTTTAGCACACACAAGTTGGAATTGCAAATACCATGTGGTCTTTGCACCCAAGTACAGGAGAAAAATATTCTATGGCGAACACAAGGCAGAGATAGGAAAGATACTAAGAGAAATATGCAAATGGAAAGAAGTAAATATAATAGAAGCCGAAGTGTATCCTGACCATATACATATGCTTATAGAGATACCTCCCAAACTAAGTGTAGCAAGTTTCATGGGATTTCTCAAGGGCAAAAGTAGTATCATAATACATCAGAGGCACGGAAACCTAAAGTACAAGTATGGAAACAGGTCGTTTTGGTGCAGAGGATATTATGTGGATACAGCAGGCAAAAACGCCAAAAGAATAGAAGAATACATAAAGAATCAACTTAAAGAAGATATGATACACGATCAAATGACGCTGAGAGGATGGGAAGACCCGTTCACGGGTAGTAAGTAACAGACGCAAGTGTCAGACCGCAAATGTGCCTTGAGGCACCGCTTGTAACAGAGCCTTTTAGGCGCACAAGAAAGGGGCTGTCTCACTAACATTAAGTGAGGCAGCCCCTTTTGACATAAAAGAAACAGGACACCACGAATGTGATGTCCTGCGTTTTGGCAGGGGCAGAAGGACACAAATCCGCTTTTTGGCGGATTTGCACTGCTTGACGACCCAAATCTGACGATTTTGGCACCCGTCTTCGCACCTTGCACCTAAAAAACAGTCCACAGGACTATTTTTCTTGACGGTGCAAGCCCACTTTGGCTTCAAGTCCTTCAATATTTCAAGTGGAAATAAAAACGACCATCCGTGTGGATGGTCATCTTTATTTTGGCAGGGGCAGAAGGACTTGAACCCTCGGCACGCGGTTTTGGAGAACGATATGGCTTAGAAAAAGCTCCGCTTTCCCGCATGCTTACTAGGGTTTTCGCCTTACCACAGGTCGGGCAAAATCTGTAAAAATCAACAGACTGGTTTCAAAAAACCTCGAAAAAACCCGACCAAGAATTTTAAATCTCAAAACTGAGCATTGATAAGTTGCGATGTTTTATTCTGTTTATATTTTACCATCTCTGATACGCGGTGTCAATCCTTTTGTCGAAATTTTGTTCTAATTATTTATATTCGTTTAGATGCGTTGGGTTATTTCTTTGCAAGGACAAGAATCTATATTCTTTTTTCTCGATGTATACGTTTCCGCTTCCTCTGTAAGGCAGTTCCATATAATTCTCCTTTGTTTTAATACACAGTACATTAATCCTGCAAAATTCTCAGATATATGTCCAGACGCATATTGATATAACCTGCAAACAGATTTTCCATTGGTGCAAGGTTGTGTTTTACATGATACTCGTCAAATGCGTTGTAATAGGCAATTCGGTCTGTGAACTTAATATCAATCGGCGGATATCCGGCTTTCATCAGTTCAAGATTCACCAAAAGTCTGCCGGTTCTGCCGTTGCCATCAATGAACGGATGTATGCCCTCAAACTCAATATGAAAGCGTGCAAGCTTTGTTACAATATGCTCTGTGCTTTCGTTAAATTCGCGTAGGAGCTGTTTCATTTTAGGTTCAATAAGGTATGGTTGTACCGGCTCGTGCTGTGCACCCATAATACGTACCGGAATTCTGCGGTACACTCCGCGGTCATCCTTTTTATCGGCAAGCACAAGATAATGAATCTGCTTGATGATATACTCGCTGATAGGGCTGTTCTCCTTTACAAGCTCCGTTACAAACTCAAATGCTTCTTTGTGTCCAACAGCTTCCATATGGTCTTTTAACGGCTTTTTGTCAATTGTAAGACCTCTGAGCACTAAATCTGTTTCTCGGAGTGTCAGTGTGTTGCCTTCAATAGCATTGGAGTTGTAGGTGTATTCAACAATGAACTCCTCGTTAAGCCTTGCAACTTCGCCCTCTGTTAAAGGCCTTCTGTTATCAAGCTCATGCTTTTTTCGGTCTATCTGCAGGAGTATATTTTCTTTTGATTTATATCGTCCGTCAGCAGGCTTTTCGGCATCAGCAGGAATTTTCCAACTGCGACCTTCCTGATATGCGCCGGTGATCTTGCCTTCGCTGCAAAGAACTCTGATTCTTCTGTCGGAAATTCCCCATTTTTCAGCGGCTTGTTTTACTGTAATATACATAGCAAAACCTCCAATCTAAAATTAGTATAACACGCTATCGGAACAATATCAATATTATCGGAATAATATTTTCGTGTTTATCGGAACAATACAAATAACAACTTACAATTCCAATTTGTAGAGAGCTTGTTCTTAGCAGATACAATTCATAATTATAAAAATTCGTATAAACAGAACTCCCTGAGGGAGAGAGTACATAAAGTACTCCGTTCTCAGGGAGCTTTTTCTTAAAGCATAAATCCTTCGGTGAAGTCATCGTCTTCGGAAGAATCTTCGCTTTGGTTGATGATTCTCTCGATTTCAGTTTGACCGTTTAGTATAAAGGATACGATAAAATCACGGTCAACCTCAATGGGGATTTCTTCTAAACATTCGTTAATGATTTCCTCTGTGATTTCAGGTAAATCCATTTCTCTGTACAATTCGCGAGCAGTTTCAGAACTCTTGATAAACTCACTCAGAAAACGGATAAGACCATCATTCTGTCTTGTTTTGTCGGTGGGATATCCCTTTGCGATAAGAGCGATGTTGTTATCGTAATTAGGTGCAAGAGAAATGATTTCGCCTGTGTCGATGTTACGAATAAAACCAAAGTTTTCGGTATGGCGATCCATATTGTAGCAGACAGAGTCCATCCAGATCAGAAGCAGATACTGCTTTGCAAATTCAGGTGATAAATCGTATATGACGTTAAAGCAGTTTTCGTAATCTTCATCATCGTCCATAAGAGAACGTATAGGTTCAAAATTAACCGCTGCACTGTCGGTAAAATCCATAGAGCGGATGTAGTCTCCATCCATTTCGTAATGAGCCATATTAAGCCCTAACTTTTCACCGAGTTTGCAGATGAAGAGTTCTGAAAAATACTCATTTTCGTTACCGTTTTTATACATCCACCACTTGCCGTCAATAAGCTTCCAGCACTTTTCAAAGCTACCTCTGTTTGTAAGCTCCGGAGTTCTTGAAGGTTTGCGTGAGAAACTATCGGGGTCTCCTCTGAGAGCTAACTGATCAAAGTAATTCTCTTTGAAGCGTATATCCTCGTAAACTGCGGTTGAGCCTTCGGGCTTGAACCAGTAGCGGTCGGTAACAGTTGCGGCATTTACAGCAAGGGCTGTCTGAACATCGTCGGTTCTTTTGAGACGAAGTGCCTTCTTCAAAAGCCTTGAGTTCGTTCTGTGAGAGTCTATGGCGCGACCTGCAAGCCAGCCTTCTACATCTTTGGTGCGTTTAAGATAAAGGGGGAGGAGTGTATCATCTGATTCGGTTATTATGCCATTTTTGATGGTTGCAACCCTGCAGTCTCCTGACATAAGATAGCCTGTGATACTTTGCATATTCCGCACCGCCTTTCGTCTCAGATTGTTGTTCTCAATTCCTTCAGGGGTGGATCTGAGTTCTTTGAGTTTTTCCTGAATCTGCTTGCGTATTTCAACTGAGACACGAATTTCATCAAGTTCATCAGCTTTAATGTATCGGCTTTTGATTTTGCCGTTTTCAATCCATTGAAGATAAAACCGCTCTTTGCCGTTTATTGTTTTCCGTGAGATGTATCCGTTGATACAAGCGGAAAGCTCCTTCTCAAGTGCAGATATCTGCTCGGCTATATTGCTCATATCTCCACCTCCTTGGTGATAAATTGTTTCTGATCACATTGTAACCTATATTTTTGCAAAAATCAATAGGTTATATGAAATATTATGTTGTCAGAAGGCGCTCGTTGTCCAATGGTTTATCTTTATAAAAATCATTTACAAACTGTGAGCCTCTTTTCTATAAGTCCGGATGATTTTTGTATATATTCAGATTCCCATCAGTGTTTGTTGTTATCTTTTAGCCATCATCGAAAATTTCGATAGTAACCTTCGAAAAGATTCGTATTATAAATCTTGCAAATCTCTTGACTTATCTTTCGATGAAGATTAAAATATGACACAAATTTAATATTACTAAAGGCTGTGACGAAGAATGGTCATGGAGAAAAACAGCACAGAGAACTGATGGTTGGTGTGAATCAGTGTGTTTATTATCTTTGTCCTCTCGCTTCCGAGCCGGGAACCTGAAGCTTTGGCGTGTAGGGAACCCCGTGTATGCTACGTCAGTGCATAGAGGTTGCTTGACCTCGATTAAAGTAAAGGCGTCGATGAAGACGGAACCTACGAGTGATTTTCCCAGAGAGCCGGGGATGGTGCGATCCCGGTAAAGGACTGTAGACTTCCCATCCCTTCTGAGCCGGAAACCCCAAAGGAACAAACACCCAGTAGGCGTTTCTCGTGTATGCTACGTTAGTGCATAGAAGTTGTTTGACTTCGAAGAGGTGGCGGATTTATATATCTGCAATTTGAGTGGTACCGCGAGTGCTAGATTAAGATTTACACCCGTCTCAAAGCAAGTATAAGCTTTGAGGCGGGTTTTTGTTTTGCCTTAAAGCAACAAGTAGTAGCATAAACTTAAAATGAGAAAGGCGGAAGAAACATGTTAACTCTCGACAAAGTATTTAATGCACAGACGGTGCTGAAAAACATTATTCGTGAAACGAACGTAGTCAGAGCTTATGGTATAGCAAATGACTGCGAACTATATCTTAAACCTGAAAACCTACAGATTACTGGTTCCTTTAAGGTCAGAGGCTCTGCATATAAAATCGCAATGCTGAGTGAAGAAGAAAAGGCAAAAGGGGTTATAGCCTGCTCGGCGGGAAATCATGCACAGGGCGTGGCGCTTGCAGCAACAAAGAATGGCATCAAATCTCTGATTTGTCTGCCGGATACGGCTCCTATTTCTAAGGTCGAAGCAACCAAAGGCTTTGGAGCTGAGGTATGTTTAGTGGAAGGATGCTATGACGATGCTTATGAGAAGGCGCTGGAGCTTCGTGACAGCGAAGGATACACCTTCGTTCATCCTTTTGATGATGAAAATGTCATCGCAGGTCAGGGTACGATTGCCCTTGAAATTCTGGGTGACCTTGATAATATCGATGCTATCGTAGTCCCCATCGGTGGTGGCGGACTGATTTCGGGAATTGCATATACCGCAAAACAAATCAGACCGACCGTTAAGGTTTATGGCGTTCAGGTCGCAGGTGCACCCAGTATGTATAACTCGGTGAAAGACGGAGAAATCGAATGTCTTTCTTCGGTTTCCACAATCGCCGACGGTATTGCGGTAAAGCAACCCGGCGAAAACACTTTTCATTATGTCAGCGAGTATGTGGATGAAATTGCTCTTGTCACCGACGACGAGGTTGCAAGTGCCATCCTTGCTCTTATCGAAAAGCAAAAGATGATTGCAGAAGGTGCAGGCGCAACTGCTGTTGCCGCTGTTATGGCAGGTAAATTTGATCTGAAAGGCAAACGAGTGGTTGCTGTTGTTTCCGGTGGTAACATCGATGTTACAAGCCTGTCTCGTGTCATTGATCGAGGACTTCTTAATTCCGGACGTTCCTCAAGCTTACTGATCGAACTCATTGACAAACCCGGACAGCTGAAAGAGATTTCCCGTATTATTGCCGATTGTGGCGGAAATGTTACCGGTGTCCATTATGAAAAGGGCAATACCGAGAGCGTAAACGGCTGTTTTTTAAGAATCGAAATGGAAACAAGGGATTTTTCTCATGTTAATCTTATTACGCAGACCCTGCGTGATAATGGATTTAAATTAGTTTAATTTGGAAGGAGTTAAAGTTATGAGCAACAAAGTAGAAACAAACAAGGCACCTAAGGCAATCGGTCCTTACTCACAGGCGGTAGTGGTGGGTAATCTCATTTTTACCTCAGGACAGATTTCTCTGAACCCCGAAACAGGAGTTCTGGAGGGTAATGACATCAAAGAGCAAACACATCGAGTATGTCAGAACCTGAAAGCAGTTTTAGAAGTTTGTGGCAGTTTGCTTGAAAATACTGTAAAAACTGTGTGCTATCTAAGTGATATGACAAACTTCTCAGAATTCAATGAGGTGTATGCACAGTATTTTACTGAGAAGCCTGCACGTTCTTGTGTAGCTGTCAAAGAGCTACCGAAAGGTGCGTTAGTCGAAGTTGATGTTGTAGCGGAAAAGGAGTGATAAAATGCTTCTTTCAGGCTCAGATATCTTAGTTAAAACTTTAATTGAACAAGAGGTTGATACCGTCTTCGGTTATCCCGGAGGTCAGATACTCAACGTATACGACAGCCTTTATAAATATCAAAATGAAATAAACCATGTGTTGACTGCACACGAACAAGGTGCGGCACACGCCGCTGACGGATATGCACGCACTACTGGAAAGGTGGGAGTTGTAATTTCCACATCAGGACCGGGAGCTACCAACCTTGTAACCGGTATAGCAACCGCCTATCTTGATTCGATTCCTATGGTGGCAATTTGCGGTAATGTACCGACAACACAAATCGGAACAGACAGTTTTCAGGAAATTGACATTACGGGTGTGACACTTCCCATCACCAAGCATAACTACTTTGTCAGCAACGTTTCCGATTTAGCGGATACCATCCGTGAAGCTTTTAAGCTTGCAAAGTCGGGCAGACCGGGACCTGTGCTGATTGACGTTCCAAAGGATGTTCAAATTGCAAAGTGTGAATATGAAGTCGTCTCTCCGGTAGATAAGGAAACACCTTATGCCGCAAAGGATGTGCGCATTGAAGAAGCGGCAGAGATTATCAATTCTGCCAAACGCCCCTTTATCTACTTTGGAGGCGGTGTGATTACAGCGGACGCAGAAGAAGAGGTGCTTGCTCTTGCTGAAAAGATAGATGCACCTATTGGCTGTTCACTAATGGGACTTTCCGCAATACCCACCGATCATCCGAGATTCCTTGGAATGCAAGGTATGCACGGACACTTTGCATCCTCTATGTCCATGCACAATGCGGACGTAATTCTGTCGTTAGGAGTTCGGTTTAACGATCGTGTTACGGGCAACCGCACGAAATTTGCGGTGGGTGCAAAAATAGTTCATGTTGACGTGGACGGCTCGGAGCTTAATAAAACAGTAAACTCGGTTTGCGGACTCAGAGGCGATGTGAAGCTTACCTTGCAAAAGCTTCTTCCGCTTCTTGATGAAAGCAAAAAAGACGAGTGGACAGAAAAGGTCAATGCTTTCCGAAAGGAAGAAGAAAACTACCTGGATAACCGTGAAGGATTGACTCCGCGAAGAGCAATTTTAACACTCAACAAGCATTTAGGTGAAAATACCGCCGTTTGTACCGATGTTGGTCAACACCAGATGTGGTCAGCACAAAATCTTAATTTCAAAACTCCCCGACGCTTTGCATCCAGCGGCGGTCTCGGAACGATGGGCTATGGTTTCGGAGCGGCAATCGGTGCGGCGTACGGTACGGGCGAACGCAGTGTTTTAATTACCGGAGACGGAAGCTTCGGTATGAATCTTAATGAGCTTGCCACCGCTGTAAGGTACAATGTTCCCGTGGTGATTATCATCATGAATAATGGTGTACTCGGTATGGTCAGACAGTGGCAAACGCTTTTCTACGATAAACATTACTCCAATTCCGTTTTGGAACGCAAAATCGATTTTGCCGCTTTTGCAAAAGCTTTTGGAGCAGATGGTGAAGCAGTAACCACGCCTGAAGAATTAGATGCGGCGCTTGATAGAGCATTCAAAACAGAAGGCCCGTATATTGTCGATTGCAAGATAGACAAGGACGAATTTGTTCTTCCTATGCTGCCGCCAAACGGCAGTATGGACGACATAATTACTCAGTTGGAGGTGCAAAAGTGAACAGATACACATTAGCTGTGCTTGTTAAAAATCAGTTCGGTGTATTAAATCGGCTTACCAGTATGTTTCGTCGCCGTCAGTTCAACATCAGTTCCATTACCGCAAGTGAAACCGAATCGGAAGAATATTCCCGAATCACTTTTGGTTTCGATAGTGAGGAAAACGAAAAACAGCAGCTTATAAATCAGCTCTACAAATTACCCGATGTTTGCTCTATTAAAGAACTGACTGTCGATAATTCTCTAAGCTGTGAACTGATGCTGATTAAACTTAAAAACGATCCTTCCTCCCGTGAGGAGATTCATGCTGCGGCAGAAGCATTTAAGGCGGAGACGATTGACTACACAAAAGAAGCTATTGTACTTCGTGTAATCGGAAACAGTGCAAAAATGGACGATTTTATTTCGCTTATGCGTGATCAGACCATTCTTGAAATTTGCCGAACAGGTACGGCATCCATAGAAAAAGGCGCATCTACTCTGCGTCAAAACTTAAATTTATAATCAGAAAGAGGTAATAAAAATGGCAAACAGAATTTTTTATCAGCAGGACTGCGATTTACAGAAGTTAAACGGTAAAACCGTTGCTATCATCGGCTACGGCTCACAGGGACACGCCCACGCACTTAACCTTAAAGAAAGCGGTGTGGATGTAATCGTAGGTCTTTATGAGGGCTCAAAGAGCTGGGCAAAGGCTGAGGCTCAGGGACTTAAAGTAATGACCTCCGCTGAGGCTGCAAAAGCCGCTGACATCATTATGATCCTTATTAACGATGAGAAGCAGGCAAAGCTTTACAAAGAAAGCATCGAGCCTAACCTCACCGAGGGTAAGACTTTGGCTTTTGCTCACGGCTTTAATATTCACTACGGCTGTATCAAGCCCCCCAAGAATGTTAACGTTATCATGATCGCACCCAAGGGTCCCGGTCACACAGTACGCTCTGAGTATCAGGCAGGCAAGGGTGTGCCCTGTCTAATTGCTGTTGAGCAGGACGCAACAGGTGACGCATGGGATCTGGGTCTCGCTTATGCTCTTGGCATCGGCGGAGCAAGAGCAGGTGTGCTTGAAACTACATTCCGTACAGAAACAGAAACCGACCTTTTCGGTGAGCAGGCAGTTCTTTGCGGCGGTGTTACAGCTCTGATGCAGGCAGGCTACGAAACTCTTGTTGAGGCAGGCTACGACCCCAGAAACGCATACTTTGAGTGCATTCACGAGATGAAGCTCATCGTTGACCTTATTTATCAGAGTGGCTTTGCAGGTATGCGCTATTCTGTTTCCAACACTGCAGAGTATGGTGACTATGTAACAGGTCCTAAGATCATCACCGAAGAAACCAAGAAAACTATGAAGAAGGTACTTAAGGATATTCAGGACGGTACCTTTGCTAAGGAATTCCTGCTTGATATGAGTGAAGCAGGCTCTCAGGTACACTTTAACGCTATGAGAAAAATTGCAAGTGAACACCCATCGGAGCTTGTTGGTGCAGATATCCGCAAGCTTTACAGCTGGAGTGACGAGGATAAGCTTATCAATAACTGATAAGGAGTGAAAACTATGTCAAAAGAAAATGTAGTAAAAGGAGTACACAATGCTCCTCACCGCTCACTTTTTCACGCTCTGGGACTTACCGAAGAAGAGCAGAGCCGTCCCCTTATAGGCATTGTCAGCTCATATAACGAAATCGTCCCCGGACACATGAATCTTGATAAGATAGTAGACGCCGTAAAGCTGGGCGTTGCAATGGCAGGAGGAACACCCATAGTGTTCCCTGCTATTGCGGTCTGCGACGGCATTGCTATGGGACACACAGGTATGAAGTACTCCCTTGTCACCCGTGATTTAATTGCCGACTCCACCGAGGCTATGGCTCTCGCTCACGGCTTTGACGGTCTTGTTATGGTACCAAACTGCGACAAAAATGTGCCCGGACTTCTGATGGCAGCGGCAAGGGTAAATATTCCCACCGTATTTGTCAGCGGCGGTCCCATGCTTACAGGCAGAGTTGAGGGCAAGAAAACAAGTCTTTCTTCTATGTTTGAGGCGGTTGGTGCTTATAATGCAGGCAAAATAGATGACGAAAAGCTCTATGAATATGAGTGCAAGACCTGTCCCACCTGTGGTTCCTGCTCAGGTATGTACACCGCAAATTCCATGAACTGTCTGACCGAAGCACTTGGAATGGGACTTGGCGGCAATGGTACTATTCCTGCTGTTTACTCTGCCCGTATCGAGCTTGCAAAGAGGGCAGGTGTGGCGGTAATGGATCTGGTCAGAAAAAATATCTGTCCTCGTGATATTATGACAAAAGAAGCACTGATGAATGCGCTTACTGTGGATATGGCTCTCGGTTGCTCCACAAACTCAATGCTTCATCTGCCTGCTATTGCTCACGAGTGCGGTGTAGAACTCAATTTAGATATTGCTAATGAGATTAGTGCAGTAACTCCAAACCTCTGCCACTTGGCGCCTGCAGGTCGCACGTATATGGAAGATCTAAACGTTGCAGGCGGTGTCTATGCCGTAATGAATGAGCTTACAAAAAAAGGTCTGCTAAACATCGATTGTATGACCATTACAGGAAATACCATTGGTGAGAATATCAAAGGCTGTGTTAATCTCAATCCCGATGTTATTCGTCCTATCGATAATCCCTACAGCGAAACAGGCGGCATTGCGGTACTCAAGGGCAACCTTGCACCCGAGGGTAGTGTTGTGAAACGTTCAGCGGTACTTCCCGAGATGCTTATGCACGAGGGCCCTGCTAAGGTGTTCGACTCTGAAGAAGAGGCACAGCAGGCAATTAACAGTGGTAAGATCGTGGCAGGTGACGTTGTTGTTATCCGTTATGAAGGTCCAAAAGGCGGTCCCGGTATGCGCGAAATGCTGAATCCTACCTCTGCGATTATGGGAATGGGACTCGGAAACAGCGTTGCCCTTATCACCGATGGCAGATTCTCCGGTGCTACCCGTGGAGCTTGTATCGGTCACGTAACACCCGAAGCCGCGTCGGGCGGTCTGATCGGTGTGGTTGAGGACGGAGACATCATCAGCATCAATATCCCTGAGAATATCATTGAGCTGAAAGTTGATGAAGATGTTCTTAAAGAACGTATGAAAAACTTTGTGCCCAAGAAAAAGGAACTCTCGGGTTATCTCAAACGTTATGCCGCCCTTGTTTCAGGCGGAGCAAAGGGTGCTATACTTAACTAAAAAAACGAGAGGTTCAAGTACTGAATCTCTCGTTTTTATGTTTAATCTGAAAATTCTTGTTCTTTTACATAGTCAATAAAGGTTTTCATGCTTTTTGATATCCACTTGTTTTTATGATAAATAAGCTGCTTCCAGATATCAACGTGTATGTCGCACACATCAAGGTAGCAAAGTACTCCCGAATCTACCAAGTCCTTGGTAACAAAATCCGGCAAGAAAGAAACCATATTGTTTTTGGCGATCATTGTGGTTATAATATCGGTTCGTCCGATTTCGAGAACAGGGGTTATTTCCAGCGACATTTTTGCAAGCTCTCGATTTAAAACCCTCCTGTAACCTTGGCCATGTTCGGTCAGGATAAAAGGCTCGTTAATAATATCCTTAACGGATAACTTTTTCTTGCCGGCAAACTTTGAATTTGTACTTGACACAAAGTGCATAGAAAGTGGCTGCTCTTTAGCAATGACATAATCTTTATTGTGTAAGCGACTATCCAGCGTGATGATAAAATCTGCCTCGTTATGATCGAGCATCTCGAGCATCAGCGCTGAGTCGCCTGTGGTAAAGCGAATTGAAATCGACGGATACTTTTCATGAAAGTCGATGTAGTGGGAGTTTATCATATCGTCGCATACAGAGTCAGGCGCAACAATATGAATAGACCCGGAAAGTTCTTCTTTTGTTAAGTTTTCCTTGAATTCGTCCATCAGCGCACGAATTCCGTGCGCATAAGAAATCAGTTTGTGTCCACGCTCAGTGAGAGTAATGGTGTGGTTGATTCTTTCAAACAACAGGCACCCTAATTCTTCTTCCAATTGCTTTATCTGAAAAGAAACGGTAGATTGTGAATAACCAAGCTGTTCGGCTGCCTTTGTGAAGCTTCCAAGTTCGGCGACATGGATAAATGTAATTAAATTTCTGAGTTCCATTATATACCTCTGTATCGATACTTTCGATTGTAAATGTTAAAATCATTTAATTGGCTAATATATAACTGCATTATATAATATACACATTAAAAATGCAACCGACCAACATATGTATATTGACAAACTATCGTTACAACGATACAATATAGATAAAGAAGCGACTATCGTTAAAACGATATAGAATAGAGAAGGTGTTAATATGAAAGATAGATTAATAGTATATCATGGTTCGAATAAAATTATAGAAAAACCTATGTTTTGGGAAGGTAATCCAAATAACGATTATGGACTTGGATTTTATTGCACAGAGACATTAGACCTTGCGAAAGAATGGGCTTGTTCTGCCGAAACAGATGGATATGCAAATAAATATACATTAGATTTAGATGGACTTAAAGTCTTATCTCTTACAAGTGGAGAGTATAACATTTTGAATTGGCTTGCAATTCTGCTCGAAAACAGAAAGTTTAGATTAAGCAGTGATGTTGCAGTTGAGGCGAAAGAGTATATTTTTAAGCATTTTTTGATAGACTATAAAGACTACGATGTGATTAAAGGCTATCGTGCAGACGATTCTTATTTTTCTTTTGCAACTGCATTCTTAAACAACACTATCTCTATCGCACAGTTGGAAAAAGCAATGGCGCTTGGTAAATTGGGTGAGCAAATAGTAGCAATTTCGAAAAAAGCATTTGATGCATTGAGTTTTAAAGAAGCAATTCCTGCGGAAAATGAAATTTACTTACCAAGGAAACTTGCACGTGATAATGATGCAAGAAATGAATTCAAGCAAGAGAAGAAAAGAGGTTCTGTTTTAACAGAGAAGTATATCCTTGATATCATTAGGGAAGGATGGTCAAACGATGACAACAGCTTACAACGAGTTATACTTGGATGATGCGATGCATAATCTCGCCGATATGGTTGAGTATGCAGTGTGCGACTTGGGTTTTGACCCAGATGAGTTTTTCGGTTGGTTCGTTTCGTCTGGTATAGCATCTAAATTTGAGAAGGGTAATCCCAAATACATCACTGGTATGTCTGGGTTTGAGTTGGCAGAAGCGGTGCTGAACAAAACTAATGTTGCTTATGCATCAAAAGAAGCCACACACAACATCGATAAGGGCAAAGAATATTGGGCAGGATGGATACTTGCTTACTATCAGTGGACAACCGGTATGCGATTTGAAGATATGATTAAGAACGGTTTATCTTTATCAACAGTTATGTCAATGTATATTCTCCACGAAGCGGACGAAAGCAAGTTTGTTGAGAATGCAAACGAAATAATTGCACGACATAAGGAAAATAGAAATACCAGACTGCAAGAGATAAGAAAATCAAGGGGATTTACTCAACAGCAGTTGAGTGATGCGTCGGGTGTTAAAGTTCGTATGATACAGTTGTATGAGCAAAGACAAAATGATATTTCAAAAGCAAGATTTGAAGTGGTGTTAAGTCTTGCGAAAGCACTTGGCTGTGAAACAGAAGATTTGATTGATTAGTTGAATAACGGATGGGGAACACTCCATCCGTTTTTTCTATCCATATTTGATTTTGTATTTATTTGTTTTATAATGAAAAGTAGTATAAAAAATAGGGTAAGAAAAAGAAAGAACATATTAATGCGAAATAACATCTTGAAAAATGAAAAGTAACAGTGTATAATGAAATTACAATTTAACAAACGGGAGCTTGTATTACAGGCTGAGAGGAAGGTGTGACCTTCGACCGAGAACCTGATTTGGATAATGCCAACGTAGGGATGCCTGATACAAGGATATTGGGAAGAACAAGGAATTTTAGGAAGTTACCAAATCGGTAACTTCCTTTTTTGTTTTTCAGGAGGTTTTTATGGTAAAGATCAATGGCGAAGAACTTAACGTTGCAGGCAAGAGTGTTTCAGAATACCTCGCCACAACAAATTATGACCCAAAACGAATTGCGGTTGAACGCAACGGTGATATTGTACCCAAAGCACAGTACGACGAAACTATGCTCTGTGATGGCGATGTGGTTGAAGTTGTCAGCTTTGTGGGAGGTGGTTAAGTGATACCCACAAAAGATGAGTGGAGCAATGCACTTGCGAAGCGGCACGGCAAAGATCTTCAGGAGAGGTTTGCTGCGGCTGTGGTTGCTGTATGCGGACTTGGAGGACTTGGCTCAAACATTGCAATTTCCCTTGCGCGCGCAGGTATTGGAAAACTGATTCTGATTGACTTTGACAAGGTTGATATCACTAATCTGCACCGACAACAGTACAAGGCTTCACAAATAGGAAAGTTCAAGACAGAAGCGTTAACAGAAAACTTAAAAGAAATAGCACCGTATATAGAAATCGAGACCCATACAGTACGCATTGATGAAAGTAATTCCATAGAATTTCTACAAGGTGCTGATGTTATCTGTGAGGCCTTTGACAGTGCTGAGTGCAAAGCTCTGTTTGCGGATGTAGTGCTTACTAAAATGCCCGATAAATATCTTGTTGCGGCGTCCGGTATGGCCGGCCTTAAAAGTCCTAACAGTATAAGGACACGAAGAGTTACATCGAGATTCTATCTTTGCGGTGATGAAGTAAGTGATGTAAAAGATAGTATTGGTCTGGTAGCTCCGCAGGTTATGCTTTGCGCGGCTCACCAGGCTCAGACAGTTCTGCGGATTATAGCAGGAGAATTTGAATTATAAAAGAAAGAGGTATTATTATGAAAGACGATAAACTGATTATTGGCGGGCATGAGTTTAACTCACGTTTTATTCTTGGCTCAGGCAAATATTCAATGAAACTTATTGATGCGGCAATAAAGGATGCAGGTGCAGAAATTATCACCCTTGCGGTTCGTCGTGCCAATACAAAAGAGCAGGAGAATATTCTTGACTATATCCCTGAGGGTGTTACTTTGCTTCCTAATACAAGTGGAGCAAGAAATTCGGAGGAAGCAGTGCGAATTGCAAGACTTGCAAGGGAACTTGGTTGCGGAAATTTTGTTAAGGTTGAGATTATGCGTGATTCAAAGTACCTTTTGCCCGATAATCAGGAGACTATAAAGGCAACAGAGATACTTGCAAATGAGGGTTTCGTAGTTATGCCCTATATGTACCCTGACCTTAATGTTGCGAGAGATTTAGTAAATGCAGGTGCGGCTTCCGTTATGCCTTTGGCATCTCCCATAGGCTCCAACAAAGGACTTGCAACAAAAGAGTTTATTGGGATACTTATTGATGAAATTGATGTACCGATTATTGTGGATGCGGGTATCGGCAGACCTTCTCAGGCTTGTGAAGCTATGGAGATGGGCGCCTCTGCTATTATGGCTAATACTGCTCTTGCTACTGCAGGAGATTTGCCCTTGATGGCATCAGCGTTCAAGAATGCCATTGAAGCTGGCAGAAAAGCATATCTTGCAGGTCTTGGCAGAGTGCTTACCCGTGGAGCTTCTGCATCAGACCCCCTGACAGGATTTCTGAGAGATTAAGAGGTAACTATGGAAAATCAGTTTTTTGTAGATTCAGAGTTTTTATCAGATGAGGCTCTAAGGAGGAAACACAGACTTGAAAATGAGCCCTCTTTTCGTACAAATCATATGGAATATATGGAAGGTATGGAAATTATAGAATCTGATGTTTGCTCAAAGGTAATAGATCAGATGAACTCCTACGATTATTCAAAATACACGGCGGCTGATGTAAAGGCAGCACTTGAGCATGATGTATGTACTATTGAAGATTTCAAAGCTCTTTTATCTCCGGCGGCTAAACCTTTTCTTGAGCATATGGCACAGCGTGCAAGACTTGAAACAAGCAAGCATTTTGGTAATACGGTGTATTTGTTCACACCTTTATACATAGCGAATTACTGTGAAAACTACTGCGTTTACTGTGGATTTAACTGCTATAACCACATAAAGAGAATGAAACTTAATATGGAGCAGATTGAAAAAGAAATGCAGGTTATTGCAGACAGCGGCATGGAGGAAATTCTGATTCTGACAGGGGAGAGCAGATCTAAAAGCGATGTATCATATATAGGAGAAGCCTGCAAATTGGCAAGAAAGTATTTCCGTATGGTGGGGCTTGAGATATATCCTGTCAACACAGATGAATATAGATACTTGCATGAGTGCGGAGCAGATTATGTGACTGTATTTCAGGAAACCTATGATTCGGATAAGTATGAGCAGTTGCATCTTATGGGACACAAGCGTGTATGGCCTTATCGCTTTGATGCACAGGAAAGGGCCCTTATGGGCGGAATGCGTGGCGTTGCTTTTTCGGCTTTGCTTGGACTTTCTGACTTTCGTAAGGATGCATTTGCAAGTGCCTTGCACGTCTATTATTTGCAGAGAAAATATCCTCACGCAGAAATGTCTTTGTCTTGCCCAAGGCTCAGACCTATTATCAATAACGATAAAATAAACCCATTGGATGTAGGAGAGAGCGAGCTTTGTCAGGTTCTTTGTGCCTACAGAATTTTTCTTCCCTTTGTGGGAATCACTGTGTCCTCCCGTGAGAGTGCGCAGTTCAGAAACGGTATAGTGAAAATCGCCGCAACAAAGGTTTCGGCCGGTGTTTCTACAGGAATAGGGGACCACGAAAGTAAATACACAGGTAAAGAGACAGAAGATGTTCAGGGTGACGAGCAGTTTGAAATTGACGATAACCGAAGTCTTGATAAGATGTATAAGGATATTGAATCCGAGGGTCTCCAGCCTGTGCTTAATGATTATCTGTATGTGTGAGGAAAAGAAAATGAAAAGTTTTGATTCAAGTTTATATTTTATAACCGACAGTTCTAACTATACAGAACAGGAATTCTTAAGCCGTGTCGAAAAGGCGTTGCAGGGTGGTGTAACTCTTTTGCAACTTCGTGAAAAAGACAAAAGCACAAGAGAGTATATTGCCCTTGCTGAAAAAGTTCATAGCCTTGTCTTAAAATATAATGTTCCTCTGATTATTGACGACAGAGTTGATGTGGCACTTGCCATAGACGCTGAGGGTGTTCATGTTGGACAGAGTGATATGCCTGTAGCCTTGGCAAGAAAGCTTATGGGGAAAGACAAAATTGTAGGCGCAACAACAAAGACCGTTGAACAAGCAAAAGAAGCCTTTGAGCAGGATGCAGACTATCTTGGTGTAGGTGCTATTTATCCTACCACAACAAAGGTTAAAACTGTGCTGACCTCTACTGATACTCTCAGAGATATTTGCAGTTCTGTACCAATACGTGTTAACGCAATCGGCGGACTTAATAAAGACAACATTGATATTCTTGAGGGAATTGAGATATCAGGAATCTGTGTTGTATCTGCCATTATGAAAGCGGATGATCCTAAAACGGCAGCAGAAGAACTCAAAGCAAGAGCAAAGGAACTGAACTTATGTTAAAAGGAGCAATATTTGATTTTGATGGAACACTTGTTGATTCAATGTTCATTTGGGAGACTTTTGGTGAGGAATATTTAAAAAGTCTTGGCAAAGAGCCAAAAGAAAACTTGCGTGAAACTTTTGCTACATTTACGTTGGAACAGGCGGCAAAGTATTATCAGAAACATTATGATGTAACACTTTCCGTGGAAGAAATAGTGACAGGTGTAAACCGAATGGCTGCAGAAGCTTACAGAGACAAAGTAGGCTTAAAAACGGGTGTTGCCGAATTTTTGCAAAAACTTTATTCAAAGGGCGTTAAAATGTGCGTTGCCACTTTGACTGATAAGAATCTGGTTGATGAAGTTCTTGAAAGATTGGGTGTTCGAAATTATTTTTCTGAAATCTTCACAACTGCTGAGGTCGGTCACAGTAAAAAAGAACCGCAGATATATCGCGTGGCTCTTGAATATATGGGTACAAATAAAAGAGATACCGTTGTATTTGAGGATGCTTTTTATGCGCTTATGACCGCAAAAGACGACGGCTTTAAGGTAGCGGCTGTGTATGATAAGTTTGAGACAAATCAGGTGATGATGAGAGCAAATGCTGATTATTATATATCTGATTATTCTCACTTTGATTTTACTGAACAGATTAAAACGGCTCTTACTATTGCAGGCTCCGACTCGAGCGGTGGAGCAGGGATTCAGGCGGATATCAAGACTATGACAATGAACGGTGTTTATGCTATGAGTGCCATAACAGCACTGACCGCACAAAACACAATGGGTGTCAGAACTATTCAGGAGTCAACACCTGAGTTCTTAAAAGAACAGCTTGATTCCGTATTTGAGGATATATATCCCAATGCTGTAAAAATCGGAATGGTGTCATCAAGCGAACTCATAGGGGTTATTGCAGAAAGACTTCGATTCTATAATGCAAAAAATGTAGTTGTTGACCCTGTTATGGTTGCGACAAGCGGTTCTTCTCTTATGAGAAGTGATGCAGTAGATACATTGTGTGAAGAACTGTTGCCTCTATCGACTCTTGTAACACCCAATATCCCAGAAGCACAGGTTCTTTCAGGCTTAGATATAAACAGTAAAGAGGATATGGTTAAGGTAGCAAAGCAAATTGGAGATAACTTTCATTGTGCCGTTCTGCTTAAAGGTGGGCATCGTATAAACGACGCAAACGATTTACTTTACTCAAATGGTGAAACGGTTTGGTTTGAGGGAAAACGAATTGATAATCCAAATACCCACGGCACAGGTTGTACCCTTTCAAGTGCAATTGCTTCAAATCTTGCAAAAGGGTTTTCTCTTGAGGAAGCTGTAAAAAGAGCCAAGGATTATATCTCAGGTGCATTATCTGTACAACTGGATTTAGGACAAGGTTCAGGTCCTATGAATCATAATTTTAATTTGTCAGGAAAATATTCAGAGGTGGCAGAATGAAACGATGTGTTGTTGTCGGTGGTGCCGACATAAACAACTACGAATATATCAGAGATTGTCTTTGTAAAGATGATTATATAGTCTTTTGTGACAGCGGATTGAAACATATTGATAGCCTCGGAGTAAAACCAAATCTGATTGTGGGAGATTTTGATTCGTATGACAACCCGAATCTTGATGTGGAGACTATTGTGCTACCTTGTGAGAAAGACGACACCGATACAGTGTTTGCTGTAAAAGAAGCGCTGAAGCGAGGCTTTGATGAGTTTTTGCTGATTGGTGTTATCGGTGCAAGGCTCGACCATACTCTGGGTAATGTTTCAATTTTGATGTACCTTGATTCACTATCAAAAAAAGGTGTCATCATAGATGATTATTCAGAAATGGAAATAGTGTCAAAGGAGCCTGCGTTTATTGAAGAATCGTTTGCGTATTTTTCATTGATCAATGTTTCCGGAAAAGCCAAAGGGATTGTTGTAGAAAACGCCAAGTATTCTCTCGATAACGCTGAGATAACTTGTGAATACCAGTATGGCATCAGTAATGAGGTAATAAAAGGTGAAATTGCGAAAGTATCCGTAAGTGATGGTCAGTTATTGTTGGTGAGAGTGCTTGAAAGATAAACAAATACGTGTTCTTTGCTATTTCGGTCAATTGTTATAGTTTAAGAAGCATTGCCCTTTCGGCAGAATATTGATAAAAATGAAAAACGCCTGAGTGATCAGGCGTTTTTTGCGTCTTATTTGTTGTCGTGGCTCATTGCTTTGAGCATCTGAAGTGCTGCTGTTTTTTGCTCGGGAGTGAGAGTTATCCAGCTGTCAAACAGCTCCTTCATATCAGGAGTGAGTTCAACCATTTCTGTGTCTGCAAAGAATTGGGAAAGAGTAATGCCAAAGCCTTTGCAAATGGTCTCGAGGGTTGCAATGGAGGGTACGGTGTTTCTTCTGAAAATATTGCCGATAGTGGACTGGGACAAGCCACACTTCTTTGAGAGCTTATATTCAGTCCATCCGCGCTCACGCAGTAATTGTTGTAAACGTGCATGTGTATCCATAACAATCCTCACCTTTCATATAACTATTTTACATCCAAGGTGAGCGTGAATATACATTCGAGTTGTAACGCAAATACATCTATGTTAGAATGTAATTACTTTCTAATTAGGATGTGTTTTGTAGTGGATGAGGCAGAGAAAAGAAAACGAAGAGTGTGTTTTACCGGTCACCGACCGGAGAAACTAATTGAATCAGAAGAGTATATTAAAGATAGACTCAGACAAGAAATTTTACGCTCGATCGAAGAGGGGTACAGCGTGTTTATATCAGGTATGGCGCGAGGTTCTGATATCTGGGCGGCGGAGATAGTCACAGAGCTCAGAGCAGAAGGATTTGAAATCAAGCTTATCTGTGCCTTACCATACAATGGATTTGAAGAAAGGTGGAGTTCTGACTGGCAGAAAAGATACAGGCAGATTCTTTCTCAGGCGGATTTTGTAAGATGTGTTTCAAAGCGCTACTCTCCCGATTGTTTTCAAAAAAGAAACCAGTGGATGGTTAACCACAGCACAAAAGTTATTGCTGTCTATAACGGCACAAACGGGGGAACAAGGAACACTATTGAATATGCAAAAGGGTGTAAGATAACAGTTGTGGTGATTTGATAAAGTTAATGTAAGTTTTATTTGTATCTGTGCTAAAAGTGTAATATAATGTTTATAGAACTTAAATTTCATAAACAATAGGAGAATACAATGGTTAAAGAACTTATGCACGACCCGATTTTCCTTGGTGGAAAGTCGGAGATCGCAACAATAGAAGACTTGCAGACTGCACAGGATTTGCTTGATACATTAACCGCTCACAAGGACTCTTGCGTGGGTATGGCAGCTAATATGATTGGTGTCAGAAAGCGTATAATTGCCTTTGATAACGAGGACAAGTATATGGTGATGTTCAACCCTGAGATTATCAAGAAATCAGGTCCTTACGATGCTGAGGAAAGTTGTCTTTCGCTCCTTGGCGGCCCTCGTAAGTGTAAACGCTATCAGTCTATAAAAGTGCAGTGGCAGACCGAGAAATTCGAGACCCGAATCAAAACTTTCACAGGCTGGACTGCACAAATAATCCAACACGAAATCGACCATTGTAACGGAGTTCTGATATAAGGTGGAGTTGATATGATCAGAGAAGCAAATAGGGATGATTTAAAAGATATTCTTGAACTGTATCTGGATTTGCACGAAACAGAAATACCCGAGGACTCAGAACATTTATCTGATACTTGGGAACAGATAATCGATGACGAAAATCATCATCTTATAGTTTGTGAGAAAGATGGAAAGATAGTGTCTTCTTGCGTTTGTGTAATTATACCTAACCTCACAAGAAATGTTCGACCCTATGCGTTTGTAGAAAATGTGGTGACACACAGAGACTTCAGAGGAAAAGGTTATGCTACTGAATGCCTGAACTTTGCAAAGGGCATAGCAGTAAATAATAATTGCTACAAAATGATGCTACTGACAGGCTCTAAAAGTGAAGAAACATTGAATTTTTATAAAAAAGCAGGATACAACAGTACAGATAAAACCGCATTTATTCAGTGGTTGTAAATCGGGCTTGAAACAGGTGAAACTATGCTGACATATACATACAAAACCAAAGGTGTTTTCGATTTTCAGGAAAAGCCGAAACCCGAAATCCTACACGAGCGTGACGCTATCGTCAAGGTGACTCTTGCAAGTGTTTGCTCAAGTGATATACACATCAAACACGGCTCTGTGCCGAGAGCAGTTGAGGGTATCACGGTCGGTCACGAAATGGTGGGTATAGTTGAGGAAACAGGCTCTGCTGTTACCCACGTGAAGAAGGGTGACAGGGTTGCTGTGAATGTAGAAACCTTCTGCGGAGATTGCTTTTTCTGCAAGAAAGGTTTTGTAAATAACTGTACCGATAAAAACGGTGGTTGGGCTCTTGGTTGCCGAATCGACGGCGGTCAGGCAGAGTATGTCCGTGTGCCCTTTGCCGACCAGGGTCTTAACAAAATCCCCGATACAGTAACCGACAGACAAGCTCTCTTTGTGGGCGATGTCCTTGCAACAGGCTTCTGGGCAACAAGAATCTCCGAGATTACCGAGGATGATACAGTCCTCATCATCGGTGCAGGCCCTATGGGAATCTGCACTCTTCTCTGCGTTGAGCTCTGCAATCCCAAGAAGATTATCGTCTGCGAAACTGACCCTAACCGCATTGAGTTCGTAAATAAGCATTACCCCGATGCGCTTACCATAACTCCCGATAAGTGCCTTGATTTTGTAATGAATCAAAGCGAGCATGGCGGTGCAGATGTTGTCCTTGAGGTTGCAGGTGCAGACTCTACTTTCAGACTTGCATACGAATGTGCAAGACCTAATGCGATCGTTACGGTTGTGGCACTTTACGATAAGCCACAAGTCCTCCCTCTGCCCGATATGTACGGCAAGAATCTTACCTTCAAAACAGGCGGTGTTGACGGTTGCGATTGCGATGAAGTCCTCAGCCTCATCGAAGCAGGCAAGATAAACACCGAACCCCTCATAACCCACACCTTCCCCTTAGATAAAATTGACAAAGCCTACCACATCTTCGAAAACAAGCTGGATAAGGTAATAAAAATCGCAATCGAATGCTGACAAGTGGATAATTAAACCAAGGTGCTGATTTTTTTCTGAGTCGGCACCTTTTGTTTATTTAAAGAAATTTAAGAAATATTAATTACACACAAACAAATTCAATTTAGTCAAAATTGCATAAATGATTAAATTGACTTGACAAATGAATAAAATAGTAATATGATGAAAATGTAGAATTATAAGTGGTATTGTAAGTATCACAAGGAGAAAGATGAAATGCCAAGAGTATATGATTACAAAGAGAATTGGAAAACACTTTTGGAGCCTGAGATTGTAACAATGCTTTCGCAGATTCACGAGTATAAAGGTGAGCAGAATCTGTTTATAGAAGCAAAAAGTGATGTGCTAACGTCTCTTTTAGAAATTGCAAAAATCCAGAGTACAGAAGCATCAAATAAAATAGAAGGTATTTATACATCCGACGAGCGTTTAAGAAGGCTTGTATCAGATAAAGCAATTCCTCAGACCAGAGCTGAGGAGGAAATTGCAGGCTATCGCGATGTGCTTGCAACTATTCACGAAAGCTATGAATATATACCGGCAAAGCCGTCTATTATTCTTCAGCTTCATGGTGACCTTTATAAATTCAGCGGAAAGACTGCAGGTGGCAGATACAAGGTGTCTGACAATGTTATAGCTGAAGAAGACAGTGAAGGTAATCGTTTTGTGAGATTTACACCTGTACCTGCTTGGCAGACAGCGGAGGCTATAGAGCAGATATGCAAAGCTTATGATGAAGCGGTGAATATTGAAGAAGTTGACCCTTTGCTTGCGATACCGATGTTTGTGCTGGATTTTCTGTGCATACATCCTTTTAATGATGGTAACGGACGAATGAGCAGGCTGCTGACCCTTCTTCTTTTGTATCGTTCAGGTTACATTGTAGGAAAGTACATTAGTATCGAAAAACTTATAGAAGAAACAAAAGAAACCTATTATGATACTTTGCAGAGAAGTTCTTATAATTGGTACGAAGGTATCAATGATTACAAACCCTTTGTTCGCTATACGCTGGGTGTAATCCTTGCAGCTTACAGAGAATTCTCAAATCGGGTTACAGTCCTTACAACAAGCGGTATGACAAAGTCAGAACGTATCCGAGAGGTTATTAAGACCACCCTTGGTAAAATTACAAAAACAGAGATAATGCAAAAATGCCCCGATATAAGTCAGATGACAATTCAGCGAACTCTTGCAGAACTTCTGAAATCAGAAGAAATCATCAAAATTGGTGGCGGACGTTACACATCATATATGTATAATTGGGAGAGAGAAGAATGATTACAGGGGAACTTAAGAATAAAATAGACAGTTTGTGGGATGTGTTTGCAGCAGGCGGACTTGTAAATCCCCTTGATGTTATTGAGCAGATAACCTACCTTATGTTTATCCGCGACCTTGACGATACCGATAATTTAAGAGCCAAGGAAAGTGCAATGCTTGGTCTGCCTTACGAGAGCATTTTCGCAGACGAGGTAATCATTGGCGAGCGTAAAGTTTCAGGCAAACAGCTTAAATGGTCGGTGTTTCACGACTATCCTGCAGGACAGATGTACTCTGTTGTGCAGGAGCTTGTGTTCCCGTTTATCAAGAACCTTGACGGCAACAAGAACAGCGCATACTCAAAATATATGGGTGATGCTATCTTTAAGCTTCCCACACCTCTGCTTCTCTCAAAGGTAGTTGATGCCCTTGACGAGATTTACACCCTTATGTCAAAGGAAGACGACAAGGATGTAAGGGGTGATACATACGAGTACCTCCTCAATAAAATCGCTCAGTCGGGACTTAACGGACAGTTCCGTACTCCTCGCCATATTATCCGTATGATGGTTGAGCTTATGAATCCTCAGCCTGACGATGTAATCTGCGACCCTGCTTGCGGTACATCAGGCTTTCTGGTGTCGGCAGGCGAATACCTCAAGGAGAATTACAAGGAAGAAATCTTCTTCAATAAAGAGAAGAAGGACCACTATATGAATCACATGTTCTTCGGCTACGATATGGACAGAACAATGCTCAGAATCGGTGCTATGAATATGATGACTCACGGAGTTGACAGTCCCTTTATCGAGTATCGTGACAGCCTCTCTGACCAGAATCCCGACAAAGGCAAGTATAGCCTGATTCTCGCAAACCCTCCTTTTAAAGGTAGCCTTGATTACGATACTGTTTCAGCCGACCTTTTAAAGGTATGCAAAACCAAAAAGACAGAACTGCTTTTCCTTGCACTTTTTCTCCGTATGCTTAAAGTTGGCGGAAGATGTGCCTGTATTGTACCTGACGGAGTTTTGTTCGGCTCATCAAAAGCACATAAGGATATCCGCAAAGAGCTTGTGGACGGCAACCGTCTGGAGGCTGTTATCTCTATGCCCTCGGGGGTTTTCAAGCCCTATGCAGGAGTTTCCACAGGTATCCTTATCTTCACCAAAACAGGCCACGGCGGTACTGATAATGTGTGGTTCTACGATATGCAGGCAGACGGCTTCAGCCTTGACGATAAGAGAACTGCCATAAGCGACAACGATATCCCCGATATTATTGCAAGATTCAGAAGTATTAAAGCTGTAGGGGACGGCGCCCTCGACGTCCCGAGTGATGAGGTGGGAAAATCTCCGTACAACGAAGCCGAGAATCCCCGAACAGCAAAATCCTTCTTCGTACCCCGTCAGGAGATCGTTGACAACGACTACGACCTCTCCATAAACAAATACAAGAAGGTTGAGTGTATCCCAGTAGAATATCCATCTACAACAGAATTGATGACCGACCTTTATGAATTGCAGATGAAGATTTCTGAAGGAATGGACGAACTCAATTCCTTGCTCGGACTTTAAGAGGTGGGATTATGAAATACATTACATTAGGTGAAATATGTAAAAAAGGTAGTTCCAACATTGCTCAAAAAGACCTTGAAGGTAATACAGGTGATTATGATATCTATGGTGCAAGTGGTCTTATAAAGAAGGTCGATTTTTATCACCAAGATAAACCCTATATTGCTATTGTAAAAGACGGAGCTGGTGTTGGAAGGACTATGCTTCTTCCTGCCAACTCCTCTGTAATTGGAACTATGCAATACATATTGCCTAACGATGATATAGACATTAGATATCTCTATTATGCTATCGACAATATGAACCTTGGTAAATACTATATGGGTGCTGCAATTCCGCATATTTATTTCAAGGACTATCAAAACGAACAACTACCTGTGCGAGATATTCAAGAGCAGAAACAAATCGCTGATGTTTTGGAGAAAACAGATGCTCTCATTGATGATAGGAAGATACAACTTGCAAAACTTGACGAACTTGTCAAATCTCGTTTTATCGAGATGTTTGGAACTTTAAATAACAATGAAAACAATTATACTATTGCAACCATTGAAGAGTTATGCATCTTAATTAAAGACGGAACCCACCAAACACCAACATATACCGAAGATGTTGAAAAAGGTTTCAAATTTTTATCATCAAAAGATGTTATGACACAGAAAATAAATTGGGATGATATAAAGTATATTCCAGCCGTACTACACGAAAAACTTTATTCAGTTATTCAACCGAAGAGAAATGATATTTTGATGTCAAAAAATGGTGTTAATTATGGTGTTGCCGCTGTTAATGACACAGATGAAGTTTTTGATATTTATGTAAGTCTAGCATTATTGAGACCTATAATTGAGAAAATTAATCCTGTTTATTTTAGATGTGCAATAAACAATCCAGATACCAAGCGACAATTTGATGGTAGTATAAAAGGTATTGGAGTTCCTAATCTTCATCTTGGAGAGATAAAGAAAACTAAAATTCTTGTACCACCAATGGATAAACAAAAAGAGTTTGTTTCTTTTGTTGAACAGACTGACAAACTAAAACTTGAAGTCAAAGAGAGCCTTGAAAAACTCGAAACTCTCAAAAAATCCCTAATGCAAAAATACTTCGGATAAGGTGAACTTAGTATGAAATACACTGATGGATATTTAGCTTTTTTAGATATTTTAGGATTTAGCAAATTTGTAGAAAATGAGAATAATGGGGAAGCAACAACAAATTTGTTTGAATTTGTAAAAAAATTTTCACATCTTTTTAATACCTCTCCAGAGCTTAACGTTCAAGTGTCATTTTTCTCTGATACAATCATAATCACATCTGAAAAGTTAGATAAATTAATAGTGCCTATTTATCTTGCAGAGTCATATTTAAAAGATTCTTTAGGTTTATTATTTAGAGGAAGTATCGTTTGTGGTAAATATTATCACAAAGATGGTTCTACATTTGGGCCTGCGGTTGTTGAGGGGTATAAACTAGAAAACAAAGCTGTTTATTCAAGAATTGTCCTGAGCGATTCAATAGAAGTAGACAAAGATGATATTTTCTTCTTCCAGGATATCGATGGATATACATGCTTAAATCTTTATGCTATGGTTTTTGATGAAATAATATCAATCGCATCTGATAAAAATGTTTATCCGAAAGACATTGATGATCGGCTTATAAATCAATTCAAAAAAACGCGAAATGAATTAGTGCAACAAATAAGAAAATACAAAGGGTCACCTGTGGTTGATAAGTATTTGTGGAGAATACGAGCATTTAATACTATTTGCAATTATGTAGTTAATATGCAACCAGGAGAAGTGTTGTATGCTGAAATAGACTATAAAACAAATGAGCATCTAATAGGTAGAATCGGTGAACTATCAATATCTGAAAAGGAAGTATTCACCATAGAGTAATTTTGAATGAGGGTTAGATTATGAAAATGACCAACTTTGATTTTTTGAAAAGGGACAGGCAGTTTGCGAGTTTCGCTGATGTTGCTATTGCTGCCGAGAAGGTTCTGCATATTGACCCTGCCTCCTGTGTGTTCAACTGTCGCAGGGCAATGGAGTTTGCTGTTAAGTGGATGTATTCCGTTGACAGCTCCCTTACCATGCCTTGGGATGACAAGTTGGCGGCTCTTATCAATGACGAGGCTTTCCGTGGGATTGTAGGTGTTGATATCTGGGAGCGACTTAAGGTTATCCGTATTCTCGGCAACAAAACTGCTCACAAAAGTAAGAAAATCACCGCTGAAGAAGCTACCCATTGCCTTGAGAATCTTTACATATTCCTTGACTTTGTAGCCTACTGCTATGCCGATGAATACACCGAGAGTCAGTTTGACCCGACGCTTATTGATAAACACGATGAAACCCTCCTTGATAATGCAGTTGAGATTAACCTTCAACAGCTTATGGAGGAGAACAAAGCCCTCCGCGAGGAGCTGACTGCCCGCCGTGAGGTACAGCAGCAGACCTATGTTCCCAAGCCTCTTGATATTTCAGAGTTTGAAACCCGTAAACTTTATATCGACACAATGCTTATAGATGCAGGCTGGGTTGAGGGCAAGGATTGGATTAACGAGTACGAGCTTCCCGGTATGCCCAACAAGTCCGAGCTTGGCATTGCCGACTATGTGCTTTTCGGTGATGACGGCAAGCCCTTGGCGGTTATTGAAGCAAAGAAAACATGCAAGGATGTTGCTATCGGCCGTCACCAGGCAAAGCTTTATGCAGATTTGCTTGAGCAGATATTTAAACGCAGACCTGTGATTTTCCTTACCAACGGCTTTGACACCCGTATCACAGACAACCTCTATCCCGAGCGTAAGTGTGCCTGCATTTATTCAAAGAGGGACCTTGAGAAGCTCTTTAATCTGCAGACTATGCGTACAAGCCTCAAGAATGTGAATGTGGATAAAAACATCGCAGGCAGATATTATCAGGAAGGCGCTATCAAGGCGGTTTGCGAAAGCTTTGGTGTGAAAAACCGCAGAAAAGCCTTGCTTGTTATGGCAACAGGCTCAGGCAAAACAAGAACTGTAATCGCCCTTTGCGATGTACTTTTACAACACGGCTGGGTTAAGAATATTCTCTTCCTTGCAGACAGAACTTCCCTTGTAACTCAGGCAAAACGAAGCTTTGTAAACTTACTGCCCGATTTGTCTGTAACAAACCTCTGTGAGGACAAAGAGAACTACAACGCTCACTGCGTGTTCTCTACATATCAGACAATGATGAATTGCATTGATTCTGTAAAAGACGAGGACGGCAAGCTATACACCTGCGGTCACTTTGACCTTGTTATCTGTGACGAGGCTCACCGTTCCATTTACAACAAATACAGAGAGATTTTCAATTACTTTGATGCTCCTTTGGTAGGACTTACCGCTACTCCCAAGGACGAAATCGACAAGAACACCTATGATGTTTTTGAACTTCAGAATGGTGTGCCTACCTATGGCTATGAGCTTGCTCAGGCGGTCAAGGACGGTTATCTTGTGGACTTTATGTCAGTGGAAACAAAACTTAAATTCATTGAGGAAGGTATTGTTTACGATGACCTTTCTGACGAGGATAAAGCAGCTTACGAAGCAACCTTTGCCGAAGATGGGGAAGTGCCTGAGAGAATCGGCTCATCAGCTCTTAACGAGTGGATTTTCAACGAGGATACCATAAGAGAAGTGCTGAATGTTCTTATGACAAATGGTATTCACATCGACTATGGCAACAAGATTGGCAAGACTATTATTTTTGCAAAGAATCACCGCCATGCAGAGAAAATCTTTGAGGTGTTCAATAAGGAGTATCCCCATCTCAAAGGCTATGCCATGGTTATTGATAACTATACAAACTATGTACAGAGTGCTATTGACGAGTTCTCTGACCCCAAGAAGCTTCCGCAGATTGCTATCTCTGTTGATATGCTCGATACAGGTATTGATGTGCCCGAGGTGCTGAATCTTGTGTTCTTCAAGAAGGTTATGAGCAAAGCAAAGTTCTGGCAGATGATAGGCAGAGGTACAAGACTTTGCCCTGAGCTTCTTGACGGCGAGGATAAGAAACTTTTCTATATCTTTGACTTCTGCGGAAACTTTGAATTCTTCCGTATGGGTGGCAAAAGCAAATCTGCCAATCAGGTAGCCTTGCAGGGCGCTATATTCAACCTTAAAGCACAGATTGCTTTCAAGCTCCAGGATCTGGAGTATCAGACAGAGGATTTGATAGAATTCAGAAAATCCTTGGTTGAAGATATGGTGAGAAAAGTAAGAGAGCTTAACAAGGAAAACTTTGCTGTCCGTCAGCATCTGAAGTTTGTAGAATTGTATTCCAATCTAGATAACTATACGACTCTTACATACGAGGACACTCTCTTTATGAAAGAGGAACTGAGCCATCTTATCAACCCTGATGATGACGATGCAAAGGCATTGAGATTCGATGCGTTGATGTACGGTATAGAGCTTGCATATCTTATCGGCAAAAAGTACAGCCGAGCCAGAAGCGACCTTTTTAAGAAGGTATCAGCAGTTGCAAGTGTTGCCAATATCCCCGAGATTATGGTGCAGGCACCGCTTATTGATAAGATTCTGCATACAGATTATGTAGACAACGCAGGTATCAATGAGTTTGAAAATATCAGAGAGAAACTCAGAAATCTTATGAAGTATATCGTTAACGAAAGATATACGTACGAAACAAACTTTGACGATCAGATACTTTCCATTGAGTGGAAGGAATCTGAACTTGAAAATGATGACCTGAAAGACTACAAAGCAAAGGCAGAGTTTTATGTTCGTCAGCATCAGGATAACATTGTTATAGCAAAGCTCAGGTCTAACATCCCGTTGACTTCTGAGGATATAAAAGCACTTGAACAGATTCTTTGGAGCGAGGTTGGCACAAAGCAGGACTACGAAGCTCAGTATGGACAGAAACCTCTTGGTGAATTTGTCCGTGAAATTGTTGGCCTTGATATGAATGCTGCAAAGACAGCTTTTGCTGAGTATCTCAATGATACAAGCCTTGACGCAAGACAGATTTACTTTGTTAACCAGATTGTTGAGTATATTGTTCATAACGGTATGATGAAGGATTTGTCAGTGCTTCAGGAAGCTCCCTTCACAGACAGAGGAAGTATCGTCGAGGTGTTTACAGATATTTCAGTCTGGATGGGAATCAAGAAAATTATCGATCAGGTAAACTCAAATGCATTGGTGGCATAAAAACTAAATATTCTTCTGGACTTGTGAAGGTTTATATGGTATTTGTTGTGTTGAAGGAGGTGCTGAGATGGCACAGATGTCAATAGAGCAAATCTACAAATGAAAACAGAGGGTGACTCGGTATCAGGACTTATTGATGACGAGTCGCCCTCTTTACATAATAATTATATGATTCTTGAAGCCGTTGTTCACAGGATATAATTACTGGCGATTACGTTTATGCGGGGGATGTAGTCGCCGGTTTTTCTATCAATGGAGCCGTGGCCGAGGTAGAGCGAAACTCTTTCCATTGCCTTGCGGTCGAGAATGGTGCCTTTGGCATCATTGCGGCAGACGTAGCGCTCTGCTTTAGGAATGTCGTCGATAGGGCGGGAGAAACGTGCGAGCATTGCCATAGCATAAGCCCTGCGATTTGCATGCTGGTCCATCTTGTCGGGGATGCTTCCCAAAGGGATAACACGCTGATCAGGATGCATATCCTTGATAAGGTTCAGCACCTCGTCCTTGTAATCGGGATCTATCATAGTGTCGCGAGACTTTCCGCCCTTGCCTTTGTCGATGAAAATAAAGAGATTGCCTTCCTCGTCGAAATGAAAATCTTTGGGATGTACACGACTGAAATCCGCTCTGCGCAGACCTGCGGCTCTTCCCAAAAGCTCTATTGCAGGATGATTGTCCTTGTTGTAGGATGCGTCCATAGAACTCTTGCCGCGAGAACGCTTGATATCGCATCTGCGACGCGTAGGTGTATCGCAGATGTCCCTGCAGGTGACGCCATAAAGCTTTGCAAGAGCAGCACGACGAGCCTTAAGAGTCCATGCGCTATATTCTTTGCCATTTGGTTTTCTGATATTAAGAATATACTCAGCGGCATAGGGACGACACTTCTCAAGCGTGTTGATAGCACGATTTGGATAAGTCTTCTTAATCCACGTAATAAAGTAGATACACTCTCTGCGATAATTCTGATATGTAGTCGAAGATACTATCATATTCTTATTGATGTTTTGCTTGTTGGAATGCTTGTCGATACCTTCAAGCATAAGTTTGCTTTGCAGGGTTTCGTTCACCTGCTGAATTAATGACTTGCGTTTCATTTAATTCTCCCTTTCTGATAAATGATATTTTCCAAACTAAGAGTTGACGATTGCGGAACACTCTTAGATATATCTTCGCAACCATTCTTTTAAATGGAGTAAATCAACCCGATGGCACAATAAAGCGCCTCACACCAAGACAGGTAGGTGACCTGCTTGGACACAGTACATCACAGATAACGGAAATGTATTATGTGAAAAGAGATAACACAAGGCTTATTGGTATAACGGATAGTTTTGAAATCTGAGTAAAGAAAAGCACAGGCGTAAAGATCTAATATTGTTAGCGACATTTTATGTAAAACAATAATAACAACCAAAAGGTAGCATAGGCTATATAGCTATGCTGCCTTTTACATTCATAATGATACAAAAAAGATACAACATCTGTTATAATAAAAACAGAGGTGAATGGAGTGAATAGAATTTTAGTTGTTGATGATGAGCAGTCTATTGCTGATATGGTTAAACTGTGTTTGAGCAAAAACGGATATATTTGTGAAGCTGTGTATGATGGAATGACGGCAACCGAGAAAATTGAAAGTAACAGATATGATTTAATATTGCTTGATATTATGCTCCCTGATATTGATGGGTACGATTTGATAGAGTATATAAAACAGTTCGATATACCTGTTATTTTTGTTACTGCCAAAACAACTGTGCCTGGCAGAAAGGAACAAACGAAAATCTTAACGGACTTTTGCGTGAGTTTTATCCCAAAGGCAGAAACTTATCAAGGGTTAGTCCCACCACACTAAAAAAGAACCTGGCGTTAATTAACGCCAGGTCCAAGAAAGTATTAGGTTTTCTAAAACCAGTGGATTTGTTTGAGCTGAATATCAAAAAGTGTTGCACTTAGTTTGACAATTCATCAAGACTCATGTATAATTTTAATGGGTAAATCTATCCAATGATAAAGGAGAGATCATCATGAAGAAAAGATTGCTGAGTCTATTGCTGTGTATGGCTCTGCTCGTCGGGCTGATCCCTGCGAGTGCGGCGACGGCTTTTGCCGCCGAAACCCCTCAGTCGGCATCCTTGGGAAAGGGAGCCGATGACCTCGCCACGACCGGTGACTACGACTACACCGACCCGGACAATCCCTACATGGCGACTGATCTTAACAGCCTGAAGGCGGTTTTTGAACAGGAGCGCCCGAAGGGCACTACCGTCTACATCAAGCTCGCCAAAGATATCTTCAGTACAATAGATACCGATGTTTCTCGGGCAATATTGACAACAAACGGCGCGGACGTTGTGCTCGACCTTGCAGGCTACACGATGGGCATTACATCAAATCAATCCTTATCGCTGATCAACGGTGCCATCGGAAAGGTTACGATCGAAGACTCAAGGCGCTATGACTCCTCAAAAAAGCAGTGGGTCGACGGACGCCTGGAGTTCGAATGTAAAACAAAAAATATGGCCTATTGGGAGACTGACGTCTTGCTGGGAGAGATCATCATCAAGGGCGGAATCATCAAAAACAACAACCATTCCTCCGAACGGCGCGATTGCGTTTACTCTGGTGAAAACATAGAAGTGTACGGCGGTACGCTGGAGGCGGACTATCCGATCTATCTCATCAGCTTTGGCAAATTAAAAAAATGCGTGATCCACGACGGCACGCTCCGCGTCAACAGACAGGTCGCCATCTTAGCGTACGAGGGCATCATCCTGCCCGATCATCATCCTGTGATCGAGCGGTGCAAGATCGAGAACGCCTCCGGCAACGAGAAGGTAGTTGCTTTTAACCTCAACCTCGAAAAAGACTTTTCCGAGAGCCACACTGCCTCCGACGCGTTCGCGATCTGGAACAGTATAGTCTCGCCCGATACCTACGCCTTCATCGACGGGACAAAGCAGCCCAAGGGCAACTACGGTATCCTTTATAACGGCATCGGCGCTCTGACCGGACCGCTGTTCAGGGACAGCTATGTCATCACGCCGCTCGATACCGTGAGCACGTTGCGGTTCGATATCGACGATCCGCAGGGCGGGAACGTGATCGCCTACGCCGCTTCCACGCCCTCCCGCTCTCCCTATCAGGTCGAGGATTATGACTATGGCACGGCTTGGAAGAACGGCGTGAGCTGGAGCTATTTCAACTATCCGACCGACACTCTTTCACTGGTGCTCGACAGCAGTACGACCAACCGCTTCAGACCGAGCGTGAAATACAACATCCGAATCCGGGTCGGCTTGAAGGATCAATATATCGCGCAATTCGCCGATCTCGACGAGCTTTCCGCAACCATCAACGGCAATACCGCCAAGGTCACCGAGAACCTCGACGGTACCCTTACCGTGAGCTGTGATTTCGTCGTCTCGAACGTGGTCAACTTCGTTCAGGTATTGGTTCCCACGCCGGTTGCGGGTGAGGCGATCCCTTATTCCGCATCCGTGCCGACCTACGCACAGGAGCAGTATGAGGTGCCTGCGCTCTCCTCCGGCACCTATCAGAACGGTGTTCTGTGGAGCAAGAACGGAGTGCCGCTGCAGCCCTCGAGCGCAGGCGTCTTTGAGTACGGCAACAAATATACCGCCTATATACTGGTCAAGCCCACGCCGGACTATGTCTTTCCCGAGCCCGATGAGCTGACTGCCGTCATCAACAACCGCGTTGCGGAGAGAGTCGTCAACTACGGCGAGTACGGCTACGCCTTTGTCTACACCTTCAATCTGACAAATGTCATTGCCGGCGTCGACCTGACCATCCCCGAGCCGAGGGCAGGCGCTCAGCTTGAGTGGACAGCCTCGGCTCCCGAGGGCGCGGACTACACGGTAGCGAATCAAACGAGCGGACTCACGTCAAACGGTGTGATGTGGTATAAGGGAACGACGGCGATCACCCCCGGCAAAAAGCAGCAGTTCGAAGCCATGGAGACCTACAAGGTGACGATTCGTATCAAGGCTGCGAACGGTCATGTATTTTCCGGAGAAGATATGCCCGTTACCGTGAACGGCAACCCGGCAGAGGTGAGCGGCGTCTATTCCGAAACCGATTATCTGATCTCTTATACCTTCACCGCAAAAAACCTGATCGACCGACTCGACATCACGATACCCACACCGATAAAGGGCGGTCCGATCACCTACAAATCCACTCTGCCTGACGAATGCGGATTTGAACTCTCCGACTATACATTCGACAGCGACGACGAATATTGGAGAAACGGTATGAGTTGGTGGGAAAACGGCGTGAGACTGCAGGCGAACAAGAGCTACTTCTTCACCGCGGGCAGAGAATATGATGTGTGTATCGCCGTTAATCCAACGTGGGAGCCTCAGTTCAAGTATGCGGATACATCGGATATGATGGTGACCGTGAATGGTAATCCGGCGACGATCGAGCGTGCGACATCCTGCTATCTCATCAGCTATACCTTCACGATACCCGCTGAGACTACTGTGCCCACAGAACCTTCCACAGGTGGTGAGGATAAACCTACTGATCCAACAAATCCTGTTGTATTAGGTTTGCTCGGTGATGCAAATGAAGATGGCAAGGTAAATATCAAGGATGCGACCTTGATTCAGAAGTCTATTGCTAATCTGACAACTCTTACCGAAACAGGTGAGACACTTGCAGATGCAGACCTTAATACAAAGATTAACATCAAAGATGCAACTGCAATTCAGAAGCATATCGCAGGTATCGAAACAGGTTATCCTATAGGTAAATCTAAAACAAAATAAAAATCAGGTCTTTATAGACGCTAGCCCCTCTGCAAAAAACAGAGGGGTTAATTTTTTTCATTCCCCTGCTAAACTTCTGCTGCGGATATATATACAAGCGGTATAATATGCTTATGTTTAAATTTATAGGTGCAATAGGGGATAAAACCGAATAGAAACAACGAAAGCCGTTGAGCGGGCGTTAAAGCGGCTTTTGACATAAAAGAAACAGGACACCACGAAATGTGATGTCCTGTGTTTTGGCAGGGGCAGAAGGACTTGAACCCTCGGCACGCGGTTTTGGAGCAAATCGAGGTTAAAGAAACCACGCGTCGAGCTTTGCCGAGTGTTGAGCCTTAGTTGCAAGTTTGGCATTGGCGGTGTTTTGCGATATACTGCTATTAAACTGCTGATTGCTGATTTTTCAGCAACTTTTCGATGATTTTTGGCTGGTCAAGGAAAGCTTTTACTTCTTCGGATACATCACCTTCAGACTCTGGATGTTACCTTACCTAAAACAGAAATACAAGTCAGTCGGCACTGAAAACACCCACAGATTCTGTCTCTAAAACACATAAAATATCATTCACCAAATGGTAAAGGGTTTTACCATCTGATGATAAGGAAATATATAAAGCAAAAATAATAAAATAAATTAAAAGCCTCAGTTTGTGGCGACCTTGAAATAACTTTTTTGTGCAGATATATAACAAAGAGATAATTTGACGAATAGTTATAGTGTAGCGATAAGTTTATCAGCAAGTTCGGAAATGGTGTAATCGTCTGTTGATAAAGAAAAAATATCAGACAATAGAATATTTTTACTCGCAATTTCTTCTGCGGTTATTTTATGGCGAATTGGTAGTATGACATTTCTTCCATTTTGTGATTTTTGAAACAAAGAGTTTAATTCCTTTTTAGTCCAAAATTTATCAAAATAAATCGGAGACATAATTACAATGCCTTTCTTTGAATTTATTAGTCCTTCATTTATGGATTCCATAAGACTACTTCCGATTTGTAATTCGAACTTATCCAACCAGACTTTGGCATTCCTTCGTATTAGCTCTTCTGCTAAAGGAATAGCAACGGTTGCTTTATCTTCACTTGCATGAGATATAAAGAAATCATATTCTTTTGTAGTTTCAATTGTTTGATATTTTTTCATACATAACGTCCTTAAATCGTTTGGTAATAAATCGAAAAATTCGGATATTTCCACACCTATCAATTGTAATTTTAATTGGGAGCATGGATCGTGCAAGTGTATTTCTGCAAGTTCTTCGGCAAAAACGCTATCGGTATAATCTGTATTGTAGTGTTCATCGAAATCCCATTCGAAAGTATCTCGGTCTGAAAACCATGACATAGTGTAGTCGATTGTTTCTTCGTCTACTTTATGCTCTTTTAAGTATTGGCATGCTTCTATATATGATTCTGTTTCGCTATAGTCTATAAAATCATCTTCAAGTAAATCAAATGTCCCTTGTATTATGTTATATAAAACATATGTATATATTGGACTTAATTCTTGCCTTACTATGTCGCTTTTTGCAATATCAAACAAATCATAGATGACGTTCTTTGCGGATTCTATGTCTCTTCTTATATATCCGGGAGGAAATGCGTACTCGAAAATTTCTGAAAATACTTCATCGGTTTTATTTTCGAAGAGCCATTCAGTATGATTTACTTCGAGTGCAAATATATAAAAATCTTTAGCAGCTTCGAATAATGGGCAATCATAAGGTATACCATTACAAAGTTCCCTAGATAATTGAACTAACCGAGAATTAAACATGTGACCCCTCCTTTGCTTGATGATAATTGCTTTACTTTTAGTATAATTTATGCTATGGGAATCGTCAAGTTTGTCATTAGAATTTGTGTTTTAAGTTTTTGTTGAAGTATAAATATCGTTATATAAAGAGAAAAGACCTGCCGAAGCAGGTCTTTATTTTACGCATTAGTATTTTGTGCCTTAAAGACATAGTTGGAACGGGTTCATACTAAACCTTTTGAAGACCTCGGTTTGCAACTCTCCAACTGAATGCAAACTTCATAGGCGTAGAGATTACTCTCTATTAATTATTATACACAAAATGGGTAATTTGTAAACCCTTTTGCGTAAAATATTTAACTTTCGGATTTATCACTGACATTTTGGTGGAATCTAAGTGCGGTTGATCGATCAAATAAATGCGACACCAAAGAGTTCATATTTTCAATTCGTATAAGCTTGATGAATTCCAACAAACCCATTTCAACAATCATCTTGGATAGGAACTCGTCAATGAAAGACGAACTGCAAGCACGAACGTTTATGAAGTCAAGGATAATAGGAGATTGAGCTCTTTTGATTGTATTCAGCACATCGTTTCTTAGTTCTTCGCCGGCTATTCGTGTGCCTGTGCCGGCGGAGTGCTTGAAAACATCATATCTGAGCATATCATTGTCTTGCCACATATCATCAATTCTGATGTCAAATCCGTCAAAACCATTGAAACTGCTGAGTGCGGTTTTCAGGTCAATGCCTTTTGACAAATTAAGCTGAAAATCTATGGTGGTGCATGGGTTGTTTTCTGATACAATTACATTGCTCTCAAATTTCTGGAGTTCATCGTTTTTAAGCATTAAAGTGGAACGACCTGAAGAAATAACAAGTCTGCCGCCATTGTTTTTAACGATTTCATACAGACCATACAATCCGTTGCCTTGACCTTTACCGTCACCGACCCCTTCTTGAATAGCGAGGGTAAGCGCATCGATTTCAGAGGCAGGTTTGTGACTGCTGTTTTTGAGGGAGTTGTAAATGCCTGTTCCGCAGTCGTATACGCAAAGAGCAAAAGCTTTCTTTTTCTTGTGATACTGTGCCATAACGTAACCTAGTTTGGCTTCGCTGTGAACAAGTACGTTGTCCATAACCTCGTTGATACACCAAATGAGTCCATCGAGAACACCATCAGCACATTCAGCGGTACGGCTCAGGCAGTTGATATAGGACTGAACTAAGTGGGCGACCTGTCCCTCTCGTTCTCTTTCTTCGGTGAACACAAAGATTTTATCAAGAGGATTTCTTAAAGTCTGAATTTCATTTATGCCTAAGTCAAAAGGAGTGAGGAATCCGCATTTGCTGAGATAAGAGTCTTCTTTACAAGTTATGGAAAAATTGATGTTGTAAATGGTGGGGTAGAATTTGATAAGGGCTGAAATAGGCAGACATGCATCAGGAAAGATACTGTCTTTGGAACATTTTAGGGTAATTGTAACTTCGCTGACTTTACGTTTGATGCACAGGTTAACACATCGAATAAAAGATGTAACGCAGGATGGGTGGTTCATTTTATGGATAATTATTTCATTGCCTATAAGTTCTATGTTTTTGGTTCTCATAATCCCACCCTCTTTCGTGTTTCGATAGGGTTAGTATAACATCGATTTGGGCTATATGCAAGTAATATACTCGGATTTGAAAATTCTAAGGGAATGCATGCCAAAATAGTTGCCTTTGTGTGCTTTTGTGAGAGTTTAATTGATGGTTGCATCGGTTAAAAGATTTGTGTTGCCTTGTGTGCCCTCGTATTTGGGAGATAAGTGCTGCTCAGGAGCTGATGTCTGGGAAATAGCAAGGGGAGTACCGTTTGATGTCAGGGTGTAAATTAAGAATAATTAATCAATACTCATTGTTACAAACTTATTCTAATCACTTCAGTGTTACTTATTGTCATTACTATTTTTCTCCCCAAACAGATAATATATTGTTATGCCCTTGCCTTGTGATAGACTATCTTCGGGCGAAGGGCTAATACTCCCCAGAACTGCCCCTGTTTCGCCTTGTGTGCGATATGTTTAGATGAGTGGGGAACAGATAGAAATGGCACAATAAAACCGACACAGAGGATTTGTGCGGAATAATGACACTGGCAGTAGGGGTTACCTTATGACGGCATGGGGATAATCGTGTGCTGACAAGGAGTAAAGAATACTAATTAAACAATATTCATTTAACTTATATTCAATTCAATTCTGTTCTTATGGGGTGCCACGGGAAATAGTGTCAGAATCTGAGCCACTGTAAACAAAGAAAAAGCCTTAGTCAAGTGGTTTGATGCGAGTTGATAAGGGGTATAT
>JAZQAF010000019.1:0-106031 GCA_045545015.1 Ruminococcus sp.
AGCATAGTGATATGTTCAGCTTGGCAGTACTAATAGGTCGAGGGCTTGACCACAATGGATGAATCTCAGGATTTATCACTCTTTGGTCTAATCCCTTCTCTCTTATCTTCTTCACTCTTTATTCAGTTTTCAGGGTGCATACCCAATGAGCTTCGAAGCAACAGCTTCGGAGCTTTTTTCTTTGTTTTAAAGGCTTCTTTCTTGCATATGAATTCGGATTCTGTTATTATGGTTTTATATCATACTTTGTGTATTGATGGTGGTGATTCGGTGAGACATGTTATCAGAGGTTTGAGAACATTTATATTACACGGAGTTTTCGATTCGCTTAATAGATCGTCAAAGCAAAATGAATACGGTAAGGTTTATTTGCCGAAGCCTATTTTAATAATTGGGATTGTTATTTCCACTGTTTTGTTGATTCCTGCTTTGGCATTGCTCTTTTCGGAAGATGCCATAATTGAAACGATTTGTTTTTTCGCTTTTTCACTGCTTGGTGATGTTTTAATAGTTGCTTATGTAAATTGTAGAATTTTTTATGACGATGAAGGATTTATACATAAGAGTTTTTGGGGAATAAGGAGAAGATTTAACTACGATCAAGTAACGGCGATTAAGGATGATACACACGAGAGGTATCTGTATGTTGGCAGGAAAAGAATAATGGTTGATGAATTTGCAGTAGGCGGAGATGAATTTATAAGTTTTGTTAAGAAAAAGTATAGGACGTTAAATAATGGACAAACCATGCCAAGAATTAATAGGGATAAACATGATATTTTTAAAGGAAATGTAAATAGTGCAGGACAATTTATATTTGCGTATACCCTTGTTTCTGTTATAATGACCGGACTTTTGATTGTTGTCATTTGTTATACGTATTTTACACCCAAGTCAGAGAGTAACACAGAGGAACATACAGTAAGCTTTGTGACCTGCGAAAAAGTTTCAGGAGATATTATATTAACTTCTGCTGATAATCATATTTATAAGATACGATTTGCTGATGAATTAATTGACATTAATACGATATTATCCATCTGCAATGGAAAGAGCTTAACAGTATATTCGACGGAGATCACACCGGATAAAGAAGAAAACTACTTTTCGGTAAGAGCAATTGAATATAAAGGAGAGCATATTCTAAGTTTCGATGAAACAAATAGAATGCATCAGAAGGGAAATACACCTGGTGTAATTTATATAGCATTATTGTGGTTTGTCTCGGTGGCGTACATTGCTCTTTCCATCTATGTTGGGAGAAATCCACGGAAATTCAGCAGGCGGTTTGTAAGGCTGTTTTTTAAAGCTGGATATGTGTCCAGAAGTCGCAAATGATTTGTTTTTTTAGATATTACAAGAGGTGATATGGTGAGGCGGATAATTTCGTTTTTGTGCGTGTTGGGGTTGATGATAGCCCTTTATGCTTGTGAAGCTAAGCAATCAGTTGTAGGCGTGTGGCGTACCTATGATATAGGCGTTGAGATTGACTCTCCGGAGCTTCCTGAGTATCTTACCTTTGTTTTTGCTGCAGACGGCACAGGTTCAGGTCCTGTCAGTGATCTTCAGAGGCTCGATTACCCTACCTTTACCTATGAGGTATATGACGATGTAATAAAGGTTCATACTGACGATGACAGAGATATCGAAATGAAATATTTCATTGACGGAGATTCAATGACCTTGACCTTTGACGGCTATACCCGAACACTTCATAAAATATCAGATTAATCAGGTGGCGGTATGAGCAAGAAAAAGTTTACTCTTCTTGACAGAATCTTATTATATCCAGAATCACTTATTGTTTCTTTGGGACTTATTTTTGTTGCTGTGATTATACTTGCAGGTGTCTTTTGGGATGGAAGCTCAGAAGCTGTTAATTCTTCTGCTGGTCAGAGCATCTCTCAGGAAGAGAGAACAGGTTCCGTAATTATAGATATTAATTCAGCCGGTATTCAGGAGCTTAAAAAGGTAAATGGAATAGGCGATGAACTTGCCTCCCGGATAGTTCGCTACAGAGAGGAACACGGACCTTTCCAAAGTGTGGAGGAGATTGTTAACGTCAAAGGTATTGGGAAAGTAAAACTGGATGAAATACGTTACTATCTTACTTGTTTTTCGGCAACTGAATCGTCGGATTGACAAATTATTCGAATTAGAGTAAAATGTACCATAGACGAAAGTCGAAACAATATTATTATATGGAGGACTAAATATGAAAAGAATTTTTGCACTCTTGATTGCTCTTCTTATGGTTCTTTCTCTCGCAGCTTGCGGCGAAGAAAAGAGAGCATCCAAAAAGGATAAGGACGACAAGAAAGAGACAGCTGTTGCAACAGTAGCTCCCACAGAATCAGAGCCTGCAACAGATGCACCCGTAAATGCAGATGAAAACACAATCTTCAGCACAGCAGATTATGCTCTTACTGTAACAGGTGTTAATTTTGAGGACAGCTATTACGGCATTGAGATTCTCGTTAAAGCAGAGAACTTCACTACAGATAAGGAATATACCGTTATGCTTGAGAACTTTACTGTTAACGGTCTTCAGGCAGAGGGTACCTGCTACATTGAAATCGGCGCAGGTGAAGTAAAGAACGAGAACGCAAGTGTAGCTATGGACTTCCTTGATATGGCAGGAATCGAAACTGTAGAGGGATTTGAGGCTACCTTCTATATTATTGATGAAGACTATAATACATTAGAAACTCAGACTTTTACCTACGGTGTGAACACACAGTACACAAGAGAGGCACAGAGCACAGATGTTGTTCTGGTAGATGACAAAACTGCTAAGATCACTCTCGTTGAAAAGACTTGGGATGAGTATGCAGGCTATGAGCTTATTCTGTATGCAGAGAACTTTACAACCAATGAGCTTTATCTCGATATAGAGAATGTTACGATCAATGGTGAAGAGTATGATGCATATCTCGGCACATCCATTATGCCCGGCTTTAGCACATATGATGACTGCACCTTCTACGGTTACGAGCTGGAAGAGATGGGTATAACATCCGAGGCAGACATTAAGGAGATCAAGTTTGATCTTGTTGTTGAGGACTGGGATAACTTTGAAGATCTTTCCACAACACCTGTAACTGTTAAGCCCTGAGTTTGATAAAAGCGCATAAAAATTGCGGCAGAGTTTTTACTCTGCCGCTTTTTGCGTCTTAATAACCGTATTTGTTTTTGTTCCTTATAAGGAAGAAAGAGGTAACTGCAAGGGCACAAAGCTCAGCCGCAAAGACAGAGAACCATATTCCGTCGATACCAAATAGTGTGGGAAGAATAAGAACAGCCAGAACCTGAAACAGAAGAGTTCTCATAAAGGAGATTATTGCTGAGACAAGGCCGTTGCCAAGAGCTGTGAAGAAGGAGGAGGCATAGATGTTGACGCCTGCCACGATAAAGGAAAGACTGTAGATTATGAAGCCTCTCTTGGTCATTTCCATAAGCGCCGTGTCGTAACTTGTAAAGAGCATCGCAAGGGGAGAGGCAAGGAGGATAGCAAAAATGCACATGAGGATTCCTGCAAGAACGTTGAATGTAAGACTTTTTCTATAGACGTTTCTCAGTTCCTTATAGTTTTTTGCACCATGGTTATAGCCTATTATAGGTGCAGTACCTATGGAATATCCGATGAAAACGGAAACGAAGATAAAGTTTACATACATTATGACGCCGTATGCTGCAACTCCGTTTTCCTGAGCGTAAGCCATAAGACGAGCGTTATAGAGCATATTTACAAGAGACAAGGAAACATTGGTCATAAGCTCCGAGGAGCCGTTTGTACAGGTGTGCAGAAGGGCTGTGAGATCAAGCTTTGACGGCCCTAATTTGAGAAGTGATGTGTTTTTTCTGAGGAAGCACACAAATGGAATTAAAGCACCCACCAGCTGGCTCAAAGCTGTTGCAAGGGCGGCACCCACAACTCCATAACGGAATAATCCTACGAGAATATAGTCCATAATAATGTTCGTAAGTCCTGCCATAACGGTTGTAATAAGTCCGAATGTGGGTTTCTCGGCAGTTACCAGAAAGCTCTGAAAAACATTCTGAAGCATAAAGGGGACAAGGGAAACAAAGAGGATTCTGCCGTATGTAACAGCAGGCTCAAGAAGGTCTCCCTCTGCACCAAGAAGTACGGCTATCTGCTCTGTAAAGATAAAGCCCAGCGCAGATAATATAGCACCAAAGATAATGGTGACCTTAACAAGCATAGAAAATATTTCGTTGGCTTTTTTATGTTCACCCTGTCCCAACCTGATGGAAACAAGGGCGCTGCCGCCTGTGCCTATCATAAAGCCAAAGGCCCCCAGCACCATAGGGAAAGGCCAGATAAGATTTACGGCGGCGAATTCAGTTTTGCCCGTGAAATTCGAGACGAAGAAACCATCCACAACGCCATATACAGAGATGAACATCATCATCGCAATAGAGGGGATGACAAATCTCACCAGTCGGGCGAGAGTGAAATGGTCTGACAGCTTGATTCTCATAAAAAACTCCTTATAAAAAGCCGGACAAGGAAACAAGCATTTCAGCCTGTAGCCTTATCCGGCGAAACATTTCTTCTGAATGTATAGCCCTCCGAGCCAGCACAGATATGATAACATATATCGTATTAATTTGCAACTAAGAGATATAGTCATAACCTTGATAAATATGTGACTGTATGATAAAATGAAAAAAAGGGGGAATACTAATGACCAAGAAAAACCGAATAGAGTATTTAGTATGCACTTTAACTGTTGTTGTTACAGGATTCCTTATTTATGGACTTCTTGCAAGTCAACAACCCCTTGTGAACGATAGCAAAGTTCAATCCTTCTTGCTTTTTGGTTGCTTGGGTGGTTTCGGCTTTAGTGCCATAGTTTCTACTATTATACTTTCCGTTGGTTTTTTTAAAAAACGAGGATTAGTTTTTAAAATTATTGCATCTGTTTTATGGCCCATTACATTTGGTGTTTGTGTATATGCGGGCATTTTTTCCTACATCCCTTATCAAATATATAATATTGTTAAAATTATATCTCTAATACGGGAAGAGAAAAAACAAAAAGAGTCAGAAGATACTACAACAGAAGATTGAGTTTTCATTTTTAGATATCCTCACCCTAAGATTTTTAATGGTCGTAGGGTATCTTTTTAAAACTTGCACCAAGTTTGCACCAAAGCAAAAATCAAGACAAAAAGAAAACCCCGAAACATTTCGTTTCGGGGTTTGTTTGTGTTCGTAATAGGGATAAACTGCGTAAGCAGAAATTATCTCTTTGAGAACTGGGGAGCTCTACGTGCGCCCTTGAGACCGTACTTCTTACGCTCTTTCATTCTGGGATCACGTGTGAGGAAGCCAGCCTTCTTGAGTGTAGCTCTGAGAGCCTCGCTGTCGTACTGAAGCAGTGCTCTGGAGATGCCGTGACGGATTGCGCCAGCCTGACCTGTAACACCGCCGCCTGCAACTCTGCAAACTACGTCGAACTTTGCGCCTGTCTCTGTAAGCTCCAGAGGCTGACGAACGATGAGCTTCAGAGTCTCGAGACCGAAGTAATCGTCGATGTCACGATCGTTGATGGTGATTTTACCTGTACCCTGATAGAGACGAACTCTTGCTACGGAGCTCTTTCTTCTACCTGTGCCATAGAAATAAGGTGCCTTATCGTACATTATGTTTTGCCTCCTTCCTTACATTTCCCAAGCCTCAGGCTTCTGAGCCTGGTGCTTGTGCTCTGCACCTGCGAAAAGACGCAGACGGAGCATCTGTGCTCTGCCGAGAGAGTTGGAAGGAATCATGCCCTTAACAGCAAGCTCCATAGCCTTCTCAGGACGAGTAGCCATAAGTGTTTTATAATCTGTTTCCTTCAGGTGACCAACATAACCTGTGTGTCTCTGCCACTTCTTCTGAGTGAGCTTGTTACCTGTAAGAACAGCGTCTTTGCAGTTGATGATAACAACATGGTCGCCGCAATCAACGTGGGGTGTAAAGATGGGCTTCTGCTTACCTCTGAGGAGCTTTGCAGCTTCAACAGCTACCTTACCCAGGGGCTTGCCGGCTGCATCGATTACATACCAGTTGCGCTCAACCTCGCCTTTTTTTGCCATAAAAGTTGACATACGCGTTGCCTCCTTGAAAATTAATACTTTTTTACTGCCTCAGTATAATAACACAAGGCAAATGGGAAGTCAACACTTTTTCTTAAATATTTTAATGTACCAAGGAACAATCTCTTAAAATCTCTCAAATGCTCCAAAATGCTCTAAAATTCTAAATTGCTATTTTTGAAAAAATTACAACTCATATTGGGAAAAATCTGAAAAACCCTGCAATAATCGTAAAATTCCTCTTTTATATGGGAATTTGTTGTGCTATAATGAATGTGTATGGACGAATTCAAAAACCCCAAGAAAGGATGTTTTTTTATGTATAAATTAGGTATTGATTTAGGCGGCACCAATATCGTTGCAGGTGTTGTTGACGAGAACTTCAACATCGTTGCAAAGGCAAGCTGTCCCACAAATGTTCCCAGACCCGAAAGTGAGGTCTGCGATTCAATGGCTGAGGTTGCAAAGCAGGCTGTTGAGAATGCAGGCATCACCATGGACGAGGTTGTTAGCATCGGTATCGGTGTACCCGGTGCAGTAAATCCCGTTACAGGAATTATCGAGTATTCCGCAAACCTCTTCTTCCACAACTGGAATGTGGTTGAAATGATGGAGGAGAGACTCTCAAAAAAGGTTATCATCGAAAACGATGCCAATGCTGCTGCATACGGTGAGTATCTTGCAGGTTCTGCAAAGGGCGCACAGAATGCTCTGGCAATTACCCTCGGTACAGGTGTTGGTGCAGGTATCATCATTGACGGAAAGATTTATTCAGGCTCCAATTATGCAGGCGCTGAGATGGGCCACATGGTTATCGTTAAGGACGGCAGAGAGTGTGCTTGCGGCAGAAAGGGCTGCTGGGAGGCTTACGCATCCGCTACAGGTCTTATCAATATGACAAAGGAAGCAATACTTAAGGAGAAGCCCGATTTCTCTTATATGCTCTCTCTTTGTGACGGAGATATCAACAATGTAAACGGTAAGACCGCTTTTGATGCAAAGCAGGCAGGCGATGTAACGGGTACAGCAGTTGTGGATGAGTGGATCTCCTATCTTGCCTGCGGTATTATCAATGCTATCAATATCTTCCAGCCTGATGTGCTCTGCATTGGCGGCGGTGTATCAAATCAGGGCGAGAACCTTCTTGCTCCTCTGAGAACTATTGTTGAGAAGGAGCGCTACACAAAGCATAATCCCAAGCAGACAGTTATCTGCAAGGCTACTCTCGGAAACGATGCAGGTATCATCGGTGCTGCTTGCCTCGACAATATCTACGGCTGATAAAACTAAACTTCAGATATAAAAGAAAGTCCCGACATTCCGTCGGGACTTTTTCTGTTTTATTACTTTATATATTCATTTAAGATGATCTTTTTCGGGTTATCGGAGAAAAGCTTTCTGACGTCAAAGTCTCCCGAAAGTGTATGAATGGCATTTTTGTTGTCGGGGGTGCGGTGATGTGGGCTGTGGGCATCACTTGCTACAGCGTTTATGAGACCTTTTCTGAGAAGAGCAAAGGAAGTTCTTTCAGCTCCTTGACCGTATTTTCCAAGAAAGCTGTCCTTGTTTGCCTGAAGGAGACAGCCCTTCATTCTGAGTCTCACAGCAAAATCGGGGTCGTATTTTATGAACTCGTAGCGCTCGGGATGAGCAATGACAGGTCTTATTTTCATCTCAAGGAGACGATCTGTCATAAAATCCACGAAATCGGGGTCTTCGCCGAAGTCAAACTCTATCAGCAGATAATCAGAGTGATTCAGGGTGAGTATCTTTTCTCTTCTGATGAGATCAGGGAGATCAAAGGTGACAAAGACCTCCATTCCGGACAGTATTTTCACGGGTATATGGGCTTCACGGATAGCCTCACGGGTATAGTCCAGAGCTTCCATATAGGCATGCCCCACATAGTTTTCTACCTCTCCCGGTACGTTACAATGAGGAGTGGCAACGATATGAGTGATACCGCACTGGGCGGCGATGCGAGCCATCTGCAGGGTATCTGAAATATCCTGCGCACCGTCATCAAGACCGGGGAGTATGTGGCAATGAATATCTGTCATAATAGCACCCTCTTTAATGGGAGTCTGTTTTTTTAGTGATGTTTCTGAGCTTTAATATTGCAGATCTCAGAGGAACAACAGCGAGCCATATCCGTCTGTAAAAGAACCATATAAAGCTTTTTTCGCCAATAATTTTTCCGTTTCTCTTTACCTCGGTAACAAGAGCACATAGGTTTTCTCTTCTAATACCCCGTTCCGTGTGGGTTTGTCTGTCGCCGATAAGGAAGAATTCATCGTTTATAATCTTCCTTATGCGATGAAGAACATAGTCTCCGTTACTTCGCTTATATAGAACAACATCACCTTTTTTTGGCTCTCGGGGAAAGTTCTCAAGAATGACAAAGTCTCTTCCCGGAGAGAGAAAGGGAAGCATGCTGCCACCCTGCACCACAGTGGTGACAGCTTTGTTTTCTTTAAGTATCTCGCATAAAGTATCGAGGTACTCTGTAGTATCAATAGTTTTCATGGCAATTCTTATGCGTCATTTAGAACAGCACCAAGTACATTGATATCGCTCTGACTTAGATGTGAGATGGCGTCGTCGATAAGATCGATTCGGGCCACATCCTTACGGATAACCATAATGGCGGCTTCAGCGTATTTTGCCAGAACAACAGAGTCGGTAAGCAGACCTGCAGGGGCGCTGTCCAGAATAACATAGTCGGATTTCTCCTTGACACGGTCAATGAGAGTTTTCATTCGTTCGCTTGAGAGAAGGTTTGAGCCGTCGGAAACAGCGGCTCCGCCGGGGAGGAAGAGGAAGTTGGAAAAACCATGGTCGTTTTCCTGCTTTGCAAGGGTCAGATATTCCACAAGCTCCATTTCTCCGTTTAGGTACTCATAAAGACCTTTATCCTGCTCCATATCAAAGATGCTTCTGATGGTGGGGTGTCGCAGGTCGCAGTCGATAAAGGTTACCTTCTTACCTGAAGTTATGAGGGAGAGCACCAGATTTGAGGAGAAGAAGCTCTTGCCTTCTGATGCGGTTGCGCTTGTGATGAGGATGACCTTGTGATTGTCACGCTGAGAAAGATACTCAACCTGATTCTTCACCATTCTGAAAGGCTCTGAGAGAAGATCCTTTACCTTGGGGTCGGTGATGAGCTGATGTTCAACAATGTCCCTGGTTCTTTCCTTGCGATGAACTCTTGGAATTGTGCCCAGAGCATTGATTCCAAGCTTGTTTCGGATGTCTCCTTCGTTGCGGATTGTTCTGTTGGTTATGAATACCAGAACGCCCCATCCAAGAGAGAGGAGCAGACCTATAAGAGCACCGAAAAGGGTCTCTTTGATAAAGACACGGGGGTTATCGGGCTTTGTGGGAACATCGGTCTCATCAAGAAGGGTAAGGTCAACTTTTCCTATTATCGGTTCAGAAACAACAGGATAGTTTTTGATAACAGACTGAAGAGTGCGATATGCTTTTTCGGGGTTACGATCCTGAACATGAAGAACAAGAATGTTCGTGTTGTTGATGATCTCTACGTATATAGAGCTTGTAACGGGCTCGTTCAGATCTTTTGCTACCGTTCTGTGCAGAAGTCCGCTGGTGAGAATGTAGGGGAAGGTTGATGCCAGATGCTGAGTCTGTGCGTCATTATAGTAGTTGGTGCCGGCGCCGTATAGACTCTGTTCGTTTTTAACCTTTACAATAAATGTGGATGAAGCAGTATAGGTTGGCACATAGGTTTTGTTTGCTCGATAGAAAGAAATGCTACCGCCGAGAACGGTGAGGACAAGTATCCATATCCATATCTTTGGCAGCATACGCAGAAAATCAACAAAAATTGACAGCTGTTCGGAATCAACTGCAGATTCTTTTACTTCTTTTTCATTATCCATTGCTTTCAGACCCCTTTCCCTTGGATTTGTCACGGGAAGAAGATCTTTCCTCTATTCCATAGTGACCGTAGCTACCATACTTTCCGTAGTGACCGTATTTTCCGTAATGGCCGTACTTTCCATAGCGACCATATTTTCCGTAACCGCCGTATTTGCGGCCATAGCCGTAACCATAGCCGTAGCCATAACCGTAGCCGTAGCCTATATTGATAATTGTGGCAGACGTATATACATTGTTGAATACACAGCCAACAAGACCCTTGCCGTAACGGTTGAGGGTATCGATAGTATCGTTAATATAAGGGATCTTTGTCTTGTTTTGTGAAACGACAAGTATAGAAAAATCAGAAAGAGATGCCATAAGTTCCATGTTTGCGCTGGATTTTGCGGAAGGAGCATCGATAACGATGTAGTCAAAACTTGTTTTTGCTTCTTTAAGGAATGCACTAAATTCATCGATAGAAACGTAGTTTTTGACACTTTCTGTGAAATATACTCGGTTTGTGTTTATGAGGACGCTGAGGTTTCCTCCTTTTTTAGTGTATATCATATCTGAAAGAGCGGCGTGCCTTCTGTTGAAGAACGGAGCATCAGGATGAATATTGAGGATGTTTATCAACGAGGATAAAGAGTTCTCGCTGATAATAAGCACTTTGTTGCCTCTCTGAGCAAGAGACGTGGAAAGGTTTGCGGCAAGGGTGGTTTTTCCTTCTTTGTCGTTGTAAGAGGTTATGAGAAGAACCTGACCGGGATGTTTCTCTCGGAAATATACCAGGTTTGTCCTTATCTTCTTAATTGTTTCGCTGAAGCCGAAGCTTACTGAGGGGGCACCCATAAGCAGACGCTTTTTGTTTCGCTTCAGACGATCCCTGAGACTTCGGTAGTGAGATTCGTGGTAGAGAACACCCAGAAGTTTTGTGTCCAGTTTTTCTGTGGCATCCCACTCATTCTTGACTGTCTTTGTAAGGAAAGACACGGCTCCCACAGAGAAGATGGTAAGACCTGCGGCTATAATAATGCACCAGGTTATGGTTTTTTGATAAGAAAAAGCGTTTGCAGGAGCGATAGGGTAGCTTGGCGACTCAAATAGCTGAATTACTACATCGCCCAGTGTGTCTTCAAAATGATCCGGATACACCTCAAGCATGGTCTTGAGAAGTCGGAATGAAGAATCGGGGCTTTTGCTTGTGACAAAAATTTCAATGAGGTTTGTGTTGGGGAGAACGCTGATTTTTACATCTCCGTCAAAGCTGGGCTTACCCAGTGCCTCTGCGGTCTTTGTTTTGAGAATTGAGCTGGTGAATACACCCTTGAAGGTGTCGGTAAGTGCTTCTGCGGACCTTGCACTCATATATCCGTTGCTACTGTTGACCTTAGCAGATACCACCAGAGTGCAGCGAGAGGTGTACTTAGGTGTGTAGGATACGGAGAGAAAAATGTAGGACAAAAATGCTGCTGATAAGGCTATACAGACAATAGAGAACCAGTTTTTCAGGATATCTCTTAAAACTATATAGGCAACATCTATGTTTCGTGAATTGTTGCGTTGCATATAATCAACTCTTTCTATCTGGAATGCACTTTATCAATAGACAACTACGGTAAGTCTGGTCTTTCCGGAGGCGTTTTCGCCATGAACAAAATAGTCAACATAATAGGTGCCGGGAGTGTTGGTGTCAACCTCACCGGAATAGCTGCGGGTTCCTTCGATGTTACTGCCTCTGTAATATATAGCAGGATCAAATTCAGAGCCTTTGGGAAGATAGATAAGATAATCGGAAAGAACTACCGTAATAGCAGAATAGACGGAGTCGTATATTTCGATTTCGGTTTCTAAATATGAGGTTTTACCACAGCTGTCGGTAACAAAGTATTCGATGGGGTACGTTCCGGGAATCATATTGTCAACGGCAGTCGGTACGCTATAGCGTATTTGCTTGGTAATGTTTCCGTCGAGACTGCTGGTTGCCGTGATGTTGCTGAGAAAGTCAACCTTTGAATTGATTACAAAACTAAGGGGTTTTTTCAGATCAAATTCAGGGGCGGTGTAATCGGTATAGATTAAAGTTCTTTCAAGTCTGCCTACATTGAGGTTGCTATCTATGGCGGCAAAGGTTATTACTCGCTCACCGGGCGCAATAAAGTTTGAGATGCCCTGAATAACCAGAGTATCGGTAACGTCGCCGTCACGGTCGTCAGTAGCGGTAATACCCTTAAGAATTTCTTCCTCTGTGGCAGTAACGCTGACGGTAATGGTGTCATTTTCACAGTGAATTATCGGTGCGACGGTGTCAGTTGAAGCTTTACGGTATTGGGTAAAACCTAAGAAAGCTACGAAGGACAATACCAGAAGTATAAAACTCAGAATGTTTTTTTTCATTTTTGGACCTTCTTTTGAAATGTGATGGTTAATATACGCTTTGTTTTGAAGTGATTTTTATTTCTCAAGTATGGAATACAGCCGGAGAAGTTCTATTCTGCGGGCACCGATCTTTGCCGAGGACAGAGGGGTGTTGTTTTTGGTGTGCAGAACCTCTGATGAATAATTTACAATACGATGAATATAGGCAACAGGCAGAAGCAGAGGATTCTTTGCGTATTTATATTTGCCTTTGAGACTTTTGGGAGAGGGGAATGCTCTCGAGAGGAAGGTTGTGTTCTTTCCTTTTGATGCGTTCTCCGTGAAGCTTCGGCTGTGAGCTCTGGAAAGAGTGGATGTACCGTAAACCCCGCCCTCAAGAATATCCTCAAGGAGAGGCTTGTAGGCAGGAGCATCTGTAAAAAAGACTTCCGGCAGGAAAGGTCTGAGCTTGAAGTCCAGTACCTCTTCTGCAAGAGCGAGTATCGCCTTTGTAAAATCCAGAGCGTTGAGTTCTTTGAGTGTTTTCTCAATAAAGCTCCAGTCGAGTTCTTTTTGGTAGGTCTCAATTTGTATGATAATATCGCAGATCTGTCGGATTCCCACACCCACATTTATGAAGTGTTTCATAGCATGGAGAATGAGATAAAGGAGATTATATGTGGGTGAGAGGGTCGTGATCCTCACGGGAGAATTCTCATAAAAGAAATGTTCCTTGGATGCGTTATTAAAGACCTTGTTCCAGCTTTTGTAGTAGGATTCGTTGGGAAAAAGAGAGCTGTGGATTTCAAGATGAAGTCCGTCTGCCCTGCGATAGGATCTTTGATAGTGGTCCTCTCTGTCAGGGGTGGTAAGTATAAGCCCCTCTTTTATAAGAAGCTCTTCGCAGGCTTTTATATCTGAGGGATTCAGAAGAAGATCCTCATCTGAAGAGATCCTCAGATCGGGATTTCTATAGAGTCTGCGGCAGGTGATTCCTTTCACAACTGTTACGGGAATATTGCACCTTTCGAGTTTTTCAAGGAGGGTAAGGAAAGCTGAGGTTTTGCTTGCTTGCATAATCATCATCTGACGGGAGAGATTTCTCACACCCGAGGTGTCGAAGTTTCTTTCTTCAAGTAAATGATAGGCAGAGTCATAAATGAGGGGGAGCACCTTGTGGATCCTTGCAAGCTCAAAAACCTGAGCCCAGACCTCCTCTGATATTTCTTTCTCTGTACTTAGAGGTTCGCCTTTGAGGGAACATCGGAGAATATAGAGAAAAAGATCCTTTGCCATATTATCACTTCCTTGCAGTGAGAAACACCATATCTATGTTATTATAACATACAATAGGCTTATAGAAAAGAAAAATTTTTTGAAATTATGGGCATTTTAAAGAATTTTGCAAAAAAACACCTCCGACAGCGTTTCCCGGGTTAAAGGAAAAGCTTTTCGGAGGTTAAATTATAAGAATGGGTTTTCAGGGTATATTTTCTACTGTGCCGATTAAAACCGGAATCGCTGATTCGTTATCGTAAATCATGAAGATAAACGGTCTTGAGAAGATCAGCTCAGCATCGCTTCTCTGAGAGGCGGCGGTATAGTCATCTGTACTGTCCCCAAAGCCTTCAGGGGTAACACTCAGAGCACAGTAGTGAAGAACATCGTTGAGATACACCTTATCGGAGCTTGACATATCAGAGAAATTGCTTTTCTCAGGGTCAAAGGCTCTGTCGGCTCCGAGAGCAGAGAGTGTGTCTTTAAGGGAAAGGTCGCTCTCTGAAGAGAAGATGGGGAGAGCTATCTGAACATTTCCTGCGGGGGTGGCGCAGTGTAAGAGAGTGTCGAGCCTACTTGCTGTAAGAAGCTCGGAAAACTCCTCAATGGTAATATCATCCTTGGGCATAATGGCGGCAAATTTCATAGGTGTACCCTTGAGACTTTTTGTGAAGCCCTCAGCAATATCGGAGGAAATATATGATTCAGAGGATACCATAAATATTTCTTCCGAGGTAGTGCTTGTGCCGTTGAATGCGCCTTTGAAAAGGGTGCTTTCATCAAAGGGCTTGAGCCAGCCGTCCAGAAGAAGAGTATCTGCAGCGGCAAACATCATATAATCGGAAGGGATATCTGAAATCTCACCTGATTTTTTACCGTCGGTCTTTTCACTCACAAATCCGTTTAATTTATCATAGAATTTATCGCCTGCAAAATCGGTACGGATAACGCTTGTGCTGAAGTAATCTGCAGCGGTCTGTAAAAAGGGAGATTTTACATCAAAGCGGTCGTTGAGCCAAAGGGAAGATGTACTGTAAAAAGTCCCCTCAGCGCTTATGCTTTGGATACGCTGTCGCAGATAGTAATTACAGAGATTGAGGTCACTAAGGCTCAGCGTGGAGCCTACGGTGTTTCTGAGATTCTGTGAGGTCTGGGAAGTGCTTCCGTTTGAAAGGAGAGCCAGCATCTCAGAGACCGCAAGAGGGGAGAGGACAGTGTTTTCACCGTTTCCGGCCACTTCACGCAGAAGATCAAGAGAGAAATCCTGTGATGCGTTTATGTAAATCTGATAGTTTTCAGGCATAAGATCGGCGCTCTCTCTGAAATTGTAGGTAGGAACAGAAGAGGAGCGGGAGTAAGAGGAAAGAAGGTTCTCCTCCTCGGTAATGAGTGAGTCTTTTTTCTTGCAAGCCGTAAGGGAGAAGACAGCGGTGATAAAGCAGAGTAAAAGTGACATAAGCTTAAGAGATAATTTCATGGAAGATTCTCCTTCGTTTAAGTGCAAAATGAGTATATGTTGGGTGAAATCTTAACTTAATTGCGCATAGGAACTAAAAAAGGGTGTAGCTGTAATTTGAAGTTTGGAACTTTTACCATAAGAAATTTGTGGCAAGTCTCTTCCTTTTTTTGAATCTTTAGGTTATTATATATGGTGAATATGAAAATAGTGTGAACAAATATATTTACATAATTATGCGGAGGTTCGATATATGACAGCGGATCTTAGAAAAGGAAAGAAATATTCCCGTAATCCTATGGTCGTCATACTTGCACTTTTACTGGTGCTTCTTATGTCCTTGACAGTTTTTACTGCCTGCAAGAGCAAGGATGGCGAGGGTGCAGCACAGAATGCTGCAGCGGAGGTAATCGACGAGGAAACCTTCATCCTTGCAGATGGTATTACCTTTGGCGCCCTTGATTTAAGCGGAAAGGTTTATAAAGAGGCTCGTGAGCTTGCAGAAGCAGAGTGCCTTAAAATGATAAATGATTTTACCCTGACTGTCAATGCTGAGGACAAAAAGTTTGCATTCAACAAAGACAGCTTTTCATGGGATACCAACGTTGAGGAGCTTCTGGAGCAGGCTGCCGAGCATACCAAGAAGGTCAACAACGGCGAGAATGTAGCAGGCTCCATGCACTTTGAGCTTCAGGTAGAGGTAGATAAGGTCTCTGTAGAGGAGGCCGTAGCGGCTCTGGCAGCGGAGGTTGATATTCTCCCTGTAAATGCAAACATTGACACCTCAGGTACTGAGATTAAATTCACAAAAGAAAAGAACGGTAATCAGGTTGACCAGAAAAAGCTTGTGGATGATATGGTAGAAGCCATCAAGAAGATCTCCACAGGCAAAGAGACCAAGGCTGAAGTTACAGCAGAAATGAAGGAAACCGAGGCTGCAGTTAAGATGAAGGATATTGAGGGAAATGTAACTCTTCTGGCTACATACACCACAACCTCCTCAAGTACAGTAAACGGCAACCATAATATGAAAACAGCCCTTAATGCTTGTAACGGCTCTGTAATCGAGCCCGGCGAAATCTGGTCCTTCAACGCCTGCACAGGCGACAGTAACCTTACTTCAAACGGATACCTTCCCGGTACGGTTATTGTCAATGGTGAGTTTGATACAGGTGTCGGCGGCGGAATCTGTCAGGCAAGTACAACCATCTATAATGCAGCTGTAAGAGCAAATCTTCAGATTGTTGAGAGGTATTCCCACTATTATCCCTCTACATATGCCGATCCCGGTATGGACGCAACCATTGACTATCCTGCTCTTGACTTAAAGCTTAAGAATATCACAGAATACCCCGTCTATATCCAGTGCCATATGCAGGGAACTACCCTATATTGCAGCATTTACGGCTGGCAGGATCCCTCCTTCGATGAGATCAAGGTAACATCCTATTTCCATGGACACGACAGAGAGAACAATATCTACTACGGAAGTGCATACCGCACATTCTATAAGGATGGCGAGGAGCTTTATTCTGAGGACCTTCCCGGCTCCGTATATAGATTCACAAGCCCCAAGGATCACACCAAGCCCACTACTGAGCCTACAACAGAGACTGTAACGGAGATTACTACCGGTGCTACAGTAGCAGGTACAACAGCACCCTCGGAGACAACACCGGGCTCAGTCACCATACCTACAGAGACACAGAAGCCTACTCAGAACCCCGGAGATAGCACAACACCCACTCAGGGTATTGTTACTTTCCCCACTGAGATCGAAACAGTACCTACTGTGGCAGATCAGGGTGCGGCGGTGAATTCTCAGGAAACGGTAACACCTTAAAATACAATAATTAATAATTAAACTCCCTTTTGCAGAAACTAAAAGAAATGCGAAAGGGAGTTTTTGTTTTGATAAAGCGTCAGGGAAAATATACGCTGAGGTTTTCTCCTTGTCCTCAAATAATCGGATTCGCATCTGTGGCAGGAGAAAAAGAATCGCAGGGACCGCTTGGTAAGGAATTTCATAAAATAGTATATGATCCAAGAGCGGGGGAGAAGACCTTTGAGCAGGGAGAGAGCAGGCTTCAGCAGGAGGCGCTTTCCATGGCGCTTGAAAACGCAAAGCTCTCTTGGGAATCTCCGGACTTTGTGTTTGCGGGAGATCTGCTTAACCAGTGCGTTTCCTCAAGCTTTGCCCTTGAGGCTTTCGGAATTCCCTATCTGGGTCAGTACGGAGCCTGCTCAACAATGGCACAGTCCCTTATAATGTCCTCGGTGTTTGTGTCCTCAGAGGCGGCAAGGCTCACAGCGGCAGTAACTTCCTCTCACTTTGCAAGTGCAGAAAGGCAGTATCGCTTTCCTCTGGAATATGGTGCCATACGCACCCCTACGGCACAGAGAACCGTAACGGGCTCGGGAGCTTGTATTGTGAGCCTGAATCAGAAAGAAAAGCATCCGTATATAGAGGCGGCAACCGTAGGCAGAATAGTTGACCCCTCGGTAAGTGATGCAAATAATATGGGAGCGGCAATGGCGGCAGCAGCGGCTGATACACTTCTTCGTTACTTTGAGGACACGGGAGAGCGGGTAGAGGACTTTGACGGCATATTTACGGGAGATTTAGGCTATGTTGGCTCAGAGATATTCCTTGAGGTGCTTTCCTCTTCAAAGCTTTTTATAGAAAAGGTTCACAAGGACTGTGGAAAAATGATATTTGCAAGGGATGAGCAGGATGTCCATGCGGGTGGCTCGGGCTGTGGGTGTGCCGCATCCGTACTATGCGCTCATATTCTCCCGAGGCTCAGCTCAGGAGAATTTAGAAAAATCCTTTTTATGGCAACGGGTGCTCTGATGAGCCCTACCTCAAGTCAGCAGGGACTTTCCATTCCTTCGGTAGCTCATCTTGTGAAAATCTGTTCGCCTTAAGACGGAAGTTTATCTTATCTGACAAAAAACACTATCATAATACAGATTTCTGTGTTATAATAAAGAAAATTATTTGCATGGAGATATTATGATTTCGCAGATTAAGAAGTTTGATGAGTTTGTTGTTCGGGAGATCAGCAGGATTCACAGCAAAACGCTTAACAGAATAATGATGTTTTTCAGCAAGATCGGCTCAGGCGGTATGGTCTGGTTTGCATTGTGTCTTCCTATGCTTATGAGGAAGGAATACAGAGTAGCAGGTGTAAACATTATGTTTTCTCTGCTGGTTACATGGTTTCTCGGCGAGCTGATTCTCAAGCACATAGTTGCAAGGGTGAGGCCCAGCGAGAAAATTCCCGATGAAGAGATGCTTGTGAAGAAGCCCAGATTCTACTCCTTCCCTTCGGGACATTCCGCTTCGTCCTTTTCCGTTGTAGGCACAGCTTGTCTCCTCTGTCCGGTTTATATGACCGTTGTGTTTGGCGTGATAGCTCTCTGCATTGCCTTCAGCAGGATATATCTCAGGGTTCATTATCTAAGCGATGTAATAGCAGGGATCGTCCTCGGCTTCCTTCTGGGAATGGTCAGCGTTCCCGTGTTTAATATGATCGCAATATATTTCGGAGCTTCGCTTTAAGGCGGGGCTCTTTTATTATGCTGTGAATGGTTTTTTATAATTCTTTAGGATAATCATTAAATTTTTCTAAAAAGAACTATACAAATTGTATTATGCAAATTTATCATCATTTATGTTGAAAACTATGTGGAAAATGTGAACAAGTAAGGGTTGAGACCCTGATTTTTACTAAAAATAAGGTTTTATTCCAAATTTGAATTAAAAAACTTCTTGACACTTTTATTTCTTTTTTGAGATAATTACGGTTTTAAGATTACTATTTGTATTATATGTACAGTCAACGCAAAAAACAGGAACTTTTAAAAAAATCTTATCAGAATAGCAAGAACATAAAAAACAGACAGTGGATTTTTGGGTGAATATAAACTGGAAACTCTGTCAATGATAAGATAAGAAAAGTTTGGAAGGCGGAGTGTAATATGATAAAAGGAGTAAACAGACAGGTTATAGAGGTTTCAGAGACGGGGAATGCATACTATGAGAAAGCGTGGCTTGTGGTAAGAGCGCAGTACAGCGGTACCCCTCGGGAAACTCTGGAGGCTCAGGCAAAGACCTTCATTAAAGATATGGATACTCCCTCTTCTATAAAACGCAAGGGCGCAAAGGGCTACCTTTTCCTGAGAATGGGGATATCGGCCTTTGCAGGAAGCCTTATCACCTTGTTTCTGCAGATGGTTCTGCGCTGAGTTCTGTGATAAGCGGAGAGTTCCTCTCATATATATGAGGTATATGTATGCAGGGGGACTTTTTATGAATCAGAAAAGGCTGTTAATAACGGAAATCATAGGGGCGGCAGTAATTTATCTTATTGCCGCCTTTCTCCATTTTTTCTATGAGCTGTCATCACGAACGGTACTTTCCTCCTTTTTAGGCTCGGTGAATGAGAGTGTCTGGGAACATCTGAAGATATTTTCCATTGCCTATGCCCTTTGGGCAGGAGTTGAATACTTAGCTCATAAACCGCCCTTTAAAGGTTTTATGGTCGCAAAGGCCGCAGGAGTTTATTCTCTGCTTTTTATGATAAGCGGATTTTTTTATCTTTACACTTCTTTTACCAAAACCTCCTATGCCGCAATGGATATAGCCTCTTCCTTTGTGTTTACCTTGGTTTCACAGGTGATTTCTTATCTTATCATCACAAGATGGGAGAGGGCGCAGGAGTATTTCCTTGTGGCTCTGTTTATGTGGGCTTTCTTGTTTTCCTGCGTTCTTTGCCTGACCTATTATCCTCCTAAGCTTCCGCTTTTCAGAGATCCCATAACGGGACTTTACGGAGTTATTCCCGAAAATATAGACCGTGGTGCAGTAATGCTTTCTGCTTTTTCTGAGAATATACCTCTGATGCACCAATAATGTAAAGAAAAGTCTGAAAAAATGAGCAGAAATTTCTCTTTTGCTATTCTCAAGAGTTATCGTTTGTGATACAATACATAATGTATAGGTATAAACCAAAGAGGCAAAGGAACGATAGTATGCAGGAAAATAAAGATAAAAGAAACGACAGAGATCAGAGAGAGGAAAGATCTGATATAATATTCGGACGAAACCCCGTCAGCGAGGCTATCAGAAGCGGAAGACCCATCGACAGCATTCTGGTGGCAAGAGGCATGAGAACAGGTGCAATAGTAGGTATCCTTGCAAAAGCAAAGGAGAGATCTCTGAGGGTTAAAGAGGTTGACCAGAAGAAGCTTGACTATATGTGTGCAGGCGGTCATCATCAGGGAATAGCTGCAGTTGCTGCAGTGGTTGAGTATAGGGAGATGGAGGATATCTTCGCTCTTGCAGAAAGCAGGGGAGAAGCACCCTTTGTAATAGTCCTTGATGAAATAGAGGATCCCCATAATCTGGGTGCGATTATCCGTACAGCAGAATGCTCCGGCGCTCACGGAGTTATCATTCCCTCCAGAAGAAGTGCAGGACTGAGTTTTACAGTGGGTAAGTCCTCTGCCGGTGCAGTTGAATATGTTCCCGTGGTGAGAGTTCCAAATATTCCTGCGATACTCGACACTCTCAAGGAGAGAGGTTTGTGGGTATATGGTGCCGATATGAACGGCGAGGATTACAGAAAGGTTGATTTCTCAGGTGCGGTGGCACTTGTTATCGGAAACGAGGGCAAGGGTATAGGCAGACTTGTCAGAGAAAAGTGCGATGTTATCGTATCTCTGCCCATGAAGGGAAAGATCAATTCCCTCAATGCCTCCGTGGCAGCAGGAATCCTTATGTATAAGGTAAGCGACGGAAGATAAAAGGATGTGAAAAGAATGAGCGAAAAAAAAGAGATGAATAAAGATCAGGCAATAGATTCTATTATCGAGGAGACCAGATTTCTGTCAGAGCAGGAGAAAATGGCAAAAGCCGCAGAAAAAATAAGCGGTGCTCCCAAGATGCAGGAGATTTTCAGCAATACCAGCAAGGAGGTTAGGCTCAAGAGTCAGAGCCCCCTTGAGGCAGTCCCTGATGAGTTGGATATTGATAATATAGAGGGTACTGTACAGGAAGATAAAGAGCCTGATACCATTGTGACACTTACTCCTACATACGATGAAAATACAAAGGTCAGCGAGGAAATTATTTCCGAGGTGGATTCCCTCAATGTCCGCTCTATCCGAATGAAGGATGTTGATACCATAGACATCTCTCTTGAGGAAGAGCAGGAGGAGCAGGAAGAGCTTCTCACCGATGCAGAGAATCCTCCCGAGGATTCTGCTGATATCACCAAGAATCCCCCTGTACCCAGGGAGGAGGACGAGAGCCTAGGAAGCTTCGAGAGGCTTTTCGGAAAACCAAAGCCCGTGTGTGCTGTGCAGACCGTAGTGTCCCGAGTTCCCGTTTATCAGCACGAGAGCAAGGTGGAGAAGGTTCACGTCCGCGCAGGAAAGTTTTCTGCCGTGGTGGAGAATGAATATAAGAAATACCTTGCATCCCCCAATCCTGTAATCTCCCAGTCTCTCAGACCTGAGCCTGAGGAGCCTCCTCAGGAGGAAGAGATTAAGGTTTCTCCCAAGAAGATGGCAAACACCATCATAGGCAAAGTCGTTGGTTTCTTTTCCTCTGAGGAAGAAGCTGATGAAAACGATTTCAAGGAAAAGACCGTTCAGATAGAGGATTATCGCAGTCATCAGGATGCGAAATCCATTATGCTGGAGATAAACGCAAACATCAGAAAAATGTTTGTGAACAGCGCATACACAGGAGGACTTACTCTTCTCTCTCTCATACTCACCATAGTGTGCAGAATCTGTGAGAAGTCTATTGCCGCAAGCTTTACGGCGTCCCTGCTGCTCTCAATTCTCAGCCTTTGTTTTCTTCTTTTTGCCTGCTGGATTTCCAGAGTTACAATTACCTACGGATTGTCCTCCCTCAGGAAGCTCAAGGGTAATTCTGACACAGGTGCGGCAGTGTGTGCTGTTGTAACTCTCGTGCAGGGCGTGGTCTCTCTCATAGTTCCCCAAAGCTTTTACTCAGGGGGACACCACCTCTATGCAACTTTAGGCATCTTTGCTCTTTTCCTCAACACCTTAGGCAAGCTCTGTATGGTCAGACGTGTTAAGGAGAACTTCAAGTTTGTCTGCTCAAAAAATCAAGCCTATGCAGGCAAGATATATACAAATGAGGATATCGCCCGTCAGCTTATGAGCGGAACAGTAGTGGATAAGCCCATAGTGGCATATCAGCATGAGACGGATTTCCTCTCTGATTTCCTCAGACTTTCCTATTCTCCCGATCCTTCCGAGGATATGGCAGGAAAAATTGCTCCCGTAACCATTCTCTGTGCTATCTTTACAGGTGTGCTCTACGGTTTCGTTTCAAAGGATATAGTAGGCGCTCTCTGTGCTGTTGCGGCTATTGCCTGCGTTGCCACCCCTGTGTGCGATATGCTGGCAGTCAATCTTCCTATGATGAAGCTCTGTAAGGAGACCCTTTCAAAGAATGCCATGATAAGCGGCTACCCTGCTGTCCGTCAGTTCTGCGACACAAAGGCTGTAGTCTGTGAGGCAAGAGACCTCTATCCCATTGAGAGCATTACTCTTTGCGGTGTTAAGGCGTTTACAAATCACAAGGTTGAGAGTGCTATGCTCTCAGCGGCGGCTGTACTCAAAGAGGCAAAGAACCCCATGACCTGCGTTTTCGATAAGGTTATGGAGGACAACAAGGGAAAGCTTCCCGAGGTTGAAAGCGTACTTTACGAGGACAAGTCAGGCCTTGTGGGCTGGGTAAACGGTGAGAGAATCCTCATCGGCAACCGCACACTTATGGAGAAATATGCTGTTCAGATTCCCGATGAGGAAGCTGAAAGCAAGCATAAGATAGATGGCAGAACAGTTACATATCTTGCCCGTTCCGGCGAGCTTGTGGCAATGTTCGTTGTCTCTTACAGCTCAACCCTTCGAATTGCTCAGCTTCTTCAGCAGGCTGAAGAAAACGGCATCAGCTTTTTGGTGCAGACCACAGACTGCAATGTTACCGAGGAGAAGATAGCCGAGGATTTCGGCATCTACTTCAGAAGTGTCAAGGTGCTTCCCACGGGACTTGGAAATGTCTGCATTGAGATAACATCTCAGAAAGAGGACAAGTCCAGAGCTTACCTTGCAACCCGTGGTTCATTCTTCTCCTTCCTTCGTGCCCTCTCAGGCTGTGTAAGGCTCAAGAGCAACATTTCTCTCGGTGTTATCATCCAGCTTATCGGTATAATTTTAGGTGTTCTTATCGGTGCAACTCTGGCACTCTGTGCAGGAGTGGGAGCCCTTAAGACCCTTGAAGGCTTTATTTTCATTCTGTTCTGGGCAGCGGCTGCAATAATCGCTCCCTCTTTACAGAAACCATAAAATTTTGAGACAAAACCTATCGGTTAACAGTATATTTTGTAAGAACAAGGAGATGTAAATATGCTTATTGCCCCTTCTCTTCTTTCCTGCGATTTCTCCCGCTTCGGCGAGGAGATAGCCCGTATGGACAAAGCAGGTGCGGACTATATGCATCTGGATGTAATGGATGCACATTTCGTGCCAAACCTCACCTTTGGCGCCCCTGTTATCAAGTGGGTCAGAAAGTATTCCGAAAAGCCCTTTGATGTGCATCTGATGATCTCAGAGCCTCTTCGCTATATTGATGATTTTGCCGATGCAGGTGCAGATATCATCACCTTCCACGTAGAGGCGGACAGCGATATTCAGGCTACTATTGATAAGGTAAAATCCCACGGCATCAAGGTGGGTCTTGTTATTAAGCCCCACACCGAGGCGGAGGTAGTTTTCCCCTTCCTTCCTCAGCTTGATATGGTGCTTGTTATGTCCGTGGAGCCCGGCTTTGGCGGACAGTCCTTTATGGCTGATATGCTCACAAAGGTAGAAGCCATCCGCAAGGAAGCAGATAATAGAGGTCTTCATGATCTTCTCATTGAGATCGACGGCGGTGTAGGCGAGCAGAATATCAAAGCATGTGCCGACGCAGGCGTAGATATTTGTGTTGCAGGCACTTCTGTATTCAAGGCAGAGGATGCAAAGGCAGCAATCGAGAATCTCAAGGCTCTTTGTGAATAATTATTAAGGAATTTACCAAATATTTTCAGCTCGATTTTCTTGAACGAGAAACTTGCTGATTAATTTGGTTAAATATTAATTTATTGGAGGTAATCTGAATGAAAAGCTTTAAGAAAATCCTCTCTATGATGCTTGCTGTTCTTATGCTTGCAGCTTCTTGCATCATAAGTGTCTCCGCAGAAGAATTCACACCTTCCGAGGAACCCATCATCTACTTTGAGGTTCCCGAGGATTGGAATAACTTTAAGACGGTTTACTGTCATATCTGGGAATATGAGGGCGACAGCCTTGCAAACTGGCAGGCAAAGAAAGAGAAATGCACACTTGTTGAGGGTAATCTCTATTCTTATGATATCAGCAAGGCAGGCACTCTTGAGGAGGGTAAGGTTTACTGTGTGATCTTTTCTCTTGATATAGGTCTGCAGACTTATGATGCGATTTTTTCCACAGAGTGCTTGGGTGATACACTCTATTGTGACGATACTATATATGAAAATCCTGCCGACAGCAGTAAGACCTGCCGTGCCGCATTCTGGAAGAATCAGGACAGATCGGTTTATGGCCCCTTGCTTCAGGTAACTTCCATCGGTAACTTGGTTGGTACAGCACTTCCTCCCGGACAGACAGCAGAGGATGTGTTCAAGAGTTTCCTTGTTAATAACTTTGAAAATGCACGCAATTATTCAGGAAAAACCGATCAGGCTATTATCGATGATGTGATGAAGGCTCTTAATTTTACTGAAGCTGATGTTGACCGCCTGATTACAGGAGTGGTCAATAGCAGTAATAGTATCACATGGACTCTTTGCTGGAACGGAAAGGTTTATAACAGTGCAGCAGTCCTCGACAGCACAACTGATTTCATTGGCGGCGATGCCAATATGGACAGCAAGATTAATGTGAAGGACGCAACATATATTCAGAAGGCCGTTGCAGATCTGGTGGTTCCGAGAAAAATTCAGAAACTTGCAGCAGATGTGGATACCAATAACAGCTTAAACATCAAGGATGCAACTGCAATTCAGAAGGCTTGTGCAGGAATTGAGTCCGGATCTTATATTATTGGTATGCTTTGCTGGTTAGACCCGGATACAGGTACGATACATGTAGAAGTACCGCCTTATGTTGCTGTTCCCTGTTAAGCGATAGAGAATTTAGTAACGTTCAAGTCATTGTTTTTATACGCCCATACTTTTCCAGATTTTTCACCAGACTTTTCGTTGACAGCAAAAGGCTTCTGAACTATAATCTGGTTAATTAATAAAAATATTGGAGGAAATCAAAATGAAAAGCTTTAAGAAGATCCTCGCTATGATGCTTGCTGTGCTTATGCTCGCAGCTACTTGCATCATGAGCGTATCCGCAGAAGAGTTCACACCTTCCGAGGAACCCATCATCTACTTCGAGGTTCCCGAAGAGTGGATCGAGTACGGAGCAAAGTCAATTTTCTGCCACATCTGGGAGTACGAGGGTGATCCCCTTGCAAACTGGCAGGCAAAGAAAGAGAAATGTACACTTGTTGAGGGTAATCTCTATTCCTACAACATCTCTAAGGTTGGAACTCTTGAAGAGGGCAAGCTCTACTGTGTAATCTTCTCTGCTGACACAGGTGCACAGACCTACGATACCTTTATGAGTACAGCATGCTTCGGCGATACCGCATACTGCGATATGGGTATTATCTACGAGAATCCCGAGGACAGCGCAAAAACTTGTCAGTCTGCATTCTGGAGAAACCAGGATGCTACAGTCTATGGTCCCGTTAAGCAGATTACATCTATCGGCAACGTAGTTGGTACAGCTCTTCCCGAGGGTAAGACAGACGTTGATATGTTCGTTGACTTTATTGCAAACGGTAGATTCGAGAACGCGCTTTCAGTAACAGGGGTAACATCCGGTGAACTTATCAAGAGCCTTGCTGAACAGCTTCAGTTTACAGAGGAAGATATTTACGATATTATCAAAGATATGGCTTCCTCTCCCGACGAGACTCCTGATGAAACACCTGATGAGACTCCCGATGAGGTTATCGTTCTCGGTGACGCTGACAGAGACGGCAAGGTAAACGTTAAGGATGCTACATACATCCAGAAGTACTCCGCAGGTCTTATCACAGATATCAACAAGACAGCAGCAGACGCAAACCTCGACCTTACCATAAACGTTAAGGATGCTACCGCTATTCAGAAGTATGCGGCAGGACTTACCGTTAATACTCCCATCGGTATTGCAGTTGCTTAAATCAATATAAAAAATGAAACCGCAAGGAGTAAAATCCTTGCGGTTTTCTTTTGTGTTGATGTTATATAAATATATCGAAATAAGTGGATAAAATAAAAAAAGCCGAGCCATTGCTCGACAAGCCGTTGAACCATTATGTGGTGCCGGTGACCGGACTTGAACCGGTACGGATTTTACTCCGAGGGATTTTAAGTCCCTTGTGTCTGCCTATTCCACCACACCGGCAGATTAATAGAAATGGTGACCCGGACGAGAATCGAACTCGTGTTACCGCCGTGAAAGGGCGGTGTCTTAACCTCTTGACCACCGGGCCACGTGGTAGCGGAAATAGGACTTGAACCTACGACACTTCGGGTATGAACCGAATGCTCTAGCCAACTGAGCTATTCCGCCACGAAGCTACACAAACGTAGCAAAAGTAATTATATGATAAACACATTAATTTGTCAACTGTTTTTTGAAATTTTTCAAAATTATTTATTGAAAGGGAAAGAGTAGCGTGATTAGTAGCTGTTGATTTTTTCCATATATAGTGTTATAATGCTATCTGTGAAAATACGGATTCTTAAGCTTTAAAAAGAAAGGATGATGGTTTTGTCAGAGAATAACACAAATACCGAGAACAAAACTACAAAGGTAAAAGAGCCCCTCTTTACAGGCAAAAAGATTGCAAAATCCCTGCTGGCAGGCTTCACAGTACCTTTTGTTTATATTATTTGCTCCACCTGCTCGGTTTATTTTACCAATGCAAGCCAGTTTAAGTTTTCTGTGGGAGATTTCCTTCCTACACTTATCTGGATTTCCTTGGGTGTTTTTGCGGCTATTTCAGCGGTTCTGATTTTTACCAAAGGACTTCTTCATGATACTCTTTTTGCAGTGGTGTCAGGTATTACAACTGCGGCTATGATTCAGAACTTTATAACAAACCTCACCTTCAAGGGATTGCCGGGTGATGGAAATGTTGCTGCCACCCCTGAATGGCTCAAGGTGCTGAATTTCCTTCTTTGGGCGGCCATAATCGTTGGTGCTGTGTGGTTTGGTGTAGCATCAAAATACGAAAAGACAGGAAAGTTTGTGCTTACCTATCTTCTTGCACTGGTGCTTATCATGCAGCTGGCTTCCGTTGTTCCCAGCTATATTACCTATCTTGGTTCAGATAAAACCGCTGACACCGAGGGGTCAAATACCACAGTGACAGATGAGGATGGAAAGGTTATTCCTGAGGAAGAACTGATGAAGCCCTATCTCTCAACAAACAATATGTTTGAGGTTTCCGAGAAAGACAATGTTATAGTGTTCGTTCTCGACAGATTTGATGCAGATTACTACGACAGACTTCTTAAATCCAATCCTGATGTAACAGATAAGCTTGACGGCTTTACTTACTACAGCGACAATGTCTCTCTTTATCCCAGAACATACCCTGCAGTTACCTCTATGGTAACTGGTGTGGATCAGGATTTTACAGAGTCAAGAAGCAATTATCTCAAGAGTGCTTTTACTGACAGCACATTCCTTCAGGACCTTAAGGATAATAACTATAAGATCAACCTCTATATTTCGGAGTACTATTCCTATGATAGTGTTGATACTATCAAGGGTCTTGTAGATAACTATTATCAGCCCGTGAAGGAAGATGTAAAGGTAGAGTCAAAGACAGAGCTTGCAAAGACTATGTTCAAGACAGGTGCTTACTTCTGGGCGCCCGAGGTCCTGAAGCCTCAGGATGTTTCTACACGAACCATTAATGAGCAGGTCAAGCGTGCAGGAGAATATGTGCTTGATGACCCCAAGCTCTATGAGGAGTTCACAGAGTCAGGTCTTTATACACAGGACGATAAGGGCACCTTTATGTTCCTGCATATGCGTGGATGCCACTCTCCCTTCAATATGGATGAGAATTGTCAGCTGGTGGAGGAGAGCAACTATCTTTCAGACGGTGACAAGCAGACAGAGGGTTGCTTCAAGTTCATTTTCGAGTATATAGATCAGCTCAAAGCTCTGGGTCTCTATGAGGATGCAACCATCATTATCACAGGCGACCACGCTGCACTTTCTTCCGACTATGACCTTTACAAAGACGAGAACCTCACAGCTTTAATTGTAAAGGAAAGCGGCAAGAGCGGCACTCCTCTCAAAACCTCTGATGTGCCTGTTTCTCAGGAAAACTTCCTTGCAACCATTGTAAAATCTGCAGGAATTGAGACCGAGGAGGACTACGGAAAGGCTTACTCTGAGGAGACAAACGATCCCGATAAGGTGAGATACCACTACTTCCAGACAGCACCCTACGCTTCCGCCAAAAACTATCTTTACGAGATCAAGGGAAGCGGTAAGGATTTTTCTAACTGGACTATAGTTTCCGAGGAAGAGATAGGTTCACTTTACTGATAAAATATAAAAGCATACAAAAACCGCCGAAGGGAATTCCCTTCGGCGGTTAATTTTATATTTGCGGTTTATTTTGCTACAAAGCCTATCTTTTTCATAGCCTTTGAAAGAGTTCTGCCTGAGAGATTCTGTGCAAAATCAGCACCCTTTCTCCAGCACTCCTCAAGGTATGCCTTATCCTTTACATACTGTTCATAACGCTCTCTTACAGGTCTGAGCTCCTCGACAACAGCCTCGCCAACAGCTACCTTGATATCGCCGTAGCCCTTGCCCTCAAACTCGGCAGTAATTTCTTCAGCGGTTTTTCCTGTTACTGCGCTGTAAATGCCGATGAGGTTATTTACGCCGTCCTTGCCCTCGCCGACACAGACCTTAGCCTCGCTGTCAGTTACGGCACGCTTGAACTTCTTCATGATAACGTCCGGAGTATCAAGGAGAGATACGCAGGCGTTGACGTTTTCGTCAGACTTGCTCATCTTCTTTGTGGGGTCCTGAAGGCTCATAACACGGGCGCCGTTTTTGGGGATAAAGCCCTCGGGAACGGTGAACACCTTGCCGTATCTGCCGTTGAAGCGCTCTGCGATATCACGGGAAAGCTCCAGATGCTGCTTCTGGTCAGCGCCTACGGGAACGAGGTCAGCCTGATACAAGAGAATATCTGCTGCCATAAGGCAAGGATATGTGAAAAGACCTGCATTGATGTTGTCCGCATGCTTTGCGGACTTATCCTTGAACTGTGTCATTCTGGAAAGCTCGCCGAACTGAGTGTAGCAGTTGAGAAGCCATGCAAGCTGTGCGTGAGTGTTTACGTGGCTCTGAATGAAGAACACGCTTTTCTCAGGGTCAATTCCGCAGGCAAGAATGGAGGCGTAAGCATCAAGAACATTCTTTCTCATAACTGCAGGCTCCTGACGGACGGTGATTGTGTGCAGGTCTGCAAGAGCATAGATGCAGTTGTGTTCACCCTCGTTCTGCATAACCACCCAGTTTCTCAGAGCGCCCAGATAGTTGCCGAGAGTAATGGTGCCTGAAGGCTGAATTGCGCTGAAAACTATTTTCTTTTTTTCGGGAGCAGGGGCTCCTGCTGTAATGATTTCTTCGCTCATATCTATTCTCCTTATCAGAGCTTATCTGAAAGCTCGCCAAGTATTCTGATTCCCTTCTCCAGCTGTTCATTGGTAGGAGTTGAGAAGTTGATTCTGAAGTCGTGAGAGGTAGCACTCTCGTCGGTGAGGAAAGCGGTACCGGGAACAACGCAAACCTTGTTCTTTACTGCATCAAGGCAGAACCGGGGCATATCCACATGGTCGGGGAGAGTACACCAGATGAAGAGACCGCCGTCGATGTCTGTGTAGGTGATCTTGCCTCCAAGGTGCTTCTCTAAAAGGTCAAGTGTAAACTGTGCCTTCTCTGCATAAAGCTTACGCAGATATGCAAGGTGTCCCTCAAAGTCGTATTTTGTCATAAATTCATGGCAAAGCACCTGAGACCAGATGTTGGTGTGAACATCGCTGCCCTGCTTGCATACTGTGAGCTTCTGGATAATTGCCTCGGGAGCAACACACCAGCCTACACGCATACCGGGGGAGATGATCTTGCTGAAGGAGCCTGCATAGATTACAATGCCCTCTGTGTCAAAGGACTTGATGGTGGGAAGATCCTCACCCTTGTATCTCAGCTCACCATAGGGGTTATCCTCAAGAATAAGGACGTTGTATTTGAGAGCCAGCTCATAGAGCTTCTTTCTCTTCTCAAGGCTCATTGTAATGCCTGAAGGATTCTGGAAAGTAGGGATAGTGTAGATGAAACGAACACGATCGTGGGTCTTGAGGGTTTCCTCAAGTGCCTCCATATCCATACCGTCCTTCTCCATGGGAACACCCAGAAGCTTTGCGCCGTAGCTGCGGAAGGTGTTGAGTGAGCCGATAAAGGAGGGAGCCTCGCAGACAACCTCGTCACCCTCGTTTACAAGGGATTTTGTGGTCAGGTCCATAACCTGCTGTGCACCTGATGTAACGATAAGTGAGTCGCCCTCTTTGCCGATACCGTTTTTATTCATATACTCCTTGAGGGATTCTCTCAAAGGAGCATAGCCCTCGGTGATGCTGTACTGAAGAGCAAGAATGGGATTTTCCTTCATAAGTCTTTCGGATATCTCTCTCAAAGCCTCTGCAGGGAATGCCTCGGGAGCGGGGTTTCCTGCAGAAAGAGACACAACCGTAGGGTCAGCGGCATATTTGAAAATTTCACGGATTGCGGAGGGTTTAAGTCCGCAGATTCTGTTTGCAAATGTAAAATCCATATTTAACACACTTTCTTATTTTAAAGTATTAACTAATATTCTACCACAATATCCCTGAATGTGCAATAAATTTGCAGGGTTTTCCTATTATTCTGTAACAGAAATTTATTATTTTGGTGTAAATATTACAATAAATCATAGATATAATCACAATTCGGTTACTTTTATTGCCTTTGACTTGTGCTTATATTATACTTTATTATGTAAAAATAGCCGTAGAATCGGATACGGAGGCGAATGAAATAATGAGACGAAAAAATGATTATTTCATTGGGATGGTGGATACTTATTCCGCCAACCGCAAATACAAGAAAAGGAAGAGAACGAAAAGAGGCAAGCTTCTCCTCAAGAGAGCTTCCCTGATACTTTTATGCTGCGTGCTGATAACAGGAATCGTAGCGGCAAGCTATTTCTATGTGATACCCTTTGTGGGAAAGGTGATTTCCTCCATTGGCGAGAAATCAACTGTAGAGGTAGCTGCAGGTTCAAACGGAGACAAGCCTCTCACAGATGCAACATCAGATGAGGCAGAGACGGTGACAGAGCCTCCCACAGAGGTCACTACTGTGCCTGTGACAACAGTGCCACCCACAGAGCCGCCTACAGAACCTGTGACAGAGCCTGCACCTTCTCCTGAGGAGTTTATAAAGCCTGTAATTGCCGACAACGGAAAGAACGGCACTCTTTACTCCAGCACTCTTTACCTTAAGGATAACAAGGGCTTCAACCTCTTCTTCAGCAGCGAGAAGGTGGCAAAGAAATATTCCGCCGCAGTAAATGAATTCGCCAAGGAGCTGGGCAAAAAGGTAACTGTATATAATATGGTTGTTCCCAACCATACGGAATTCGGACTTCCCGACAGAATCAAGAACAGTATAAAGTCTGTTTCTCAGGCAGATAATATCAAGAGTATTTATGAAAATGTGAGCAAGGACGTCAAGAACATCAATGTCTATAACGCCCTCTCAGCTCACAACTCAGAGTATATCTACTATAATACAGACCACCATTGGACTTCTTTAGGTGCCTATTATGCCTACACCGCATTCTGTGAGCAGACGGGTCTCGAGGCTGTGGAGCTTTCAACCCTCAAGAAGAACAGCATCAGCGGCTTCACCGGCAGCTTCTATTCCCTCACGGGAAATTCAGGTCTCTATAAGAATTCAGATACTGTAGAGTACTACACTCTCCCTCTCAAGACCTATGCAAATATGAAGGAGCGTATGAGTTCAGATAACATCAGGGTCGATGTGTATTATCCGGCTTCTGAGGCAGGAACTCTTACCTACGGTGTATTCTGCTGGGGCGATACAGCTCAGTTTGTAATTCACTCTGAGGCAAAGACCGGCAAGAAGATAGCCGTTATCAAGGACAGCTACGGTAACGCATTCGCACCCTTCCTTGCAATGCACTACGATGAGGTCCATCTTATAGACTACAGATACTGGAACGGAAACCTCAAGGATTATGTTACCAAGAACGGAATACAGGAGGTTCTTCTGCTCAATAACACCATGTCCGCCAACAACACCTCCCAGGTGGATATTATGAAGGGCATTCTTAAGTAAGAATGTTCGGATCCCACCAAAAGGAGGAATTAAAGTGCTTGCAAAAGATGTTTCGGTAAATATTTTCGGTATGCTGTCGGATAAAGGTCTTTACTCTGCAGAAATAGTCTGTGACGGAGTGAAGAGCAAGGCGTATGTAATATCAAAGAGGAATGTATTTGACAGCTTTATGGGAATTGTCACAGCAATTGCCCGTCTTGAAGATGGCAAAGAGGTGCCTGTGGTTTCCCCTAAAAATGAAATAATGTACGAGCCTGAGATCAGATCTCTGCTAGAGGGTGTCAGAAGTATAAAGCTTCAGAGCCTCAGCTGTCTCTATGAAAAGTCCTGCGGTGCGGTAATCCTTCACAGAGAAGAAGGGTCAGGGGAGATAAAGATTCTCCTTGTAAAGAATCACAACGGCAGATTCTACAGCTTCCCCAAGGGACACGTAGAGCTTCGTGAAAACGAGAAGGAGACTGCGGTCAGAGAGATCAAGGAAGAGACAAATCTGGATGTGAAGATCTTAGATGGCTTCAGAGAGATCAGCGACTACTGTCCCTTCGGAAAGATCCGCAAGAGAGTGGTGTTTTTCCTTGCGGTAGCTCTCAGCAGCGACATTAAGATTCAGGAAAGCGAAATCGACAGCTATACCTGGGTGCCTTTAAACGGTGCCGTAGGTGTTACCTATGACAATGACCGCAGAGTTATTGAGAAGGTCAGAAAGTTCATTGAAAAAAACAACATAAAAATCTGAGAAACCAATAAGAAAAGCCTCCCGAGTCGGGAGGCTTTTGTGTTTATATTAAAGCTGTCAGAATAAATATGCAAAGCTGTTGTCGGTCATAAAGCTGTCCATAGAGTATAGGAAGAGACAGTCGTCAGCCTCCGCACTTTTTGCAAATTCGCTGATAAGTCCGAAGGTCCTGATATCATAGTAGCGCATATCCACCATAACTATCTTCTGATAGTTTTCAGCAAGGAAGGGTGTAATGGCGTGAGCATAAGAATCCTTGAAAAGAAGGAGAGTTTTGTCGGTCTGAGCCTTTGAGTTTTCAATAGTTACCACGGGCTGGTTTCCGTTTAAGAACACAGGGTACATATCAGGCTCTGTGAGATGCTCATAAAAGTACATTGTCTCGTACTCACGGTTTTTGATCTCACAATTTTCAGCAGTGGAGATGGTTACTTTTATACTCTCGGAAAGACCTTCGTTTTCCCACACCTCCAGAGTGTCGGGAGAATTCAGGAAATATCCGCTGGAGGAGTAGGTGGTGCCATAGAAGCCCTCATAGCTTCTGACTGTGAAAGTATCAGCAGAGGTTGCCTCAAGACCCAAAGTCCCGCAGAGAACATTGTAGGCAATGTAGGCACCTTTGGTGGTCCAGTGGTGGTCGGTCCTGTAGTAAAGGTCTGTGCCGCCCCTGTAGGAGGCTTTGAAAGCTTCTCTCAGGTCACACACGTTGATGTTTTCTGCTTTTCTGTCGTTTATGGTTTCAAATACTGCATCGTCGAAGTAGTCGGCGTGAATGAGAGGGAGCTTGTCCTCCATAATGTATCCGGGAGAGGGAACGACTGCAAGGGTTACCTCGTCAAAGGAAGCTGTAAAGTCATTTATAAGCTTAATGTTAATTCTGCTTCTGTCTGAGGAAGAGGGCTTTGTCATAATGTAGCCGTCATCGCAGTTATAGTAATTTGTGCCTGCTGTGTTTCCAAGGAGAAGATTCATATATGCGTTTGTAGCCACAAAGAAGCTTCTCAGAGGAAAATGGTCGGGGATAAATCCGCCGCTTTCGCCCTCGAGAGCTTCGGTCAGGTCACCCTTAAAGAAAGACTCAAAGGAAACTTTTGGCATATCGTTGAGGTCTCTTTTCTCAAGCACGCTGAAGTCACTTTTAGGAATAGCAAAGAAGGCGATGCTTAGTAAAAATGTAAACGCAAGAAACATTGCGATAATAGCTATCTGTGCTTTTTTGCTGTTCATTTCCTCACCTCCTGTGAGATTGTTTATTAGAATCTAAAGTAAATAAAGGGATTGTAGCTGTTGCTTACAAGGGATGCGGTGCAAAGGAGCATGGATAAGAGCACGAATGCACAGAGAAATACAGGATAGAACTTCTTATACTTAAGCTTTCTGTGAAGCACCTTGATGACAGGTGTGCTGAGTACGCAACCAAGTATCATAAGGGGCAGATAGGAAAGAATTACAAGAAGAGAGCTGTCTGTGTAAAGTCCGCCCTTGAGGCTGAAGAGACCCCCGAGGAACTTGAATAGCAGCTCCATATCGGTGAAGTTAAAGATAGCCCATCCTATCATGATGAAGAAGAGGGCATAGATGTGACTTAAGAACGAGGGGATTTTCTTAAGAACTTTAAGCAGAAAGAACTTTTCGATAACAAGGAGAATAAAGAAGAAAAGTCCCCACAAAAGGAAATTGTAAGCGGCACCGTGCCAGAGACCTGTCAGCGCCCATACAATGAAGAGGTTGAGCACCTGTCGTGCCATACCTTTTCTGTTTCCGCCGAGAGGGATATATAGGTAATCACGGAACCAGGTGGAGAGGGAGATATGCCATCTTCTCCAGAAGTCGGTGATGGACTTTGCGATGTAGGGATAGTTGAAGTTTTCCATAAACTCAAAGCCTATCATTCTGCCGAGACCTCTTGCCATATCGCTGTAGCCGGAGAAATCGAAGTATATCTGAAGCGTGAGAGCCAGAAGTCCTGCCCAATGAGCAAGCAGTCCCTCTGCCTTGCCCTCGCCTAAGTTTACCCACATGGCGGCAAACTGGTTGGCAAAGAGTACCTTTTTGGAGAGACCAACCAGGAAGAGAAGAACACCGCTTGCAAACTTCTCTATAGATTCCTTGCGGTGTGTAAGGTCATGGGCAATATCTCTGTAACGGACGATGGGGCCTGCAATAAGCTGAGGAAACAGGGTGACGTATGTTCCCAGAAGCATAGGATTCTTCTGAACCTCAGTGTCTTTTCTATATACATCGATAGTATAGCTCATAGCCTGGAAGGTGTAGAAGCTGATACCGATAGGAAGCTCGGGAGCTTTATAGGCGATGCCTGCACCTGTCAGGAGATTTACGGTCTCAATTATCATTCCTGAGTATTTGTAGAACACGAGAATACCGAGATTCAGTACAACAGAGAGAATAAGCCACAGCCTTTTGAGAGAGGGCTTGTCCCTATCCTTTTCTATCAGCAGACCTGAAAGATAGTTTATGAGAATTGTGATGAGCATCAGGAGAATATACGTAGGCTCTCCCCAGCCGTAGAAGGCAAGGCTCACAATAAAAAGCACCCAGTTACGGGCTTTTAGCGGAGATATGAAATATGCAAGCAGAACTACGGGCAAATAGAAAAACCAGAAGGTAAGACTTGAAAATACCATAAAACTCCTCCTCTCGGAATAAAGAATTATTTATAGTCAAATGTGTTTTTTAAACGAGACAAGCATACAAACCCTTAAAGAGCGCAAACTTCTCATTATACATATATAATATAAGAATTACAGGGTATAGTCAACTCCGCAAAATCACAGTATTTTACACGCAAATCCTTTTCTTTTGGTTGAAATGTCAATGGGGAAACCCAAAAAGAAAACCGCTCCCGAAGCTCAGGAGCGGTAAAAAAGGAAAAATTCAGAAAAAACATTGATAAGCTGACCTTTTGTGATTAGTCAACTCTCTTGTCGCCCCAGAAGAAGAGGGCAACAGTGCCGGGGCCGGTGTGGCTTCCGATGGTGGGACCGATGTTGTTGATGATGACCTCACCGTTTAAGTTCTTGAAACGCTTCTTAACAAGCTCAGCAACGGCTTCTGCATCCTCTCTGCAAGCAGAGTGTGAGATAAAGCACTTGCCTGAGTAGTTTTCGCCGTCCTGTGCGTGGAGAGCCATTTTCTCAACGATAGCCTCAATAACCTTAGCTTTACCACGGATCTTGCTTCTGGGAATGAGCTTTCCGTCCTTGTCACAGTTAAGGAGAGGGCAGATGCCTAAAATTCCGCCGAAGAGACCTGCGATTTTGGAAACACGACCGCCTCTTACGTAGAAGGTAAGGTCTGTGGAGAAGAACCAATGGTGGAGGTTAAGCTTGTTTTCCTCTATAAACTCTGCACAATCCTCAAGGGATGCGCCGTTGTCTCTCATATCTGCAAGGGTCTCGACCATAAGACCAACACCTGAAGATGCACCAAGAGAATCAACTACGATAAGCTTTCTGTCGGGATACTTTGCCCTCAGGTCCTCAGCGGCAAGACGGGCAGAGTTGAAGGAGCCTGAAAGTCCTGAACTGAGTGTAAGGTGAAGAACATCCTTGCCCTCCTTGAGGAACTTTTCAAAATACTCAATGTACTCGGTCTGATTAACCTGAGCGGTAGAGGTCATGGCACCATCTACCATTTTCTGATAGAATTCGTCCATGGATATGGTCTCGCCAAGGTCATCGTCATATGTTTTTCCGTCGATGTTGTAGTGGAATTTGGCGTAGGGAACCTGACGTCTGTCAAGGTGTTCCTTTGAAAGGTCTGCGATAGTACAGCAGCTGATAACAAAATTACTCATAACGTCCTCCGAAAAAAGTGAAAGATTGATGGGGATTCTTAACACAGCCTGTGGCTCGCCTGAGAGAATACAGCAGAGCGTTGCATTAAAGGAATAAAATTTTACCCGTCAAGCAAAAGCAACAGAGCGTGACAATGGGATCTTTAATGAAAATATTACCAAGCATATTATAAACATATAAATACGCAGTTGTCACCCTACTTGACAAAGTCAACCTCTAATGGCAAAACACCCGAAGTAGAGAGTTTTTTTGTTACTCTACTCACAGTAGAGTGGGATGCTCAGTGGCTTTCTAAAGGGGGTTTGTGCATTCTGCCTTGAAGAGTTCATTGGGTTATGATATAATAAGCGGGTCGGGAGGGTTGTCGAATAAACCTGAATACAGGGGTTTTTCAGAAATCGGGTAAAAGAAAAGCATCCCCTGAAGGAGATGCTTTAATAAACCGTATTTAAGTGAATCAGGCACCTTTGATAATCATCTTTTTGATTCGGGTCACATCGCCGTTCATAATTCTCCATGTACTCTGGAGCTTTTCGGTGATGGGAGAAGAAATTGCCTGATGGATATAGAGGCTTTTGATGCCGAAGGCTGCAGCACTCTTGATGTCAGAGTTGCAGTCGTTGCCGATCATGATGCTGTCCTTCTTTTTGAGGCTGTTTCTCTCAAAGAGGATCTCGTAGATTTTGGTATCGGGCTTTGAGCAGAGCACCTCGGAGCTTATGATGATATCATCAAAATACTTGGTAAGTCCGAGATAATCCATTTCGGGACGGGTAAAGTCAGCCTGAGCATTTGAGAGCAGATAAATTTTCTTGCCTGTTTTCTTCAGGGTATCGAGGAGATCGATAACGCCCTTATAGAGACAGAGTTTCTTTGTGGAAAAGCATCTGAAGGTGTTGGCGGTGATTCTTACCAGCTCATCAGAGGGTGTGACACCCTTGAATTCATAGAGCTTTCTGAAAACCTTTGTAAGGTCGATATCTACATAGGTGTAGTCAGGATGAAGGGCTCTTACACTGAGCTTCTCAGCAGAGGCAAATTCCTGATACTTCTGATTAAGCTCAAAGGGAGTGTAGAGAGCCTTTCTGTATCCGTAGAAGATGGCCATTTTCTCCCAGAGCGCGGGGTCGCCTTCGTCAGTGCGGATGTCGATGAGAGTGCCGTATAAATCGAAAATGTAATTTTTGAACATTCCTATTACCTGCTTCCTCTGAATATACACGAATTATAGCACATCGTTTTTGCAATGAAAAGGGAAAAACGGAAATTTACCTCAAGAAAAGGGAATGTTCATAAAAAACGGTAACTATTTTAGCGATAATTAAGGGGCAATATCCATTGCTTTCATAATAAAGAGGAATGTATTAAGCTTTTAGAAAAGAGTTGAGTATAATGACAAAGAAAGAGATAGCTTTAAAAGCAGTTGAAGCGCTGAAGAAAGAATATCCTGAGGCGATATGCTCTCTGGACTACAGAGACCCCTTTCAGCTTCTTGTGGCAACAAGGCTTGCTGCACAGTGTACAGATGCAAGGGTGAACCTTGTGACTCCTGCGCTTTTTGCGGAGTTTCCAACGGCAGAAAAAATGGCGCAGGCGGATATTGAGCGGATAAAGGAGCTTATTCACAGTTGCGGCTTTTACAATACAAAGAGCCGTGATCTTATAGAGATGTCAAAGTCCATTATGGAGAAATACGATGGAAAAGTCCCCGATACTATAGAGGAGCTTACCACTCTTTCGGGTGTTGGCAGAAAGACAGCAAACCTTATCGTGGGCGATATTTACGGAAAACCTGCGGTGGTGGTGGATACCCACTGTATCCGCCTTACAAGGAGACTGGGACTCCACAAGGAGAAGGACGCCGCAAAGATAGAGAAGATACTCCGGGATTTGCTTCCTCCCGAGGAATCCAACGATTTCTGCCACAGACTTGTCCTCCACGGCAGAGCAGTCTGCAAAGCCCCCACCCCTGTGTGCTCAAACTGCATAATGCAGGACTTCTGTCCGAAGAAAAAGTGACTAATAAACTCCCTTGAAACAGCCAGCAAAGGTGCTTCAAGGGAGTTTTTATTATTGTGTTCTTTTTTTGATGAGAGGGGAGACGGCTCCTGCAACGACAATTACCACGCCTAATGCACAAAGACCCAGTCCACCCTCAAAACAGAGATCACCAAGCCATCCGACTATAGGGCTTGCAAAGATCATCAAAATGCTGTACGCCATCATATTTATGCTGATTAGTGTTGCTCTGTTGTCACTGGGGAATTTTCTGTTGAGGTAATTTTGCAGATGCAGTATCCATGCGTCTATGCCTGCAGTTGAAAGCATAGCACCCAGTACCGCAAAAACGATGGGAGCCGTACCAGCGCAAATAGTACCAAAGCCGACAATTAAAGCACAGACTACGTAGAGATGCCTGAGATTTCTGACCCTAAGGTGTTGCCCCACCATAACTCCGAGGATTCTTGCGAAGCTCAGACACATAATGGGAATTCCCAGCCAAGCAGGGTTAAAGCCCAGAAGCTTAAGTCTTTGCTGCAGGAACATTATTGTCAGAAAGCTCGGAAGCGTCAGAAGTCCGTCTGAAAGCATAATAATCACAACTTTTGGGTGATTTCTCAGAAAAGCCCTAACCTCCTTAGTGTGCTTCAGAAGTCTTTTCCCGAAGCTATTAAAGGGATGTTCCTGCCTTATGACCTGAGTTCCTGTTACTGAGGGTTCCTTGAGCCCCAGAGCAGTCATCACACGAACAAAGCACACGGAAGCATCTATGAGATAAAAGCCGATGTAGTTCATAACTCCCATAAGCAGACTTCCCAAATTACTGAGAACTCCGCCCAAGCTCTGTATTTTTGTATAGCGTGCATTAACGGTTATGTATTCCTTCTGCTTGCCTGATTGCAGCAGGCTGTCATAAAGCAGAGCTTCGTCGCTGCCTGAAATGAAGCTACAGGATAAAGAGGAGAACGCCATAGATAAGCAAATGCTGAAAAAATTAGTGCTGAAAGCCATAATCAAAGCACTTACAAGACCGCTCACGCCTGCAGCGGCGAGAATTCTGCGTCTGCCTATCAGGTCAGCCAGCATTCCTGATGGGATTTCGCACAAAAGGCTTACTATATGGAAGACAGACTCTACTACACCGATTTGCCACAGACTGTAGCCCCTAGCGGCAAGAAGCACCACCCAGACAGCATCGGGCAGACGAAGACAGGAGAAAAATCCGAAGGAGTAAAACCTTCGAAGTTGTCTTTTTATATTCATAATTATCATCCTTTTACAAAACGGTAAAAGGGTGCAAAAAAACCGCCATGCCAAAGGCACGCGGTGCAAAAAGAACTTGCCCACGTTTTACCGAATATATAGTTTGCGCTAAAAAAGGGCAGACTTACCCCTTGTATGGTATTAAGGGTTTCCTTTTGTAAAAAATAAAAAGCCCATAACCCAACGCATCAGGGGCACTCCTTTCGGTAAAATGTTTTGTTCTTAGGTGTAGTATATCATACAGTATGTGTAATTTCAATATCTTATTATAAAAGGGAAGCCTTGTTGAAGTCTGATACTTCTAAAATAGCGAAACAGATTGATTTTTAAAAATATTGGTGTTATACTGATTATGCCAAACCAATTGAATATAAGTATAAGGGGCAATTTTCTCTTTTTTAGGGATAAGTGTATCCTTTTGTGAGCATACCAGTAATATGAATTTGATAAAAACGCAAATTCCTTCAATACTGGTGTGCATATTGCCCTTTATATTGAATTGGTTTGGCGACTATCGGAGCTTGCGTTTTTTGTGCGTCTGCTTCGGTAGGCGCACTTTTTATTTTAAGGAGGAAATTTAATGAAAACAACAAAGCGATGGTTAAGCCTGATTCTTTCACTGATTATGGTGCTAAGTGTTTTTACTTGTATACCTATAACGCCAAGTGCAGCAACAAGTCTACCGAATAGTATTTATATTACTCAGGCAACAAATTATACTTGCACACTGGCTTCTGCAACAATGATGTTGCGTGCCAAAGCATATTTGAGCGGATGCAAAAATTGGTCATCCATAACAGAAAGCGCTGTAAAACCCGTTGCGTGGGGAAATAGTCTGAAATGGTCTTTTACCTATTCCAATTCTGAAACATCTATCTCTGTTTCTCATGCTAATGTTTCAGGAATAAGCATTTCATCACTAAAATCTTTATTGAATACTCACCCCGAAGGAATTGTTTTGTATTGCGGAAATCAACCCCATGCGGTCTTGGTAACTGATTATGAAGGAGATACTTTTTATTGTTCTGATCCTGCAAGCGGATATTCAGGAGACAGACGCACACTGACCAATTCATACTTAAGCAAAAAATATAGCTCTCAGTCATCCATATTGAGTAATACAACAGCATATTGGTATGTATCTAATATAGGCGGTACATCCCACCCTACCGATGCATGGATAAAAAGCAGCAGAGGCGTTATACCGACAGGTGCAAGCAATACATTTACATTTGGTGCAACAAACGCACAATCGTATACAATAGGAATAGATAAAAATGGAGAAAGAATAATTACAGAAGTTATTTCTTCAGGCAAGAGTTATACATTTAACGAAGAAGGAAACTACACTGCATTCGTAAGTTGTTATGGCGAAGGAGAGAATTTTATCAATTCCAATAAAATCTCTTTTACTGTATTCTCACCGGTAGTCATGGGAGACAGTTTTATAGCAAACATTGCTAATTCTGAAGTCAAAAAAAATATCAACGCTACAGAATCAGGAAATGTAGAAATGCAATCAAAAAACAGCTCTGATAGTCAGAAGTGGTTATTTGAACTGCAATCCGATGGTGCTTATAAGATAACTAATGTTGCATATAACAAATGTATGGATGTATATTGTTCCCTCACAGAAGACGGGACCAATATTCAGGTTTATGATAGCAATTCCAGTTACGCTCAACGCTTCTACCTAAGACTCAACGAATCCGGATATTCAATCGTCCCCAAAACAAACACCGACTCTGCGTTAGATATTATCGGTTGCTCTTATGAAAACGGAGCGAATATTCAGCAATGGAAATGCTCACTTGGAAATGTAGCTCAGATATTCACAATCGAATATGTTGATTTATATTCCGATGAAACACGAGTTTTTAATGGAAAAACATATAAATACTATAATATCTCTATGCCTTGGACACAGGCACATAAATTTTGCGAAAAAAGCGGAGGACATTTAGCAACCATAAACTCAGCAGACGAGAATGAATTTATACTCGATATGGTTAAGCAATATAAAAAAGACTATTGTTGGTTGGGTGCAACAGATTATGCAACTGAAAATAATTGGTATTGGGTCAAATCAGAAGAACTAACTTACAACAACTGGGCGACCTCACAGCCTGACAATGGAAATAAAGAAGAACATTTTATGGCAATGTATACACATAATGATTTAGCGGGTCAATGGAATGATATATCTAATAACTCTAATTATCACAAAAATAAAATAGGATTTATTTGTGAATATGAAAATGATATAAATGAAAACTCTTATACACCAACAAAAACATTTAATTACAATGGTAAAGAGTATGAAATCTATGAGGACACTGTTGATTGGAATACCGCTAAATCTATCTGCGATGCAAAAGGAGGTCATCTTGTAACATTTAGTGATACAGAAGAAAATGAAGTCGTATTTAATGCTATTCAATCCGTAAATAAAGATTCATATTGGATAGGTTATACTGATATAGTTTCAGAAGGTGAATGGAGAAGTGTTGATGCACCTCACGACACCTTGAGTTATAAAAACTGGAATGTTAATGAACCGGGAAATGGATCAAATTGCGAGGATTACGCTTTTATGAGAAACTCTAGTTCTAAATGGGAAGACTTAAAAAGTTTCTGTTACGCATATCACAACATCGGTTTCATCTGTGAATATGAAGATAAGGAACCAAAACTCCTTCTTGGTGATGCAGATGTTGACGGCAAGGTAAATATCAGAGACGCAACGGCCATTCAGAAACATATTGCAAATCTGATTACGCTTACTGAGGAGGGATATGCAGTTGCCGATGTTGACGCCTCAGGAAATGTCAATGTCAAGGATGCCACAGCAATTCAGAAACATATAGCAGGCATTGATACAGGATTTACTATTGGATAAAAATTCTTGCAAACGAGGAGCGATATTATGAAACGATTTTTTGTATTTTTCTTGGCAGTGATGATGTTGTGTTCAATGTCAACCGTTATGGCGGCTTCACCTGCGTCTGATTTTGAATATGATACTTACAGCGATGGCACTTGTTACATAACAAACTATATAGGAACATCCAAAGATGTTGTTATTCCTTCCTATATAGGATCCTACAAGGTTATTGGCTTTGATAGCGAAGTGTTTGAAAATGCACATCTTATTGAGAGCGTAACCTTACCCGATACCATGACAGAGTTGCAGATGTATGCTTTCGCCGGATGGGAAAATCTGAAGAAGGTAACTCTTCCTGACACAATCAAGGTGATTGAGGAGGAGGCTTTCGGCGGCTGCACCTCTCTTACAACCATCAATCTGCCCGAAGGGCTGGAAGAGATTGGAGAATACGCCTTTATTGAATGTGTATCACTTAAGAATGTCATTTTTCCCAAGTCTCTTCGTGTCATAGGCGGAAACGCATTTTATAACTGTGACTCCATTGAGGAAGTTAATATTCCTTACAATGTGGAAGAGGTTGGATACGACGCTTTTGCGGATTGTGATTCACTTGAGAAGCTAACACTCGGATTTGAGAAATCTTCACTTGGAGAGACGGCTTTTTATAATTGCAAGAACCTCAAGGAGGTAGCTCTTAATGGCAATATCAGCGAGAGTGGTTATGATGTTTTCTATGGCTGTGACAGTTTGGAAAAAGTTTCTGTTGGTAACGGTGTAATTTCTATACCCGACAATATGTTTTCTCATTGCGGAAATCTTAAGGACGTAACTCTTCCGGAAGGACTTAAGGCTATTGGCGCGGGTTCCTTCAGCAATACTGCAGTAGAAAGCATTTTTATTCCTAAGAGTGTTACGGATTTCGGTTATTCAGCCTTTACATTTTGCGAAAACCTGTCAGAAATTCAGATTGAATCCGGAGATTCCGATTATATTGTAGAAGATGGAGTTGTTTTAGATAAGGCTAAGTCTCAACTGATATTATATCCCGGCGGAAAAAAGGACACTTCCTATGTTGTGCCATCCACAGTAAGTGAAATTGCGTACTCTGCATTTGCAGGAAACAAATATGTGGAAACCGTGAAGCTTCCGGAGTCTCTTGAGGTGCTTGGGGACGGGGCCTTTATGGAGTGTACCTCACTCAGAAAAGCAAATATTCCCTCGGGTGTGCAGGAGATTCTTAATGAAACCTTCGCTTATACAGCACTTGAGAGCGTGGAGATTCCCGAAGGAGTGACATCGATCGGTGCAGGCGCATTTAAACTCGCATCAAAGCTTTCTTCTGTTAAGTTGCCTAGCACACTTGAAAGTATTCACACAAGTGCGTTTTCAGGATGTCCGGAACTGAAGAGCATAGAAATTCCCAAAGGCGTCACAACTATAGCTTGGATGTCAATTGGATTTGCACTTAGAGAAAACGTGGAAGCAGGAATGTATTTCCCTGTAAAGATGGAAGACTTTGTGATTAAGGGCTATTCCGGCTCTGAGGCGCAAAAGTATGCAGAGCAGAACGGATTTAAATTCGTTGAGTTGAGCTCTGAGGTGTTGTTCGGTGATTCTGATGGCGACGGAAAGGTCAGTGTCAGAGATGCAACTCTGATTCAGAAGAGTGTTGCAGGTCTGACCTCAATTTCCGGCACAAGAGAAGAATGTTCTGATACAGACAGAGACGGCAAGATATCAGTCAGAGATGCTACATGTATTCAGAAGTTTATTGCGGGTATTATTACTCAACTGTAATTTGTCATAACTAAACAGAACCCCCGAAGACTTAAAAATCTTCGGGGGTTATCTTATAGAAAAAATATTTACTTACGGAAAACTATCTGAAAATTACTTAAGTGCATCAATGGCGGCTTTGATGAGCTGGAGCTTTTCTCTTTCTCTCTCTGCCTGACCCTTGATCTTCTCTACAACTGCTGCGGGAGCCTTTGCCATAAAGCCTGCGTTATTGAGCTTGCCTTCGTCCTGCATAAGGAGCTTTTCTACCTGAGCGTACTCCTTCTCAAGTCTCTTGAGCTCTGCTTCCTTATCTACAAGCTCGTTCATGGGGATGTAGATCTTTGCATCACCCACAACGATGGTAACAGCACCCTCGAGGTCGAATGCCTTATCGATCTCAACCTCTGTAGCGGATGCAAGGGAAATGATGAACTTTGCACCCTCCTCGTAGGTCTCTGTATTCTCTGTTGCGATATATACCTTTGCCTTCTTTGAGGGAGGAACGTTCATCTCGTTACGGCGGGTACGGATAGCTGTGATTGCCTCCATAATGGACTCTGTGGTCTTAACTGCCTCGGGGAAATCGAGACACTCGCAGTACTCGGGGTATTTCTCCAGCATAATTGTCTCGCCTGCCTCATCGGAGTGGGGGAGAGTCTGCCAGATTTCCTCTGTAATGAAGGGCATAAAGGGATGGAGAAGTCTCAGTGTTCTCTCAAGTACCCATGTGAGCACCTGTCTTGCGTTCTGAGCGTCCTCGCCCTCGGAGCGAAGTCTTGCTTTTGTGAGCTCAATGTACCAGTCGCAGTAGCAGTCCCAGATGAAGTCATAGAGTTTACTTACTGCCATACCAAGCTCGAACTTGTCGAGATTCTCGGAAACCTCTTTAGCCACACGGTTAACAGAGGAGATGATCCACTTGTCCTCTGTGGTGAGCTTCTCGGGAAGCTTGCAGGGAACATCGTAATCATCAATGTTCATATGAACGAAACGGCTTGCGTTGTAGAGCTTGTTAGCAAAGTTTCTGCAGCTTTCTACTCTCTCTTCAGAGAAACGCATATCGTTTCCGGGTGAGTTACCTGTTGCAAGGAAGAAGCGGAGTGCATCAGCACCGTACTTGTCAATAAGCTCAAGGGGATCAACGCCGTTACCCAGAGACTTACTCATCTTTCTGCCCTGAGAGTCACGGATAATGCCGTGGATAAATACGTTGTCAAAGGGTCTGTCGCCCATATTTTCCATACCGCTGAAGATCATTCTTGCTACCCAGAAGAAGATGATGTCGTAGCCTGTAACAAGAGTGCTTGTGGGGTAGAAGTACTTAAGCTCAGGTGTCTCGTTGGGCCAGCCCAGAGTGGAGAAGGGCCAGAGAGCTGAGGAGAACCATGTATCGAGGGTGTCCTCGTCCTGATTTATGTGAGTACCGCCGCACTTGGGGCAAACTGTAACTGCATCCTTGGAAACTGTCATCTCACCGCAGTCAGCGCAGTAGTAAGCAGGGATTCTGTGACCCCACCAGAGCTGACGGGAGATACACCAGTCACGGATGTTTTCCATCCAATGGAAGTAAATCTTATCAAAACGCTCGGGAATGAACTTGGTCTTGCCATCACGTACACAGTCAATAGCAGGTTCAGCCAGAGGCTGCATCTTAACGAACCACTGCATTGAGATTCTGGGCTCAACGGTGGTGCCGCAACGGTAGCAGGTACCAACGTTGTGAGAGTGAGGCTCAACCTTAACGAGGAAGCCGCCTTCCTCAAGGTCTTTTACTATAGCCTTTCTGCACTCGTAGCGCTCCATACCCTCGTACTTGCCGCCTAAGTTGTTGATGTGGGCGGTGTCGTCCATTACGTTGATAATGGGAAGATTATGACGAAGACCTACCTCGAAGTCGTTGGGGTCGTGAGCAGGTGTGATCTTAACAACACCTGTACCGAACTCCATATCAACATAGCTGTCAGCAACAACGGGGATTTCTCTGCCAACCAAGGGGAGAGTAACGGTCTTGCCTACGAAGTCCTTGTATCTTTCATCCTCGGGGTTAACTGCAACTGCAGTATCGCCAAGGAGTGTCTCGGGTCGGGTGGTAGCAAGCTCAAGGTAGCCTGAGCCGTCTGAGAGAGGATATCTCAGGTGCCAGAAGAAGCCGTCCTGCTCCTCAAACTCAACCTCAGCATCAGAAATAGATGTGCGGCAATGGGGACACCAGTTGATGATTCTCTCGCCTCTGTAGATGAGACCCTTCTCATAAAGACGAACGAATACTTCCTTAACTGCATCAGAGCAGCCCTCGTCCATAGTGAAGCGCTCTCTGTCCCAGTCACAGCTGGAGCCAAGCTTCTTGAGCTGGTCGCAGATTCTGCCACCATAAACTCTCTTCCACTCCCATGCACGCTCCAGGAAAGCCTCTCTGCCGATAGCCTCTTTGGTGAGACCCTCAGCCTTCATTGCTTCAACGATCTTTGCCTCTGTTGCAATGGATGCGTGGTCTGTGCCGGGAAGCCACAGAGCGCTATAGCCCTGCATTCTTCTGAAACGGATGAGAATATCCTGAAGAGTGTTGTCAAGAGCATGTCCGATGTGGAGCTGTCCTGTGATGTTGGGGGGCGGCATAACTATTGAATAAGGCTTTTTGTCGGGGTCAACCTCAGCATGGAAGTATTTGCCCTTAAGCCAGAAGTCGTAAATTTTGTCTTCAACCTCTTTTGGGTTGTAGGATTTTGCCAGTTCCTTTGCCATAACGATTCCTCCTGTTGCAAATGGAATATACACCTTTATTATCGCATTTGAGAGGTTTTTTGTCAATATATAACTGATGATAAGTGCTAAAGTTTCACGAATTTCCTACCTTGTATTACTAATGTTCGTATGCTATAATTATCAAAACAAGTATCGGAGGAAATCGTATGTTCAAAAATGTAAGTGATAAGATTATGATCACTGCACAAGTTATTTTCGAAGTAGGAGTATTTTTGCTGATTCTGTGCGGAATATTTCTTGATTTACCGCTGATTAATAAAATTGTATTGGTGGTTGCAGGAATAGCTTCAGCTTGGATTGTGTCTATCATATTATATGGTTTGGGAGAACTTTTAGAGAATTCAAAAGCAATCAGAAGAGAACTCGAAATGATGGCTTCATATAATGAAACAAAAGAAACTCCTAAAGAGGAAAGATGATAAAGGAGATAAAGCTTAATGAAGATAGCGGTGCTTGATAAAGATACCTTGGGTCTGGATATTGACCTTTCTCCCATATATGCACTGGGTGAGGTGTCGGAGTATCCCACAACTGCCCCTGAGGAAGTGGCAGACAGGGTAGCGGATGCCGAGGTCGTCATAATAAATAAAATAAAGCTGGGAGAGCAGAATCTCTCATCGGCTCAGAATTTAAAGCTTATATGCATTGCTGCAACAGGCTATGATAACATCGATACAGCTTACTGCAAGGATAGGGGAATAGCACTTTGTAATGTTCCCGGTTACTCCACCGTAAGCGTTGCTCAGATAGCGGTCTCCATGGCACTTTCTCTTGTAAACCGACAGGATGAGTACAGAGATTTTGTTAAGTCAGGAAAATACAGCGAATCTGGTCTTGCAAACAAGCTCACACCCGTTTATCACGAGATTTCCTCACTTAAATGGGGCATTCTCGGCGGCGGTGGAATAGGTGTGAAGGTGGCAGAGGTAGCCTCTGCTTTCGGTTCCGAGGTTGTGGTATTCAGAAGAAAGCAGGAGGGTAAATTCCCTCTTGCGGATATTGATACCATCTGCAGAGAGTGCGATATTATCTCTGTGCATCTGCCTCTTTCCGACGAAACAAGAGGGATCCTGAGCAGAGACAGAATTGCCATGATGAAGAAAACCGCCATAGTCATCAATACTGCAAGAGGTGCAGTAACCGACGAAAAAGCCCTTGCAGATGCTATTAAAGAGAATTGCATCGGGGGTCTCGGTGTGGATGTCTATAGCACTGAGCCTTTCCCAAAGGAGCATCCTTTCTTTGAAATTGCAGGCTATCCCAACGTTATCCTTACTCCTCACATGGCGTGGGGTTCAAAAGAAGCCAGAGCAAGGTGCGTTGAGGAAATGGCAAAGAATATGGAAGCTTTCTTTTCAGGCGATATCAGAAACAGAATAGTTTAAGCAATATGAAAAAGGCTCAAGCAAAGTGCTTGAGCCTTTCGGTTTATTCAATTATAAGATCTTCGTAAATGTAATTCTGAAGGTCTCTTCTGACACTGCTCCAGCTATTTACAAGGATGACGGAGCCTGCCTCATTGTAGCCGTAGCTCCAGTTGCCTGAAGATGGCATTGAGCAGCCCGACACATCGTAGAAGAGGAAGTCCTGAGCATGGGTTTTGATGAAGCTTAACATCTGAGCATCACCGAGGTCTGTTGTGAGCAGAGGGCTTACGATGTCGATAACCTGAGAAAGTTCATTATAGGAGCTGTATCGGAACTGTCTCAGAATTGCACATATAAGATTTCTCTGACGCTGTGTTCTGTCCCAGTCATCTCCGTAGTAGGTAACACCACCGTAGGTACCGCCTCGGTTTCTTGCGTGCCATAGAGCCTGAGTGCCGTTGAGTTTTACAGTTCCTGCCTGAGCATCAAGATGATGCTTAGACTGGCCGTTCTCCTGAAGCTGACCGTTGATGTATCCGATCTCATCTGCGGTAAGCTCGATCTCCACTCCTCCGAGGATATCAATAATATCTCTGAAGGCTCTGAAATTCACAGAGGCATATCTGTCGATCTTTATGCCGTAGTTGTTCTCTATAACCCTGATGGCGTTTGCGGCTCCCCCTGCGGCATAGGCATAGTTGAGTTTGTGATAGAAGCCTGAGCTGATGTGGACATAGGTATCTCTCTGAAAGGACACCAGCTTTATTTTGCCGTGAACACTATCAACAGACATAAGAATCATAGAATCGCTTAAAGAGCCTGCGGCATCGGTGCCGAAAAGCATAACGTTGAGGATGTTGGGGTGGGAGAGAAGCTCTCCCTCATATACGGGGTTGAGAGACTCCCATGAGGGAGGCACAGTTTCTGTTTCGGTGACAGTAGTCTCTGTTGCGGTTTCTGTCACAGTTTCGGTCTCAAACTGCGTTTCAGCAGGTGTTTCATCCTGAGTTTCTACTACCTGAGAAGATGTATCTCCTTCTGTTTTGTTGCAGGCACATAGAGTAAAGAGCGTAAGTATTATAAGAAAAAAACACAGAAGTTTTTTCATCTGAACCATTCCTTTCAATAGAAAATATAGTAGTAGAAATATGTGGAAATGTCAATAGATTGCTATTTTGAAACCAAGAAAATTTTGGGGTTATTTTCTGAAACAGAAAGGAATAGTGAAAAGTTAACCGATTAAAAAGAGAGCTCGGGAAACCGAGCTCTCTTAGTTTAGTTCTGTTCAAATTTCTGTTCGCAACGGAAGCATATCGTGCGGTTTTTGCGCTGCCTTTGACCGCAGTTGGGGCAAAGTATATAGTCATCGTCTACGATCTCGCATTTAATAGGCTCATCTTTGTTGAGAACAGGTTTGTTTTCGACAGGCTGAGGTTCTTCTGTAAATACAGAGGTACCGGAGGGCATTGAGTCAGAATCGATCTTGGCAGGCTGAGAGTTGGAAGCTGTTTTTTCGGATGAAGTATTCCTGAGGGTTGAGACTATAATATCAAGCTTTTCGCTATTCTTTTCCAGATGTAGCGCTATTGCATAAAGAAGAGTAACCAGGGTAGAAATGACAATGCCGATTAATGCCCATTGTGCTATTAGTAAAGTGAAAATGAGAATAACAGATGCGAACGAATCATCAAAACTTGTGATGGTAATTCCAAAAGCAGAGTATGTTGTCTGAAAGTTTTCGTTGCCTAATATAATCAGAGTTAAAAAAGTGAGTGCAGCACCGATAATTAAAACGGTTTTCATGCATACTTTGAATATGGCTACGAGACGTTCTGTGTAAAGTTCTTTTTCAATATTATTGTTCATATCAGAGTCCTCCGTTTGTTTTAATTAGATTATAGTGCCGCTTGCGACAAACTTCAGCTTAATATAAGTGGGTTTTGCAAAGAAGTATATTGATTGTTGTAATTATTTGTTGAATACCAGATTGCCCTAGATATACCCGTACATTATACTCAAAGGTTGAGTATAAGTCAATACTCAAATCCTGAGTATGCTACCATTTTTGCATAACAATATATATGTGAGTGGTAGTATGGATTACAGACAAAGACTCAAATAGATACGAGAAGATAGGGACTTTACACAGGCACAGGTGGGGAAGGTGCTTTACAAATCACAACAGGGGTATAATCACATAGAGGCGGGTAGAGCCAAATTTAAAATTGACGATTTGAAGAAGCTGTGTGAGTTTTATAACCTTTCCGCCGATTATCTTATTGGACTTGTTGACAATGATAAATGAAGAGTAAAAAACGGTACATCTCTTTCGAAATGTACCGTTTGTTTTTTATTTAAGCCTGTCAGTAAATAATTTACTTAACGTGCCAGAGCTCGGTTGCGTACTGGAGGATAGTTCTGTCAGAGCTGAATGTACCAGCGTTTGCAGTGTTCATGAGGCACTTTCTGCCGAATGCTACTCTGTCAGAATACTCCTGGTTGCAACGGATCTTAGTATCAACATAATCCTGAAGATCGAGGAGGAGGAAGTAGTGGTCAGGTGCATGCCAGCACTTGCCGTCGAGGAGACCCTCGAAGAGCTCTCTGAAGCTGCCCTCGCCCTGAGCGCCGTCATCGTTGAATGTGCCGTCAACGAGAGTGTTGATAACTCTTCTGATGTACTCGTTCTGGTCGTAGATAGCTCTGGGAGAGTAGCCCTCTCTCTTAAGTCTCTCGATTTCCTCAACTCTTGCACCGAAGATGTACTCGTTCTCTTCGCCTGCCTGCTGAGCGATCTCAACGTTAGCACCGTCGTAAGTACCGAGGGTAACTGCACCGTTGAGCATAAACTTCATGTTACCTGTACCGGAAGCCTCTGTACCTGCAGTGGAGATCTGCTCGGAAACATCAGCAGCAACAACGATCTTCTCTGCGTAGGAAACGTTGTAGTTGGAAACGAAGATAACCTGGAGCTTGTCCTTTGTATCGGGATCGTTGTTTACGAGGTTAGCAATCTCGTTGATGTACTTGATGATTGCCTTAGCTCTTCTGTAACCGGGAGCAGCCTTTGCACCGAAGATGAAAGCTGTGGGGTTCCAGTTCTGGAGCTTGCCATCCTTGATAAGGAAGTAGATGTAAAGAATGGAGAAAGCATTGAGGAGCTGTCTCTTGTACTCGTGGAGTCTCTTTACCTGAATGTCGAAGATGAAGTCGGGGTTGAGGTCGAAATCTTCCATCTTCTTAACGTATTTTGCAAGCTGCTTTTTCTTAGTAGCCTTGATCTTGTTGAACTCCTTAACGGTCTTGTCGTCAAGCATACCGCTGAGTGCGGAGAGTTTAGAGAGGTCTCTCTGCCAGCCGTCACCGATCTTCTCGGTGATGAACTTGGAAAGCTCGGGGTTACAGAGACCTAACCAACGACGCTGTGTGATACCGTTGGTCTTGTTCTGGAAACGCTCGGGATAGATAGCGTACCAATCCTTGAGAACGTCGTTCTTGAGGATCTCTGTGTGGATCCATGCAACGCCGTTTACATAGCTGGAAGCATAGATACCGAGACGAGCCATGTGAACTCTCTCGCCATCGATGATTCTCATATCGTTAACCTTCCACTCCTCGAGACCCTTGGAGCGAAGATCATTCATCTCTCTCTCGTTGATTCTCTCGATGATGGAGTAGATCTCAGGAATAACTTCACGCATAAGGGAGATGCTCCACTTCTCGAGAGCCTCTGCCATAACTGTGTGGTTTGTGTATGCAAATGTCTTCTGTGCAATCTGGAAAGCCTCTTCGAAATCTACGCCCTCAAGAGCGAGAAGTCTGATAAGCTCGGGGATACAGCAGATGGGATGTGTATCGTTGAGCTGGCAAGCGTTGAGCTCTGCGAAACGAGAGAAGTCGTTGCCGTACTGTGCCTTATACTTTCTGATGATATCCTGGAGAGAAGCAGAGCAGAAGAAATACTGCTGCTTAAGTCTCAGCACCTTACCCTCGCGGGAGTTATCGTTGGGATAGAGAACCTTAGAGATGTTCTCAGCATCGTTCTTAGCCTTGATAGACTCGTCGTATCTGCCTTCGTTGAACTGGAGGAAGTTGAACTCGTCAACTGCCTCAGCCTGCCACAGACGGAGAGTGTTGATGTTCTTTGTGCCGTAGCCGATGATAGCCATATCATAGGGAACAGCTACAACAGTCTGACCTGCAAATTCAACCTTTACAGCGTCCTCAAGACGACGGATGCACCAGGGATCACCGAACTTCTGCCAGTCGTCAGCAGTTTCTACCTGATAGCCGTTCTCGATGGACTGCTTGAAGAGACCGTACTTGTAACGGATTCCGTAGCCGTCGAGGGGAACGTCGTGAGTTGCAGCGGAATCAAGGAAGCAAGCTGCAAGACGGCCAAGACCGCCGTTACCGAGAGCTGCATCGTCGATATCCTCGAACTGGTTGATGTTCATGCCCTTAGCCTTGAGAAGCTCCTTAACCTCATCAAGAGCGCCTAAGCAGTAGAGATTGTTGTAGATCATTCTACCCATAAGGAATTCTGCAGAGAAGTAGTAAGCTCTGCGCTTCTTTGAGTGAGCCTTCTGGCTCTTTGCCCAGTTGTCGGCAATTTCGCTCATTACAGCCTTACCAAGTGTCAGGTGAAGCTGCTCCTTTGTGAGCTCCTTGGGCTTTTTGCAGTACGCACTTTTCGCAATAGTTTCAAGATTTTCAATAATCTTACTCATTGTTTTAGTCCTCCTGTCTGTTGTATCGAACAACCATTTCCTTTAATTTAGTGCTGAGCTCTTTGGTGAGAGCCTTCTTATCGATTCTCCACTCCCAGTTGCCGCCGAGAGTAGAAGGTGTATTGAATCTTGCCTCTGAGCCGAGACCCAGAATGTCCTGCATGGGGATGATAGCATACTTTGCGCAGCTCTCGTAAGCTGTGCGGATGAGGCCCCAGTGGAAGCCTTCCTCATCGTTTAAGTGACAGTACTCATAAGCATGACGGAGAGTTTCTTCGTCAGCTACAGCCTTCCAGCCCATAACGGTGTCGTTGTCGTGAGTACCTGTATATACAACGCAGTTCTCTGTGTAGAGGTGGGGGAGATACTCGTTGTCGTTGCCACTGCCGAATGCAAACTCAAGGATCTTCATGCCGGGATAGCCGCAGTCAAGAAGAAGCTGCTTTACACCGGGAGTGAGGTCACCCAGGTCCTCTGCAACGATCTCTACATTTTCGATCTGCTCGTTCATGAGGTTAAAGAACTCAATGCCGGGACCCTCTTTCCATGAGCCGCCGATAGCGTTCTCTGCGGGGAAGGGGATAGCATAGTAGGTATCGAAAGCACGGAAGTGGTCGATTCTTGTGATATCGAAGAGAGCAGTTGCTGCTTTGATACGCTCAAACCACCACTTGTAGCCTGTCTCCTTGAGGTAATCCCAGTTGTAGAGGGGGTTGCCCCAGAGCTGACCTGTCTCAGAGAAGTAATCGGGAGGACAGCCTGCAACGCAAACGGGATTGCGCTTTTCGTCCAGCCAGAACACCTCGGGATTTGCCCATGTGTCAGCGGAGTCCATGGCAACATAGATAGGCATATCGCCTAAAATTTTAATGCCGAGGGAGTTAACGTATGCACGGAACTTCTCCCACTGCTCGTAGAATTTAAACTGAACAAAGCTCCAGAAACCGATGTCATCGGAGAACTTTCTTGTGTAGCGGGCAACAGCCTTTTCGTCACGCAGACGGATAGCTTCATCGTCCCACTCAGTCCATGCCTTCATATCAAAGCTCTTCTTAACGGACATATAGAGAGCGTAGTTCTTGAGCCACTTGCAGTTCTTTCTCTTAAAGGAGGAGAAAGCCTTTGTCTCAGGTGCGTCCTTGCCGAGAGCCTTGAAGTTCTCATAAGCCATACGGAGTACCTCGAATCGGCTGTTATAAACCTGCTCGTAATCAACGTAGCCGGGATTCGTACCGAAGTTGAACTTCTTGAGGTCTGCCTTATTAAGGAGTCCCTCTTCACAGAGCATATCAAGATCAATCATATAGGGATTGCCTGCATAGGTTGAGAAGGACTGATAGGGGGAGTCGCCGTAGCTTGTGGGGCCAACGGGAAGAATCTGCCATACCTTCTGACCTGATTTCTTCAGAAAGTCTGCAAACTTGTAAGCTTCCTTGCCGATAGTACCAATGCCGTAGGGAGAGGGCAGAGAGGTAATAGGCATAAGGATACCTGCCATTCTTGACATGAAATCATCTCCTGAAAAAATATTGTTTTTTAGTATTGGGTGTAGCTTTAGGCGAAGCCGTAACCCTATCCGGAAGTTTCCCGGAAAAGTTTCAGAAATCTTCAAAGCAGAAGTAGCTTATAAGGAAAAGCAACTGCTTATTTAATTATTAGCGTATGCCGAAAAATTGCGCATCCTAAAATAATCACCAAAATTTTACCATATTTCTTTTGAATTTGCAAGCCTTAAAAGCCTTCAAGGGGCTTAAATGCTTTGAAATGCACAATAAAGGGCCAAAGTAGCGGCGAGTTGTCGATTTTTGTCTCGATTGGTATTTTTTGACATAAATTCTGCCCTGATGATGTCTGTTTTTGCCTCGGTAGCTATTCCTATATATATAAGACCTACGGGCTTCTCATCTGTTCCTCCTGCTGGGCCGGCTATTCCTGTGGTGGATATTCCGATATCGGCGTGTGAGAGCTTTCTTACTCCCTCTGCCATTTCTTTTGCGGTTTCAGGGGAAACTGCTCCATGAGCGAGAATGGTGTCGGGATTTACCCCGAGGACGTTTTCTTTGATAAAGTTTGCATAGGAGCAGACACCGCAGTCGAAAACTGCGGAGGCACCCTCACAGTCGGTGATGAGCTTGGAGATAAGTCCCCCTGTGCAGCTCTCTGCCGTGGCAACTCTCTTACCGGCTTTTGAGAGTTTATCAATAAGGAGGTGGGGCAGGTCTTTCGCTTCGAGGGCTTCTGCTGAGAGTTTTTTAATAAGGTCTTTTTCTGTTATGGTGACCATAGTCAAAAAATCACACCTTTCTTCAAATAGTCTTCACATTTCTATTATAAAGTATGTTAGGTATAATATTATCATTTCCATATAATTATTGCAATATTTCTCCTCTTTTGGTATATTAGGTTAAGAAACTTAAGGAAAGTTAGAGTAAATGCTATGGCTTGGTTTTTTACACCCGAAAATATTGTGTCAGATGAATATCTCTTAACCGGTGAGGATGCAAGACATATCGGAAAGTCTCTGAGAATGAGAGAGGGCGAGGAGATATCTCTTGTTACACCCGACAAAACTCTCCACATCTGCGAGATAAAGGAGATAACAGCAGACAGCGTTCTGGTGAAGGTGAACTCAAAGGAGCCTTGCGACACAGAACCTGATGTGAAGGTTACTCTCTATCAGTGCCTTTCAAAGGGCGAGAAGATGGAGCTGGTGATTCAGAAGGCTGTGGAGCTGGGAGTGTTCCGCATTGTTCCCGTTATTTCCTCGAGATGTATCTCCCGTCCCGACGAAAAGAATCTTCGGAAGAAAGAGGAGCGTTGGCAGAAAATTGCTCTATCTGCAGCTCAGCAGTCAAGGCGGGGTATAGTGCCGAGGGTGGAGAAAACTGTGAATTTTGAAGAGGCTTTGGAGAAAGCCGGTAAAGAGGGAAAAGGCATTCTTTTCTATGAGCTCGGCGGCGAATCCTTGAGAAAAATCCTTGAGAACTTCACCTGCGAGGGAGAGAAAAACATATCTGTTTTTGTAGGCTCTGAGGGTGGCTTCGAGGAAAGAGAAGCTTCTCTTGCAAAGGAAAAGGACATCGTGCTTGCCACTCTGGGTAAAAGAATTTTAAGAACAGAGACCGCTCCTTTGGCGGCGCTGTCGGCAATAATGTGCCTGACAGGTAATATGGACTGAGAAAGGTGATAGATATGACAGGAATTATTTGTGCAATGGAGCTTGAGCTTCAGGGACTTCTTGATATTATTGAAATTGAAGGCACCGTGACCAGATCCGGTGCTACATTCTATAGCGGAAAAATTCAGAACACCGATGTAGTTATCGTGCAGTGCGGTATCGGTAAGGTAAGTGCGGCTATCTGCACCCAGATGCTTATCGATTACTACTACCCCGATGTTATCATCAACAGCGGTGTTGCAGGTGCTTTATCCGAAGAGGTTACCGTAGGTGATGTGGTGGTTGCTACAGCGGCAGTTCAGCATGACTTTGACTGTACCGCATTCGGCGATCCCAAGGGTACTCTTGAGCTTCTGGGAAAGAGGATGATAGAGCTTCCTGCTGACGAGGAGCTCTCCTCAAGGCTTTATGAGATAGCAAAAACTCTTGAAGATACAAGAGCCTTCAGAGGCATTATCGCTACAGGCGATAAGTTTGTATCCGATTCAGAGGAGCGACTTTCCATCGGCAAGGAGTTTTCAGCTCTTGCCTGCGAGATGGAGGGCGGTGCCATGGCTCAGGTGTGTGTCCGTGCAGGTGTTCCCTTTGCAATACTCCGCTCGATTTCCGATGATATCGGTCACAATACCACTGTAAACTTTGATGAGTTCAAGGTTATGGCGGCAAAGAAGACCATTGATATTTTGAAAAAGGTTCTTTGATTTAAGTTAGGTAGTCCCGAAAAAGAGAGAAAAATCTTGACTTTTGGGAGTGTGGATGATAATATTCCCTCGAGGTGAAATACTCAATGGCTAATAAATATTTACGTACCTTCAAGTGGCTTATAATGATACTGGCAGGCAGTACCTTTGTGCTTTCCATTACCCTGCTTCCCGAGATTCTCAGCTGGATGGCTTGGAGATTTCCCGAGGTTGCATATCTTCAGTATCCTGCTCTGATCTTTTTATGGATAACTCTCATAGGCTTCTACTATATGGTTGTGCTGGTGCTTCAGATATGCTCCAATATTCAGGATGGCAAAGGCTTTACGGTAAGCAATGCAAAGCTATTTGACCGAATCGCATTTATGGCACTTCTGGAGCTTATAGCTTATCTCGGCGGATTTATTACTGTGGCTGTGTGGCTCAATGAAGCTCACCCCAGCTTTATATTTGCACTGTTCCTTGTAGCCTTTGTGTGCCTTGTGATATTTGGCTTCTGCAAGGTAATGCAGCACCTGCTTCAGAGAGTGGCAGATATCAAGGAAGAAAACGAATACACAGTATAAGGAGACAGAATATGGTTACGATTATTCTTGAAGAGCTTATGCAGAAGAAGGGTGTCACTCCCACGGAACTCTGTGAGAAAACAGGCCTTGAGCCCTCTGCTCTTTCTATGCTCAGAAGCAGCAAGGCAAAGGCAGTGAGACTTACCACTCTCAATGTGCTTTGTGAGGTTCTCGACTGTGAGATTTCTGATCTGCTGAAATACACAAAAGACTGATAAATAAAACGATGAAAGCCGTACAAAAAAACTGTGCGGCTTTTTTTGCATCTTCCAAAAGAAAAAGCACAGCAAACCTGCTGTGCTTTCTGTTATTTATGGTGATATTAAATTCAGATTTTCTCAACCTCGTCAGCGGCATTCTCAAAGTAGTCGCCAACGAAAAGCTCCATAGTACCTGTGTCTGTGCATTTTGCAAGAGAGGAGTCAATGGGAAGCTTTGCGATAACCTTGGTGCCGTACTTTGCGGCAACCTCATCGGTATGGCTCTCGCCAAAGATCTTATGCTCCTTGCCACAGTCGGGACATTTGAAGTAGCTCATATTCTCAACAATGCCGATAATGGGAATGTTCATAAGCTTTGCCATCTTTGCGGCCTTCTCAACGATCATGGAAACAAGCTCCTGAACGGAAGCTACAACAATGATACCGTCAAGGGGCAGGCTCTGGAAAACAGTAAGGGGAACATCGCCTGTTCCGGGGGGCATATCGATGAACATATAGTCAACGTCTTTCCAGATGAACTCTGTCCAGAACTGCTTGACTGTTCCTGCGATGACGGGACCTCTCCACACAACGGGATCAGTCTCGTTTTCAAGGAGCAGGTTGATGGATACCACATCAATGCCGGTCTTGGTGGTTACGGGAAGAAGACCTAAGTCTGTGCCGGTACATTTTTCCTTGATGCCGAATGCCTTGGGGATGGAGGGACCTGTGATATCAGCATCCATAATTGCTGTCTTGTATCCACGGCGGTTCATACTTACTGCCATAGCAGAGGTCACAAGGCTTTTGCCAACGCCGCCCTTGCCTGATACAATACCGATTACTTTTTTAACGGAGCTGTTTCTGTTCAGCTCCTCCTTGGGAATTGTGTTTTCTCCTTTGGAACCACAATTCTCTTTGCAGGTTTCGCAGTTGTGAGTGCAACCCATAGTCAGTCAATACCTCTTTTTTGAAAGTTTTATATATTTATGTTTTGAAGCGGGTGTGAGATTATTCTCTGCCTGCTTGTTCTTTTATTTTGCTACTACGAAAGAGCCTACCCTTACATCCTCAACAGATGCTGAGACCTCAGAAAGTCGGATCTCCTTCTCAGGGTCAAACTCTGTGTCCTCGTCGTCAACTACCATAAGAGCGCCCGCAACTCCTTCCTCTGCAAGAGCGTACTCCTTTGCAGGTGCGGCTTCCTCTTCGATAAGCTCCTCTGCCTCTTCACAGCAGCACTCGCAGGTGCAGCCACACTCGCAGATTTCTTCTGCCTTTTCACTACTCTCGATCTCATAGCCTGAGAAGAAGGTGTAGGGGATGCCGTAGCCTAAAGCTACAGCGGCAAGAATAAAGAGGGGGCTGTAGGGAAGGGCATTTCCACTTAAGTTTGCAATAGCGTCATGCAGGGGGAAGTCCCTGATAAGCTGTGCCAGCACGATGTAAAGTGCAGGAAGATCAAGAACAATAAGTGTTGCAAGGCTGAAGCGTGCTACCTGCTTACCCTCTCCTACTCTGGTGCCGTAGAAAAGAATGAGACCGAATACTGTGAACACAAGGGCGTTTACATAGGGCTCAAGCTTGGGTGCTGTGGCACTCATTGTAAGGAAGAAGTAGGAGCAGACGATGTATCCCAGCACAAGAAATGCTGAGAACACTAAATTAAGAGTATCTTTTTTATTGGGCTTTTTCATAGTTCAATACCTCCGTGGTTAAGTTTACTTGAGAGCATAATACATATCTGTGACAGCTGTATGAAAACTTATGGAAAGTATGCTCTCATAAATCACAGAATAGATTATACTATCATTTTTTAAGTTTTGCAACAAGGCAAACCCAACCGCTGTCGGTAAGTGTGCGGATAATTTCGAATTTACCCTCTAAAGCATTCAGAACATCCTGTAGTCTTTTGTCGATTATACCGCTCATTATGTAGAGAGAATCCTCTCTCATAAAGTTCATAACGTCCTTTGAGAGCATAATGATGGCATCGGCAACAATGTTTGCAACAACAACATCGTAGGTGCCCTCTACCTTGTCGGTAAGGTTTCCTGCCACGAAGGTGCATTTATCCTGAACCTTATTGAGCTCTGCATTCTCTACGGCAGTTCTCACGGCTGTGGGGTCGATATCAACACCGAAAGCCCTTTCTGCACCGAGAAGTACGGATGCAATGGAGAGAATACCGCTGCCGGTACCTACATCAAGAACGGTTGTGCCTTCGGAAATATGCTTTTCAAGCTCAGAAAGACAAAGTCTTGTGGTCTCGTGGTTTCCTGTTCCGAATGCAAGACCGGGGTCAATGTTGATTACAACTCTGCCCTCGGGATCTACCTCGTCTCGCCATGTGGGACGAATAAGGAGCTTTTCGCCGACGGGAATGGGGAAGAAATACTGTCTCCAGTTGTTTCTCCAGTCCTCTTCATTACAGCAGAGAGTGTTTATCTCGTTCTCTACTCCCTCAGAGGCAAGTCTTTCTCTGAGGAAGGCTATGGATTCGGCAGGGTTTTCCTCGGGGCTGATATAGACATGGATAAGAATCTTGTCCTTGTCCTTTTTGAGAAGCTCCTCGTCAATAAGGTCGATGTGTGCTATCTGCATTACCTCTTCCTCAAGGGCGGTGTAGTCCTCAACGTAGATGCCGTAGGGTACTGCCATATGAGCAATAGCCTCAGCGGTTTCTGCGTCTTTGCTGTTTACTGAAATGATTATTTCTGTCCAGTCCATAGGAATGCTCCTTTTGAGATTGTTATTTTCTGAAAAGATTTTTGAGTTTTCTCACAAGAGATAAACTTCAACCGAAAATCTTCTTGAGAAGGTCAGAGAAGCTCTTTCTCTTCTGGTAATTTTTTTCTGAGGATGCCTTCTCAAATTCCTTGAGAAGCTCCTTCTGCTTGGAGGTAAGATTCTTTGGTACGTCAATAGTTACTCTGACATACTGGTCGCCTCTGCCTCTTCCGTTTATGTGGGGGATGCCCTTGCCCTTGAGCTTAAAGACATCGCCGGGCTGTGTGCCGTCGTGAACGCTGTAGCTGACCTTGCCGTCAATGGTGGGAACGATAACCTCGGCACCCAGAGCCGCCTGAGTGTAGGTAAGGGGAAGCTCGCACCATACGTCGTCGCCTCTTCTCTCAAAGATGGGATGAGGTCTGACGGTTACATATACACGGACATCGCCGTTTGCACCGCCGTTGATACCGCTGGAGCCCTGACCGCTGACGCTAAGTACCTGCTCATCTGCAATACCTGCGGGGATGTTGATTTCAATTTTTCTTGTCTGCTTGTGCCTGCCTGCGCCTGAGCAAGCCTTGCAGGGCTTCTCGATTACCTTGCCTGTACCACGGCAGGCGTCACAGACACGGGAGGTCTGAACAACGCCGAAGGGGGTACGCTGATTAACGGTAACGTGTCCTGTTCCACGGCAGGAGGAACAAACCTTGGCGCTGGTACCCTTCTCGGCACCTGAGCCTGAGCATTCCTTACAGGTGACAGTTGCGGTGTAGCTTATCTCCTTTTTACAGCCCTTAGCCGCCTCATCAAAGGAAATGGCAATAGTGGTCTCAATGTCAGCACCTCTTCTGGGTGCGTTGGGATTTGAGGAACGTCTGCCGCCAAAACCGCCGAAGCCGCCGAATACACTGTTGAAAATATCGCCGAAGTCGATATCCTGAGAGAAGGGACTGCCGCCGTAGCCGCCGCCTGCTCCGTAGTTGGGATCAACTCCTGCGTGACCGAACTGATCGTATCTTGCTCGCTTGTCCTTGTCGGAAAGTACCTCGTATGCCTCGTTTACCTCCTTGAACTTAGCCTCTGCCTCTTTGTTGTCAGGGTTTAAGTCGGGATGGTATTTCTTCGCAAGCTGTCTGTATGCTTTTTTTATCTCATCGTCAGTGGCACCCTTCTGAATGCCCATGACCTCGTAGTAATCTCTCTTATCTGCCAAAGTTTCACCCTCTGTCGGAAATTGTGTATAAACACCGCAAAGGCTGCTCCGAAAAAACGAAGCAGCTCAGTGCGGATATAATAGATAAAGGAGTCTATATAGTAGTAATAATCAAATTTTAACGGGGAACTTATCAGTTGCCCTCAACATCGGTGAAGTCTGCATCGTAAACGTTGCCGTCTGCACCTGCAGCTCCTGCCTCGGGGTTAGCACCCTGAGCAGCCTGAGCCTCTGCGGCTGCAGCCTGATAGAGCTTAGTGGAAATTTCGTAGAGAGCCTTCTGGAGGTCCTCCTTTGCAGCATCGATAAGAGCCTTGTCATCCTTTGTGATAGCCTCTTTTACTGCGGCTGCCTTTGTAGTGAGAGTGTTCTTATCCTCTTCTGTGAGCTTGTCGCCGCTGTCGGAAACCAGCTTCTCTGCCTGATAAGCCATATTCTCAGCCTCGTTCTTAGCATCAACTGCCTCACGGCGGGCCTTATCCTCTGCTGCGAACTGCTCAGCTTCCTTAACAGCCTTGTCGATATCTTCCTTGGACATATTTGTGGAGGAGGAGATGGTGATGTTCTGCTCCTTGCCTGTGCCAAGGTCCTTAGCACTTACGTTGACGATACCGTTAGCGTCGATGTCAAATGTAACCTCGATCTGGGGAATGCCACGGGGAGCGGGAGCAATGCCTGTGAGAGCAAAGAGACCAAGCTGCTTGTTATCTCTTGCGAACTCTCTCTCACCCTGAAGAACGTTTACTTCAACCTGAGTCTGATTATCAGCTGCTGTGGAGAAGATCTGGCTCTTCTTTGCGGGGATTGTGGTGTTTCTGTCGATGATCTTTGTCATTACGCCGCCCATGGTCTCAACACCAAGGGAGAGGGGAGTAACGTCGAGGAGAAGGAGACCCTCAACCTCACCGCCGAGAACACCTGCCTGAAGCGCAGCGCCGATAGCAACGCACTCGTCAGGGTTGATGCCCTTGAAGGGTTCCTTGCCGATAAGAGCCTTTACAGCCTCCTGAACAGCAGGAATACGGGAAGAACCGCCAACCATGAGAACTTTGTCGATCTCGGAAATCTGGAGACCGCTGTCCTTGAGTGCCTGTCTTACGGGAATGATAGTCTTTTCAACAAGGTCAGCTGTAAGCTCGTTGAACTTTGCTCTGGAGAGAGTCATGTTAAGGTGCTTGGGACCTGTTGCATCTGCTGTGATATAGGGAAGGTTGATGTCAGAGGAGGTAACGCCGGAAAGCTCAATTTTAGCCTTCTCAGCTGCTTCCTTAAGTCTCTGCATTGCGAGGCTGTCGTTTGAGAGGTCAATGCCTGCTTCTGTCTTGTAGCTCTGTACGATCCAGTCGATGATTCTCTGGTCGAAGTCGTCACCGCCGAGACGGTTGTTACCTGCAGTTGCAAGAACCTCCTGAACGCCGTCACCCATTTCGATGATGGATACGTCGAAGGTACCGCCGCCCAGGTCATAAACCATAACCTTCTGGTCGGTCTCCTTGTCGATGCCGTAGGAAAGAGCAGCAGCTGTAGGCTCGTTGATAATTCTCTTTACCTCAAGACCTGCGATCTTACCTGCATCCTTTGTAGCCTGACGCTGTGCGTCTGTGAAGTATGCGGGAACTGTGATAACAGCCTGAGTAACCTTGTCGCCAAGGTAAGCCTCAGCATCGGTCTTAAGCTTCTGAAGGATCATAGCGGAGATCTCCTGAGGAGTATAGTCCTTGCCGCCGATGGATACTTTGTAGTTTGTGCCCATCTCTCTCTTGATAGAGGAGACTGTGCCCTGGGGGTTGGTGATAGCCTGACGCTTTGCAACCTGACCTACAAGACGCTCGCCGTTCTGTGCGAATGCTACTACTGAGGGAGTTGTACGTGCGCCCTCTGCGTTAGCGATAACTACAGGCTCGCCGCCTTCGATAACTGCAACGCAGGAGTTAGTTGTGCCTAAGTCAATACCAATTGTTTTTGCCATAATTAAATTCCTCCAATTAGAAATAATGTACTGTATTAATGTATATAAGATAATGGACTGTATGAAATAGTCCTTGTTTTTACTTCGTGCCTCGGACGCTTCTTGTGTCACGCCTCGTATGCACTACGCATCTCTTTAAAAATCCACTGTCTCCTTTAATTCACCTATTCGGATTTTTGAAGAATCAAATCCGAATTGTTCGGCGAATTCAAGCTCGACCTCGATTTTTAAAGGCTTCGTGCCTCGGACGCTTCTTTAGCAGTTAGCTACCTGTACCATGGCAGGTCTGATAACCTTATCTCCCAGCTTGTAGCCCTTCTGGAATATGAGTGCAAGGCTCTGGGCAGGAAGGTTTTCATCCTCGGTGCGTGAAATCGCATTGTGGATGTTGGGGTCAAAGCTGTCGCCGATTTCGCCGAAAGCCTCAACTCCCAGCTTCTCGAGACACTTTGCCAGCTGATTTGAAATAAGCTCAATGCCCTGACGCTGAGCGTCGTCCTCGGGAGTGTTTTGAAGAGCGGCAACTACGCTGTCCGTAAGGGGAAGGAGCTCCTCTACTGCCTTTGCGGTTGCATCTGCGTATATGGAAAGCTTTTCCTGAGAAGTTCTCTTTCTGTAGTTGTCGTATTCAGCGGCAAGTCTCAGGAAGGAATCCTTCTGAGTCTCAAGCTCTTCTCTGAGCTTATCGCACTCGGAGACTTCAGCTGTTTCTGCTGCAGCCTCTGTGTCGGCTGTTTCCTGCTGGGGATTTGTCTCTTCGCAGGTTTCTTTTATGTTTTCTGTTTCTTTCGTGCTCATTTTAATTCTCCTTATGAGTTATATGTCAACCATTTCGTCCAGAAGTCGGCTGATACATTCTGCAACATAGCTTGTTATTCCTACCGCAGAGGCATAATCCATTCTGCCTCCGCCGAATACTGCCACAGCGCCTGCGACGGCAGAGGAAATCTCGTACCGTGCGGTTATTACTGAGGCGGTGAGGAGTTCACGGTTGTTGCATTCTGAACCGATGTGAACGCTGAGTCGGTTTCTTTGTGAGAAGAGAAGCTTTGCTACCTTCGGGGTATCTGAGAGAAAACTCAGAATGTTACGTGAGGTTACGGGGTCAACCTCATCGGAGAATAGAAGCTTTGTTTCTCCGTAGGTGCAGATCTCGGTGAGCATTGCCTGCTGTGCCATCTCCATAATAGCCGTCAGGGAATGGGGCGAGAGCATAAACAGCTCCGAAAAGGAGGCGGCAACCGTCTGCATAAAGGGTTTGTTTATCTCTTTGAGGGGCATACCCGCAAGAGCCTTGTTGAGTGCTTCCTTGAGAACCGAGATGAACTCAGAGGTTACCACGAAGTTGGAACGGAAGAGCTTGCTCCTGACCATGCCCGTGTTTGTCACCATGATGATCATGGCGGTGTGCCTGCCGGTACCCACAAGATGAATTCTGTGAATTCTTGCATCGCTGCTTTCGGGGGTAGTGGTAACGGCGGCATATCCCGTATATGAAGAGAGGAGCTTTGCAGCCTCTCTCAGGAGGTTCTCGGGAGTGTCAGCAGCAGCGCTGAGCTTTGCGTCAATGTATGCCTTTGCTCTTTCGGTAGGAGGTATCGGGACCATCAGATGGTCAACATAATACCTCAGTCCCTTCTGAGAGGGGATTCGCCCTGCCGAGGTGTGGGGCTGATGAATGTAACCTGAAAAGGCAAGGTCTGCCATATCGTTTCGCACGGTGGCAGGGGAGACCTCAATGCCTGTTTCGTTAAGGAGGGTCTTGGAGCCTACGGGCTCTCCCGTGGAGATAAAGCTCTCAACGATGGCTTTCAGGATCTTTTGTTTTCGTACTGCCAGCTCCATGCCATCGCCTCCTTTTCTCAATTAGCACTCTCGGGTGTCGAGTGCTAACTACAACTATAATGTACACCAGTATCAGGAAAATGTCAAGTATATTTTGGATAAATGATTTGTGAATTATCTGTGTATAACCCACAAAAATTCCGGAAAGAGGGATTTTGCCGCCTTATATATAATAGGTTTGGGGCAGTTTTATGAGCGAAATGACGAAAGCACTTGTATATGTTCTTCTCCTCACATCTATATATTGTGATTTTAAGCTCTGCTTCGAAAAGATTTGAAAAAAATATAGAGAAAACTGAAAAAATGCTTGCAATTTTCTACCTTTGGTGGTATTATATATCAGCACGATTGTGAAAATAGGGTTTTCGTGAGAAAATCCTGATGATAAATCTACGATTTTCGTGTTAACGCTTTATAAGGAGGTGGGACAATGCCTAATATCAAATCAGCAAAAAAGCGTGTTAAGGTTATCGCAACCAAGACTGCTCAGAACAAGAGCATCAAGTCTGCTCTCAGAACTGCAGTTAAGAAAGCATACAACGCAATCGACACTAACGCCGAGAACAAAGCTGAGGCGGTTCGTCTTGCTGTTAAGAAAATTGATCAGGCCGCCGCAAAGGGTATTCTGCATAAGAACACTGCCGCCAGAAGCAAATCCAATCTTGTGAAGCGTCTGAACGCTACAGCATAATTTTTCTTAATAAGTTGTAAACCTTAAAAGCAGAGTTGTCTCTGCTTTTTTTGTTTTTTAGGGGTGCTTATTTTTTTATGTTAATATGAAATAATAATGTTGACTTTTGCTTTTGCGGCTGTTATTATTATTTTAGATGTAAAGAATATCTATGAGTATTCTACAGGAGGTATGTTATCATGAAAAAGGAAAATTCTTACGGCTGGCTTGTTGCTCTTCTCTCCGCAGTTATCGCAGTAGGTGCAGCAGTTGCTACATTTATGCTTCTCAAGAAAAAGAAGGAAACAGACAACGAGGAGCTTGAGGAGTATCTCGAGAACGCTATCATCTGATAGTGTGATGTCAGATCGGAATTTGAGCAAGGGGCTTGCCCCTTGCTTTTTTTGTAATTGTTTTGTCAGGAAAAGAGGAATACTATGAAAAAATCAGTTATAGGCGTGATTCTCATAGTTCTGGGTTTTATGGGATTTTTTGGCGGAGTGGTAAACGGAACTATGGAAAATCTCGGTCAGAATATTATGTATGATATAGGTTATCTGGGCGCAATAGTGGCACTTGTGGTCATTGGAATTATCCTTGTTCTCAAGGAAGTGAACAAAAATAACGGCAGGAATAAGTGATATAAGGGGACAAAAAAGGCAGAATGGGGCCGGTGTCTGATATATTTCTGAGTAATTCAAGCATATAAGAATTATCGAATAAAATAATAAAATTATCGAAAAACGATAAAAAAGTATTGACAAACATAAAATGCCGTGTTATACTCCTATCATCAAAGCATGCAATGATTAAATGAAATTTGATTTTAGGAGATGTTTTCACATGAAAAACACAAAGTTTAACAAGGCAACAAAAATAATCACAAAAATTCTTGAAGTAACACACTGGGTAGGTACAGCTCTTCTTTTGGCAGCTGCTATCTGTGCACTGGTTTTTCCTGCAGGTCTCGATTATCTGATCGACGTTGGCGAGAATGTAACTATAGACAGCTATACCTTTGAGGCAAGCATCATGGGCGCAGACGGAAATATCCACTTAGGTGCTCTTTCGGTTTATGCCTTTGGCGCAGCGGTTTGTATGGCTCTTGTTGCAATGATTTTCCGTAACTTAAACCTCATTGTCAAGAAATCCGAGGAAGAATCCCACTTTGCAAAGGACAATGTACGTATGATGAAGGAAATCGGCATTTTCTCCATCGCAATGCCTGTAGTTTCCCTTATCACAAGCATCATTTTCCGCATTGTGATCGGTGTTGAGGTAGCTGAGATCGTTGTAAATGCCGAGGGTATCGTAATGGGTATAATCGTACTTTGTCTTACTCAGTTCTTTGCCCGTGGTGCAGAGCTTGAGGAAGAAGTAGAAGGACTTCTTTAAGGTGATAGATATGGGAAAGATAGTTTTAAGACTGGACAGAATGATGGTGGAGAGAAAAATTTCTCTCAATGAGCTTGCTGATAAGGTGGGAATTACCAATGTTAATCTGTCGAAGATAAAGAACAACAAGGTAAATGCCATCCGATTTTCAACTCTCGCCTCCATCTGCGAGGTGCTTGAGTGTCAGGCAGGGGATATCCTTGAATATCAGGAAGACTGATTTGCATAAGATGCGAAAAAGAAGGAGACTTCACAAAGATAGTGAAGTCTCCTTTTAGTTTAGTTGTGTGGTAACTCTATTCTACCAGAGATTTGTATGAACTTCTTTATTTTTCTTAAAGTGTTGCACTTGATATTATAATTCACCACCCGTGAAAAAAGACCGTTGGAATACATCCAACGGTCTTTTGACTTTATTATGTTATGAAGCATCAAAGATGATATAGCTTCTTTGTCTGGTATCTGGGTTCACAGGTGAGGTTTACACCCAGTTTCTTGAAGGTTTTCTGGTCAATAGAGGCAAGGATAACGCTTGAGTGTGCCTCGCATCCTGAAAGCTTGTGGAGCTGGTCAAGAGCGACCTGAGCCTTTTCATCGGTGGCGGCACAGATGGAAAGTGCCAGAAGCACCTCGTCGATGTGAAGCCTGGGGTTGCTGTTGCCAAGATGTCCCACCTTGAGCTTCTGGATAGGCTCGATGATGGTGGGGGAGATGAGATGGATGTCGTCATCGATTCCGCCCAGATACTTGAGGGCATTGAGCAGAGCGGCTGAAGCACTTCCAAGAAGTGAAGAGGTCTTGCCTGTGATGATGGTGCCGTCAGGCATCTCAATGGCGGCGGCAGGCTCTCCGGTCTCCTCTGCTTTTGTGAGGGCGGCAGCAATGACGGGCCTGTCCTCGGCACTGAGTCCTGCCTGCTTCATAAGGATCTCAAGCTTATATACAAGCTCTTGCTCAGCTGTGCCCTGACGCTGATCGCACATTGCGGTGTAGTAGCGTCTGATAATTTCCTGCTGAGCAGCTTTCTTTACGATCTCATCGTCGATTATGCAGTTTCCTGCCATATTAACGCCCATATCCGTGGGGGATTTGTAGGGGCATTCTCCCAAAATCTGCTCGAAAATTGCGCTGAGTACGGGGAATATTTCTACGTCACGGTTGTAGTTTACGGTGGTCTCTCCGTAAGCTTCAACGTGATAGGGGTCAATCATATTGACGTCATTAAGGTCTGCGGTTGCGGCTTCGTAAGCAACGTTTACAGGATGCTTCAGGGGAAGATTCCACACAGGGAAGGTCTCGAACTTGGCATAGCCTGATTTCATACCTCTCTTGTGCTCGTGATAAAGCTGTGAAAGGCAGGTTGCCATTTTGCCTGAGCCGGGACCGGGAGCAGTAATGATTACAAGCTCTTTTTCGGTTTCAATGTATTCATTTTTGCCGTAGCCGTCATCGCTTACAATGAGGTCAAGGTTGCCGGGGTATCCGGGGATGGGATAGTGGCGATAGACCTTTACTCCAAGCTCCTCCAGTCTCTGCTGGAATTTTGTGGCGGCAGGCTGGTTTGCGTAGCAGGTAAGAACTACGCTTCCCACATAGAGACCTACACCACGGAAAACATCAATAAGTCTTAAGGTGTCAAGATCGTAGGTGATGCCCAGATCGCCTCTGACTTTATTTTTCTCAATATCAGCGGCGTTGATTACAATGACGATCTCAGCCTTGTCCTTGAGCTGGATAAGCATCTGAAGCTTACTGTCGGGAGCAAAGCCCGGTAGTACTCGGGATGCGTGAAAGTCATCGTAGAGCTTTCCGCCGAATTCAAGATACAGCTTGCCTCCGAACTTCTCAATGCGTTCACGGATCTTTTCGCTTTGCATCTCCAGATATTTGTTGTTGTCGAAACCTGTTACAATCATAGCTTACCTCTTTGTGCAGACATTTGTTCTGCTTAATAAAACTCTAAACTTCATTATACAATGTATCTTTTGCCTTTTCAAGATGAAATTTGAGGTAAGCGGTATATTTTTGTAAAGAACGGGAGGGTGCTTTGGAATGTTATTTCATTTTAGGCCTTGAGATGAGCGAAAAGAACAGAGCAAGCACTATAACTCCGGCAATACCTGCCCCCGAAGAGCTGAGTCCTCCTGTGAGGATTCCTATGGCACCCTCATTATTTACTGCTTCTTTGACACCTTGCACCATAAGGTGTCCGAAGCCGGGCAGAGGGACCGTGGCACCTGCACCGCCAAAGGCTTTGATTTTATCGTAGATCCCTACGGCTGAGAGGAAAGCACCTGCTATCACTGAGGCGGTCAGGATCCTGGCAGGAGTAAGCTTCGTGCGGTCAATAAGTATCTGTGCTGCTGTGCAGAGAAGTCCTCCTATGAGAAAGGCTTTTAAGAATTCCATAAATTTCACCTTAGTTTGTTAAATTTTTAATTAGCTATAAACTATTGAAAAACTGTCGCTTTTTATGGTATAGTTATTATCGGTTAAATGTACGTATATATACATCAAAGAAGATTTACTGTATAATGAAAACTTCTTGGTTTAAGGAGGTTTAATATGGAAAAAAGAGAAATTAAGTTTCCGAAACGCCCTTACCCCACAAGAGGCGGAGTAAAGGCGCCTCACAGAAAGAACACTTCCCATATAGAGAGTGTGATAATGCCTGCACCCTCTGAGGTGCTTATACCCATGCAGCAGCATATCGGTGCTCCCTGCAAGGTGACGGTTTCAGCAGGGGACAGCGTCTATGTGGGTACCGTTATAGGCGATACCGATGCTTTCGTCTCTGCTCCCATTCACTCAAGTGTAAGCGGTACCGTTAAGAAGATTACAAAGGTGACCCTTCCCTCGGGTGCAGATGTGGATGCGGTTTTAATTGAGTCTGACGGTGAGAACACCCCTGACCCGACTATTACAGCTCCCAAGGTGGAGACCAGAGAGGATTTCCTCAGAGCTGTGCGTGAAAGCGGCCTTGTAGGACTTGGCGGTGCAGGTTTTCCTGCTCATGTAAAGCTTAATATCCCCAAGGACAAGTGTATTGATACCCTTCTCATTAACTGTGCGGAGTGCGAGCCTTATATTACAGCGGACCACAGAGAGGTCCTTGAGAATTCATGGGCAATAATGTCAGGTATCTATGCTGTTTGTGATATTCTGGGTGTAGAGAGGGTTATTATCGGAATCGAGGATAACAAGCCCGATGCCCTAAAGATTATGAAGGAAATAGCCGATAATGAGAAGGCTGACCCCGATGATATAGTGAGGGTGCTGCCTCTTCGTGCATCCTATCCTCAGGGTGCTGAGAAGGTGCTTATCAAAGCTCTTACAGGCAGAGAGGTGCCTGAGGGCAAGCTTCCTGCAGATGCAGGCTGTGTGGTAATGAACGTGGCTTCAATAGCATTTCTGGGTACATACCTCAAAACAGGTATGCCTCTTATCTCCAAGAGACTTACCATTGACGGAAGTGCAATAAAGGAGCCCAAGAATGTTATCGTTCCTCTTGGAACAAAGATAAAGGATGTAATCGAATTCTGCGGCGGCTACAAGGGTGAGCCTCATAAGATCCTCATGGGCGGTCCCATGATGGGAATTGCCCTTACAGATGACGAGCTCCCCGTACTCAAGCAGAACAACGCCATTCTGGCTTTTGATGAGAAGGACGCAAAGCTCAGCGAGACTACTGCCTGCATCCGTTGCGGAAGATGTGTGAGTGCTTGTCCCATGGGACTACTTCCTCCCAAGATCTGTGAGGCGGTAAATAAAGGCGACGTTGAGCTTATGAAGGAAAGTCACATAATGTCCTGTATGGAATGCGGATGCTGTGCATTCAGCTGTCCTGCAAAGAGACATATCGTTCAGACTATCAGAATGGGAAAGACAAAGCTTCGTGAGGAAGCAATGAAGAAGGGAGGAAAGTGATATGAGTAAACTTTATGTGTCCTCGTCTCCTCATCTGAGGCATAGCGCTTCCACAAAAAGCATTATGAGAGATGTTCTTATAGCGCTTCTTCCTGCCTGTGTGGCATCCGCTGTGTATTTCGGCTGGAAACCTCTGATGCTTATCGGAATCTGTATTCTGGTTTCTGTTGTTACCGAGTATGTGTGCCGCTTCGTTATGAAGCGTGAACAGACTGTCGGTGACCTTTCGGCGGCAGTAACGGGTATGCTTCTTGCTCTGAATCTGCCTCCCGATACAAACCCCCTTATTGCAGCTTTCGGCTGTGTTGCCGCTATTGTGGTGGTCAAGCAGATGTTTGGCGGAATCGGAATGAACTTTGTAAATCCCGCACTTGCGGCGAGAATCATACTTCTTACCTCTTTCCCTCAGGCTATGACCAAATGGGACAATACGGTATTTATGGAAAAGACCGTAGATGGTGTATCTTCTGCAACTCCTCTTGTGGCAGAGAAGGGTACATACACATATATGGAGCTTCTTCTGGGTAATCACGGAGGCTCTCTGGGTGAGACCTGTGCCGTAGCACTTCTTCTCGGCGGTCTCTATCTTGTGATAAGAAGAGTTATTACTCCCACTATCCCCGTAGCATTTATGGGTTCAGCAGGAGTTATGTCCCTTATCCTTGGCAGAAATCCCGTTGTTGATGTGCTTTCAGGCGGACTTCTCCTTGGTGCCATTTTTATGGCAACGGATTATACCACATCTCCCATTACCTTCAAGGGTAAGATCGTTTATGGTATCGGATGCGGTGTCCTCACCCTGCTTATCAGAGAATACTCCTATCTCCCCGAGGGAGTGTCCTTTGCAATTATACTTATGAATATTCTGACACCCCTTATTGAAAATATGACTGCTCCGAGGGTCTTCGGTAAGCAGAAGAAGAGAAAGGGGGATGCAGTATGAAAAAGCTGAGCTTCAAGGCGGTTTTCCTTCCTGCAATTTCCCTCTTTGTAATCTGCGTTATTATCGCTTTGCTTTTAGGTCTTACAAATGAGCTTACAAAGGCTGCCATAGCAGATAATGCAGTTTTAAAGGAACAGCAGGCAATGCAGGCTGTATGTCCCGAGGGTGAGACCTTTGAGAAGGCAGAGATCGTACCCGAGGAAAAGGGCGAGGCACACTTTGCTCTTGATAATGAAGGAATTATCACCGGATATGCCGTATCCGTCACCGAAAAGGGCTATGGCGGCGATATTGAGATCATGGTGGGAATCAGCTACAAGGGTGAGATCACAGGTGTAGAGATCCTCTCCATAAACGAAACTCCCGGACTTGGTATGAACGCCAAGGGAGAGGAGTTCAGAGGTCAGTTTAAGGGCTATCCTCCTCAGGGTGGCTTCAGCGCAAAGGACTCTGAAGAAATGAAGCGCAATGTGGATGCCCTCACAGGTGCCACCATAACCTCAGAGGCTGTATCAAAGGCAGTCAACAAGGCTTTGGATATTTATTCTGTAATTAAGGAGGCGGGATTCTGATGGAAAAGAAGTATAACTATCTTCAGGAATTTTCCAAGGGTATCATCAAGGAAAATCCCGTTCTCTGTCTGGTGCTGGGTACCTGCCCCACATTGGCGGTTTCTACCTCAGCCTCCAATGCTATCGGTATGGGTGTGGCGGCAACTGCAGTTCTTGTGGGCTCCAATGCCGTTATCTCAGCCCTTAGAAAGGTTATTCCCGATAAGGTGCGAATTCCTGCATACATAACAATTATTGCGGCATTCGTTACCATTGTTCAGATGATAGTAAAGGCTTTCGCTCCTGCAGTTGACGAAAGTCTGGGAATCTATCTTCCCCTTATTGTGGTAAACTGCATCATCCTCGGCAGAGCTGAGATGTATGCAAGCAAGAATCCCGTGCTTCCCTCGGTGTTTGACGGCTTGGGAATGGGCGTTGGCTTTACGGCGGCTTTGCTCCTTATGGGCTCTATCCGAGAAATCCTCGGCAGCGGCACATGGTTTGGTATGGACCTGCCCGGAAATCTCAGCATCCTTATCTTTATGCTTCCTCCCGGCGGCTTCTTCGTGTTCGGTATTCTTATTGCTCTGGCTCAGAAGCTTCAGGGAAATAAAAGTCAGAACAAGGAACTTGGATGTGCCTCCTGCCCCATGGCAGGCAACTGCTCTATGAGAATAGAGGCAGAAAAAGCCTCCTGCAAGGAAGCTTCTGAAACCTGCGAGAAGGAGGGTGCGACAGAATGTTAAAAGAACTTCTTGCTGTATTTATTGCAGCTATTCTTACTGAAAACTATGTTCTCTGCAAGTTCCTCGGTATCTGTCCCTTCCTCGGTGTTTCGAAGAAGGTAAACACAGCGGTGGGTATGAGTGTGGCTGTTACCTTTGTTATGGTGCTTGCCACAGCGGTTACATATCCCATCTATATGAAGATACTGGTGCCTGCTGGTCTTGAGTATCTCGAGACTATTGTATTTATCCTGATTATTGCAGGTCTTGTTCAGCTTGTAGAGATCGTGCTTAAGAAGTACATCCCTGCTCTCTATAATTCTCTGGGAATATATCTTCCTCTCATTACCACAAACTGTGCTGTCTTAGGTGTGGCTATTCTTGTTATCGGAAAGTCAACAGGCAGCTACGGCTATGTTCACGCACTTGTGAATGCTCTGGGTGCAGGTATCGGCTTCCTTGTGGCAATGGTAATGTTTGCAGGCGTCAGACAGAGAATAGAGTCTTCCGATGTTCCTGCGTCCCTTCGTGGACTTCCCATAACTCTGGTCTCTGCATCTCTGGTGGCTCTCAGCTTTCTGGGATTCTCAGGCATCGTTGAGAATATGTTTGCCTGAGGAAAGGGAGGTTTAGCTATGGATTTTACGCTTATACTTATTGCTGCTCTTATAGTGGCAGGTATCGGACTTATAATAGGAATCGTTCTGGCAGTAGCCTCCTGCATTATGGCAGTGCCAACAGATGAAAAGGTTGAGGAGCTTACAAATGCTCTCCCCGGAGCTAATTGCGGTGCCTGCGGTTTTTCAGGCTGCGCAGGCTATGCAAAGGCTCTCAGAGAGGGCAAGACCACTCCCGGAAAATGCTCTCCCGGCGGTGAGACAACAGCCCGAGAGCTTTCAAGAATTCTCGGCGTTGAGGCTGTGTCTGTAGAGAAAAAGACCGCTCTTGTTCATTGCAAGGGCAGCTGTGACAATACAGAGGATAAGATGAGATATCAGGGCATTACCTCCTGCAAGGCGGCTATGCAGCTTCACTCGGGCAGCAGCAGTTGTAAGTTTGGCTGTTTGGGTCTTGGTGACTGTGAAAGAGTATGTCCCTATGGTGCTATCTCTGTCTGCAACGGTGTTGCAAAGGTCAACGCTTCTCTTTGCAGAGGCTGTTCTCTCTGTGTGAATGCCTGCCCCAAGCACCTCATTACCTTTGTATCTCTCAAGGAGCAGGCTGTGGTTCGCTGCAGAAATACCCAGAAGGGTGCAGAGGCAAGAAAGGTCTGCAAGAGTGCCTGCATCGGCTGTAAAAAGTGCGAGAAGGTTTGTGAGGCAGGGGCGGTTACCGTTGAGAATTTCTTAGCCTGTGTTGATGCAGAGAAATGCACAGGCTGTATGAAGTGTGTGGAGGCTTGTCCCGAAGGTTCTATCACTGCTTTTTTAGCGAACTGAAATTAATATAAGATAAAATTTGTCCTGCTTTGTATCCTACTTTTGAGTTTTTGTGAAAAGATTCTGAAATTTTCGCAAAAAGGGATACAAAGCAGTTTTTTTGTAGTATAATGAAAATGTCTTATAATGTCTTGTCGCAAAGCGGCAGATAAGGAGTGAAGAAAATGGTTGAAGTAAGAGATCTTACGAAGAATTACGGCAAGGTAAGTGCCGTAAAGGGCATCAGCTTCACCGCAGAGAAGGGTGAGGTTCTGGGTTTTCTCGGTCCCAACGGTGCAGGCAAGACCACAACGATGAATATTATCACCGGCTACCTTTCCGCTACCTCAGGAAGTGTCAGGGTAGAGGGCTATGATATACTGGAAAATCCCAAGGAGGCAAGGGCATCTATCGGCTATCTTCCCGAGCTTCCCCCTCTCTATCAGGATATGACGGTAGAGAAATACCTCAGATTTATCTATGAACTCAAGAAGGTGAAGCTTCAGAGAGACGAGCATCTTCTTGAGGTTATGAAGCAGGTAAAAATAGACCACATAAAGGACAGAGTTATCCGCAACCTCAGTAAGGGCTACAGACAGAGAGTGGGTCTTGCACAGGCTCTGGTGGGAAATCCTCCCGTGCTTATCCTGGATGAGCCTACAGTTGGTCTTGACCCCAGGCAGATAATCGAGATGAGAAACCTCATTAAGAGTCTCGGTAAAAAGCATACGGTTATTTTCTCTTCCCATGTGCTTTCCGAGGTAAGTGCCGTCTGCGACAGAATCGTTGTACTTAGTGCAGGCGAGCTGGTTGCTGATTCAAAGACCGAGGAGATTTCAAAGTCCTCAGATAACACACAGAGCCTCAGCATCAGTGTGGTGGGCTCACCCTCATTGGTGCTTCAGACCTTAAGCTCGCTGGACGGTGTACTGAAGGTGCGCCGTGACGGTCAGCCTGGGACAGAAACATACCGATATACAGTTGAATGCAAAGAGGGCAGGGATATCCGTGCCTCACTCTTCAGAGCAATGGCAAAAATTGATGCTCCCGTAGTGGAGCTTAAGCAGAAAGGCATGTCCCTTGAGGATATCTTCCTTCAGCTTACAGAGCCCTCGTCCGAAGCTAAAGACAAAGGAGGTAAAGCATAATGTTAGCAATATTCAAAAGAGAATTCTGCTCTTACTTTACCTCTCCTCTGGGATATATAGTAATAGCGATTTATGTTTTTCTTTCTTCACTTTTTACCTCTGTATTCTACCTTGATACGGGCTACAGCTATGCTATTGCCGATGCAATAGCTCCCATGATGTACTTTGCTCTCTTCATAATCCCTCCCATTACCATGAGGTCATTTACAGAGGAGAAGCGTCAGCACACCGACAGACTTATCCTGACCTCTCCCGTAAGCCTTACGGGTGTTGTTGCAGGTAAATTTCTCAGCGCATTTGCTCTTTACTTTATCTGCTGTCTCTCTTATATCCTCTACGCCTTTGCTACAGTTATCATTGTGCAGGATGCCGCAGTTGAGTGGGGACTTCTCCTCACGGGCTTTCTTGGTACTGTGTTCCTGGGCTTTGCAATGATAGCGGTGAATATTTTTATATCCACCCTCACAGAGTCTCAGATGACCGCTATGGTGCTGGGTATGGGTGTAGGTCTTTTCGTTTATATCTATGATGTTCTGCTGTATTCTTTGCAGAGTGCACTGAGCTCTATCTTAAATAAGGAATACACCTTAAAGATCCTCGATAAGATCTCAATTACCGACCACTACATAAACTTTGTAAGCGGAGTGGTATCTTTAGCAGATCTGGTGTTCTTTTTGAGCATTGGAGTTCTGTTTATGTTCCTGTCAGGACGGGTTCTTGACAGAAAACGCTGGGCTTAAAGGAGGTATCTCAGATGGAAAAAGATATTAAAGCTACCTTCTCAAAGAACAGTACTACTATGAGAAAGATAATAAGTGCAGCATTTATTGTAGTGTTTGTGCTGATAATTGCTGCGGTGAATGTACTCTCTGTTTTTCTGGTAAAAAAACTCCCCTCTCTCGAGGTGGATATGACCTCATCATCACTCTATTCTCTCTCTGAGACGACCCGTGAGTACCTCAGATTCCTTGAAGAGGATGTTGTTATCAGGGTGCTTAAAACAGAGGACGCCTTTGTGGGTGTTGATAGTGCCTTCGGCTATCAGGCAAATCAGCTTCTCAAGGATATGTCGGGAAATAAGCACATAAGCCTTGAGTATGTGGATATGAGAGTTGAATCAAGCAAAACACTTCAGGATAAATATCCCGATGTGGATTGGGTAAACCTGACAGATGTTATACTTGTGGAGGCAAAGGAAAGCGGTAAATACCGCTCGGTTGCCTTTGATGAGGTTTTCACTCAGATGACTGACAGCTCCACGGGAGAAACATATATTATGGCACAGAGCGTCGAGACTGCTGTGCTTTCCGCAATTCAGAGAGTTACCTCCTCAAAGGTTGTAAAGGCGGCTCTTACCATCGGCAACGGAGAGCTTTTCTCAGACAGCGCCTATGATAAGTTCCGTAGTATGCTTACATCCAATGCCTTCGATGTTGAGATAGTAAACATCAATACCGATATTGCCCTTGAGGATTATGACCTTGTTATTATGATGTCTCCCACTTATGACATTACGGAGGAGACCTCAGAGAAGCTTCTCAAGTGGCTTGAAAACGACGGAAACTACGGCAAGAATTTCCTCTACATTCCCTTCAACGGCTACCTGCCCACAGAGATGACAAACATCACTCTGCTCCTTCAGCAGTGGGGTGTAAAGGTCACAGAAGGTACCATTATGGAAATGGACGAGAGCCTGCTCATGGCAAGCTATTTTGACCACCTTGTAAACTATGTGGAGGACGATTCTATCTTCTCTCTCAAGGATACCTCAAAGCAGGTAAGAGTAGCAGAGTGCAGACCTATAGAAATACTTGATAACCAGATGGCAAAGGCTATTCTTACATCCTCAGAGGATGCTGTGGTGTCCCTCTTCGGCCTCGATGAGGAAGGAAATGCCTACAAGGAGCCTCAGAGCGGTGGTTATGCAGCGGCAACCATAAGCACCAAGGAAAACCTTTCGGGAGACACTTCAAATGTATTTGTGTGGGGCTCTTCCCCTGCACTTTCAAACAGCTATACAGAGTATCCCAATTTCAGCAACTCCGAGTATTTCCTCGGTGTTCTGGGTGACCTTTGCGGAAGTACCCTTCAGGGTGTTATCATTGAATCCGCAGAGTTCGAGGGCTCTGTGATGACAGTTACTCAGGCTGACAAAAATCTGTTCAGAACTATCTTTATGTTCATTATTCCTGTGGGCTTTGCCGCCGCAGGTGTGGTAGTCTGGGCAAGAAGGAGAAATCGCTGATGACTAAGAAAATGTTGAGAAACCTGATTATTGCAGGTGTATCATTGGTTCTTGTGGTGGGCCTTGTCCTGCTCATCATATTCCTTCCCAAAGGGGAAGAGGAGAATACCGTCACCACTCAGGCTGTGTTTGAACCGGACCCCGGCACACCCCTTGATGTTTTTGTGAATGAGGATGGTCTCAACTGTGCTCAGGTTGTTACAGATGAAAATGGTGAGCTTGAGAACAACTCCTACGGTACCCTTATCAAGAGACCTCCTGCTGATATCAACAAGATAGTTGTAAAGTCAGAGGGCGGCAACTACACACTTCTCCTTTACACTCCCGTGAGTGAAAGCGGAGAAACTTCAGAGACAATATTTGCTCTTGAGGGCTATGAGGACCTGCCTCTGGCGGCCACAAACCCCTCCCTTGTAGCAAGTGCAGTATGTAACGTAAACTTCTCAAAGGTTGCGGATATCAGCGGCGATAACGCCGGGGACTACGGCTTTGACAGCCCCCGTGCAGAGGCAACCGTTTACTATAACGACGGCACACGCTCCATCGTCCGTCTCGGCGACAATGCTCCCGGCTCGGAATACTGCTACATTCAGTTTGGAAATAATAACACAGTTTATAGTGCGGCTTATGCTGATATGGAGGCTATGACCTACGGTGTAAATGACCTTATCAGCACAGCCATAAATGAGGATCTCAAGACTATTTCCGATGACAGCTATGATGTGATCACTCTGGGAGGAAGTCATCTCTCAGAGGAGGTTACCATTACAGCCAATACCGATGAATGCCTTGACAGCCTCTATGTAATGACCTCTCACGATATGAGACCTGTAAGTGCAGTTGCAGGCAGTAAGATAGAGGGCTCTATCAAGGCTCTGGCTGCTGACAGTGTTCTCTGCGTAAAGCCTACCGCAAAGGATGTTGAGACCTATTCTCTCAAAGACCCTTATGCAACGGTCAGCACCACATACTATTATGTTTCAAGTAAATACGATACAGAAGGTAACAAAATTTCCGAGGATGAGACAAAGAGAACCATTACTCTTCTTGCATCGAATAAAGACAGCGAGGGCTATGTGAACCTTATGGAAAAGGACGGCAAGATAATTTACAGGATTGCCGCCACAAGCGTTCCCTGGGCAACCGTTTCAATGGACAGCCTCAGGTCAGAGTATGTATTTACTCCTAAATACAATATGCTGGATTCCGTTGTGGTCAAGGCAGGGGACAAGACTCTGAGCTTCACAATGGGTACAAAAGAGGTCACCACCACCGATGCCGCAGGCAATAACACAACCGCTATGGAGATTACCGTATCCTATGGCGGTAAGGAGCTTTCAGAGGGTCAGTTCTACACCTTCTTCCAGGATATCTCCACCCTGGAGCTTGAGGGCGACTACACCGGTGAAAAAGCAGAGGACCTTATGCTGAGCATCACCTACAGATACAAAAACGGCAGGGCTCAGGATACCATAGAGTTCTATGAAAGCTCCGATCAGAAGGCGCTCCCCAAGTTCTCAGGCGAATATTTAGGCTATGTTTATAAGAGCGACGTTGAAGCTCTCATAAATAATGCAGAGCTGCTTTCTCAGGGCAAAGAGATAAGCTCCATAAGATAATCAGTATATAGTGAATTCCTTCGGCAGAAAACTGTCGGAGGAATTTTTTATTTCCTTTCGCCCTGATGTACGGAGAAGTTCTCAATTTATAAAACTTCCGATGATATTTCCCTTTTTGAAGTGACAAAATAATCGAGGACAAGGCTTTATATTATTAAGTGCATCACCGATGACGGACACATCGGTAGAAGTTTAAGAAAAAAGGAGAAATAAAATGAAAAGAACTATACGCCTCTTATCCCTTGTTCTGGCGATTCTTATCCTCTGCACGGTTATGTTTGCCTGCTCTTCAAGGAAGAAGGGTGAGGGAAGAGTGTATTATCTCAACTTCAAGCCTGAGCAGGCTGAGGAGTGGGAGGAGCTTGCAAGGACTTATGAGAAGGAGACCGGCGTGGAGGTCACTATAGTTACTGCTGCATCCGATGAATACGAAACCACTCTCAAATCGGAGATGGCAAAGTCAGAGGCTCCCACTCTGTTTCAGGTCAACGGTCCCGTGGGACTGAGTACATGGAAGGACTACTGCTATGACCTTAAGGACACAGCAATTTATAAGAATCTCAAAAGCGATGATTTTGCTCTTTTCGGTGAAAACGGAGAGGTGCTGGGCGTTGCCTATGTTCTGGAGACCTACGGAATAATTTACAACAAAACCATACTTGAGGAGTATTGCGATACCGAGGGTGCGGTTATCTCATCTCCCTATGAAATTGAGAATTTCGAGACCCTCAAAGCGGTGGTTGAGGATATCGAGGCAAAGAAGGACGAGCTGGGTGTTGCAGGTGCATTTACCTCTTCGGGCATGGACTCAAGCTCTGACTGGCGATTCAAGACCCACCTTGCTAATGTACCCCTCTACTACGAATACAGAGACCGAGGCATCAGCGAGGCTTCCGAGGTGGAGGGTACCTATCTTGATAACTACAAAGCGGTGTGGGATCTGTATATAAACAACGCCACCTGCTCACCTCAGATGATCTCCTCAAAGACTGCCGAGGATGCAACGGGAGAGTTTGCTCTGGGCGAGGCTGTGTTCTATCAGAACGGAACATGGGCTTACAGCGATATTGTGGAGGAAGGACTTCTTGAGGATAATGACCTCTCTATGCTTCCCATATATATAGGTGTGGAGGGAGAAGAGAATCAGGGTCTCTGCACAGGCTCCGAGAACTACTGGTGCATCAATAAAAACGCATCAGAGACGGATATAAAGGCAACGGCAGACTTCCTTGAGTGGGTAATTACCAGCGACAAGGGCAGAGAGAGCCTTTCAAAGGAGATGAACTTTGTTACTCCCTTTACCACTTTTACCGAAGAATACAAGGCTCATAATCCTCTTGTGGATGTAGCAAATGATTACATCGAAGCAGGAAAAACCCCCGTCTCATGGAACTTTGCTACCATCCCTTCGGAGAACTGGAAGAACGGAGTAGGCTCGGCTCTCCTTGAGTATGCTCAGGGTACAGGCGACTGGGAGGCTGTGAGAAGAGCCTTTGTTGACGGTTGGAAAACAGAGTATAATGCGGTGAGAAATAACTCATAATAGATTAGGTAAGTTTAAGTAAAGAAAGAATTATCATAATTCCGCTCCGATAAAGGAGCGACCACAGGAGCTTTTAATCGGGGAGGAATTAAATTGATAAAATCGCTCAGAAGATATTTTCCTATATTTCTGCTGCCAACTCTGGCGGCATTCATAATCGGATTTTTAGTACCCTTTATTATGGGACTTTACCTTTCCTTCTGCAGCTTTACAACAGTAAAGGATACCCGATTTACGGGCTTTGACAATTACATTGCGGCTTTTGAGGATGCAAGCTTTCTCCATTCCCTTTGGTACACTGCTCTCTTTACGGTGTTTGCCGTTATCACAATCAATGTGTTTGCTTTTATTGTGGCGCTGATACTGACTCGGGGAATAAGAGGAACAAACCTTTTCAGAACGGTATTCTTTATGCCCAACCTCATAGGAGGTATTGTACTGGGCTGGATATGGCAGCTTATCTTAAACGGAATCCTCTCCTACTTCGGAGTGACCCTTACCTTCAGCGCAACCTACGGCTTCTTCGGACTTCTCATACTCCTGAACTGGCAGCAGATAGGCTATATGATGATAATTTACATTGCAGGACTTCAGAATATTCCCGAGGATGTGCTTGAGGCGGCAAAAATCGACGGTTCTTCGGCACTAAGCACTCTTTTCAGAGTGAAGATTCCCATGATAATGCCATCCATCACTATATGCACCTTCCTGACTTTAACAAATTCCTTCAAGCTTTTTGACCAGAATCTGTCTCTGACAGGGGGTATGCCCTCAAAGAAATCCGAGATGCTGGCTCTCAATATATACAACACCTTCTATGGAAGAGCAGGCTTTGAGGGAGTAGGTCAGGCAAAGGCTGTAATGTTTTTCATAATAGTGGCTTTCATTGTACTCTTTCAGCTCAGACTCACCCGCTCAAAGGAGGTGCAGCAGTGAAAAAAGGAAAGAAAAAGGGCATAGTTCTGACCCTTATCCTGAGTGTTTTATCCATTGTTTATGTGGCGCCTCTGGTAATAGTTTTTTATAATTCTTTGAAGAAAAAGGCGTATATCTCAAGATACCCATTCAAACTTCCTGATGAAAAGTCCTTTGCAGAGCTTAAGAACTTTGAAAAGGGAGTGGAGAAAACAGAGTTTCTCAATGCTTTCCTCTGCTCCCTTACCATTACAGTGCTGTCGGTATTCCTCATCATTCTCTGCACCTCTATGTGTGCATGGTTTATCACCAGGGTGCAGAATAAGCTGACAAAGGGTCTTTACTTCCTCTTTGTATTCTCAATGGTAGTCCCCTTTCAGATGGTTATGTTCACTCTGTCAAAGACAGCGGATACTCTGCATCTTACAAATCCCATAGGTATCGCCATAGTGTATCTCGGGTTTGGTGCAGGACTTGCGGTATTTATGTTCTCGGGCTTCATAAAGGGCATTCCTCTGGAGATAGAGGAGGCAGCTGCCATAGACGGGTGTTCCCCTCTGAGGACCTTCTTCTCTGTGGTCATCCCCATTCTCCGCCCCACAATGCTTTCCGTTACCATTCTGGAGACTATGTGGATATGGAACGACTATCTGCTTCCCTACCTTATCCTTGACAGAAAGAAATACACCACCATCCCCATAGCGGTGCAGTATCTCAAGGGGGGCTACGGCTCTGTGGATATGGGAGCTATGATGGCGGTGCTGGTGCTGAGTATTATCCCCATTTTAGTGTTCTATTTTGCTCTGCAGAAGTATATCGTGAAGGGTGTTATCGCAGGTGCGGTAAAGGGATAAAGGCTCAGATTTTGGTGGTTTTCTATCAGGTAATGTTAAGAAGGAGAGGAAAAAACCTCTCTCAGTTGGTGAAAATCCCGATTTTTCCCCTAAAGCCTTGATTTTTTCAAGGTTTCTGCTATACTGTATTACAGTTGAATATTGTATTAAGTAAGGAGTAGGTCAGGCACCTGCTCCTCAGCTTTTTATTTGGAGGGATTTTAGTTGAAAGAGACAAGAGGAAACAGCGTCTGCGATATGGTCAGAGCTATGGCAGAGCCTATTGCCGCAGAGCTTGGACTTTCCATCTGGGATGTAAGATATCTCAAGGAAGGTGCTCAGTGGTACTTAAGGATCTTTATTGACAGCGAAGAGGGCGTCTCCATTGACGACTGCGAGAGAATGTCAAGAGCAGTTGACGAGCCTCTGGATAAGCTCGACCCCGTGAAGGAAGCCTATATCCTTGAGGTAAGCTCTCCGGGAATTGAGCGTGAGCTTACAAGAGAGGAGCATTTCGAGAGATACCGGGGTGCAGATATTATGGTAAGACTTATCCGCCCCATGGAGATTCTCGGCAAGGAATTCAAGGGAGTGCTTAAGGACTTCACAAAGGACAGTATAACAGTTCTGGATCACTCAGGAGAAAATGAGGTTACAATTCAAAAGAAAGACACCGCCTGGATCAAGCTCGATGATTTCGATATCTGATACTTGCGGATCAACATAAAGAACATTAAACATATATATTCAGAAAGGACTGGTCAGAAAATGGTAAACAAGGAGTTATTTGAGGCTCTCGCAATGCTTGAAAAGGAAAAGGGTATTCCCGTAGAGTATATGATCGATCAGATCAAGAGAGCAATAGTAGTTGCCTGCAAGAATCTTTACGGCAACGAGAATGTGGATATCACAATGGATGCTGAGAAGCACACCTTCACAGTTAAGCTTATCAAGACTGTTGTAGAGGAAGTAGAGAACGAGGCAGTTGAAATCGCTCTCGAGGATGCAAAGCTTATTTCCAAGCGTGCAGCAGTAGGCAAGGAGATCGGCATTAACCTTGACCCCAGAAAGTTCGGAAGAATCGCAGTAAGTGCTTCCAAGAACGTTATCCACGGCGGTATCCGTGACGGTGAGAAGGGTCAGGCACTCAGAGAGTTCCAGTCAAAGTACAAGGAGCTTCTCACAGCAACAGTTGAGAGAATCGACCCCAAGACAGGCAACGCAACCTTAAAGTTCGGCAAGGCAGAGGCTGTGCTTCCCAAGGCTGAGCAGGTAGGCGACGAGGAGCTTAAAGAGGGCGACCACGTCAAGGTTTATGTTGTTGATGTAAAGGTTGGCGACAGAGGCCCCAAGGCTATCATTTCCCGTACACACCCCGAGTTTGTAAGAAAACTCTTTGAAACAGAGGTTCCCGAGATTTTCGACGGAATCGTTGAGATCAAGTCTATTTCCCGTGAGGCAGGCTCCAGAACAAAGATGGCAGTTATCAGTAACGACCCCGAGGTTGATGCAGTAGGTGCTTGCATCGGTACCAGAGGTGCCAGAGTAAACTCCATTGTTGAGGAGCTTGGCGGCGAGAAGATCGATATTATCGTTTATGATGAGGATGTAGAGAAGTTCATCGCAGCATCTCTCTCTCCTGCAAATGTTCTTTCCGTAGAGCTTGCAGAGGATGGCTCTAAGAGCTGCAGAGTAACCGTTCCCGACGGCCAGCTTTCTCTTGCTATCGGCAACAAGGGCCAGAATGCCCGCCTTGCCGCAAAGCTTACAGGCTGGAAGATCGATATCCGTCCTGAAAGCGGTTTCTTCGGTGAGGATACCGAGGACTGATTTTTTGGAGAATATTCGCCAAAATAATACCCCGTGGAGGAGTTATTATGAAACAGAAAAAAATACCTATGAGAAAATGCACAGGCTGCGGAGAGATGAAGCCTAAATCAGAGCTTGTCAGAGTAGTAAAGGCTCCCGACAAAACCTCAGAGAGCGGCGAGGTCCTTGAGAAGGGCGAGATTTCCCTTGATCTTACCTCGAAGAAATCTGGCAGAGGAGCTTACATCTGCAGAAGCCTTCAGTGCTTCGAGAGTGCCAGAAAGGCAAGACGCTTCGAGCGTGCATTCGCAACTTCGATACCCTCTTCGGTTTATGATCAGATGGAGGAGGAACTGAGAAAAAGTGAATGACAGACTCCTGTCTCTTATGGGTCTTTGTCGCAGAGCAGGCAAGATGTCTCTGGGCTGTGACCCCGTAAGAGAAGCAATAGAAGAAGGCAAGGCACACTTAGTCCTTGCGGCCGGGGATCTATCGGCGAATACCTTAAAGAAAGTAACAGCTTCCGCAGAAGAGGGAAAGGTAAATATTCTTACCCTTAAGAGAAGCAAGGAGCAGATGAGTCTGAGCCTTGGAAAGATCTGTGGTGTGGTGGCAATAAACGATGAAGGCTTTGCAAAGAAGTTTTCAGAGCTCGTCTTGAGCGAGTGTAAAGAGGGAGGAAACAATTTATGATTAAATATAAGGTACATGAAGTTGCAAAGGACTTGGGTGTCCAGAGCAAAAAGGTTTCCGATGTAGTTAAGCAGTACTGTGGAACCGAAAAGAAATCCATGACAGCTCTCGAGGAAGATGAGCTTAATCTGGTATTTGACTATTTTACACAGCAGAACGCTGTGGAGAATTTTAACGAGTATTTTGCTGTCCGTGATAAGGCTATAGAGGAGAGCAAGGCTCAGCCTGAGGCTGCAGCAGAGATTAAGGAAGAGGTTGCACCCAAAAAGCAGGAAAAGACTCAGAAGACCGAGAAAGCTGAGGCTCAGAAGCCTCAGAAGGAGACAAAGAAGCCTCAGGAGAATGCAAGTAAGGCTCCTGAGATCGACAATACCGCTATCAAGAGCAAGAGAAGCGAGGGTAAGATAGTAGATACCCGTGGCAGCTATGTAAACGTAGAGCGTTATAACGAGAAGTATGACCGTATGGCTTACGATAAGGTTCGCTCCGACAGCAATATGTCCAAGGCAAAGCAGAAGATCAACCAGCGTTCTCAGCAGAGAGGCAAGCATCGTTCTGCAAAGCGTGAGAGTGAGCAGGAGAGAATGAATCGTATTGCAATGGAAAGAAAGAGTAAGCCCATCACCGTAAAGATTCCTGATGAGATTACTGTTTCTGAGCTTGCCACAAGACTTAAGGCAACCGTTGCAGAGGTAATCAAAAAGGCATTCCTTATGGGTATGATGGTTACCGCCAACGATAATGTTGATTTTGATACAGCATCCCTCCTTGCTATGGAATTCCATGCAAAGGTAGAGAAGGAAGTTGTAGTTACTATTGAGGAAAGAATCATTGACGACTCCGAGGATAACGAGGAGAACCTCAAGGATCGTGCTCCCGTTGTAGTTGTAATGGGACACGTTGACCACGGTAAGACTTCACTCCTTGACTATATCCGTCACTCAGAGGTTACTGCTTCCGAGGCAGGCGGTATTACCCAGCACATCGGTGCTTACAGAGTAAACGTAGAGGGCAGGGATATTACCTTCCTCGATACTCCCGGACACGAGGCTTTCACTACTATGAGACTTCGTGGCGCTCAGGTTACTGATATTGCAATTCTTGTTGTTGCCGCAGACGATGGTATTATGCCCCAGACCATAGAGGCTATCAACCACGCAAAGGCAGCAGGTGTTTCCGTAATCGTTGCTATCAATAAGATGGATAAGCTGGAAGCAAACCCCGACAGAGTTATGCAGCAGCTCACAGAGCATGAGATCATCCCCGAGGCATGGGGCGGTGACACACCCTGTATGCCTATTTCCGCAAAGACAGGTATGGGTATTGATGACCTCCTTGAGATGGTTACTCTGGTTGCAGATATGAAGGAGCTTAAGGCTAACCCCGACCGTGCCGCAAAGGGTACAGTTATCGAGGCTCGTCTTGATAAGGGCAGAGGCCCCATCGCTACCATCCTTGTTCAGAATGGTACACTCCGTACAGGCGATATCGTTGTAGCAGGTACTGCAGTAGGAAGGGTTCGTGCTATGACCAACGAGCGTGGCGAGAAGGTCAGAGAGGCAGGTCCCTCCGTTCCTGTTGAGATTACAGGTCTTGCAGAGGTTCCCACCGGCGGCGACACCTTCAATGCAGTTTCCGACGAGAGACTGGCTCGTGAGCTTGTAGAGCAGAGAAAGGCTCAGAAGAAGGAAGAGATATTCAATTCCAGAACAAAGGTAAGCCTTGATAACCTCTTCGATCAGATGAAGCTTGGTGATATCAAGGAGCTTAAGATAATCGTTAAGGCTGATGTTCAGGGCTCAGTTGAGGCTGTAAGACAGTCTCTCGAGAAGCTCTCTAACGACGAGGTTCGTGTTGCAGTTATTCACAATGGCGTTGGTGCTATCAACGAGTCCGACGTAATGCTTGCAAATGCTTCCAATGCCATCATCGTAGGCTTTAACGTTCGTCCCGACTCAGTTGCTGCAACAAATGCTGAGCGTGACGGTGTTGATATGAGAATGTACACCGTTATTTACGACTGTATTGAGGAGATCGAGTCTGCTATGAAGGGTATGCTCGCTCCCAAGAAGCGTGAGGTACAGCTGGGCTATGCCGAGTGCCGTAATGTTATCAAGATCAAGTCTGTGGGTACTATTGCAGGCTCCTATGTAAAGAACGGTAAGATCACAAGAAATGCCCTTGTCCGTGTTGTTCGTGACGGTATCATTATTGCTGAGGACAGCATTGCTTCTCTCCAGAGATTCAAGGATGCCGTTAAGGAAGTAGCAGAAGGCTACGAGTGCGGTATCGGACTTGAGAGATTCTCCGACCTTAAAGAGGGAGATATCTTTGAGGCATACATTATCGAAGAATATCGTGAGGACTGATAAAATTGGCAAATCACAAATTATCGAGAACCACAGAGGATATCAAAAGAGAGCTCACGGCAATTTTCCGTGAGCTCAAGGACCCTCGTGTGCAGGGGGCTTTTGTATCCATAATCAGAGTAGAGGTTACAAACGACCTCTCCTACTGCACAGTATATATAAGTGCTCTTGAGGGCATGGAGAGAGCGCAGGAGGCAGTAAAGGGTCTTAAATCTGCTGCAGGCTTCATCCGCTCGGAGCTTGGAAGAAGACTTACCATCCGCCACGTACCATCCCTTATTTTCAAGGCAACAGATTCTATCGAGTATAGTGCGTCTATCTCAAAGATTCTCCATGACCTTGAGAAGAAGAGACCTCAGGAGGAGACTTCGGAGGAAAATGATGACTGACCTTAAAGCAGCAGCAAAGCTCCTTCTTGCAAAGGATAATATAGAGATTCTCACTCACCACTATCCCGACGGCGACACCTTAGGCTCTGCCTATGCACTTTGCCTCTGTCTTCAGTCTTTGGGTAAGAACGTGAGAGTTATTACCAGCGGCAGTGTAGGTGCGAAGTATGACTTCCTCAAAGAGGGTGTAAAAGCTCAGAACTTTGAGAGAGAGTATGTTGTGAGTGTTGATGTTGCTTCTGATTCTCTCCTCGGAGAGAATCAGAAGGAGTACGAGAGCATTATCGATCTCTGCCTTGACCACCACGGCACTAATAATATCGTGGCAAAAGAGAGCTTTATTGATCCTGCATCCGCAGCGGCGGCTGAGATCATCTTTGAGCTTATTAAGGAGCTCAAAGCAGAGATTACTCCTCAGATAGCAAACTGTATCTATACAGGTGTTTCTACTGATACCGGATGCTTCCGCTACACAAACACAACGGCTCGGAGTCTTCGTATTGCCGCAGAGCTTGTGGAGCTGGGTGCGGATTTTGCAGATATCAATTTCCGCATGTTTGAGCTTAAAACTCCTGCACAGCTCAGGCTCGAGTGTATGGTCTATAATACCCTTGAGTATTATTATGACGGAAAGCTTGCACTTATTTACGTTACAACCAAGATGCTTGAAAGCCTCGGACTTACCGACGATGATGTGGACGGACTTGCATCCATTCCCCGCAGGATCGAGGGTGTGCTTCTGGGACTTACCCTAAGAGAAAAGAAGGATGGCACCTTCAAGATCTCTGCCCGCAGTAACGGAAATATAAATGCCGCAGAGTTTTGCAAAAATTTCTCAGGCGGCGGACATCCTGCAGCGGCAGGCTGCACCATAGAGGGTGACCTTGAGAGTGTAAAAGAAAAGCTTATTAAAGCGGCTGAGAATGTATTATGAATGGTGTAATTGTTGTAAATAAACCAAAGGAGTTTACCTCCTTCGATGTGGTTGCCGTAATGAGGAAAATTACGGGAATCCGCAAGATAGGACATTGCGGTACCCTTGACCCCAATGCTACGGGAGTGCTTCCTGTGCTTCTGGGCAAAGCCGCAAAGGCTCAGGACATCCTCCCCAACCACGACAAATCATATGTTGCAACCTTCAAGCTGGGACTTAGTACAGATACCCTTGATATATGGGGTAAGGTACAGAGCGAGGAGAAAACCTCGGTCAAAAAGGAGGACCTTCTCAGAGTTATCCCCGAATTTTTGGGGGAGATAGAGCAGATTCCGCCCATGTTCTCAGCAGTGCAGATAGACGGAAAACGTCTCTACGACCTGGCTCGTCAGGGCATCGAGGTTGAGAGAAAGCCCAGAAAGATTACAGTTTATTCTCTTGAGCTTCTTGAATTTTCAGAGGATACTCAGGAGGGAAAACTTAAGGTTTTCTGCTCCAAGGGAACCTATATCCGCACACTTATAGACGATATTGCAAAGAAGCTCTGCTCAGGTGCGGCGATGACCTCTTTAGTGAGAGACTCCGCCTGCGGATTTACCCTCGAGGAATCCTATACTCTCGATGAGCTGAGAACTCTTTTTGAAAAGGGCGAGGGAGAAAAAACTCTCCTCTCAACAGAGAGCCTTTTTGTAAGTTACAAAGAAGTGAATGTCTCCCCTCTTCAGGCAAAGCGCTTTGCAAACGGAGGCGCTCTGAGTGTGGAGAGAATCAAAGAGAAGCCTGAGCTTTCCGATAGGGAAATCCTGAGAGTTGTCTCAAGGGAGAAAAGCTTCTGGGGACTTGGAATTTTTGACGAAGCCTCAAAGGAAATAAAAGTATATAAGCAATTCTGCGACTACACAGATCTCGCTTAAGCCTTCCCCTCAAGGGGAAGGCTCCAGAAAAAATAACCGCCGACTTAAATAGTCGGCGGTTTTGCTTTGCCTATGCGGTATGGAATTACTTTATCTTTGCGCTGATGGTGCCTGTGGAGAAGGTCCTTGTCGGTGATTTGATGTAATCCTCAGCGGTAGTAACTACATCAGGAGTATAGATAAGCTCTACGGTTTTTGTCTCAGTGCTTCCGTCGGTTTTGGTGACGACGATATCAATGAGAGTGCCGTTTATGAGCCTTTCGAATATCTTGTTCTGGTAGTTGAAGAAACCTACCATATCATCAGCCTCTATATAGCTTCTGAGGGTATCAAGCTCTTCTTCTGTCATAGGCGGATAGGGAACACCCTTGTAGCCGCTTGCAAGAGAGCTTACCCAGCCGTACTGCCTGTAGAGCTCATCGCTGTCCTCAGCTACAACAATATTTTCAGGGTTATCAAAGCGGGTGCGTCTGTACTCTTCGTAATCGAGGTAGCTGTAGCTTTTGCTTGCCCACTCTACGTTTTTAAGATATATGGGAGTGAAGGAAAACTGGTATCTGTCTCTTTCCTCGTAGTCCATGGTGAATTCTGTTTTTGCATCTCCAAGGCTTGCGAATATGTGTTTGTAACGGATATCGTCGGTGTCGGGAGGGCAGTAGGTTACATTAAGTCCGCCGCTGTGCATTTTGTAGGTGATGGTGTCGATATCCTCTCCCACCACATCTATGTGAAGATTCATATAGACGCTTTGGAATGGATGCTTCTGTATCATGTTGAAGTCATCGGCATCCTCATAGAGAATGTAGTCGAAGTTATATTCAACTATGGGATTTGTGGTGCTTTTTATGGCGACATAAGCATCGCTGCTCAGCTCATCCGCAGAAGCAATTCCGCCCTCATCAAGGGTCTGTGCATTGGCAACTATCATAAAGCCTGAGGAGATTCCCTCGGGAGAGGTCTTGCTTGGGATGAAGCAAATTCCCACTATAAGAATAACGGCAAGACAAGCGGCTATAAGAGGGAGTGTGGGGAAGCTTCGGTGTGATTTGTAGTTAAAATCATTCCTTTTTGCTGAGTGAAAGTCACGAAGAAGTTTATCTGTCTGGGTGTCAGAGAATTTATTCATGGTTAAGCTCCTTTCTGATTTGTTCTCGGGCAGAATTTAGTCGGGATTTAACGGTGCCCTCGGGTATTTGCAGAATTTCCGCAAGATCGTGAGTGGTGTAGTCCTTGAAGTAGAAAAGGGCAATTACCTGCCGTTTCTGCTCATCCAGTTTGCTTATGGCGTTATGAAGGCTCAGGTAAGTATCTATGTCCTCCTGTTTTTCTGGAATGCTCTGAAGAGTGCGCTCAAGCTCCTCTGTGCTTTCAAATAGAGCCTGCCTTTTTCTGAAAGGCTTTTTCAGTATATCCTTGTGAGTATTTACGCAGATGCTCCAGAGCCATTTTTCAAAGGGCTTATTAGGGTCGTGTTTTCTATAGTTTTTTATGGCTTTCTCCCATGTTGCCTGATACAGATCCTCTGCATCGTGAAAAGATGAACAAAGAGAACTGCAGAGTCGCCCAAGGTCTTTGCCGTGCTTATTTATGAGTTCGGAAAAATCAGGGTTCATTTGAGTCTCCTTTCTGAAAGCTTTCACTATATAGACGATCTGAACACTATAAAGGTTCATAAAAAACGCCCGACATTTTTTCTGTCGGACGGTTTTCATTACTCTTCGGTTTTTTCTTCCTTGGGGGCTTTGATTCTGACCAGAAACTCAAGGTCCCGCTCTATTGCATCTTTACTATTGCCCCAGTCAAGCCCACGGCTTTGATAGTCAAACATTTTGCAGAAGTGAGAGGTGTCACCAATTAAAAGCTCAAGCTGTTTTTTGCAAAGTGTTGCGGTGTCTGCGTGAAACTCAGCGAGATGCTTTGAGGGCATTTTCCTCATGGCAATCTCCATGATCTCTCTGTAGTGGTGAAGACAGATGAAGTCCTGCTCTCTGTAGAGCTTTCTGAACTCTTCGCCTTTTATCCATTCGGCGAAAACAGTCTCAAGGAAATGCTCCACATCAAACCGGATTCTGTCGCAGATGTAGCAGCTATCCTGCATATTTCCCAGAGCCTGAAGCTTTTTCTTGTCGGGCTTGGAGTTCACTTTTTCGGGCAGGTATTTGTCGAGGATCTCCTGAAGGTGTGTCTGAAGTATCAGGGCATTGGGGAGCCTTTTGCCCACCTCGGTGATTTTTCTGAAATGTCTTTCGCAGAAACCCTTGAGGTTGGTCTGAACCCTTGTCTCAGGGTCCATCATGGCAGAGCCTGTGATAAAGGCAGCGTACTGGTCCTCAAGCATATCGTACATACGGCAGAAGGGACAGCCGTCCTTCTCGCCCCAAATATCATTAATAGGTATTGTGCAGATGGTTTCTTTCATAAGGAGCCTCCAAAGTTTTGGAATTTATAAATATATCATAGCATAATCTTCTCAAATATGCTATGATTATTTTATGGGTTTAGAATTTAATCTGAAAGAGTGGAATATATGGAATATACTTTTGAAAACGGTGTGGTGAAGGTTAAGGGTATAAAGGGCTTTGCACTTCGGGATACCCTCTCCTGCGGACAGAGCTTTCGCTGGCGTGAGCAGGAGGACAAAAGCTTTAAAGGTACTGCTTTCGGCAAAACCGTTACTGTGAGAATCGAGGAGGACGTGTTCTCTTTGGAAGGGACGACCGAGGAGGAGTTTACCTCTCTCTGGGTGCCGTACTTTGACCTTGAGACCGACTATATGAAGATAAGAGAGGAGCTTTCCCTTGTTCATCCCGTACTCTCAAAGGCGGCACAGTTTGCGCCGGGAATCAGGATTCTCGCTCAGGAGCCTTTTGAAGCTCTCATATCATTTATCATTTCCAGTAACAACAATATAAAACGCATTGAGGGTATCGTGGAGAGGCTCTGTGAAAATTTCGGTGAGCGAAATGCTCAGGGCGGTTACTCTTTCCCCACTGCCGAAAAACTCAGTTCCCTTTCTGAAGAGGAGCTTTCCGTTATCCGTGCAGGTTTTCGTCACAGATATATCCTTGATGCTGCAAGGAAGGTATGCTCCGGCGAGGTTAACCTCCACAGGTGCCGAGAGCTTCCCTTTGAGGAGGCAAAGAGTGAGCTTATGACTATCCTGGGAGTGGGGGAGAAGGTGGCTGACTGTGTGCTTCTCTACGGGCTTCACCGCCTGGAGGCTTTCCCTCTGGATGTGTGGATGAAGCGTGCCATGAAGGTGCTTTTTCCTGATGTAAATCCTCAGAGCTTCGGTAAGTACGCAGGAATTGCTCAGCAGTATATTTTCCACTATTCAAGGCTTCACCCCGAGCTGTTTGAATAAAACCTAAGGATAAATCAAAAAAGCCGTCAGGTTTTCCTGACGGCCTTTAATTATTTATATGGACTTAAAATTAAGCCTTACCAACGGAACCGAAGAGCTCCATCTTCTCTTTTACTGTAGCCTTGATAGCCTCAAAGCCGGGTGCGAGAAGCTTTCTGGGGTCGAAGCCCTTGCCCTGAAGGTCCTTGCCCTCTTCAACATACTTTCTTGTAGCTGCTGCGAAAGCGAGCTGGCACTCTGTGTTAACGTTGATCTTGGAAACGCCGAGATCAATAGCCTTCTTGATCATATCCTCGGGGATACCTGTGCCGCCGTGAAGAACTAAGGGCATATCGCCTGTGAGCTGCTGAATAGCATCGAGAGTCTCAAAGGAGAGACCTGCCCAGTTCTCGGGGTACTTGCCGTGGATGTTACCGATACCTGCTGCAAGCATTGTAACACCGAGATCAGCGATCATCTTGCACTCTGCGGGATCTGCACACTCGCCTGCACCAACAACGCCGTCTTCCTCACCGCCGATGGAGCCAACCTCTGCCTCGAGGGAGAGACCGAGCTCTTCACAAGTAGCAACAAGCTCCTTGGTCTTTGCGATGTTCTCGTCGATGGGATAGTGAGAACCGTCGAACATTACGGAAGAGAAACCTGCAGCGATGCAAGCCTTAGCGCCTTCGTAGGAGCCGTGGTCGAGATGAAGTGCTACGGGAACAGTGATGCCGAGCTCGTCGAGCATACCGTTAACCATACCAACTACGGTCTTGTAACCGCACATATACTTGCCTGCACCCTCAGAAACACCGAGGATAACGGGGGACTGAAGCTCCTGAGCTGTGAGAAGGATAGCCTTTGTCCACTCAAGGTTGTTGATGTTGAACTGGCCTACTGCGTAGTGGCCTGCCTTTGCTTTTGTGAGCATTTCTTTTGCATTAACAAGGGGCATAATTCATTTCCTCCAATTAATATAAATTTAAAAATGTTTTAGAATGTGTTTCACATACACACTTATTATACAATAATCTTTCTGAAATATAAAGACCTATTTTGAAAAATTTGTTGATTTATAGAAATTCATCATAAAATACTCAGAAGCTCTTCATTTTATGGTGACTATCCCTCGTTTTTCTTGAACTTTATATAATAGAGTGATATAATCAGGGGTAGATGGTGAGAGGGAATCCACCGGTCGTATTACTTGCAGGCAGAGGTTTTAGAAAACCTCTAATAAAGATGAAATTAAAAAGAATAATAAAACGGAGGTTCAAAAAATGCCATTTATAAATACTAAAGTTACAACAGAGATTACAAGAGAGAAAGAGGAAGTACTGAAAGCCCGCTTCGGCAATGCCCTGTCCCTTATCGGCAAGCCCGAGGCATATCTTATGCTCTGTTTTGAGGAGAATCAGCGTCTGTGGTTCGGGGGTACCGATGATGAGGATGCAGCCTTTGTGGATGTAAGCATCCTGCATACAGCGAGCAGAAGTGCCTACGAAAAGCTCACCGCAGAGCTTTGTGCTATTTTGGAGGAGGAGCTTTCCATTCCCCAGAGCAGAATTTATGTAAAATATGAGGAAACAGAAAACTGGGGCTGGGCCTCAAAGATGTTTTAAGAGGTAGAACATGAAAAGCTTCAGAAAAGAACTGTGGTTCAATATTCCAAAGAGAAGAGGCCTTGTGAACATCACAAGAGACGTGCAAAGTGCTATTGATGAAAGCGGTATAAAAGAAGGACTTGTCCTTGTGAATGCCATGAACATCACCGCCTCTGTTTTCATCAACGATGACGAATCGGGACTTCACAGAGACTATGAAAGATGGCTTGAGAAGCTTGCTCCCGAAAAGCCCTACTCCCAGTATGACCACAATGGCTTCGAGGATAATGCCGACGCTCACCTCAAGAGAACAATTATGGGTAGAGAGGTAGTCTGCGCCATTACAAACGGTCGCCTTGATTTCGGCACATGGGAGCAGATTTTCTACTATGAAATGGACGGAAAAAGAAATAAGCACGCCCTCATAAAAATCATTGGCGAATAACAGGAGAAATGTATGAAAAGTTTTACTCTCAAAGAGGCGCTGAAGGCAACCTCGGGACAGTATTTCGGTGATCTTTCACTTCTTTCACAGGAGCTTTCGCAGATCACCACCGACTCAAGGAAGGTAAAGCGTGGCTCCCTCTTTGCAGCTATTGCAGGGGAGAGAGTGGATGGTCACAGCTTTATCCCTCAGTGTATGGAGATAGGTGCTCTCTGCGCTCTCTGCGAAAAGGCTCCCGAAGGAGACACTCCTTACATTCTGGTGCCTTCTACAAAGAAAGCTCTGCAGGAAATTGCAAAGGCATACCGTGAGAAATTCACAATTCCCTTTATCGGAATCTCAGGCTCTGTGGGAAAGACAACCACCAAGGAAATGATAGCCTCTGTCCTTTCGGTCAGATATAACGTAATGAAAACTCAGGGAAACTTCAATAATGAACTTGGAGTACCCTTTACTCTTTTTACCCTTGAGGATGACCACGAAATCGCCGTAGTGGAGATGGGAATCTCCGACTTTGGTGAGATGAGTCTGCTCGCTTCAATGGCTCAGCCTGATGTCTGTGTGCTTACAAATATCGGAAGCTGTCACCTTGAGAATCTCAAAAACCTTGAGGGAGTGAGAAAAGCCAAGACCGAGATGTTTTCCTATATGCGTGATGGCGGTGAGGTTATTCTCTCAGGCGATGACCCTATGCTTCGTGAAATAGATAAGGTAAGAGGAGAGAAGCCTCTCTTCTTCGGTCTCTCTGAGGGCTGTGATTTCTCGGCAAAGGATATAGAGAGCAACAACTGTGACAAGACAGAGTTTACTGTCTGCTACGAGGGCGGGTCTTTCAGAGCCACCGTCTATGCCCTCGGAAATCATATGGTGACAAATGCTCTCTCAGCAGCGGCTATCGGCAAGAAGTTCGGACTTACCGACGAGGAAATAGCAAAGGGTATAGAGAATTATAAGCCCGCAGGCAGCCGTCAGAATGTGATAAAGACGGAGAAGCTTACCATTATAGATGACTGCTACAATGCAAACCCCGTCTCCATGAAGGCATCTATGGACACCCTCGCAGGCTTTGAGGGCAGAAGAGTTGCCATAGTGGGCGATATGAAGGAGCTTGGAGAGAATGAGAAGGAGCTTCACAGAGAAATTGGCAGATTTGCTGTGGAGAAGAAGCTTGACCTTGTTATTGCAATAGGCGAGCTTGCGCTGAATATTTATAAAGAAGCAAGACCTCATATCGACTGTGAGTGGTTTCAAACCGTTGAGGAGGCAAAGCTTGAGATGCATGAGATGCTCACCATCGGTGATAAAGTTTTAGTCAAGGCAAGCCACTCTATGAAATTTGACGAGATAGTAGAGTATATAAAAGAATTGTAATATTATTTACCGGGTGCTGTGAGATTTACAGCACCTGTTTTTGTTGACAGTAGTCAACAGATGTGTTAGAGTTAGTGTAGCTAAAGTGCCTGTCGGCTATTAAGGAATTATCAAGGGTTTGGAATTCGGTCTGATTATTTATGCCCTTGTTTTTTATATTTAGAAAGGAGGAAATTTTCAGTGAAAAAAGCAACAAAGAGAATTCTGAGTATCACGCTGACACTCTGTGTTATGATTACAATGCTTGTAGTATCAGCGGTGAATGTTTTTGCAATGCAGATCTATGTAAAAACAGTTACCGGAAAAACCATTACTCTGGAGGTTGAGCCCAACGATTCAATTGATGCTATCAAAGCAAAAATCCAAGAGAGAGAGGGAATCCCTACGGATCAGCAAAGTCTGGTTTTTGCAGGTAAGCAGCTCGAGGAAGGAAAAACTCTCAGCGACTATAACATTATGAAAGAGTCAACTTTACATCTTGTTCTCAAGCAAAGGGGTCCTGCGGCTTTTCAGGGATGCACAATAAGCCTCGGTGGCAATATCGCAGTTAATTTTTATATGTCTCTTACAGATGCTGCTAAAGCTGATGAATCTACAAAAATGGTCTTTACCGTTCCTAATGGGGATTCAAATTATAAGCTTGAGGTTCCTGCCGGTGAAGCAACCGTTACAGCTGACGGAAACTATGTATTTGCTTGTGAGGTAGCAGCTAAGGAGATGACCTCCGTTATCAAAGCTCAGATAGTTACAAGCGATGCTGAAAGCGAAGTTTTTGAGTACTCCGTCAAGGAGTATGCTGAGTATATCCTCAAGCAGGCAAAAGAGGCAGAGGGCTCTTTGGCAGGAGGAATCGTGGGTGATGCGTCAGGCGGAAATATCAGCAATACCACTCAGACTGCTTCTGCTGAAACCGAGAACGAATATACGAAGGCGGCACCTTTAGTTAAAGCGATGCTCAACTACGGTGCTAACGCTCAGCTTTATTTTGAGAACAATACCGATAATCTTGCCAATGATACAGAGTATATGACTGACTCAGATAAAGCTCTTAACGAACACCTGTATCTCGGAGACTATGAATTCAGTCTGACAGGTGAAGAGGCGGGCGTTGAGTATTACGGTTCATCTCTTTCGCTTAAGAGCGAGACTGCAATCAAGCATTACTTTATCGTTCAGAAGGGCACAGATGTTTCTTCCCTTACAGTTACCGTAAACGGTGAGGCAGCAAAGCTTGAGGCAAACGGTGACAAATATATGCTGAAGATAAGTGATATTCCTGCACAGAACCTTGATGAGCTTTTCACCGCTAATATAGGCGGAATTACTCTTGAATATGGTGCTTTAAGTTATGGCAATGTGGCTATGGATACTTCTAAAGAAACACTTAAGAATCTGGTCAGAGCAATGCATGCTTATAATTCAGAGGCAGAGGATTATATTAACTTAATGTGAGGGGAGATTATTAAAAAGGAATGCGAAGCAGTTTAGATCAATGCTTTCTTTTTTGAAAATCCCCAGGTTGTTGCGAGCGGCGGTTTGGATGTAACAGTTACCTTATTTCAGCCCCGATGTGACACATATTTTTTAATAGCGTTTATGAAGAAAAAACCACCCGAAGCAGAGTGTAAGCTCTCTCGGGTGGTTTTGATTTTATGCGGTATCAAATTCTGTAAAATCTCTTTGCGTTTTCGGTTGTGATATCAAGTATCTCCTGAGTTTTCATACCTCTCAGCTCTGCGATTTTCTGAGCGGCGTAGATGATATAGTCGCTCTGATTTCTCTTGCCCCTGAAGGGTACAGGAGAGAGGTAGGGAGCATCTGTCTCCAAGAGAAGTTTATCCAGAGGAACAACCTCTGCCACCTCAACAGAGTGGCGAGCGTTCTTGAAGGTCACAGTACCTCCCAGAGAAATACAGCAGTCAAGTCTGAGAATCTCCTTGAGGAACTCTGCGGAGCCGGAGTAGCAGTGAAGCAGAGCACTCTTGGGTCGGTATTTTTTAAGAAATTCCAGGGTATCGCCGTGGGCCTCTCTGTCGTGGATAACAACGGGAGCGTCGAGGTCATTTACAAGTTGAAGCTGCTCAGCAAAAATCCTCTGCTGAGGTTCTTTTGGGATGTCCCAGTAGTAGTCAAGACCTATCTCGCCTATGGCAACTATCTTCTTGTTCTCTGTGTAAAGATTTGCAAGGGTCTCAAGGTAGTTATCGGGGAGATTTTCAATGTTCTCGGGATGAATGCCCACAGCACCATAGAAGATGGGATACTTCTCTGTAAAGGAGAGGATTTTGTGTGAGGTGGGGATGTCAACGGAAGCGTTCACAATCCCGCAGACGCCCTTTTCCTCCAAAGCTCTGATGACTTCCTCTCTGTCCTCAGAGAATTTCTCGTCATCGTAGTGTGCGTGGGAGTCAAATATATTGTTGAATTCGCTCATAGCTTAGTGGATCTTTGCGCCGTTTTCCATACCGTCAACGAAGATAACCTTAACGGTAACGTCAGTATCAGCGGCAAGGATCATTCCGTGGCTCTCAACACCGCAGAGAGTAGCGGGCTTTAAATTCTGCACAAGGATGATCTTCTTGCCCAGAAGCTCCTCGGGCTTGTAGTAGAGTGCAATACCTGAAGCAACTGTGCGAGCTTCACCTGAACCATCGTTGAGGGTGAGCTTTAAGAGCTTCTTTGCCTTCTTAACGGGCTCGCAGGCTGTAATCTCTGCAACTCTCAGGTCAACCTTTGAGAAGTCCTCAATGCCGATTTTTGCAATGCCTGAGTAGTCAACAAGCTCCTTATTCTCCTGAGCCTGAGCCTTCTTTACGTTCTCCTCGATAATTGCGTTGAGCTCCTCGATCTCCTTATCTACATCGATACGGGGGAAGAGTACCTCGCCACGCTGAACTTGTGTGTCAAGAGGAAGAACGTTCCACTTGGAAGCGTTCTCATAGGTGGCAACATCTGTAGCACCGATCTGCTCAAACACCTTGGGCATTGTGGTGGGCATAAATGCAGAGAGGAGTGTGGATGCAATGCGGATAGACTCCAGGAGATTGTAGAGAACAGTTGCAAGGCGGGCTTTCTTAGTCTCGTCCTTGCCAAGTACCCAGGGAGTTGTCTCGTCGATGTACTTGTTAGCTCTGGAGACTAATTTGAAGATCTCTGCGAGAGCATTGTTTATCTGCGTTTTCTCGATATATGCGTCAACACTGTCACGAAGCTCCAGAGCGGTCTCAATGAGGTCCTCGTCGAATTCGCCTTCCTCTCTCTCGGTAGGGAGAGTGCCGCCGAAGTACTTGTCGATCATTGCAACAGTACGGGAAACAAGGTTTCCAAGGCCGTTAGCAAGGTCGGAGTTGATGCGGTTTATCATAATTTCATTGGAGAAGGAGCTGTCTGCACCCAGAGCCATCTCTCTGAGGATGTGGTAGCGGATAGCATCAGCGCCGTAACGCTCACCAAGAACAAAGGGATCAACAACATTGCCTAAAGACTTGCTCATCTTCTGACCGTTGAAGGTGATCCAGCCGTGAACAGCAAGGTGCTTGGGAAGAGGCAGGTCAAGTGCCATAAGCATTGCAGGCCAAATGATAGCGTGGAATCTCATAATGTCCTTTGCAACCATGTGAATGTCTGCAGGCCAGTATTTATCATAATCGGAGTATGCGTTGTTCTCGTAGCCCAGAGCAGTGATGTAGTTGGAGAGAGCATCGATCCATACATATACAACGTGCTTCTCGTCAAAGGTTACGGGAACGCCCCATGTAAAGCTTGTACGGGATACGCAGAGGTCCTCAAGACCGGGCCTTATGAAGTTATTTACAAGCTCAACTGCACGGGTCTTGGGCTGAAGGAAATCGGTCTCTGTGAGAAGCTTCTCAATTCTCTCGGCAAAGTCGGACATTCTGAAGAAGTAGGACTCCTCCTTGGCCTCGATAACCTCTCTGCCGCACTCGGGACATTTACCGTCAACAAGCTGGCTCTCAGTCCAGAAGCTTTCGCAGGGGGTACAGTATTTGCCTGAGTATTCACCCTTGTAGATGTAGCCCTTGTCGTAGAGAGCCTTAAAGATCTTCTGAACGGACTCAACATGGTAGTCGTCGGTTGTGCGGATATATCTGTCGTAGTCGATGTTCATATAGTCCCAGAGCTTCTTGAATATCTCAACGATCTCATCAACATACTCTTTGGGAGTGATGCCTCTGTCTTTGGCTTTTTCTTCGATCTTCTGACCGTGCTCGTCAGTACCGGTGAGGAACATTACATCATAGCCCTGCATTCTCTTGTAGCGGGCGATGGAATCGCAGGCAACTGTGGTGTAGCAGTGGCCGATGTGGGGATTTCCGGAAGGATAGTAAATGGGTGTTGTGATATAAAAAGGCTTTTTCTCACACATAATCAAAACTCCTCATTAAAAATTATCAGTATAATATTTCATTATAGCATAAAAGCGTAAAATTGCAATATAATATAGTATGAGTTTTAAAAAGATCAGAGTGCCGAAGTGGGCTTTATACCTTGGTTTTTAGAGATGTGTAAAAAAACAAAGGGAAAAGACTTGACAAATGCAGGAATTAATGGTAGTATAATATGCGCTGACAGTTCAGCAACCTATATATCGCGGAGTGGAGCAGTTGGTTAGCTCGTCGGGCTCATAACCCGAAGGTCGTTGGTTCAAGTCCTTCCTCCGCAACCAAAGAAAGACTCCCACACCAATTGGTGTGGGAGTTTTCTTTTGCTATGGGGTTTAATTTGTCTCTTTCAGCTTGTGAGTCCGACGAGCGTAGCTCGATGGGGAAAGCGCCCGACCGCCGCCGGTGGCGGATACAGGGAGGGCGGTTTGGCGCCGCGGTCGAAAAAATCAAGGACAAGTGCGAATGCACCCGAAGATTTTTTCGGGAACCGCAAGAGGGGCGAGCTTTCCAAAGAATCCGAGAAACAGAAAAGCATATTCCTTCCTCCGCAACCAAACGTGACTCCTCTATTGATACAATCGTGTCAATAGCGGTTTCGTCGTTTTATCGTTAAATTATTATGAGAACCCAAGTAAATAAGCCAAAAATAAAAACAAGCGTTGCAGTTTGAGGACATAAATGTATCGTGCCCCTCATCCGCAACGCTTTTTTGCTGTGTAAAAATATGTGGTTTTGTAATAATGCCGGTGAAATCAATAAACCTATCGTTAAATTATAGGGTAATCGTTAAAAGATTGATTTTATATCGACAAATTGGAATTTATCTCTCTGTTAACGCGTCAACAATGTTTTTTTCAATATATTCTACTCTGTCAAAAACCATAGGCTTAAAATGTGCAGTTATGGCTACTACAATTTGATTTTTTCTATCAACATATATAATATTACCACCATCACCAATAGCGGCAATTACATCTCTTGTTCTGTGAGGAAGCCACCATAAAAAACCATAATCCTGATTTCCAAATTTCTCATCGGTGGATATGTAGGATTTTGTCATCATTTCAATCCAATTTTCACTTACAATACGGGCATTGTTATATACTCCGTTATTAAGCACCATCAAACCTATCTGTGCCATTTCATAAGCAGAAAGAGATAATCCCCAACCTGCGGTTGGCATACCTGTCGGGTCTAAAAACCAAACCTTTCCATGGTCGTTTTTGTTCATTAAATACTCAAACTGCTCTTCTTTGCTCTCGCAACCTGCATTGCTTCTTGGTGCAATTCCTAAAGGTTTAAAAAGATATTCGTTAGCAAAATCAAGCACATTCATACCACTCGTAATTCTAATAATTCCCAAAAGTATTTGAACACCAAGAGTATGATATCTGAATTCATTAGTGATACCTTTTCGACCACCCAAAACATCCATTGTTGTTAGTGTCCAATCTTGTGATGTACAAACCTTTTTCCATGGTTCACTCTTTCCCTTATAGGGTGCTGTCATCGTGAGCAAATGTCTAATTGTAACTTTAAATATCGTTTGTTCTCCTCTTTTAGGAGTGTAAGTTTCCTTGTAATAGTCCATCACAAAGTCGTCTACACTTTTTATCAAGCCTTGGTCAATAGCAATACCAATCAGTAATGATGTAACAGATTTTGTTACACTCATCACATTCATTGTATCGTCCTTTTTAAAACCATCTTTGTACTCTTCAATTTCAAGTGTGTTATCTTTATAGGCTACAATCTGTTTTATGTTAATAACGTTTTTACTTGAATAAGTATCTAAAACTTTCTTCATCAAAACTTCCTCCTGTAAAACAGTAAAAATCATATAATTTAGACGTTCTATAATAAGACTAAGTTAATTAAAAATTAAAGTCAATAGTTTTTCAAAGAAGATATTTATGTATATTAGGGACTAAATTTCCACCTCACTCCCATTCTTAAAGTGAAATACAACGCTACCGTCTGCATTAATGATAGCTTTATCTACTGTTGTGTGCTAAAATAAAAAACAAGCGTTGCAGTTTGAAGGAGTATTTTTGTATCTCCCCTCATCCGCAACGCTTTTTTGCTGTGAAAAAATATGTGATTTTGTAATTAAGCCGGTAAAATCAATAAACCTATCGTTAAATTATAGGGCTATCGTTAAAAGGCCATTATTCAAGAAAAATATTTAGATATCGGCACAAGAAATCCAGTAACCTGGGCGGGTACTGGATTTTTTTCCCATTTTTTCAAGTGAAACTGGGTAGATATCCTAAGCCCAAAACGGCTTTCGGGGGGGACTTGAACTAAAATCAGACTGATTAAGGGGCAGATTTTGCGAATTTTTCCGCAGAGTCTGCCCCCTTTTTGCTTTTTTAATTGTTAAATGTTTGTGTCTTGAAGAATAGTTCCTAGCTGGAGAAAAGCAAGTTTATTTTCTCCTTCGCGACCCGTTCATTGCAATACACAAAATTAAACTCACCACTAATCTGCATATCTGCAACAGTGAAGGTGGCAAGGTCGTCACGGCATCGGGAGATAGGTTCATAGGCAAAGGTAATAGCACCGTTGTTTGCCACAATGTCGCAGATCACGGAAAAAATGCTGACGGAGATACAACGCTTAAAGTTGTCAAGGGAAAAACCTCGGTCTGTAATTGCATTATGTAGCAATGTTCTCGTTCCCGAAAACGGCTCTCTCACCACAATGTCTTCCGAAAAAATTTCTTCAAGGGTAACAGTCTTATTTGCAAGAGGATGGCTTTTGGCACAGACCCCAACAAACGCTTCTTTCTTATAAAGGTGGTAGCCATATTTGGATTTGTCAAACACACCTTCGAGAACGGCAAAATCGATCTCTGCCTTTTCAAGCATATGTAAAAGAATTTCTGTGTTATCAACAACTAAATCAAGGGTATGGTTAGGCTTTTGCAGAAAGGAACGAATCTCCGGCACGATAACAAATTCGCCAATGGTTTTCGTTGCACCAACGGTCATACGAACGGTATTGGTGGGAATGAACTTTTCACGGATATCCGCTTCCTCCGCCTTGATGCTGTCAAAATACCGTTTTAACCGCTGGGCGTTCTTTGTTCTTGATAGTGTCCGTCCATCATACTCAAACAGCTTCACGCCGTAATAATTCTCCAAATAATGAATATGCTGCGTGACACCCGGCTGGGTCATATTCAGTTTTTCAGCTGTTCTGCGATAATTCATTTCATCATAGAGGGCAAGAAAGGTAAGTACTCTGTAATCTAACATAATAATCTCCAATTAACTTATATTATCGGCTGATAATAAACGATAATTTGATTTTATCACAAAGGCGTAGTATAAACAAGTGGTATAAGCTAAAGTAGGAGATTGATTATGAAAGTATTGA
>JAZQAF010000020.1:0-6661 GCA_045545015.1 Ruminococcus sp.
TCATTTTCATCAACATAAACTGCTGTAACCACCATATCTTCTGCAGGATAGAACTTATATACTGTGCTGTAGGAAAGAACATTACCGTTCTGATCCTTCCAGTATGCAAACTTCTGACCTGAAGGAGCACTATTTGCTGTAGCTGTTACTGCGGAGAATCTCAGTGTCTTTCCGTCTGTAAGACCCTCGGCAGTGCCGCCAACTACTGAAACATTTACATAGATGAGCTTTCTCTGCCATGTGGGTGTTACTGTAATACTCTCGCCCTTTGCTATGGCAGATGCAATCTCCTCTGCTGATAACGACCAGCCTGTGGCATCATATGCAGCGTTATTGGGAAGATCGGGGAATATTACCTCGTCACCCTCTGCGTAATACTGCATATCGAGGATCTGGTTTGCCTTGTCGTTCTTGAATATAACAAGCACAGCTTCTTCGATATCTGTCTGATACATTGCCTTGAGGTAATCGTTTCCTGTTGTTGTAAAGGTGTATGTAAGGTCTGTTGTAAGAATCAGACCCTCACCATTCATCCAGCCAAGGAACTCATTTCCGTTGGTTGTTTTGGCTACAACCGTTACTGTTGCACCTATGGGTGCCTTTGTATTCTTATACGATGTTCCCTGAGGTCTTGCTTCGCTACCATTAATTGAGATAGAGAAGCCTGCTCCGCCGGCTACATCTATTTCAAGAGAACCTTCTGTAATCACGGGAGGAATAGGATCAGCGGTTATTTCCTTATATACAGGCTTAACCGTAAGGTCGGATGTAACAGAGTCGAGGTTTGTGTCCCATTTGTCAAACTCATAAGAAATTTCATCAGAGGTGGGAGATTCGGGAACTGTATCAGGTGTGGGGGACGCCTCTCCGTAAGGTACCTGATATGAGGCAATTTCATTGCCGAAAATGTCAACAAAGGTCACCGTGTAATAAACTGTATGTTCGCTGAAAAGGGGTGAAATTACCATATCTTCCTGAACATTTTCATAGGATTTGTTCCAGCCGATGAAGGTGTAGTATTTACCCTCGGTTGCCTCCTTTACGGGAATGACCTCAGGGGGAGTGGCATTCTCGCCCTCCTTTACTATCTGGGCTTTAAGTTCTGTGAAGTCTCCGTTGAGGAAAACTACATAGTGAACTTCGGGATCGGGAATGGGAACCTCTCTGAAAACAGGATACACGTCAGTGTTTTTAGTAATATTGGAGATATCTCCGTCCCAGTACATAAATTCATAGGTGCTGGTGTCTGTTGCAGGCTTTACCGGAGCCTTTGCAGGCATAAGTGCTATAGAGCCTTCCTTTGCAGAGGTTATCCAGAATACGGAGCCATCATAGTTATAGTAGGTTACATAGTAAGTTGTAACACTCTCGTCAAGTGCTTTGAATGCAACGCCGTTTTCCTGAGCGAAAGTGTGAGGATAGGAATTAAGATAACTGCAGATTATTCCGTGGGATGTTTCGTAAAACGCAGTAGAATCAATACTCTGAGCATATCTGGGAATATAGACCTCCTCAAGTGAGGGGCAGAAAGCAAAAGCGTATTCGCCGATTATCTTTGTGGTTTCAGGAAGCTTTAAGGATGTAAGATTTGTACATCCTCTGAAGCAGAATCTCGGGATGTATGTTGCTACTGCTTCGAAGCTTACATTTTTGAGGGAGGTACATCCGTAGAAAAGATAATCTCCCAGTGTGATGCAGTTTACGGGGATGTTGATGCTCTGAAGCTTTGTGCAGCCATAGAATGCACCTTTTCCTATCTGCTTCATTGTGGAAGGGAGAGTGATGCTTCTGAGCTTCGTGTTATTTAGAAAAGCATATTCCCCTATGTACTCAACATCATAGCCTGCAAGCTTACTCGGAATTGTGATATCTGTGCTAGTTCCCAGATATCCGCAAACTGTGATTTCTCCGTTTGCACCCTTTGTGAATTTGAAATTATTCTCCACAAGGTAAGTCTCAGCAGAGGCTCCCAAAAAAGGAATGCAGGAAAGAATAATTGTGATTACAAGAAAAATACCAAGGGGTTTCAGATAAGTTTTCATATCATGTACCTCATTTTAATGTATTTACAGATACATTATATCAATTTATAGTACGATATTCAATTCCGTATTTTGCCTTTAATCAGAGAGAAATGCGAATTGTTGATGAAAATCAACGTCTATATACACAAGAAACATGCTCCTGTGTTTGTCTATTGTGCTGAATTTGCTCTGCACCCCAAAAAAATAACCCCTCTTTCCTTGAATAGAAAAAGGTAAAATGTTACAATTTTATTAACGATTTCCGAAAGGGAGGACTAAAAATGAACATCAAGAGAACCCTCAGTATTATACTCCTCGTTTGTATAATGCTGACCGCTATCCCTGCTGAGAGCTTTTCTGCAGCAGTAACAGATTCCGAAGAGGTAGGAGCTACTGTCGATATTGCATCCACAGGCTCTGAAATTTACGGTCTCTGTGACAATGTTCAGTACGGACAGATTCTCCAGTGCTGGAACTGGTCTTTCAACAACATCAAGGCAAATCTTCCCAAGATTGCGGCTCAGGGTTTTACCGCAATCCAGACTTCGCCTATTCAGGCTTCCAAGGAGAGCACCCGTGAATATTACAGCACAGTATGGAATTCTTCATGGGTTTACTATCAGCCCGTTGCTTTTAACATTGAGACAAATTCTTTCAATGCCCTTGGTACAAAGGCTGAGTTTGAGGCAATGTGCGAGGAAGCTCACAAGTATGGTATTAAAGTTATCGTTGATACCATCTTCAACCATATGGCAAATGATATGTCAGGAAACACCATTCACCCATGGATTCCCTCTGATATCAAGGATAATTCAGACTGCTGGCATGATATAAGCAAGAACATATATGATTTTGAGAATCGATATGATACAACTCATTATTGTCTCACAGGTCTTCCCGACCTCAACACTTCACATTCCACGGTGCAGTGGCACTGCACAAACTTCCTGAAGGAATGTATTGAAGCAGGTGCGGACGGCTTCCGTTTTGATGCGGCAAAGCATATCGAGACAGACTGGGATGCATCAGGTACCAAGAGCGATTTCTGGCCCAATGTTCTCAGTGCTGCAACAGAATTTGCACAGGAAACAAGAGGTATTACCCCCTTCTACTATGGTGAGCTTTTAGGCTCTCCCGGCGGCGGACTGAGTATCGAGGCATACACACAGTATATGAGTGTTACCGATACAGGCGCCAACGATATCCGTCAGGCTGTTATTGACGGCAATGCCTCCAGAGCAGCACAGTCAGGCATCCAGTGCGGCGCTGCTCCCAATAAAACAGTTCAGTGGACGGAGTCCCACGATACCTTTAAGGATAACGGCACACGCTTTATTTCTGATCACAACATCAATAAGACTTGGGCAATAGTAGGTGCCCGTAATCAGGTCTGTGGCTTGTACCTTGCCCGTCCCGAGAATATCGAGGAGACAATGCTGGGCGATGCAGACCAGACCTCATGGACATATCCTGAGGTAAAAGCCGTCAATAAGTTCAAGAACTATTTTGCGGGACAGTCTGAATATATGGCATCCTCAGGCGGTGTGGCTTACATCGAGAGAGGAGATTCAGGCGTCGTTCTCGTAAACACAGGCGGCACATACTACAACAATGTAAGTGTTCCTGCTCATATAATGGCTTCAGGTACATATGAGGATGCCATCACAGGTAACACCTTTACGGTGTCTGACGGATACATTACAGGCGATATCGGTGATACAGGTATTGCAGTTGTATATAATATTGATGAGTCAGGATATCTGAGTAAGGGTGCAACCACTCAGTTCTCTCTTGCAGGTACCTTCAATGACTGGGACACAACTGCCAATGTAATGATTGCTGAGAATACAAACGTTGCAGCTACATCTGTGGTGCTCGATGCAGGTACATACACCTTTAAGATCAAGTCCAATGACCTCTGGTTCAGCAATAAAGGCACTATCAGCGACGAGACGGGTTCCTCCGGTTGGACGATGTCCCCCGGCGTGGATGACAACTGTACTCTCGTTGCTACAGGCGGTAAATACACCTTCAGATTCAACTCCGTTACACAGAAGCTGGTTGTAGAGCATACCGAGGATACTTCGTCTGAGGTTTATCTCAAAGGTACCTTTAACGACTGGGACAGCTCCGCAGAAATGGAGTATGTGGATGGAGAGAACAAGGTAAAAGCTACTGTTTCCATTCCTGCCGGAACATATACCTTTAAGATCCACAATTTGGGGCTTGGTGTATGGTATGGAAACACAGGCACCATTACCGATACAACAGGGGATACAGGCTGGACCTTCGGCGCAGGAAAGGATAAGTGTACTTTTATTGCTACAGGCGGAACCTATGAGTTTACCTATGACCTCTCTACTCTGAAGCTTTCCGTTGTCAAGACCGATGGCGAGGCAGGAGAAATCCCCGAGGAGACAGTTAAAGTATCGGAATCCGTGAACGAAGGCGAAATGGTAACCATCAATATGCTAAGCGATGGAGAAGGTACCGACTGGATCCTCAACAGCACCGACCGTCAGTTTGTACTGGTTGATAACGCTACAGATACAGAATATGCTATGACAATGGGAACAGACAGATGGTCTGTGTCAGTTCCTGAGTCGGTTACAGATATCACATTCAGAAGATACAAGAGCGGTACACTCTCACACACCATCGTTGCAGGTGAAAGAGGAGAAGACGTGAACTTCTACGTTATCAGCAATGATGACGGTTACTGGGAGAGTAACGCTCCCGAGTACGGATATTCCGATGTTCTCCTTCTTGGCTCCTTCAATGACTGGAAGGAGACCGACCTTATGGAGAATACCGCTGACAGCAATATTGCAAGCATTACTCTGAAGCTTGAGGCAGGAAGTCATACCTTCAAGTTTAAGCGTGGCTCAACCTATTACAGCAACACAGGTGAAATTTCCGACAGCACAGGCGGTAACACCTGGTCAACAAAGACAGATTCCAACATTGCAAACTGTACACTTAATGCTTCAGGCGGTACATATACATTTACATTCGATACAAGCACAAACCGATTTGCTATAGCATATCTTTCCGAGACAGAGGAGGAAACTACTCCCGGGGAATCCATTCCCGAGGAAGAGGTTGATCCTCTCTATTCAGGCTACACCTTAAGAGGTGACTTCAACGACTGGGCAGGAACTACGCCCATGCCTTATGCGACAGAGGGTTCTTCGATTGTAGCCGTAGAGCTTGAGCTTGAGGCGGGCACATACCTCTTCAAGATTCTCGAGGATGACGGTGATTGGTACGGAAACGACGGTACCATCAAGGATTCCACAGACTCTAACGGCTGGTCCACCTCCAATACTGCAGGAGATATAACTCTTGAGGCTACCGGCGGTACATACATATTCTCCTTTGATACAAGCTCAAAGAGACTTACCATTGCTTACTCAGAGGACGATACACCCGAAGTTCCCGATCTCAGCACATACACAGTTACCTTCAAGGACTGGGACGGAACGGTTCTTGATACTCAGAGTGTAACGGCAGGCGGCTCAGCAGTTGCTCCTGCAGACCCCATCAGAGAAGCCGATGCAAATTACACCTATGTTTTCACAGGTTGGGATACTCCCTTTACAAATATCACAGCAGATACGGTTGTGACTGCAACCTATCAGCAGAATGAGAACAAATATACGGTTACCTTCGTTGACTATGACGGCAAGGTTCTCGATACTCAGAGTGTGGCTTACGGCAAATCCGCTACAGCTCCCGCTGATCCCACAAGAGCCTCTGATGCACAGTTTACCTATACTTTCAGCGGCTGGGAAGGCGCTTTTGACAGCGTCAAGGCGGACACAGTGGTAACTGCCACATATACTGCGGAAATCAGAGAATACACAGTCACCTTCAAGGACTTTGACGGCACAGTTATCGATACACAGACAGTAGAGTACGGCGGTGCTGCCACAGCTCCTGATGCCCCCTCCAGAGATGGCTATACCTTCAAGGGTTGGGATGAAGCGTTTGATAATGTAGTGAGCGATCTGACAGTTACGGCTCAGTACACAAAGAATGTTGTAGCCGCTACTACGGGTTCGCTTAAGATAGATGTAACCGGTGGAACGGGATTCAGGATCTCGGTAAACGGGGGTGCTGCAAGACCTCAGGGTACAGCATACAAGAACTCCAAGACCCCCATTGGTGCAACCGTAACGGTAACAGCCTCAGGAGACTCAAGTGCCTTCATCGGATGGACCAACAGCGCAGGACTTATCCTCACAAATGATCTGAGTTACACATTCACAACAACAGGTGATGATTACCTCAAGGCAATGTATCAGACAGATATCGAAGAAGCTGTGCTTGTTATCTTCAAGAATGACAAGGCAAATCAGATCCTCGATATGCAGTATTATGTAGAGGGAGACGAGGTAATATTCCCCGATCTTCCCAATAACGCTGCATACGATGCCACAGGCTGGTCATTATCAGCAGAGGAGATTGCATCTGCCATAGCAAAGGGCGAGAGTATTACAGTAACACCCACATGGCAGAGAAAGCTCATCTATGTAAATGTTTCAGTAGTTGGCGGCACTGCCGAGGGTCTTACAGACGGAAAGATCCTGAGGCTCTCCGCAGTAACAGCTACAGCAGATACAGCACCTCAGGGT
>JAZQAF010000021.1:0-9091 GCA_045545015.1 Ruminococcus sp.
CCGTAAAAAACGGACAATAGAAAAAAGACACCTCCTATGGTAGAATTAAAGAACTACCATAGGAGGTTTTGTTATGGCTGGGAAAAAGGGAATGAAAAAATATCCCGAAAGCATAAGAAATGAGATACGACAAAAACAAGAAAGCGGTCAATCGGTAAAATCGTTAAGTAAAGAATACGGAATAAGCCGATGGGCAATTCAAACTTGGTGTGGTTTAAGTAAAGACCACGAACGAATTCCAAAGGCAAGAGGAAGAAAGCCTGCAAAAACATTACAGGAATACAAGCATGAAAATAAGCGATTAAAAATGGAAAATGAATTGTTGCGGGATTTTCTCTTGCTCACAGAAAGGAAGTGAGAACAAGTGTGAAGTTCAGAGTAATATATAAGCATCGTGACAAGTATTCAATCAGTGAGATGTGTAGATTTTTTGAGGTTAGCAGAAGCGGTTACTATGATTTTGTAGCAAGAATGGATATCCCGGATAGAGATTTGCCACTTGCAGAGAAGATTGAAGAATGCCAGAAAGAATGCGGTAAGACATACGGATATCGCAGAGTTCATATATGGCTTGAAAACAAAGGGTTACAGTGTGACCCTAAAACAGTTCTGCGAGTAATGAACAAATACAATCTGTTGTCAGTGATAAGACGAAAGAAGTACCGCAACTACGGTGATTACATCCACCGCTATCCTAATTTGCTGAATAGGGAATTTCATGCTGACAAACCTAACCAGAAATGGGTAACAGACATATCCTACATACACACTCAGCAAGGAGTGTTGTATCTTTCGGTAATCAGAGATTTGTATGACAACAGTATTGTTGTTCACAAGACAAGTAACTCGCAAAATATTCAACTTGTTCTAAACACAATCAAAGCTGCTAAGAAAAAGGAAAAGGTCACCGCAGAGGTGCAACTCCACAGTGACCAAGGGTTTCAGTATACATCCCATGCGTACTTTAACCTGACTAAATCTTACGGCATTACGCCTTCAATGTCAAGACGTGGTAATCCATACGACAATGCTTTGGCTGAAAATTTCTTTTCAATTCTCAAAACTGAATGTATTTACAGAACTAAACTCAAAACCTATGAGGAGGCTCGCCTCCTCATAGATGAGTACATTTACTTTTACAACAACCATAGAATTCAACTTAAAACAAAACTGACACCACTTGAAAAGCGATGTCAGTATGTTGCTTAAAATTTAATATTTGCTATCATAGGAGCCTTTTTGTACTGTCCGCACAATTTGGGGCAGTACACTTCTGTCGGAGCTTTTTTTATCCATAATTTTAAAAAAATAAAAGCCTCACATCAGCATAAAATGATTATGTGAAAGTGAGGATATGAATATGTTAGAAATAAATACAGAGCAGTTTCAGGAGGAAGTAATTAAAGCCACCACAGGAGTTGCAGTAGTGTTTACCGCCCCTTGGTGCGGCTTTTGCGACAGTATGTACAGAGTGGTGGAGGCTGTGCAAAAGGAGTTTCCGGATATCAAATTCTGTAAGGTTGACATAGGTCTTGAGCCGGAACTTGCAAGAAAATATACTGTAAGCTCAGTACCCACCACCTTGGTTTTCAGCGATGGCACCATAAAGGACAGAAAGACAGGACTCCTTAAGAAAATTGAGCTTTACAATATGATTCTGAAAGTCTCCCATGAAAAGAAAGCCCATGTATGAGAAAACCGCCCCGAGAAGATTTGGGGCGGTAATTTTTATATGCAGTATAGATTTGTGTCCCAGCAGGGGATGTAGGGATGATGCCTCAGATAAATCTTATAATCAGGGTTTATGGATTTGATGAGGGGAATGAGAGTGATAAGGTCCCTGCTTCTGTGATAAGCGGCAATACTTAATTTCGGTTTCTGAGTTTTCAGAAGAGACTTCATACCCTCGATAGCTTCCCTTTCTGCACCCTCTACATCCATTTTTACATAGGTGATTTTTCTGCCCTCGATGATATCGTCAACTGCCACAGCACGAACAGTATATTTTCCTTCGCCGTAGAGAGTACTTTGTCTGCCTCCGCCGCCAAAGAAAGAAAACTCCTTGTCTTCATTCCAGACAGCGTAGGGGAGGGGTGTTATACTGTCGTTTCCTTCAGCATACTGCGTGAGCTTTTCAAAGGTCTTCTTGTCAGGCTCCAGAGCCAAAGCTGAGGAAAAGCCCCCAAAGAGTGTGCGTATCTCCTCAAGGGTGTCACCTCTGTAGGCTCCAAGGTCAAGGATGTGCTCCTTGTCGGAAAGCTTCAGTATATTTTTAAGTGCGTCAGCTCTCCTGCTTTCAATGGAGAAAAGAGAGGCAAGCTCTCCCGTAAACTGAAACCTCAGCATACCCTCATATACACGCTTCGACTCGTCATCCTCGAGCATATCATAAACAGCCTCAAGCTCTTCCTTGTGCGTTTCAATAAAATCTCTGTTGAAGATTTCCTTGCCGAAAACAGGCACAACGGGAACCAGTACCTCGGATTTTGCCGCAATATCTTTGATGTTATCAATAACATCATTCAAGGATGTGGCAAAACCTAAAATAACAAGGGCATCGGGATTATCTCTGAGAGCATCTGAGATGCTCCTCACCTCAAAACCCCGATAGCTTCTTTTTCTCACAAAACCGTCTGAAGCCGCAATAGCTGAGAGTTTTATGCCAAGTCGGTGAAATTCGTCAAGCACCATATCGGCACCGTTGCCTGTGCCGTAAAGCACCAGAGGCTTTTCTGTTTTCTTGATCCTTTCCCAGGAGGAAAGACTTTTGAGTAGTTCGTTTATCATAAGATTCTCTGCCTTTTATTATCAGGGATTGCAGTCCTTGCAAGGCGAAAAGCCCTTATCCACAGCATTCTCTCTGCTTTCAAAATATACCTTGTTCTTGTCCTTAGTGCTTTGAACGGAGGAGCAGCTTTCCCTATGGAATACCTTTGAATTCTTATTACCGATATATGCGGCTGAAGTGGTTTCTGTATTTTCCGTAATGGTCACACACTCACCCTTCGACGGACCAATTGAGATGTTTTCACCGTCTGAGTACATAACTATGCTGCCGTCGGTGTCAGTTCTCCATACAGGAATGTTTCTGTCCGAAAGGGCTTTTCTGACCTCCTTGTGGGGATGTCCGTAGTCGTTGTTCTTTCCGCAGGAGACCACAGCGGCAGAGGGATTCACAGCGTCAAGGAACTCCTCTGTGTTACTGGTGGAGCTTCCATGATGTCCGCATTTATACACATCTGCCTCAAGGTCAAAGCCACTATAGAGAAGCTCTCTTTCAACCACAGCCTCAGCATCACCCGTAAGGAGCAGAGATGTGTTGCCGTACTCCACCTTGCAGACAATGGAGTAGTCGTTGAGAGAAGAGTAAACCGAATTGGGGGAGGGGGAGAATATAGTGATGGTGGCGCTGCCCACGGTGAATACATCATAGGGCTTTGGGATAATAAATTCCGTCCCTCTTTCATCAGCTGCATCCAGCACGTACTCCCATGTGTTTGACTCTGTATCTACATCAGGATACACAAGTGCATCGCAGGGAAAGTTTCTGATTACCGCACTAAGACCTCCGCAGTGGTCGGAGTGGGGATGAGTAGAAAATACATAGTCAAACTTATCCACGCCTGCATTGTCAAGATAAGATATCAGGGAATCCTTTTCTTTGTATTCACCGGCATCAATAAGTGCAAAGTCTCCTTTGGATTCGATAAGGATGCTGTCGCCCTGACCTACATCAATAAAGTGAACTATCAGGAAAATATCCTCACCAAGGTCAGCGGTATTGATAAGCGCTCTGTCATCTCTCAGGAGCATACATCCGCAAAGAGAGAAGAGAGCCATACAGATTATAAGTATAGAGGCAATTAATTTTTTCATGGCGACCTCCTGCGTTTATATTATCATCTTAATTATACACCAGTAATCGGGATATTTCAATTTCTGCATACTATAATCTAAGAAATGATACTTACTTTTGCACCAAATAAAGGCAAAAAACTGGAAATAATGGTTAATATTTTCAAAAAGTTCATAAAATCAGGTTTACAAATGAAAATTCGTATGATAATATGTAACATAGGAATGAATGTTTTTTATCTAATAGGGGTGTAAATATGGCTAAGACTTACAGATACAAGTATGAGATCGTTTCGGCTGACGATAATCTCCCTGGCAAAGTTATACTTTTTGATAAGCCCGGACATGAGTGCTACACCAATAAGCATTGGCACAAGAATATTGAAATTGACTTTGTACTCAAAGGTGATCTTTGGGTTACGGCAAACGGTGAGGATTTCGTTGTTTCCGACGGAGAGTTTGTGGTTATCAATAATGACGACATCCATCAGACCTGCGGCAAGGACCCCGACAAGAACGTAAAGTATCTTGTAGTCCTTTATTCCTATAATTTCATAAAGGCATACTTTGATGACTTTGAGTCCTACAGCTTCGATGTGAATAAGAGCGAAAAGGCAAAGGCAGAGATCACAAAGCAGCTCCAGAGCATTGTTGAGTGTATAGAGAAGCAGGGCGAGTTCACAGATCTCAAGATCACCTCTGCTATGACCAGCATTCTTATAGAGCTTTGCACAAAGTGCCTCATTGAGCGCAACAAGGTAAGCCCTGAGTTTGACCATGAGGAGCTTGAGTACGCCAAGAAGGCTATTGATTACATAAAGCTCAATTTCAAGGAGAGAATTACCCTGGGAGAAATTGCATCCCACGTAGGACTTACTCCCACATACTTCTCCCGATACTTCAAGCAGAACACAAGAAAGACCTTTAAGCAGTACTTAAATCTCATCCGTCTTGAGAACGCCTTAAGAGACATCCAGACCAGCGGAATTTCCGAGACAAGAGCAGCTGTAGAGAACGGCTTCCCCAGTGTTAAAGCTTTTATTGCGGCATTCAAGAGCGTATATAACTGCACTCTTTCTGAGTATGTAAAGCAGTATCACGATATCCCCTCTATTTCTGAGATCCGCAGAATATAAAAGAATACATACATAAAAAAGCGATGGCTCCTGCCATCGCTTTTCTTTTAGTTCTGAGGGATATAGAAGATATCAAGGAACATTTCATAGAATGCCTGTGTATCCACATTGTATATAGCATAGGTTCCGTCAGAGGAAAGCTCACCGGGGATCTTTTTGAAATTGGGAGCCTTGATTCCGGGGGAGATTACCAGCTCTGCAAGAGCAGAGATCTTATTGATGTTAAGATCGGTTACGCTGTTGTCATCTACGATATTATAGAGATCAACAGGAATTCCCAGATCCTTCTTTGTCATTTCAAGAACCTTGCTTGAGAATGCCTCGAGGTAGTTTATCTGTCTGTCCATACGTTCAGCGGTGGATTCAAGCTGTGCAACTTCTCTCTGCTGAACATATCTGATAGCATTGTTGCCGTAGAGGGTGACAACCTCGCCTTTGTAGTGGCGGGTCTGTACTCCGTAGTCAAGAGAACGGAAGAAGTCGTCCTTCATTGTAACGGTTACACCGCCCACAGCATCGTTGAGCTGAGCAATAGCCTCCATATTGATAGCAAAATATGACTGAATGCGAAGGTTATTGAAGAGCCTCTCCACTGCAATTTTTGTGTTCTCACAGCTTGTTTCGAAGCCATCACCATAGGCATAAGAAAGGCAAAGCTGAGCCTTCTCTGTGCGCAGATATTCACCATCTGTGGAGTAAATACCGATATCGGTGACAATATCTCTGGGAACGGCTATAATATCAGTCTTGCCGCTCTTTGTATCTATTGCAACAAGATAGATGGCGTCAGCCTGACCTGCGGTACCTACCTCTTCATTTTCGATGCCCAGATCCTGTTTATCTACACCAAGACATAGAATGGTAGTGATATCTTCATTCAGCTTGTAAGTGGTGCCGTTGTATTCCTGAATCTTACCGTTGTTGGATGTGTTGATGCTTGCACCCTCAATTATTGGAGCTGTAATGTTGACATCCTCATAATTGGTGAGCTGCTTTATTCCGATACAACTGGAAATATAGAAAGCTATCACCAGCAGGAGAATAAGTCCTGTTATAATACCGAAAATCCAGCCAAGGATTATGAGGAGCTTTTTCCAGAAAGGTTTGTCTCGGAATCTCTTCTTTCTTTTTTTGTGTTTCTTTGATGCTTCGTTTAAACCCGTATGTGAAGAGTTCTTCTTATATTTGGCAAATATAAAGTCATCGGAATCATCGTGACCGGGAGATAAAACCTTGGTGTTTCTTGCGCCCTCTCTTTTTTCATCATATGTAGGGGGAAGTGCAAGGTCGTTGGCATCATCACGGTCAGGAGCCATAACCTTTGTTTTTCTTGCACCCTCTCTCTTTTCCTCACGGGTAGGAGGAAGTGCAAGGTCGTTGGAATCATCACGGTCAGGAGCCATAACCTTTGTGCTTCTTACACCTTCTCTCTTTTCCTCACGGGTGGGAGGCAGAGCAATGTCATGGTGCCTTGAAACAGAATCTGAATTTTCGATTTTCTTATCCTCAGGCTGAGGCTGAAGAATGTTATCTATAATTGAATTGTCACCGCCTTGTTCATTTAAAGGAGATGTTTCGGAAGCGGGAATAATAAACTCGTCGGTGTTATCCTCCTGAACCTCGTCAGCTTCCAGGGATATGACCTCTTCCGTTAAGGGATCAGCAATTTTTGAGATTTCCGCAGCTTTATTTTTCCCAGGAAGCTCTTTATCTGATTTTTCGTCCGTTGTCCCTGCTTTTGCAGGGGAGGGCTCGTCTTTCTTCAGTTCATTCAGAAGCTCGTCGGCAATGCCGAGGGGATCTTTACTTTTATCATTTTGTGGGTTGGTCATCAATTAGTACCCCCTGTACCAAGAAGCGTAGGCTTGAGTTATAGTCTGTGCAGGTACTGAGAATCAGTATCTTGTCGTCCTTATCAAGAGAAACATCGTCTCTTACAAGAGTATTTGCATATCTGGGATGGAGTGCATCGTAAAGATAAGTCTCATATACCTCGTCCTCTGTGAAATCAAAGGAGTTGAGGATGTGTCTGTTATCATATTCACCTGCAAAGAAGATTCTGTAGGTGAGGATATGTCCGTTTATATAGATGTAGATGTACTCGTTTTTGTCAAAGAATTCCTTGTCGGAGAATTTATGAAGTTCAGCGAACATGGAGCCGTTGAGCATGTTGTGACCATAGAGGATGGTAACTCTCTCAATAAAATACTTGGTGTTGTGACGCTGGGAATAGATGGTGCCTGCGAACTCATAGTTGCCGAGGTAGTTGTGGTGAAGATAAAAGTTGTCATCTTCCTTTGAACTCTGGGCAACGGGATAGTTTATTACAGTACCCGGAATCTCTATCCATGCGTAGAGGTCTCTGTTGAGTGCTTTGAGCTCCTTGAAGTTAATGGGGTTGTCAGGAAGAGGCTCGGTAGGGGGTTCAGATGTATCTACCTTGGGAGTAGTTGGCTCTGTCACAACATTTGTGACCTTATTGTAGTCCTCCTTGGACATTCCACCATGGCTTTTTTTGCCGCAGCCACAAAAGGCCAGGACAAAAAGCATAACCGCAAGGGTGAGGGCAGTGATTTTTCGGATTCTGAGTTTTGTATTTTTCTTCATTTTGAGACACCTCTTCTCTCAGAAATACCTATACATCATAATTATATAAAAATGATGCCTGGATGTCAAATGAAAAGAGGGGCAAATATGCGAAAAAGAGCAGGAAAAGTAAACAGGGAAAAAGAAAAAGCTCCGTTTTCACGGAGCTTTAAAGTTTAGTCTGAATTAAGCAACGAACTTCTTTCTCAGAACAACTGCAGCAACAGAAACGAGAAGAACTGCGGTGCCTGCAATAGCAAAACCAAAGAAGGGATCGCCTGTTGTGGGAGACTTGTCACCATCATCGGGAGGAGTAGTGGGACCGTCAGAAGGATCAGAAGGCTCCTCGCCGTCCTTAACGAAGTAAGCATTTGCTCTGATATTGTTGTCACCTGTAGGTCTGATAACGATTACGGGGGTAGTGAGGTCACCGGAAACGATGGTGAAATCGCCGAATACGAACTCCCAGTGGTCAAACTTGTAGCCGTCTTTGGGTGTAGCTGTAAGAGTAACTTCCTCTTCACCTGTTGCTTCAACCTTACCTGAATTGTCAATGGAGGGGGTAGAATCACCAGCCTCGGGAGGACAGGGAACAGTATCAACAATGATTATCTTGTGAGAAGTGGTAGCTGAGGGGCTTACTTCTGCAGAAACAGAAACAAGACCGCAGAGAAGAAGTGTCAGTGCAATAAGACATGAAATAACTTTTTTCATATTAGTTTCCTCCTGATTTATAGAATACGCAATATTACCTATTACATTTAGATAAGCTAAGTATATCACCTATTTTTAAAAAAGTAAAGACTTTTCCTAAACAAAAATTATTTTGTTAAGTATATATAAGGAAAGCGATCTCTTTTTGTTGGATTAGGATAAATATTCAGAAAAAGCTTTTATTTCACAACATAAATAAGGTCAGAGTAGATAGTAACCTGCTCGCTGTTTACTTCATAGGTAAGCCATGCCTGAAGCACCCATGTAGAGCCGTTTGCTACACCCTTCTTATTGACTGTTACTGTATTTACAGCCTTCTGGTTTGCAGAGCCGGGTGTCCACTTGGTTACATTTGCATCTGTTGTGCCCTTGTAGAAGGTGTCTGTGTTGTATTTGCTTTCATCTACAAGGAGTGCGCCTGCCTGCATGAAGGTAACTCCTGCTCCCTCGGGAACCTCCCATGAGAGGATCACAGTGTTTGTGTCAGGTGATTCATTTGAGGTATCCATATTGATGGAGAGGACTATATCGTAATCGATAGTCTCATTTTCATCAACATAAACTGCTGTAACCACCATATCTTCTGCAGGATAGAACTTATATACTGTGCTGTAGGAAAGAACATTACCGTTCTGATCCTTCCAGTATGCAAACTTCTGACCCTGAGGTGCTGTATCTGCTGTAGCTGTTACTGCGGAGAGCCTCAGGATCTTTCCGTCTGTAAGACCCTCGGCAGTGCCGCCAACTACTGAAACATTTACATAGATGAGCTTTCTCTGCCATGTGGGTGTTACTGTAAT
>JAZQAF010000022.1:0-125590 GCA_045545015.1 Ruminococcus sp.
TCTTGTTTTTGTCGTATCTCATTTCTTATGCTTTCGGGATATTTTTTCATTCCCTTTTTCCCAGCCATAACAAAACCTCCTATGGTAGTTCTTTAATTCTACCATAGGAGGTGTCTTTTTTCTATTGTCCGTTTTTTACGGTCCTGTGCAATTTTGCAGATGCCTTTTTCTTGTGCTTAGTACTAAGGATGTGAGACAATATTTTGTCTGAGAAGTCAAAAAAAGCAAAGGGATGGTCAAATTGTTGTTTTGTACAATTTGCACTATCCCGGTTTGTTTATATTGCAGAAAATTCATGGAACACACAAAATCTTCTTGACATGAAAATATGGGCTATGTGATAATGAAATCGGAGGAAAATCTGCAGTAATGCAGAAGAAAATAAAATATATTAAAAAGGAGGAACCCCTAATGTTAAAAAGCAAATTGTTTTTATCCGCACTCAGTTTTATGCTTGCAACCCTTATGCTTTTGCTGTCACTTCCCGTTGCGGCAACGACAGTGACAGAGACAGCCTCCACAGCAACAAGCGAAGTAAGCAAGATAGACCCTGCTCTTTTAGAGGTTATGTCAGAGGCTTCTCCCGACGAAAAGATACCGGTATCTATTTGGTATAGCGACATTGATCAAAGGGAAGTTGATACCCTCACTGCCACTAAGGTGGGTTTTGACAAGGACAATGTAGCGGTTGATTATGAAATGCCTTCTGCGGAATTACTTACAAGTCTCGAAACAGGTGAAGCAGGAGCTGAAAGTGAGATGCAGTCATATCTCAAGCGTACTGAAAGCAAGCGCCTTGAGGAGCGTGAAAGAACGGATAACTACATAATGTCCCGCCGTGAGATATCCAGAGGAAAGTATAACGAGAAATCAGCTAAAGTGTTGAAAGAAGTCTCTATTCCCGAGGAGGATATCCTTTTCAAGAGCCAGTATGCTCCTATGATTATAGCGGAGCTTACGAAAAAACAGATTGTCGAATGCAGTAAATCACAAGCCGTTGAATTTGTTTATGATCGAACTTTTGAGAGTGATTCTTTGCCTGACGGGGTGACATCTTTTTTTGACCACATTGATGAGATACAAAATACTATTAATTATTCGGAAACATTAGAGAAGATTAGAATAAACGGAAATGCACTTAATGGTCAAGGCGTTGTAATTGGAGTAGCAGAACCAGGTGGATATGTTTTGGGAGATGACGAATTAAATGCTTCGTCGATAAGTTCTGTTAATGGTGTTACGTTATATGAGGACTTGCCGTATCATGTAACTAATGTTGTCAGGATTATTGTTGGGAATAACAGCGGATTTGCAAAAGGTGCAAGTGTAATTACTTCTGGTACTGGGGAAAGCCAAATAGAAGCTTTGCTTGATCCGGAACTGAATGTCAGTGTTATCAATATGAGTTTCTCTTCGAGTTATTCAACATATTATGACTCGAGGTGCAAGTGGTTTGATCATTTGGTTTCTCAACATGGAGTTATTATTGTTGCATCCGCTAACAACAACGATCCTGACCGAAAGCTATGTGCACCGGGAATAGCCTATAACACCATAATGGTAGGTGCATATAATTTGGGAGATAACAGCTCTATTTTTTCTACGGATCCTGATGATGATAGAATGACGCTTTATACAGGATATATAAATACAAACTTAGCATAAAAGCCGGATGTCATCATGCCTGGCTACGCTACGAGCTATGCAACACCAATACTTACAAGTTGTATTGCACTTATGTTACAACTCAAACCTTCCTTATCTGCATATCCACAAGCAGTTAAAGCTATTGTATTAGCATCATGCCACCGTAAAGTACTTCCATCGAGTAATCCGGGTGATACTGCCGAATCAATATATGACGGTGTTACAGACAAACAAGGTGCAGGAGCACCGGATATATTGACAATGATGTGCATAGTTTGTCAAGGAACATACGGAGTGGGCAGAATAAGTGCGGCGAGAAATCAAGCTGTTCGTAGATTTGTGATGCCCAGTAACAGTGCAACAAGTATGAATATTAGTTTGACATGGATCAGAGAGAACTACGTAGAAGATGGGGATTCACATCTTGAATATCAGAATGCAATTTCAGGTGAATATGTTAATCTCGATTTAAGTGTTTATAGAAACGACAATAGAACTTGGAACTCTATATTATCAAACAGTTCAACTGAAATGATATACTTAGATTTGAATAATTCATATAATAATTACGAAATAAGAATTAGTGATGTAGGTGAGTATGAAGGGGTGATAAGATATGGATATGCGTACAGTACAAACAACCCAGATATTAAACCAGTAACAAACGAGGGTATATATTATATAAGAAACTACTATTCCGATAAATACTTAACACTTAATACATCTACTAATGAAACATATTTGACTGATTTTACAGGTAACAATAATCAGCAATGGGTAATCTGGGGACCAGAAGATGATTATGAAATATACCCTGCCCATTATGCAAAATTAAGCAAAATCAATTTTGGATCGCAGGTGGGAAGTAACCCGTATTATAGGGCAAGCCTTGGGACAAATGATCTAAATTTTTCAATAAGATCTTGGGAAATCGATTCTTCTCTTGAACCAGATGCACACGTATTCACGTCTTCAAGTGGCGGAAGTAACAATATACTATCCTATACATCAGCAACAGGTATCTTTGTTAGATCTGCTATTGCTCCTGTGGTAAATATACATAGAATGTGGTTGTTGGAAAATATTAATTATCGAAAAGGCGATGTTACATTAGATGGTAATGTTACTGGAAGCGATGTGATAGAAATTCAAAAATACATTAGTTCAATTGTAGATTTTAATAACGCTCAACTATATTTAGCGGATGCAAATAATGATTATGAAATTGATATAAAGGATGTAACATTTCTTCAGTCTTTAATTCAAAGTTATAACTGATATGAGGTGATCTTATGAAGAGCAGGTTAATTAATATAATCAGTATATTATTGATTATGAGTCTAAGCACTATTGCTCCAGTGTATGCGTCTGAAGAGCATCTGTACGAAGATTTATTGGTAAAACGACTTAATATTATAGAAAATTCTACGGTTGATAATTATTATTTGTATGAGGAACGATTCTACTATTATGCCAACAATAATGATGACATACCAGATTATGTTCTTCTACTCGCTTCCAGACCAGATGTTCCCGATGGCTTTATTTCATCATCTATTGGCGAATTCTTCATTATAACTGGTTGTTTTTCTCCGTACAAGCATGGATATTATATTTATACTCCGGCAGATGATAAAATCTATACTTTAGAGGATGCATATTGTGCCGATATTGATGGAATAGAAGCGGCTTTTGAATTTCTTCAGGGCACTTATGCTGCAATGATAGGCGATGTGGATGCGAATTTTGAGGTAAACATAAAGGATGCTACACTGATACAAAAGTATTTGGTTGGTCTTTACGTCATAAATGAAGCTTATCTATCATGTTCATTGGCTTATGAGGCATGCGACTTTAATCGTGACGCTAAGCATGATATCAAAGACGCCACCGCTATCCAGAAGCACATCGCAGGGCTTCGGTAAGCGCTAAAACATCATAAATAACGAAAGAGGAGCTGTGAATTTCACAGCTCCTTTGCTTGTCGAAAAAGCTCAGCTATTTTAAATATAAAATCACTTGATTTTGCTATGCTGTCAGCTTTAACTTTATTCTTCTGTTGTATCTAAAATCTCTACCGTTGCGGTATCGACTCTTCGGTCTGTGACACTGTCAACAGTAATCTTAATGCCTCTGTGCAGAAAGCTGTCTCCGCTTTTCGGCACAGCACCCAGCACGTCTGAGATAAACCCGCCTACGGTTACGCTGTCCTCATCCTCGTCCTCAAGCTTTACGTCGAAGAGCTTGAAAAGCTCGGGAAGCTCCATATCGCCTGAGACTCTCCAAACACCCTCCGATATTTTCTGTCTGTCAGATTCTATTTCTTCGTCCTCGTCCCATATTTCGCCTACGATTTCCTCGAGCAGGTCCTCCATGGTGACAATACCTTCTGTGCCGCCGTATTCATCTGTAACGATTGCAATATGAAGTCTGCTCTTTTTAAGCTCTGAAAGAACGGATGAAAGCTTCTGTGTACGGAATATAAAGAGGGGAGGGGTAATAAGTTTTTTAAGAGATGGGTTCTTGCCTTCGGTGAGAGCATCCAGATAATCCCAGGTGTGGAGTATTCCCACAATATTATCAATGTTATCCTTATAGACGGGAATTCTTGAGAAACGCTGTGAGCGAATGAGCTTCAGCACACTCTTGGGGTCATCGTTTATGTCAATGGCTACAATGTCAACTCTTGGAGTAAGTACCTCCATAACGGTGGTTTCGTCAAAATCCAGAACTGACTGGACCATTTCGCTTTCCTGTCGTTCCAGAACCCCCTGCTCCTCAATGCTTTCAACTATGTATTTCAGTTCATCCTCGGTAACGGTACTGTCGTCGCCCTTGATACGAAAAGCCATGAGAGCCAGCTTTTTGATTCCGATGAACATGTAGATAAAAGGGGTGAGAATTACGATCATTATCTTGAGGGGGAGAGAGACTGCAAGGGCTATCTTATCACACTTTTCTTTTCCAAAGCATTTAGGGATAACTTCACCGAAGGTAAGTACCAGCAGAGTGGTAGCACCTGTGGCAATAGCGGCACCGTAGTTTCCGAAAAGATTTATACAGAGCACGGTTGCAAGTGCAGAGCATCCAAGATTTACTACGTTGTTGAGAATGAGTATAGCGGTCAGCGCCTTGTCAAAATTCTCTGCAATATCAAGGGCTCGCTTTGCCCGTTTGTTTCCTTCATCAGCCCATTTTTTGAGCCTTATGGTACTGGCGCAGGAGTATGCTGTTTCAATACATGAGCAGAAAGCAGATATTGCTATGAGTCCCGCAATAATCAAGGCGGTCATTGCATTTGAGTCCATATTTATCTCCTTATGAGAACACAATAATTTAAAAAATTATAACATAAGGATACCACAAAAATATGATACAATATTGTAATTAAAGAATTATAATAAATTCTTGAAGAATTTACTATGGGGTGTTATAATATATAAGATTATATACATTATATAGTGCATTTGGGGAAAACTGTACCGAGGTGCATTGTAATGAGTAACAATAAAAGAGATAATAAGGGTAATCAGAAGGCTCAGAAAAAAGCCGATGAAGATAATTCCTTTATCAAAAACCCTTGTGAGGAAAGCTCTCTTGAGGGTGACAGCCCCATAAATGAGGAACACACCGAGCAGATCAATGAAACCGGCTCAGTGATTCTCAGCAAAAACGGAAAGAATATCCACTGTATCACTATAGTGGGGCAGATAGAGGGTCACTATGTCCTGCCGCCCCAGAGCAAGACCACCAAGTATGAGCATGTTATTCCTCAGCTTGTTTCCATCGGAGAGGATAAAAGGATCCACGGTGTCCTGATTCTTCTCAACACCTGCGGAGGAGATGTGGAAGCAGGTCTTGCCATTGCAGAGGTCATTTCAGGCATCAACAAGCCTGTTGTGTCTATTGTGCTGGGTGGTGGTCACTCCATAGGTATCCCTCTGGCTGTTTCCTCAAAGCACAGCTTTATAGTAAAGAGTGCCTCTATGACCGTTCATCCCGTAAGGACCACGGGACTTACGGTGGGCGCTCCCCAGACCTTTGAATATTTCCGCAGAATGCAGGACAGAATCAGTACCTTCGTGGCGGATAACTCAAATATCTCTAAAAATAGGTACAATGAGCTTGTACTCAATACAGGAGAGCTTGTAACGGATATCGGCACCATCCTTGAGGGTGAGGAGGCTGTCCGTGAAGGACTTATAGATTCCGTAGGAACTATAGCTGATGCCATTGAGTGCCTCTATGATATGATAGAGAAATCAGATAATCAGTAATTTTTGGGCGGTTGCCCTTACATAATAAACTTTTGGAGGATATATGGACTACATATCATTTTTAATACAGGGTATCGTTCAGGGGCTCACAGAGTTCCTTCCTGTATCAAGCAGCGGACATCTTAATATTGTTCAGCATTTTCTTGGCATTACCGAGGATAATCTTTTCCTCAATGTAATGCTCCATCTTGGAACTCTCGTTTCCGTATGTGCTTTTTATCATAAGCTCATTATCCGTCTTATCAAGGCTGTATTTGCAATGATAAAGGATATCTTCCGTGGAAAATTCAGCTTCAAAGATATGGATGAGGACAGAAACCTTGTGGTAATGCTGATTATCGGTCTTCTGCCTCTTTTCCTGCTCTTCCTTCCCATAGGAAACGGAATGAAGCTTAAAGATGTTGCTGATATCCTTTCAGGAGATCCCAAGTTCTTTATTGTAACAGGTATAGCTCTCTGTGTTACATCTGTGCTTCTTCTCACAGGAATTCTTCTTGATAAGAAGAGAACAAGGCTTATAAGAGAAGGTAAGGTGAAGGAGAAGGAAAGATACACTGTTCTTGATGCCTTGACCGTAGGTGTTACCCAGACTGTTGCAGCTCTTTTCTCAGGACTTTCCCGTTCAGGCTCAACCCTAGCGGCAGGTCAGAGCAGAGGTATCAGCAAGCAGAAGGCCTTGGACTACACCTTCATACTTGCAATTCCCTCAATTCTTGCAGCTGCTGTTCTGGAGTTTAAGGATGTTCTTGAAAATCCTGCAGCTCTCAGCGTGAACTGGGGTGCTGTTATCGTGGGTATGGTAGCCGCCGCTGTGGTGGGTTATCTGTCAATAGCTCTTTTCAAGTGGCTCCTTAAAACTGATAAGACCTATGTTTTTGTAATCTACACAGCACTTGCAGGTCTTTCTGTTATTGTTATCAGCATTATTGAGCTTACATCAGGTAAGCTGATTTCTTTCGTATAAGGATATATTAATTTGAAGCGAACGGAGGTTGAAACCGTGGCTCAGAAAAAGAATACCCAGAGACGCAGTGCGTCTAAACCAAGAAGTAATACACAAAAGAAGAATACGAAGGCAAGAGGCGGGGCAGAAAAGACGGCAGAAGGTCTGAATCCTCAGACAAAGGCAATTCTACTCCTGCTTAGTGCGGTGCTTCTTATGGCACTTGTGATCTTCCCCGGAGAATCACTCTGGAGCGGACTTCGTGGCTTTATGTATGGCGTGTTCGGATGCGGATTTATCCTGCTTCCTTTCTTTCTTGGCTACCTTGCCATTATGACTGCCAAGGAAAAGCAGATATCAAGACTTACAACTAAGGTCGTTCTTTCGTCCCTTATCATACTTCTTTTCACATCTCTGTTCTTTATGTTTGCAGAGGGTGATCATAAAGTTGTTGATTTCTTCAGATCCATGGGGATCATGTATAAGGAATCCGCAGATACCTCAAAGGGTATCGGCGGAGGAATCATAAGCTGCTTCTTAGGCTTTCCTCTTGTTAAGATTTGTGGTGATAATTTCCTTCCCAAGTTTGTTGCCATTGTTCTGCTTCTCGGAACAGTTATGATTCTCACAGGAATATCTCTGATGGATATTGCCAATGTTGCAAAGCGACAGATGACTGCTCTGAGAAATTCAAGGCGCAGCAGACAGAGAGTGGCTGAGGAGGAAACAGCCGATAGTTCTGAAGCCAAGAAGAGAGACACTACCCGAATTGATATTCCCATCACTATTGACGGCAAGCAGAGAAAGCGTCAGAAGCCTGATGATATAGTGAGGGACGATGATGCTCAGGCTTACAAAGAGGATGCCTCCGATAAGCTTATGTCTTCAATTCTCATAGCAAATGAAGATTATGTGGGTGAGGATGAAAACAAAGCCTCCATTGTTGCCAGAGAGATCACACGTTCAAAGGGTAAGCAGAAGCTCTCAAAGGGCGCCAAACAGCCTGATCCTCAGACAGTACCCGTTGATCCCAACGAGGTGCCTGTTGACATTGATAAGGAAACAGAGCTTGTAGAGAACGAGATAAAGAATGCGGAGAAAAAGGAAGCACCTGCAAGATACACTTTCCCTCCCGTAAGACTTCTCAGACAATCCTTTGACCATAATGACGACGAAGCAATGCGAGAGCTTCAGGGAAATGCCGCAAAGCTTATTGAGACTCTCAAGAGCTTCGGCGTTGAGGTTTCCATCAATAATATATGCCGTGGTCCTTCGGTTACAAGATACGAGCTCAAACCTGCTCCCGGTGTAAAGATAAACAAGATCACAAATCTTTCTGATGATATTGCCCTGAGCCTTGCGGCAGAGGGTGTAAGAATCGAAGCTCCCATCCCCGGTAAAGCGGCGGTTGGTATCGAGGTTCCCAATAAATATGTAAGCACCGTTACAATGCGTGAGCTTATTGATTCAGCAGAATTCAAGAATGCCTCAAGTAAGCTTACCTGCGTACTGGGTAAGGATATTTCAGGTAACATTGTTACAGCTGACCTTGCCAAGATGCCCCATGTGCTTATTGCAGGTACTACAGGTTCAGGTAAGTCCGTATGCGTAAACTCTCTTCTGATGAGTATTCTCTTCAGAGCTACTCCCGACGATGTAAAGCTTCTTCTCATTGACCCCAAAATGGTTGAATTCTCCAAATATAAGGGACTTCCTCATCTGCTCATCCCTGTTGTGTCTGATGCCAAAAAGGCGGCAGGCGCTCTTAACTGGGCAGTAACCGAAATGATGCAGAGATACAAGATGTTCTCCGAATATGACTGTAAGGACATCACCTCATTTAACAGCCTCGTTGAATCCAATATCAAGTATATTGAGGAGAACGAAGGATCAGAGGAAAACGTATGTATGGAGATAAACGGTCTTCCTGTTCCTCAGGAGAAGATGCCCAGAATCGTTATTGCCATCGATGAGCTTGCTGACCTTATGATGGTTGCCGCCAAAGAGGTTGAGGATGCTATCTGCCGTCTGGCACAGATGGCACGAGCCGCAGGTATGCACCTCGTTCTTGCAACACAGCGACCCACAGTTAATGTTATCACAGGTCTTATCAAGGCGAACATCCCTTCAAGAATCGCCCTCAAGGTAAGCTCCATTATCGACTCCAGAACTATCCTTGATTACAGCGGTGCCGAAAGTCTTATTGGTAGGGGAGATATGCTTTTCTCACCCGTAGGTGCTTCAAAGCCCATAAGAGTTCAGGGCTGCTTTGCCACCGATGATGAAATCGAAGGTGTCACAGGCTACATAAAGAAACAGCACAGAGCTCAGTACAATGAGGAGATTGAGGAAAGGATCCGTCAGATCGCCTCAGAGGAAATGGACAAGAAGAACAAGGGTGGGGCATCCTCCGATGATGAAGATGAAGGAGATGCAGTGGATTCAAAGATCGAAGAAGCCATCAAGTGTGTAATCGATGCAGGACAAGCTTCCACATCCCTTCTTCAGAGACGCCTCAAGGTTGGCTACGCCCGTGCAGGCAGAATGATAGACGATCTGGAAAGAATGGGTATTGTCGGCCCCTATCAGGGTGCAAAGCCCAGAGATGTTCTCATTACCTATCAGGACTGGCTTGAGAGAAATAACCTTACAGAGTAAGAGAAAATTTGCAAAAATACTGCAAAAACCCTTATATTCTGACACAAAACTCTTGACCATAGACCTAAATACAATTATACTTATCTTTATAAATGTTAATCCAATAAAGGAATGAAAGAAAATGAATGTTTTTGACGAACTCAAGGCTCGTGGTATCATTGCTCAGTGTACCAACGAGGAAGAAATAAGAAAGCAGCTTGAGGCAGGTCCTGTCCGCTTCTATGTTGGCTTTGACCCCACAGCAGACTCTCTGCATATCGGTCACTTTATCCCGATTATCCTTATGTCACATCTTCAGAAGGCAGGCCATGTTCCCATCGCTCTCTTCGGCGGCGGCACAGGCGTTATCGGTGACCCCTCAGGTAAGAGCGATATGAGAAAGATGCTCACAATGGAGGACATCAAGCACAACGTTGAGTGCTTCAAGAAGCAGATGTCCGGACTTATTGATTTCTCCGACGATAAGGCTATCGCTGTTAATAATGCTGACTGGCTTTTAGACCTTAACTACATCGACTTCATCAAGAAGGTCGGTGTTCACTTCACAATCTCCAAAATGCTGGCAGCCGAATGCTACAAGCAGAGAATGGAGAGAGGCCTCACATTCTTCGAGCTTAACTATATGCTTATGCAGAGCTACGACTTCTATGTGCTCAATCAGGAGTACGGCTGCATGATGGAACTGGGCGGCGACGACCAGTGGAGTAATATGATAGGCGGCGTTGAGCTTATAAGAAGAATTGCCGCAAAAGAGGCAGAGGAGACAGGAAATCCCGTTCCCGAAACAACAAAGGTTAACGCCTTCACCTGCTCACTTCTCCTTACCTCTGAGGGTAAGAAGATGGGTAAGACCGAGAAGGGTGCTCTCTGGCTTGATCCCGAGAAAACATCTCCCTACGATTTCTACCAGTACTGGAGAAATGTTGATGATGCCGATGTTATCAAGTGTATGAAGATGCTTACCTTCCTGCCTCTTGATTATATTGATGAGCTTGCAAAGGCTGAGGGTTCTGAGATCAACAAGGTCAAGGAGATCCTTGCATTCGAGGTTACAAAGCTTATCCATGGCGAGGAAGAGGCAACTAAGGCTCAGGCTACTGCAAAGGCACTCTTCACAACAGGCGGCGACATTGAAAATATGCCTTCCACAGAGCTCACTGCTGAGGATTTCACAGATGGCAAGATCTCTGTTCAGGATGTGCTTGTAAAGTGCAAGCTTGCACCCTCCAAGGGTGAGGCAAAGCGTCTTATCCAGCAGGGCGGTGTCCTTGTTGACGACCAGAAGGTTGCAGATATGTTTGCAACACTCACCGACGATGACTTCTCCAAGGGTTATGTTGTAATTAAAAAGGGTAAAAAAGTCTTCCACAAGGCTTCTTTTAATAAATAATCAAGGAGGTTCATAATGAAAAAGTTTTTTACTGAATTCAAAGCGTTTATCTCTAAAGGTAATGTAATGGATATGGCAGTCGGTGTTGTTATCGGTGCTGCTTTCCAGGGTATCATCAAGTCTCTTGTTGATGATGTTATCATGCCTTTCATTTCTCTTGTTACAGGCGGAGTTGATTTCTCCAGCTGGTATGTTGTTCTTGCTGACATTCCTGAGGGTGTTGAAAACAACATCGAGGCTCTCAAGGCTGCAGGTGTAGCAACATTCAGCTACGGTAACTTTATTTCTGCAGTTATCTACTTCTTCATCCTTGCATTTATGGTATTCCTTCTCGTTAAGGTTGTAGCAAAGGTAAGAGATTTAGGTCCCAAGAAGGAAGCTTCCGCTCCCACAACAAAGAAGTGCCCCTACTGTTGCACAGATATCGATATCAAGGCAACTCGTTGCCCCCATTGTACATCTGAGGTTGAGGCATAATTAAGTAAAGTAAATACCTACATAAAAAGCCGTCTGCATCAGCAGGCGGCTTCTTTTATACAAATGTTCAAAGTATATGAGAATAAAAAACATCCGCTTACCCATAAAGTAAGCGGATGATTAATAATTACCAGTTTCTGTTTGCTCTTGCCTTTATTCTCTCATAACGGGCTTTCTTCTTTTTCTTTTCTGAGGAGAATACAAGCCAGAAGGCAGTACCCATAAATGCTGCCATAACCAGGAGCCAGATTCCGAAGGAAGAGGAGTTTCCGGGCTTTGAGGAAAGATTCTCTTTTTCCTGAGCATTTACACCGCCCAGAGCCTTGGATGCAAGGTCAACGGATTTCATAACGATCTCGCTGGTTTCTGTGGGAGTTTCTTTTGATTCAGTGTTCTGAGGAAGAGTGGGGAAGGTGGGAGCCTCAAGTACATCGGGTTCTGTCTTGTTGGGGTTCTCTAAAGCAGTGGAGCTGAAAATGGTTGCGTAAGTCAGCTCATCAACCTCACCTGTTGCCTCAAGTCCGTTCTGAACCTGAAACTCTGTAACAGCAGCCTGAGTTACCTCACCATAGTAGCCTGTTACCTCGTTATCAAAGTAACCGAGGTCAGCAAGCTCAGACTGAATCTCATATACGCCATCGCTGAAATCACCGTTTGTATAGGTAGAGGATTCAGTGGATGTATCGTCCTCTGTATCATCTACAGCCTCTGCTGTAGTGTCTTCTGCAGTTCCTGTGGGAGCATAATCTGAGTAAAGTATCTCAAGATCGGATTCGCCTGCTATGCCGTCAATATAAACACCTGCGGCAGTCTGGAATCTGATGTAAGCTGCCTCGGTCTGTGAACCGAAGTAGCCTGTGATATCACCTGCATAGAAGCCAAGCTCTGTAAGTCTTTCCTGAAGCTTTGTAACTCTGTCACCGTTGGAGCCAACCATAAGAAGTGAGCTTGAAGCGGAAGAAGAGGAAGAGTCTGATCCTGAGTTATTATCCACAACACCTGAAGTGTCACCGGGTGTTTCAGAGCTTCTGCCTGATGAATCCAGGTAATATGTAACACCGTCAATAGTTACTGAAGTATCTGTGAGATATTCGCCGTTCTGATAGTAGTAGTAATCGCCGTTGAAGTACTCCCAGCCGTCGGTGGGGTAGGTAACACCGTTTACCTTGAACCACATCGTCCAGCTCTTGGTATAAACTGACTGGTAGCAAACGCCGTAGTCATCGCCTCTGGCATCAACTGCCATACCGTCTCCTACATAAACGCCTACATGACCATCCTGCCAAACACCGAGACCGTGGATGTTGGGAATACCGCCTGACATGTAACCGCTGACAGCAGCATTGGCACACTGAGCATTGGCGCCTCTCTCTCTGCCTGCGTACATATAGATGAGACCTGAGCAGTCAACTGCACCTACAGAGGAACCGCCGTAAACGTAATTCCAACCGCTGTAATAAGCGTTAAGTGCGTGTTCTGCCAGACCTGTGCCGGTACCTGCAGCGCTTGTTGCTGCCTGTCCGGCTATAAAAAACGTGGCTATCACAGCCAGAATAAGAAACAAAGAAATAGCTTTTTTAACTTTGAGCATAAATAGAAAAACCTCCGTAGAATGGGGTACACAAGTACCTGTAAGAAAAAGCCCGTAAAGACTAAAATTACAAATTTGGTAAAGTTTGTTACAACTTTGTAAACATTATATCACGGAGTAAGTCTTATTGCAACCCTTTTGGGTATAAAAAATTAAAAAAACAATAAATATGGTAAGAAAAAGGTATTTTTATACAATATATACAAAATATATTGTTTGTAATTTTTTGTAACCGATTTCTACATTGATACAATTATTCTATCTCTTTTAGGCCATAGACCCGCTCAAATACCTGCTCCTTGAAGTTCAGAAGCTGCTCATTTTCCAAAGAATCCCCTGTAAACATAAGAGAGAGCTTTACGTCAGAGGGGGTATCTCTGAGCTGAGGCTGGATGTAGGTGACACTGCTGAGAGTAAATCCTTTTGCCTCATAAAATTTTATTCTTCTTTTCTGAATATTGGTTTCAGGTACTTCAACCTCAAGCAGTATATTCTTATGAGGGAAGTGAGCGATGACATCCTCTATGAGCTTTGTACCAAGACCTGAGTTTCTGAGATCCTCTCTGACAGCAAAGTTTTCCACAAATGCGAAGTCCTTAAACTCCCAAAGGGTAAGTACAGCAAAAAGGGAATCCTCATCGCCGAGGGCAAAAATCTTCATACCGCCGAAGATGAAGTCCGAAAGAAGTCGGGGATAGGTCTTGAGTTCATCCGTGGGGAAAGAAGTGTCAAGGATTTTATAAGCCTCATCAAAACGCAGGCTGTCTATACTGAACATCGGAAACACCACCTTATATAGTTATATTTATATAAATATTATACCATATAATGTGGTGCCCTATAATATATTTATAAGAATAATAGCATGAGAATTATTTTTAATTAATATTAAATCATAACTTGACAACAGAGGAGTGTTATGGTAAAATGTTATCTGTTCGAAACGGAGAGATGTCCGAGCGGTTTAAGGAGCTAGTCTTGAAAACTAGTGATACCGAAAGGTACCAAGGGTTCGAATCCCTTTCTCTCCGCCATATTGTTGATGACACGCAAGTGTTCATATAAAGTTCACCATAAACGGAGGATTACTCAAGTGGTGAAGAGGCTCCCCTGCTAAGGGAGTAGGTCGGGTAACCGGCGCGAGAGTTCGAATCTCTTGTCCTCCGCCAGAAAAAGACCGTAACTTTGATACCAAAGTTACGGTCTTTTTCAATGAAGTAAATCCCTCGCAGGATTTGTGAAATACTCTTTGCGTGTGAAATATTGCTTCGCAATGTGAAATGCCTGCGGGCGTGAGGGGATTTGTTTCATTTCACTTGATCTAATAGTATCAAATTTTACAATTTATGAAGTAAATTATTTCATATTTGTCGCAAGGCAAATATTTCACCCGTTTTAATACAAGTAATCGTAAATTCATAGGCAACAATCATTGACTTGTTGATATTTATGCCACCCTATGATAGAATTGAAAAAAGGTGGTATTTATATTATGAATTTTTCTGAAAAATTATATTATACGATAAAAACAATAATTGATAGTTGGAACGAAGAAGGTATTTATGCTATTTCTTTCTTTGTGTATTCTAATGAATCTTACGAGTATAATGGCTTTAGTAATGTATCGTCCTTTGCTATTAGTTATAATACTGAAGAAGATTGTAATGGTGCTGGACAATATGACGAAGAGCGTTGGAACTACGCTTTTTGGCGACAGGATGAATCGCCTGTTATTGATCCGGATACCCCAAACGAATTGACTGATCTTTTATTTGAATGGTACAAGGAAAATGGAATTACAAACATCGGTGAAGAAGACGAAGACTGCTACGATGAAAACTATAATTACATTGGAAAAGGTCCGGTGGGGCATTACGAACTGTTAGGACTTGTTACTGATGTTGCTAAACGGTTACAGCAGGAAGCTTTTGTTGAGAAGAAATTCGGTAAAAGACTTCCCATCATTATTCATGGACTTGAATACGCATGGTATGATATTGAAGCAACAAAAAATGCAAATATTAATGGAGAAGCCGATATGTTCTTGAAGGCAATGAAGGAATTGGGTATGTGCTAATTTGCATTTGTATTAAAACTAGGTTTAAGCTTTACGAAGAAGTTTTTCCAAAATCGAGCGCAGAATAATGCAAATATATAATGATAGAATTTAATATTTCTTTGTGTTATCTTGAATTAAAGGGAGGAATTATTATGAATAAAAAACATAAAGCTATTATTGCTTTTATAGTTGTTGTTCTTCTGATTTCTCTTGTGATAGGTTCAAATATTCTATTAACAAATATTATTGATAGCACTAATGTTGTATGCAAAGGTCAAAAGTTTTCCTCAATAGAAGAAGCTTTTAAGGCTATGGAGCTAAGTGAAAGAGAATCAAATGACACAAGCCTTGATTATTGCCCGCCTTACGAAGTAAAATATTCTTTTGATTATGATGATAACACTATTGTGTTTTACAGTTACTGTCGTGAGTTTGATGGTGAACAAAGCTCATCCTATGCTGTTAGAGTTCTTAAACATAATGATGATGGAACACTTTCCTTTGACAGTGGATTTGCTGATTTCCGTTTGGATGAGCCTGGAGGTAACGAAGACTATTATTATTACACGAATATCAAAACGGAGAAGGGAAAGAAATCAATTAGCTTTTTGTATTTGGATAAGGATTCCGATAAGGATATTTATGTTGACGGAAATAAATCAGAAAAACGTCTTGTCTCCATAGATGATCGGGTATTTTATATTTGTTATGCGATATCCGATCGTGACACTTTTTTATCAAACCTTTTTACACCGATTTCTAACAGACATAGAATTGAAATTAAGTGATATTTTTATCTAACTGATTACTAAAATAGAGAGTTGTTTGTGGGCACCTCTTTTTTGTGCAAATGATACGGAAAGAGCATTTTAAGAGAAAGGAAGATTATATTTTCCTTTTTTTTATTACCCGATGATTTTAATTCCTTCTTTATGATTGTTTGAAAACTATGTGAATAAACTCTGTCAAAATATCTCCGTTGTAATTAAGTATTGTTTATGATATAATAAGCTATCATCAGAAATGGGGGAGAATTATGCCCTTTTTACCCATAACTAAAAAAGAAATGCTCGAGAGAGGATGGGACTGTGCGGATTTTATTATCGTTACAGGTGATGCTTATGTTGACCATCCTTCTTTCGGTACTGCTATTATATCAAGAGTCCTTGAGCATAATGGCTTTAATGTTGCTGTTATTTCACAGCCAAGGTCTGATGCCGATTATATGAAGCTTGGCGAGCCTCGTTACGCTTTCCTTGTAAACGGCGGCAACATCGACTCCATGGTGGCTCACTACACAGCCGCCAAGAAGAAGAGAAGCGACGATGCCTATACTCCCGGCGGAAAGGCAGGAGCCCGTCCCGACAGAGCAACTATTGTCTATACAAAAGATCTCAAGAGACTTTACCCCAAAAAACCTGTTGCTATCGGCGGACTAGAAGCATCTCTTCGCCGATTTGCTCACTATGACTACTGGGATGATAAAGTCCGCCCCTCAATTCTTATCGATTCGGGTGCAGACCTTCTTATGTACGGTATGGGTGAGAAGCACGTGGTTGAGATAGCCAAAAGGCTCCAAAACGGCGAGAATATAGAGGATCTTACAGATGTTCTCGGCACTTGTTATGCTGTTAAAACCCGTGACTATACCCCCGGTCCCGTAAAGGAATGTCCTTCCTTTGAGGCGGTGTCAGACCCTTCTGAGGAAGGAAAGAAAAAGTATGCAAAGTCCTGCAGAATTCAGCACCAGGAGCATGACGCAATAAGAGGAAGCAGAGTTATTCAGCGCCACGGAGATATGATTCTCATACAGAATCCCCCCACACCTCCGCTTTCCACAGAGGAAATGGATGAGGTCTATTCACTTCCTTTTATGAGAAACTATCATCCCTCTTATGAAAAACTGGGTGGCGTCCCGGGAATAGAGGAAGTCAAGTTTTCTATCATTCACAACAGAGGATGCTACGGTGCCTGCAATTTCTGCTCACTGCAGTATCATCAGGGCAGGCAGATTTCATCCCGAAGCCACGATTCTGTTATAGACGAAGCAAGGCTCATTACCGAAATGCCCGACTTCAAGGGATATATTCACGATGTCGGCGGTCCTACTGCCAATTTCCGTTATCCCTCCTGTGATGTTCAGCAAAAGAGAGGAATGTGCGCCGATAAGAAGTGCCTTGCTCCCAAAATGTGTCCTGCGGTGAATGTTGACCACAGCGATTATCTCGCTCTTATGAGAAAGCTCAGAGCTTTACCTAAAGTTAAAAAGGTGTTCATCAGAAGCGGTATCCGCTTTGATTACCTTGTAGCCGACAAGGATGAGAGCTTCTTCAAGGAGCTTGTAAAATATCATGTCAGCGGTCAGCTCAAGGTTGCTCCCGAGCATTGCTCGGAGAATGTTCTGAAGTATATGGGGAAACCTCCCGTCGAGGTCTATAACCGATTCAAGAAACGCTTTTATGAGCTTACCGAGAGTATAGGCAAGAAACAGTATCTTGTGCCTTATCTTATGTCATCCCATCCGGGCAGTACACTTATGGATGCCATTGAGCTCGCAAAATTTTTAAGAGCAGAGGGTATGCATCCAGAGCAGGTGCAGGATTTCTATCCCACACCGGGTACAGTCTCCACATGTATGTTCTATACAGGTCTTGATCCTTACACTATGGAGCCTGTTTATGTTCCGAAAACTCCGCAGGAAAAAGCTCAGCAGAGAGCCCTTCTTCAGTACTTCAAGCCTGAGAACAGAAAGCTTGTTATTGACGCTCTCAGAAAGGCAGGAAGGTCTGACCTTATAGGTACGGGCAAAAACTGCCTTGTTGCACCGCTTCCTGAAGATAAGAACAGGAATTCTCAGAAAAACCGTAATCAGAAACAGAATTCACAGAACAGACCAAAGAGGAATAACCGACAGAAAACCTCCGGCAGCCGGAATTCAGGCAGAGGGCAAAGAAGATAAAAATAAAACGCACTGCTAAAACAGTGCGTTTATTTTATGCCTTTGTGTAGGGCCTGTCGATCTTAATTACTGCATTACAGTTTTTGAGATTTACTGAAACCATAGTGCATATCTTTTCCTCTAAAGTGTCATCCTTGTCGGTGATCTCATAGGGGATTACAGCATCGAAGATAAGGTTTGTGTGGGTGGGGCCTGGTACCATTCTGAAATCATGAATGGTTGTGTCGGGATGAATTTCCTTCACAAGCTCTGAAACCCTTACTCTGTAGGAGTTTGTGATCTCGTTGTCAGTTTCGATGGGGTCCATATGTATTACAGCCTCACAGCCGAACTTTGAAGCCAGCTCCTGCTCGATTATATCAATTTCATCGTGGATTACAAAGATGTTGCCTGAGCCGTCAACCTCTGCGTGAAGGGAGATCATCTGTCTGCCGGGACCGTAGTCATGAACTACCATATCATGGATGCCGATAACAACCTCGTGGCTCATGACAAGCTCTTCCACACTCTTTACGAACTTTTCATCAGGAGGGGTGCCCAGCAGGGGCTGAAGGGTCTCAAACGCAGACTTGATGCCTGCAAAGAGAACAAAGAGAGAAACGGCACAGCCGCACCATCCGTCAATATTCAGTCCTGTGGATGCTCCTATAATAATGGAGACAAGAACAACAGAGGTCGCCGCACAGTCAGAGAGACTGTCCATAGCAGTAGCCTTCATCCCTGCGGAATTGATCTTTTTGCCGATTCTATGGTTGTAGAAGAACATATAGCCCTTTGCAAGAATGGAAGCGGCAAGAATGATTATGGAAATCAGATAGTTTCCGGAAAGCTCCTCGGGATGGAGAATCTTTGAAACAGAGCTTGTAAGCAGTTCAAAGCCCACCAGTATAATTACAATGGAAACAAGAAGTCCCGATATATACTCGAATCTGCCGTGACCGAAGGGATGCTCCGTATCAGGTTTCATTCCTGCAAATTTAAAGCCGATGAGAGTAATAAAGGAAGAACCTGCATCAGCTATGTTGTTGAATGCATCAGCTGTAATGGCAATAGAGCCTGAGAGCGTACCTGCAATAAGCTTTCCCGCAAATAAAAGAACATTAAGGAATATTCCGAAAATACTGCAAAGCATACCCAACGCTCTTCTGCCTGTGTCGCTGTGCATATCCTTCTTTCTCAGGAATATCCTTGATAGAATACTTATCATAAAAACACCTCCTTGAGAGTATAACACGAAACTTACTCAAAGAAAAGGAAAATTTTTCTGAAATGCGAAAGCCGCAGGAAATCATATAGAATTCTGCGGCTTTATTAATTTACACAAGTCTCAGTATCTGTCCGGGATATATCTGATTGGGGTTCATTACGGGGTTCTTTGAGAGAATCTCTTCGACGGAAAGACCATAGCGCTTTCCTATAAGATAAAGAGTATCGCCGGGTCTCACAGCATAGTACTGAGGAGGCTTTGGTGCCTCAACGGGAATCGTGAGTATCTGTCCGGGGAAAATCAGGTCGGTTTCCTTGATGTCATTGGTCTTTACTATATCCTCCACAGTAACACCAAAGTAATTGGCAATACCCCAGAGGGTGTTTCCGGGGAGAACTGTATATGAAACATTGTCCAAATTAAAAACTCCTTTCATTAAATAATATGGGGGGAAGGCTTTCTGTGTTCACGAATAACACTAAAGTTTCTGCAGAAGATATATGAAAAGGAGGATTTTTATGGAATATCTTATTAACGATGTAAAAGGCTTCTGGGTTCTTGACTCAAGAGGTTATCCCACAGTGGGTGCAAAGGTTATTCTTAAATCAGGAGTTTACGGGAAGGCTATGGTGCCTTCAGGTGCTTCAACAGGTGAATATGAAGCCTGCGAACTCAGGGATAACGAAAAAGAGTTTTGCGGTAAGGGTGTAAAGAAAGCGGTAGCAAATATCAATAATCTCATTGCTCCCGCCATTATCGGTAAATCTGCTCTTAATCAGACCGAGATAGACAGCCTTATGGTGAAGCTTGACTCAACCCCGAATAAGAGTAAGCTTGGTGCCAATGCAATTCTTGCAGTATCTCTCGCCGTTGCAAAAGCTGCGGCAAATGCCCTTTCAATTCCTCTTTACAGGTATCTGGGAAATCCTTTTTCCTCAAGGCTTCCCGTGCCTATGATGAATATTTTAAACGGAGGGGCTCATGCTTCAAACAATATTGATATTCAGGAATTTATGATAATGCCTGTGGGCGCAGAAAATTTCAGAGAGGGAATCCGCCAGTGCTGTGAAATTTACAGAGCATTAAGCGAGATACTCAGGAATCTGGGAAAATCAACCTCTGTGGGTGATGAGGGAGGCTTTGCCCCTGACCTTGAGTCAGATGAAAAAGCTCTGGAGCTTATTATGAAGGCTGTGAGGAAGGCGGGCTACTCCGAGGAGAATACAAAACTTTCTCTTGATATAGCTTCTTCAGAATGGTACAAAGACGGTGAGTATCATCTCCCGAAGAGAGGGGTCACCATGACAAGTGAGGAGCTGATTGAGTATTATGAGAAGCTTATTATTCAGTTTCCCATCATCTCTATTGAAGATCCTCTTTCGGAAAATGACTGGGACGGCTGGGTAGAAATTACTAAAAAACTAAAGGATAAGGTTCAGCTTGTCGGAGATGATCTGTTTGTAACGAATCCTGCGAGACTTCAAAAGGGGATTGAGCTGGGAGCCGCCAATTCGATCCTCGTAAAAGTTAATCAGATCGGAACTCTCAGCGAAAGCTTTTCGGCTATAGAAAAGGCACACAGAGCAGGCTACAGAACCATTATCTCTCATCGTTCAGGAGAGACAGAGGATACGACTATTGCGGATGTTGCTGTAGCTGTGAATGCAGGTCAGATAAAGTGCGGTGCTCCCTCAAGGTCAGAGCGTACCGCTAAATATAACAGACTTCTGGAGATAGAAAGTGAGCTTTCAAAGAGAGCAAAATACGGCATCGTCTGAACAGAATAGGTAGTGTATGAGATAGAACAAAAATTGACTATATTTGCTCTGTAATAAATCATAATAAATCTTTCTTTTTTATTAAACTTCTGTTATAATATAGAATAACTGTAATTTAGTTCTTTTTAGTATATATGAAGGCGGTGCAAAAATGATAGATTACAGAAGAATTCTCCCGAGATCAGGTAAGTCCATTGACTTCAGAGCTTACGAGGGAGAGTTAGGTGCAATTTATAATAAAGAGGAAACAGAGTTTAAGCTCTGGTCTCCTGTGGCAGAGAGCGTAAAGCTCTGCCTATACACTACCGGCTCGGATAAAGAAGAGGGCGCTAAGCTTATCGGTACCTATCCTATGACAAAGGAGCCTCAGACCGGTCTCTGGAGCCATAAGATTCAGGGTGATCTTCACGGAGTTTACTATACCTACAGAGTTTATGTTCCTGAGATAGGTGAGAGAGAAACAGCTGACATCTACGGAAAAGCAGTAGGCGTCAATGGTAATCGTTCAATGGTTGTTGATCTGAAGAAAACCGATCCTGAAGGTTGGGAAGAGGACAAAAATATCCTTTTCCCAAAGCCTACAGATGCAATTATCTGGGAGGTTCAGGTCAGAGACTTCTCCTACTGCGTGTCCTCAGGTGTTCCCGAGGCTCACAGAGGTAAGTTTATGGCATTCACTCATAAGGGTACTACTCTTTCTGCGGTGCAGAATGCAGCGGCTACTTGTGTTGATTATCTGAAAGAGCTGGGCATCAACTGTGTCCAGATAAATCCCTTCTACGATTTCGGTTCTATCGATGAGGCATCCGAGGAGGAGCAGTATAACTGGGGATATGACCCTAAGAACTACAACGCACCCGAAGGAAGCTTTTCAACAGATCCCTTTAAAGGCGAGGTTCGTATCAGAGAGTGCAAGGAAATGATAAAGGCACTCCACGATGCAGGCATTGCCGTGGTTATGGACGTTGTCTATAACCATACATATCAGGGTGAAGGCTCCTGGTTTGATGTTTCTGTTCCCGGTTACTATTATCGTTACAATCAAGACGGAGGCTGGTCATCAGGCTCAGGCTGCGGTAATGACACCTGCTCCGAACACCTTATGTACAGAAAGTTTATGGTGGACTCCATATTGTACTGGGCAAAGGAGTATCACCTTGACGGCTTCAGATTTGACCTTATGGGTCTGCACGATACAGACACCATGGCTCTTATTCGTCAGTCCCTTAATCAGCTTCCCGAGGGAGAGAAGATACTTCTCTATGGTGAGGCATGGAATATGCCTACAGCAGCTGAGTATGGTACTACTCTTGCACATCAGGGAAATATGTATTCTCTTCCCGAGAATCTTGGTGCATTCTGCGATAATATCCGTGACGCTATCAAGGGCAGTGAGTTTGATAAGAATTCTCTCGGCTTTATCCAGAGCGGATGCAGAAAGAACGATCTGTGCAGAGGTATCTGCGGCGAGGTCGGACATTGGGCAAAGGCTCCCTCCCAGGCTGTGAACTATGCTTCCTGTCACGATGGAAGAACTCTCTATGATAAGCTCTGCCTTTCTGTTATCGGTGACAGAGCTCCCTATGAGAGACGCTTTGAGGAGATAGTCAAGATGAACAGACTCTCAGCGGCAATTCTTCTCACAAGTCAGGGAATTCCCTTTATGGTTGCAGGCGAGGAAATGGCACGAACCAAGCTGGGTGATCACAACAGCTACAAGTCCCACAGCGATATTAACCGTATCGACTGGACACGCACAGAGACCTATGCTGATCTTGTGGAGTATTATAAGGGTCTCATAAAGCTGAGAAAGAAGTTCTCAGCTTTCAGAGACAGCACGCCCAATACTGTCAGAAACAATATGCACTTCTATGATTTCTCTGATACTGCAGTGGCCTATACCGTTGATAACAAGGTATCAGGGGAATGGAACAAGGCTCTCGTTATTTTCAACGGCTCAAGATGTGAACAGCACTTTGATCTTGATGCCTTTGGTCTTGGCGGTTGGTGGGTAGCTATAGTTGACAGTACCCATTCGGGAATTGAGTATCTCGGCGAATACAGCCGTACGATTCATATTCCTGCTACAAGTGCTCTCGTTCTTATCCCCAAGGACGAATACACTTGTAAGTCTGTTTAAAAACGGTAGAATTTCTGCTTAGCAGAATTATATAAAATAAGGAGGATATTTATGAAAATCAAAAGCATTCTTTCGATGCTGCTTGCTCTTCTGATGCTTCTTACAGCATTCACAGGCGCAATCGCAACTGTTTCAGCTGATGAAACAGAGGATGTAGTGGATACACCCGCAGCAGAAGAAACACCTGATGAAGTAACTAATCCCTATCAGATCGCTGCTCAGGCACTTGATAAGGAGTTTGCTTATGATGGTAACGATCTCGGTTGTACCTATACTCCCGTGAAGACCACATTCAAAATCTGGTCTCCCACAGCTAAGTCCATGGCTGTTAACCTCTTCTCTACAGGTAGCGATGAGGAAGAGGGTGCAGCTGATCTCGGCTCTTACGCAATGACCTTTGACGAGGAGACAGGTTGCTGGTCAGTTACAGTTGAGGGTGACCTCAAGAATGTGTATTATACATACACAACTGAGTCTGTTGCCCTTGTAACAGAGAAGGAAGCAACTTCCGAGTTCGTTGATCCCTACGCTAAGGCAGTAGGCGTTAACGGTGACCGTGCAATGGTAGTTGATCTTGACTCCACAGACCCCGAGGGCTGGGATCAGGATGCTCATATCTTCGTTGATGAGCAGACAGACGCTATCATCTGGGAGGTTGTTGTACGTGACTTCTCCGCATCTGAGACATCAGGTGTGTCTGAAGCAAACAGAGGTAAGTACCTTGCTTTCACTGAGAAGGGAACAACAGTAAACGGTGAGGGGGATATCCCCACCTGTGTTGATTACCTTAAGGAGCTTGGTATTACCCACGTTCAGATCAACCCCTTCTATGATTTCGCTACAGTAAATGAAGCTAAGGATCTTGCAGACCAGTACAACTGGGGCTACGATCCTGAAAACTACAACGCTCCCGAGGGTAGCTACTCATCCAATCCTTACGATGGTAATGTAAGAATCAATGAGTGTAAGCAGATGATCCAGGCACTCCATGAGGCTGGCATCGGCGTTATCATGGACGTTGTATTCAACCATACATACTACACAAACACTTCCAACTTCCAGCTTGCAGTTCCCAACTACTACTATAGAATGAACGACAAGGGCGGCTGGTCCAACGCTTCAGGCTGTGCTAATGATACAGCTTCTGAGCGTGCAATGTTCAGAAAGTTTATGATCGACAGCTGCCGTTATTGGGCAGAGGAGTATCACGTTGACGGCTTCCGTTTCGACCTTATGGGTATTCACGATGCAGAGACAATGAACCTCATCCGTGCAGACCTCGATAAGATCGACAGCCGTATGATCATGTACGGTGAGGGCTGGAACGCTTCCTCCTCTGTATTTGACACAACAACATGTGCTGGCACTAAGACCGTAAGCTGCGGTCAGAGATTCACAGAGTATGTTGATCCCAGAATCGGTATGTTCAACGATCAGATCCGTGACGCTATGAAGGGTAACGTATTTGCAGCAACAGGTACAGGCTTCCTTCAGGGCTCTAAGTCTTGCTACGAGGGTGTTGCTTACGGTATCCGTGCAAACACAGTAGGCAGAGGCGGCACATGGACACCTCTTGCACCTTCACAGTGCGTAACTTATGTTGCTTGCCACGATAACCACACACTCTACGACAGACTCGTTACTTCTGTTTATGGTGCAAATGCTAACTACAGACAGAGATACAGCGATCTTATCGAGATGAACAAGCTCGGTGGTGCAATTATCTCTACATCTCAGGGTATCTGCTTCTTCCTTGCAGGTGAGGAAATGGCTCGTACCAAGGATGGCGACCACAACAGCTACAGCTCACCCATCGAGACAAATATGATGGACTGGGAGCTTGCAGTATCAAATGCTGATCTCGTTTCCTACTACAGAGGTCTCATTGATATCAGGAAGAACTTCACACCTTTCACAGACGGCACAGATCTTTATAAGTACGCATACACCTTCAATTCTTCACTTGCAAGCGTTGAGTCAACTATCGGCTACACAGTTGAGAATGACACTGACGGTGAGTGGAATAAGGTTGCAGTAATCTTTAACTGTGATACTTTTGAGGGCGCAGAGGTTACACTCAAGGACGATACTGTTTCCGAGTGGGTAGTTATTGCTGACAATACTTCTGCAGGTGTAGATGCACTCTATGAGGTCAAGGGCAATACCTTTAAGCTTGCACCCTCAGGTGTAATTATTGCTGTTGATAAGGAGAGCTTCGAGGCTGTAGGTCTCGAGTCTGGTGACAGCAAGGTTGTTGTAAACCATGTTGACAGCGAAAGCGGTAAGGTTCTCACAACTCAGGTTATCACAGGTAAGGTAGGCAATGGCTACGTTACAGCACAGGACACCTCTCTCTCCCTTGAGTATGACTTCGAAGGCGTAGAGGGTGAGGAGAAGGGTTACTTCACAGAAGGTACCACTACCGTTACATATAAGTATAAGCGCTACACAGCACCTTCTCTTATCGAGGGTGATGTAAACGGCGACGGCAGAGTGTCCGTAAGCGATGCAACTATCATCCAGAAGTTTGTTGCTGGTCTTGCATCACTTTCCGATGAGAAGAAGGATCTTGCTGACTTCGACTATTCCAAGACTGTAAACGTTCGTGATGCAACAATGCTCCAGAAGCACCTTGCAGGTATGAACGTAAGCATTGGTACTATCGTTACTAACTTCTACTATCAGAAGGATGACGGCGAGCTCGTTTCTGTTGCTACACCTGTATCAAAGCAGTACAGAGTAGGTACAGAATACGTTACTGAGGCTGCAGTCGTAGAGCTTTATGAAGTAAGCGAGACACTTCCCGAGAATGCTGCAGGTATCGTTCCCGGCGGTACTACCAACGTTGACTATTATTACAACTATTCCGCATCAGGCTACAAGATCCACGCAGCACACCTTGATGCTGAGGCAACATGGACACCCTTCCTCTGGTCATGGAGTGAGGGCGGTACAAACGCATTCAAGACCTGGCCCGGTGTTGCTATGATGGACGACGGCGACGGTTGGTTTACAGTTGATGCAGCACTTCCTGAGGGCCAGACATACTCTGTAATTATTTCCAACAACGGTTCACCTCAGTCCTCTGACTATGACGGCATCGGTGTTCCCGAGGTTTGGATCATTATTGATGACTATAACCTTATCAATAAGGGCGAGTTCCTCACAATCTACGAGGAGAAGCCTGACCTTGAGGCAATCCGTGCAGAGTATCTTGCAACTGTTCCTACAGAGACAGAGCCCGAAGCAGAATAATAATCTTTAAATTTTAATTACCTTTAAGTAATAAAAGACACGGTCTTACCAAAGTAGGTGAGACCGTGTTATTTTTTATATTATGCTGTTTGTAAGAAAAAAGTAAAAAGCCCTTCGAGGGTATCGAAGGGCTTTACTACCGTTTATCTGCAGTGAACTGAATTAAACAGCTCTCTGAACTTTACCTGAACGTAAGCAACGGGTGCAAGCATAAACGTGCTTGGTTGAGCCGTTAACAACAGCCTTTACTCTCTGCACATTGGGCTTCCAAGTTCTGTTGGAGCGTCTGTGTGAGTGAGAAACCTTAATTCCGAACTTAACGTCCTTTCCGCAGAAATCACATTTTGCCATGCTTCTGCACCTCCTTAATGACATAGTATCATTTGTAACTCTGTTATCATAACAGAAATGTCTGCAAAATGCAAGTGTTTTTTTGAAAAACTTTTCTTGTTTTTTTAGAATATCTATTATATAATAAAATAGATATTGTTTATTATACTGGAATAGGTGTATTTATTCAGAAGATTATGAAGGAGGTTTGGACGTGTATTCGCTTATTGTTATCTCTTCAGATTACGGCGACAGATACCATATTTTGGTTTCGCTTATTCTTGCTTGTGTACTCGCAACAGTTATTTTTTATCTCACGATCGCTCCTGCTCATAATCTCCTTAAAGCTTTTATTGCTTACCGACAAGGTGATGAAAAGGTAAAGGTAAGAGGACATCTTAAATTTCTTCCGAAGAAGAGCTTCAACTGGTTAGGTGTTGTTTCCTCTTTGTTTTTGTTTCTGCCAATTGTTCACCCTGTTTACTACAGGAAAAACCGATTTTATGATCCTACAAAAGGTGTCTTTGCCGTTGCCCTTTCCGGTATAGCTTTTTATTTTTTATCAGGTTTGTTCCTTGCAACAATTTATACCGCTCTAAAAGCTTCAGCAGTTTATGGTATCACCGGTGCTACCAATGCATACTATACCTACTCATTTGCAACTTTTGCATATCACTGTACTCTGTGTACTGTTTACTTTTTGTCCCGCATTTGTTTTTTCTCTTCATTTATAAATCTTTTACCTGTGATTCCTATGGATATGGGAGAAATTCTTGGCCTGATTCTAAGAATTAACTGGGTTGATTACCTTAAGAATAACGAGGTTTTTGTAAGCTCTCTTATATTTCTTGGCTCATTTTTTACGGTAGCCAAACCTGCAGGTCTGTTTTCACAGATGGCTTCGGATATTATGAATTTTTTAGCGTCGATGTTTTAATTTCAGGAGGTTAAAATATGCTTCTAGATCTTATGCGTGGAAGCTTTACAATGGCAGATGCCATTATTCATCTGTTTGTAATCTTCCTTATGATTTTTCTCATACTTCCCGTTCATGAGTTTGCTCATGCAACCGTGGCTCTTCTTCTTGGTGATAATTCCATAAGGGGAAGAGGAAGACTTTCTCTCAATCCTATGGCACATATCGATATTATGGGTGCTCTCTCAATGCTTCTTATCGGATTCGGTTGGGCAAAGCCCGTACCCATAAATCCTCTTAATTTCAAACGTCCCAGACTTTACTTTGCTATTACAGCTCTTGCAGGTCCGCTTTCAAATATTCTCTGCGCTATGGTGGGCGGAATCGTATATTTTTGCGTTAATAAGTTTAATCCTCTGTTTTTCTTTACAGAAATGGGATATTATGTCTTTGTATTTCTTCTCTATTTCATCTATATCAATTTAAGCCTTGCAGTGTTCAATATGATGCCCATACCTCCTCTTGACGGAAGCAAGGTTCTTTTCCTTTTCCTGCCTCAGGAGGCTGAGAGATTCTTCTACAGATATGAGACTTACTTCTTGTTCGGCTTTCTTGCAGTAATCTATCTTGGAATTTTAGATGGACCTATGAATTATCTCATAGATATACTTTTTGAATTCTGCACATTCGGCTTTTTACTTTGATTTTTTTATAAATTCTTGTGAAAGGGGATAGCGGCTATGGAAAATACAACACAGCTTCAGTATAAGCTGCCCGTTTTTGAAGGGCCGCTTGACTTGCTTTTACTTCTTATTTCGAAAAATAAAATCGATATTTGTGATATTGAGATATCTCTGCTTCTTTCTCAGTATATGGAGCAGATCAATAAGATGCAGTCTGAGGATATGGATATTGCATCCGAGTTCCTTGAGATGGCATCAAGACTTGTGTATATCAAGTCTGTAATGCTTCTTCCAAAGTATAAGGATGAAGCTGAACAGCTCAAGGAAGAGCTTCAGGGACAGCTTATAGAGTATGCGCTCTGCAGAGCTGTAGCAGCTAAGCTTCAGCCCATGGTCAGCTTCGACAGATTCACCCGTGAACCCTCTCCCGTGGAGTTTGATCTTACCTATAACAGAATTCACCCCTCAGAGGATATTGCAAAGGCATATATTGCGGCGGTAGGCAGAGGTAAGCGTAAGCTCCCTCCCTCAAGAGAAGCTTTTTCGGGTATTGTGGAGAAAAAGATCATTTCCGTTAATTCAAGGATCATCAGAGTTATGAGAAATCTCTGGCATAAAAAGAACGTTCCCTACAGCTCTCTGTTTGAGGCATGCTCAGGAAAAAGTGACCTTGTTGCCACCTTCCTTGCGGTGCTTGAGCTTGTCAAGGGTAAGAGAGTGGTAATAGACGGTGACGGAGACTCCGCACTTGTCAGAATGATAGAGGAGAAAAGGTAATGGAAGAAAAGAATATTAGAAATGCCATAGAGGCCATACTTTTCGCAAGCGGCGACTCCGTTCCTCTTTCGAGAATTATGACAGCACTTGAGCTTTCTGAAACTCAGGCAAGAAAGCACACAGAGGCTCTCATGAAGGAATATCAGGAAAGCTCTCGTGGAATAACTATAATAAAGCTTCAGGATTCATATCAGATGGTATCCTGTGAGGAATATGCACCTCAGATCCGTATAGTTATGGATCTTAGAAGAAACACACCTCTTTCTCAGGCGGCTCTGGAGGTTCTAGCTGTTATTGCTTACAACCAGCCTGTTACAAAAGCTTTTATTGAGCAGGTCAGAGGCGTTGACTGTTCAGGTGTTATCGGCTCACTCACAGCCAAGGATCTTATCGAAGAAAAGGGAAGACTTGAACTTCCCGGAAGACCTCTTGTCTATGGAACAACAGAGAATTTCCTCAGATGCTTTGGAATTACTGAGCTTTCCGAACTTCCCGAGATTCCCGATTCCTCCAAGGAAAAGTCCGATGAGGAGGAGAGCGGAGATGACTCTCAGCTGAGTATCTTTAGGGGTGATGAAGCACCTGAAGGTGACACCGAGCCCGAAGAGGATTCAGAAGCCCTTGATGCTATGATAGCCGCTACACCTAAGGAAATCATAGAAGAAGCCACTAAGTAATCGGGAGTTTTGCTCCGATAGGGGGGGATACCCTTGATAATAGCCCTTATTATCCTGCTTTCAATAGTCCTTCTTATTGCTCTGCTTTTAAGTTTATTTATCAGTCTGAGGATCAGATATAACAGTAGTGATGACGTGTTTTCTGTTACACTCAGAATTCTTTGCTTTAATCTGAGGATAATACCAAAGAAGGAAAAGAAGGTAAAGAAGAAAAAAGCAAAACAGAAGAAAAAGGACAAGCCAAAGGAGAGTAAATCGAAGAATATATTCAGAAAAGTTGGTTTTTTCGATACTCTCAAGTTTATTTCCAACGCCCTCAGCGCAATTTTCGGACTGCTTTCGGGGGTTGTGAATAATTCAAAAATAAAAAAGCTTCGTTTTGTACTTAACATCTCTCAGGGAGACGCTGCCAGCACCGCCATCAGTTGCGGATATGCTTCATCGGTGGTGTATCCCGTTGTGGGAAAGATACTTGATAGTGTTAAGGATTATAAAAATTATGATGTACAGATAAATCCTGACTATGATGAAGCCTCACAGTCATCAATAGATCTGGATGTTATAGTGGGAATCAGAGTGTTCTCTCTTATAAAGGTAGTATTCAGTAAGTGGCACGAGATTTTCTCTGTGCTGAAAACTTTGATTTAAAAGATGTTCATTTTAAAGGAGATATAGATATGAGCGATCATCCTATCAGCGGACTTATGCAGACAACCCTTGATAAGATCAAGGAAATGGTGGATGTCAACACAATTATCGGCAGTCCCATCACTTCACCTGACGGCACAATTATCATTCCTGTTTCAAAGGTAAGCTACGGCTTTGCTTCAGGTGGTACAGATATTAACTCCAAAAAGGATAATGCTCGCCCCGGTTTCGGCGGCGGAAGCGGTGCAGGTGTTACCATTAACCCTGTGGGTTTCCTGACTGTCTGCAAGGGCGAAGTGAAGTTTGTTGCCATTGAGAAATATGAGGGCCCTGCTGACAGAATTGTCGGTATGGTTCCTGATATGTTCGATAAGGTCAAGGATCTTTTTTCAAAGGATAAGAAAAAGAACGCAGAGGTTGGAGACGACGAAGTATTCTGATGAATAAATAAAGCCTCTCTGAACATATTTCTTGTATCGGGGAGTGTTTTTATGAAAAGAATTACCACTGTTTTATTAGTTCTATTTCTCTTATTTACAGCTAACCCTAATGTCAGAACTCTTGAGGATAAAAAGCCTTCAGTTTTGGCAGAGGCTTATGTGCTTTACTGTGCAGATAACTCGCAGGTCATTCTCTCAGGGAATCTGCACAAAAAGCTCGGATGTGCAAGCACCACAAAGATCATGACATCTCTTCTGGCTCTGGAAGCTGCAATGAGAGAGAATACAGTTGTTACCTTCTCTGAGGAAATGACCGCAGAGGGAAGCTCTATGTACCTGAAAGCAGGGGATAGGCTGAAGCTCTCAGATTTAGCCAAAGGTATGATGACTGTATCAGGGAATGATGCTGCAAATGCTGTGGCTTTAACTCTTTGTGATACTTTTGAGGATTTTTCGGCTCTTATGAATAAGAGGGCAAAAGAGATAGGAATGGAGAATACTCATTTCGAAACTCCCAGCGGGCTTCCGTCAGATAATCATTACTCTACAGCCTATGATCTGGCTCTGCTTATGCAGGAGGCTATGAATAACGAGGATTTTGCTTCATTGACTTCTAAAAAAACAGTAGAGGTTGAGTTTATAAAGCCTTCAGGTCAGAAGGTTACATATTCTAATCACAACAGACTTCTGAGCCTATACCCTGACTGCATCGGCGGCAAAACAGGTTACGCTAAAAGTACGGGCAGATGCCTTGTTACATGCAGTGAACGTGAGGGCTTGAGGCTTATCTGTGTTACTTTGAATGCCTCAGATGACTGGAACGATCACAAGGCACTCTATGAATATGGCTTCAGTAAATATGCTGCCCTTGATTCCTGTGATGAAAAGTATCCTTCTGCCCTAATCGGCGGTGAAAATGAATTTGTAAACGCTCTGCCCCAGGATAATGCTACTGTTGTGGTAAGTGCTGAGGATAAAGAAAAAGTGCATAAGGTGGTTTATGTTACTCCTTGTGTATTTGCTCCTATAAAAAAGGGGGACACCTTAGGCAGGGTGGTTTATTACCTCGGTGAAGAGATTATTTCCGAAACAGCTCTTGTGGCAGAAGAAAATGTTGATAGAGCAAGTCTTAACTTCTTTAAAAGAATAATGCTTAGAGTTTTCGGTCAGGGTTGACCTACTAATATAAAACAAAGGATATGTTATGGCTAATAATAAAAATTATGTGCGACTGCAGAAAATGCTTGCTGACTGCGGTGTTGCATCAAGAAGAAAATCAGAAGAGCTTATCCGTGCAGGCTCTGTCAAGGTAAATGGCGTTGTGGCTGAAATCGGCGACAAGGTAAATCCTTACAAGGATAAGGTGCTGGTAAACGGCAGAAGAGTTACAGCTTCCGCCAAGCCTAAGCTCAGATACATAATGCTCAACAAGCCCCGTGGATACGTTACCACCATGAGTGACGAAAAGGGCAGAAAATGTGTGGCTGACCTTATGACAGAGATAGAGGAGAGAGTTTATCCCGTTGGACGTCTCGACCGTGACAGCGAGGGAATGCTCCTCTTTACAAATGACGGCAACTTTGCAAATACGGTTATGCATCCCAAGAAGGACATATATAAGGTGTATCGTGTAACTGTCCGTCCTGCCGTGACCGATGAGATGATAGATCAGTTTGAGTGCGGTATGATGCTCGACGGCAGAATGACCAAGCCCTGTGAGGTGAGAGTTATCTCTCGCCAGGAGGGCAGAGTGGTGCTTGAAATCCTCCTCAGGGAGGGCAGAAACCGCCAGATCCGCCGTATGTGCGAGCTTTTGGGACTTGAGGTTGCAAGACTTCGCCGCACAGCTATCGGTCAGGTTAAACTGGGTATGCTGAAAAAGGGAGATTGGCGAGACTTAACGGCTGAGGAAGTCAAAAAGCTCATGGCTGATCCCAACCCTTCAAGACATGTTAAATGATGAATAGAGGTTAAAATAATGTTTTCAATATTACCTTGCAAGGATGAGAAAGTGCTTTCATCCTATCCTGAGGGGACAACCCTTCTGATTTACTCAGAGAATTCAGTTGAAATTGGTCACATAGCCTATATCCCCAACAAATCCGCAGTTGAGATCATTTCAATGGATCTTGGAGTAGAGGACTCATCTTCGAGGGAGGCTTTTCTTATTGCAGATGCTCTTGTGCGTTCTGTAGGCTCCATTGCACTCAATGCCTCAATAATCACTCTTTGCACTAAGCTTTCGGGCTTTGATAAAGTATTCTCAGAGCTTGGATTTTTCAAACACGGAGATTTCCGGATACTGTACCTGAATAAACTCTTTTCAGGGGTTTGTAAGGGATGCAGCGGAAGCTGTCATTAAATTTCAGACAAAATAATTAAAAAATCTTAAAATTTCTCTTGTAATTCTCGTGTGTTTTAATTACAATTATAATTAGCAAAAAATGCTTCGGGAGGATTCTTATGGGCATTAATAACAACAAAAACGGTACACAGCTTTCATCTTCTCAGATTTTAGAGCTGTTTTTCGACTCAGCAGACTATACAGAGCTGTTTCCTATGGCAGGCTCTTCAGACTCTGATGCAGAGGCAATGGCTGCTTGCGGCAAGGTAGGCGGGGAGTCTGTTTATGCTTTCGCTCAGAGCATAGACCGCTTTGACGGTGCAATGAGCGTGGCTCAGGCAAATAAGCTCCTCAAGGTTTATGAGCTTGCACTTAAGACAGGCTATCCTGTTGTTGGCTTCTACACAGGCAAGGGCGGCAGAGTTTGCGAGGGCAATATGCTCCTTGACGCTCTGGGTGAGCTTCTCTGTGCTTCCGGTAAGCTTTCAGGTGTTGTTCCTCAGATTTCTGTTGTTCTCAACGACTGTCTGGCTACAAATGCACTTCTTGCATCTAATGCAGACTTTATAATTAAATGCGAGGATACTCAGCTCTCTCTTAAAGAAAGCTGTTGCAAGTCTAACAGAAAGACAACTCTCATTGCAGATTCAGATAAGGATGCTATTGAAAAAGCAAAGGAGCTTTTAAGCTATCTGCCTTCAAATAATCTTTCCGTATCACCTGTATGTGATGGTTATGACGCAGGCGCAGGAGATTCCTTTATCGGCGCATTTGATGCAGACTCAGCTCTCAGACTTTATGAGAAGATCGAGGATGTTGAGATGTATTTTGCAAGACTTATGGGTGAGACAGTAGGTGTTATCAGAACAAATGGCGCTACTATTTCATCAAAGTCCGCAAAGACAGCCGCTTCATTCGTTCGTTTCTGCGACGCATTTGCACTTTCAGTTGTTACTGCTGTTGATACAGAGGGCTTTGAGTGCATCGGCGGTGCAAAGGCAATGCTTTCTGCTTACGCAGAGGCAACCTGCCCCAAGATCTCAGTTGTAACAGGTACCGCTGTCGGTACCGCTTATATGGTGCTTGCAGGTAAAGGCTCAGGTGCTGATGCTGTGCTTGCTACAGAGAATGCAGTTATCTCTCCTGTGGCTCCCCGTGCAGCTGCTTACATCGCGCTTGGTGATAAACTTACAGGTGATGTAAAGGCTCAGGATGCACAGCTCGATGAGTATGTAGCTACAGAGCTTTCTGCAAAGAATGCCGCAAAGAACGGCTTTGTTGATGATATCACAGACTGTCAGGGTCTGAGAAATAAACTTGCTAACTATCTTGATATGCTCAGCGCAAAGAGAGAGGTTTCTTTGCCCAAGAAGCATGCAACAGTATAAGGGGGAATCTCAAATGAAAAACTTAAAGATTACAGTAAATGGTGTTACATACGATGTTCAGGTTGAGGAAGTTGGCGGATCTGCAGCTCCTGCAGCACCTGTGGCTTCTGCTCCTGCAGCCGCACCCGCAGCACCTGCTGCACCTGCAGCTCCTGCAGGCGGTGTAAAGGTTACAGCTCCCATGCCCGGCACAATTCTTTCTGTTAACGTGACTGTAGGACAGAAGGTAACAAAGGGTCAGGCAGTTGTTATCCTTGAGGCTATGAAGATGGAAAACGAGATTCCTGCTCCTCAGGATGGTACAGTTGCTTCCATAGCAGTTGAGAAGGGTGCAAGCGTTGAGACAGGCTCCCTGATCATCACTCTTAACTGATAGGTGACATGATGCAGAAGAAGATTAAAATTACAGAGACTGTGCTTCGTGATGCACATCAGTCTCTTTTGGCTACAAGAATGACTACAGAGGATATGCTTCCTGCTCTTGAGAAGCTTGATAAGATCGGCTTCTACTCTCTTGAGTGCTGGGGCGGAGCTACCTTTGATTCATGTCTTCGATTCTTAAATGAGGATCCCTGGCAGAGACTTCGCACTATTAAGGACAAGTGTCCCAACACAAAGCTTCAGATGCTTTTCAGAGGACAGAATATGCTCGGCTACCGTCACTATGCTGACGATGTTCTCGACTATTTTGTACAGAAGAGTGTTGCAAACGGTATTGATATCCTCAGAATTTTTGATGCTCTCAATGATATCAAGAATCTCAAGAGTGCTATCACAGCCGCTAAACGTGAAAAAGCAGAGGTTCAGGTAGCTATCAGCTATACAACAGGTCCTGTTTTCACAGATGAATACTATGTTGAGTATGCAAAGCGCATTGCTGATGCAGGTGCAGATACCATCTGTATCAAGGATATGGCTGCACTTCTCACACCTTACAAGACAGAATCCCTTGTTAAGGCTATCAAGAAGGAAGTTGATCTTCCTCTCCAGATTCACACTCACTACACATCAGGTCTTGCTTCAATGTGTCTCTTAAAGGGCATTGAGGCAGGTGCAGATATGATAGATACAGCACTAAGCCCCCTTGCACTCGGCACATCCCATGCTCCCACAGAGTCAATGGTTGCCGCACTTGAAGGTTCACCCTATGATACAGGCATTGACCTTGTGGCTCTTTCCGAGGTTCGTGAGTACTTTATGACTCTCAGAGAGAAGTACATTAAAGAGGGCCTCCTTGATCCCAAGATGCTTGCAACAGATGCAAAGGCTCTTATCTATCAGGTTCCCGGCGGTATGCTTTCAAACCTTCTTTCACAGCTTAAGCAGGCTGGCAAGGAGGATCAGCTCACAGCTGTTCTTGAGGAAGTTCCCCGTGTTCGTGAGGATGCAGGTTATCCTCCTCTTGTTACTCCCACATCCCAGATCGTTGGTACTCAGGCTGTGTTCAATGTAATCGCAGGTGAACGCTATAAGATGTGCACAAACGAGTTCAAGGATATGGTAGCAGGCAAGTACGGTACAACTCCCGTACCTGTTTCTGAGGAGTTCAGAAAGAAGATCATCGGCGATATGAAGCCCGTAACCTGCAGACCTGCAGATCTTATTGCTCCCGAGCTTGATAAGCTTAAGGAGGAGGCCGCACCCTACGCACAGCAGGAAGAGGATGTACTTTCCTATGCAATGTTCCCCAAGGTATCTGTTGACTTCTTTGAGAAGAGAAAGCAGTCACAGCTTGGTCTTAACCCTGATCTTTTCGATAAGGCAAAAGGAACATATCCTGTATAATAAATTCTCTTAAAGAAATAAACCTCCCTGATTTCAGGGAGGTTTTGTTGTATATGAAAGTATTAAATCTTAATGATGGGCTCAGTAAAATCCTGAGAACAGGGAGTAGGGGTCTTTTCAAAAACAGTTCTGAGGTCTGTGGCATTAATCTCCAGATTCAGTACCTCAAGGGTATCACCTTCAAGTTGCTCCCTTGCTTTTACTGCGCTCATAATTACAGGAAGGGATGCTTTTTCGAAGATAGTTTTCAGCAATTCCTCTTTTGCTGAGTTATATCCGAGAATCCTTATATAAGGAACGGAAATCTCCTGTATATATTTTGTGATTCCGAGCAATGCGCAGGTGAGAATTCTTCGAAGCCTTGCATGGGTATATCGTTTGGTTTTAACTGCTTCAAGAATCTCATTGATATCTGAGTACTTTTTTACCGAATCCATAATTCTGTTGTGTAGTCCCTCACAGACATCGGGAAGCTTCTCAAAATCTGAGGCGTTCATAGAGCGAAGCTTCATAAGAATGGCTCTCTCTGCATTATCAAACGTTGCAAAGTTTGCCTCATAAGAATTGCTCTCGGGTACAAAATCGGAAACATCCGTACCTTTATATAAATCTTTTCTGATTTTAGAAGCACTTGCGAAACTTCCGCTTGACAGGAGGCTGTCGTGACTTACACCTTTTCGGGCTGTTGTTCTGATTTCAATATTGCTGCCTTTGAGGCTCTTGATGTATTCAATACCGAGAGTGTTGTTAGGGGAGGATAGTATCTCTGATAAGTCCTCCGAGAAAACTTCCTTCACAGCTTTTTGAAGAGCGGTAGGGTAGTAGTCGCCTGACTGCATATATTCTTTGAGAAGAGCCTGAACTCTTCCATTTTCTGTGGCATCTGCTGCAGCCTTGAGAAGATCTATATCTCCACACTCAGAGCCGAAATACACTCTGTCAACACAGCCGAGGGCTTTTATTATCTCACAGCCTGCACCGGCAAATCTCTGAGCAGAGGATACAGCCCATATTACAGGAAGCTCGATTACTACATCTGCACCGCCCATGAGTGCATCCTTGGCTCTCTGAAATTTTGAGTATATAGCCACATCTCCACGCTGGGTAAAGCTGGTGCTCATTACTGCAACCACACAGTCACAGCCGTCCTTTTTCATCTCATCAATAAGATACTTGTGGCCGTTGTGAAAGGGGTTAAACTCACAAATAACAGCACCTGTAATCATTTTGCATCCTCCTTTCAAAAAACACTTGAAACTTTTAACAATATGTACTATTATATTATAGGTTATTTTATAAATCAACAAACGGAGGCATTTTTATGAAAATTCTTGTAATTAATGCAGGTAGTTCCTCGCTGAAATATCAGCTTATTGATATGGATAACGAGAAGATGGTATGTAAGGGTAACTGTGAGCGTATCGGTGACGAGGCTTCTTTCATAGGCCACAAAACAGCTGACGGCAGAGAGATGAAGAAGGATATCTTCATGCCCGACCACACAGCTGCTTTCCTTCAGGTTAAGGAAGCTCTCCTTGACAAAGAGGTAGGCGTTATCACCGATCTTTCCGAGGTTTCCGCTATCGGCCACAGAATCGTTCAGGGTGGCGCTCTCTTCAGCGAGTCAGTAATCGTTGACGAGAAGGTTATCGAGGGTATCGAGAGCCTCATTCCTCTTGCTCCTCTTCACAACAAGGGTCATGTTCAGGCTATCAGAGGTTGTTTCCAGGTATTTGGCGACAGTGTTCCCGAGGTTGTAGTATTTGATACAGCTTTCCATTCCACAATGCCCGCAAAGGCATTTATGTATGCAGTACCCTATGAGTATTATGAGAAGTATCAGGTTCGCCGCTATGGCTTCCACGGCACATCTCACCGCTATGTATCAGGCGAAATGGCAAAGAACCTCGGTAAGGATATCAAAGATCTCAAGCTTATCACCTGCCATATCGGCAACGGTTCTTCCATTACAGCTATTGATGGCGGTAAGGTAATCGATACATCCATGGGTCTTACTCCTCTTGACGGCTTCATGATGGGTACACGTTCAGGCGGACTTGATCCCTCTGTTGTAACCTTCATCGCTGAGAAGGAAGGTATCTCTCCCGAGGAGATGTCCAATCTCCTCAATAAGAAGAGCGGTCTTCTCGGTATTTCCGGTGTTTCTTCAGATGACCGTGACGTTTCTGCTGCAGAGGCAGAGGGCAACGAGCGTGCTCACCTTGCACACGAGATGCTCTACTATCAGATCGCAAAGTACATCGGCAGCTACTATGTAGCTCTCGGTGGCTGTGACGGTATCGTATTCTGTGCAGGTCTCGGTGAGAATCAGCCCCAGCTTCGTGAGAAGGTTTGTGACTATCTTAAGTTCATCGGCGTTGAGCTTGACCTTGACTTCAATGCTAAGGCATGGCGCGGTGTTTCAGGCAAGATTTCCACAGACAATTCTTCCATTCCCGTATGGGTTATCGAGACAAACGAGGAGCTTGTTATCGCTCGTGATACAAAGGCTCTTGTTGAGAAGCTCTGATATAATATCATACCTAATTAAAAGAACCGGCAGTTTTCTGCCGGTTCTGTTTTTTTACATACCTGAAGTTGTAACTTCTGCGTGGTCGTCATATTCATTGTGACGATCCCTGAATAGAAGTGTAACACACCACAGCGCACTCAGGGCAACAAGAACATATACGATTCTTGAGATGATACCTGTCTGTCCGCCGAAGATCCAGGCAACAAGGTCAAACTGAAAGAGACCAACGCTGCCCCAGTTGATGCCTCCGATAATAAGAAGCGCCAAAGCTATTCTGTCAAGCATAATAAAACCTCCTGTTTATATTTGCTTTAATAGTTTTGACGCAAAAATCATTATTATACAGTTTTCTTTAAATAATTAAAAATACAAATGCAGCTGCCGCAAATAAAAGAAGTACAATGGAGAAAATTCTTGTGAGTGTAACTGCTTTTCTGAGCTTGTATTTTTTCACGAAGGTCTCTGGTGGGGCAGGGAGAAGAAGGGTAATAAGTCCCGTAACGAGACCGCCGATGGCAATAAGTCCCATACCTACTGAATTTACAAGGGCATAAATAAAAATGCCAATAGCTATTGAGCATGTGCCTACTATATTTGCAGCCGAAATGAGCTTCTGATATCTGCCTCTTATAGTGTAGTGTTTATTTGTAACGGTCTCACATTCGCTGCAGCAATACATATCGTTGTAGCCGATTTCCTTTGCGCAGTATTCACAGCGTTTCATATTTGTTCATCTCCGGAAATGTTTTGAGCTATTATAACATATCTGGAGAAGTCATTTCAATAGCTAAAGTGACAGGAATTGATTTAATAATGTTTTTTAACAAAAGTATGTGTCGTAATTTATGCAAAATGTATGTTATTTTTCTCAATTTGGTTAGAATGACCATAATAATAAGTGTGTTTTGCTCTTTTTGACAAATTATCTTTTTTGGTAAAAAAAAGCCAAAATTATGGCAAAATACTGTTGTCTTTTTTGAAAAAATGTTTTATAATTATACTCGTATGAAAGCCGGTCGCTATACCGGTGGCTTTGCCTTGTGCAAAGCTAATACTAATATTTTTTTATTGGAGGACTTTTCATGAAAGCAAAAAGACTCATCAGTGTTTTGCTTACTCTCGTGATGGTTCTTTCCTGTGCTGTTATCATGGGCACAACCCCCGCAGCAGCTGAGGAAGAGACCGTAAACTACAACGAGTTTGCAAAATTCCAGGAATTCATCAAGGCTGAGAACAACTACGGTCTTGAGGATACCATTAATGAGGGTAAGATTCTTCAGGCTTGGAACTGGTCTTACGCAAACGCAATCGACCTTATGGAGGTTGTTGCAGAGCAGGGCTTTACTTCCATCCAGATTTCTCCCCCCAACGAGATCAAGATGCCCACTAAGGGTATCAAGGTTTGTGAGCCCGCTGTTGACGGTATCGCTCCCAACGGTTGGTGGATGTTCTATCAGCCCGCAGGCTTCCAGCTCAACGAATCTACAGACAATGCTCTCGGTACAAAGGCTGAGTTCATTGAGATGTGTGAGGTAGCTCATCAGTACGGCGTTAAGATCGTTGTTGACGCAGTTATCAACCACATGGGTACAGATGACGACCACGTTGGCGTTTATGACAATGATTCTACTGATCCTATGGATCACGTTAACCCCAGAGCAGCAGAGTTCGAGGCAGAGCTTCTCGCTGCAAAGGCTTTCCATGATCCTTGGGTTAACATGACTTACAAAGAGAACTACTGGGATGGTTTCTCCGATTATGACATCGAAGAAGACCTCACACAGCATTGCACATCCGGTCTTCCTGATCTTGCAACTGAGACGCAGCTCGTTCAGGATACTATCTATGATTATCTTGTAGAGCTTGTTGAGGCTGGTGCAGACGGCTTCCGTTTCGATGCCGCTAAGCACATCGAGACAACTCACGACACATACTTCGCTTCTGACTTCTGGGAGGACACACTCCTCAAGCTTAGAGACAATTATCCCGACGTTGAGTGCTATGCATACGGCGAGATCCTCAACAAGTGCGGCGACGGTCGTCCCTTCCACGAGTACACAGAGCTTATGGACGTTACAGACTCTTCCTCTTACTGGGCAATCAAGGATGCTGTTCAGAAGAATGGTAACGGCGGTAACGCATTCCCTTACTACAAGTCTGAGAAAGAGGGAGCTGATCCCACAACCGTTAACTTCACAAAAGAGAATGTTATTCAGTGGAATGAGTCCCACGATACATACATCGATGGCGGTACTTCCTCTCTGACAGTTCAGCAGAGAAATAAGATCTGGGCTCTCACAGCAGCTCGTCAGGAGATCACAGGTGTTTACTTCGCACGTCCCGATGATGCTACAGGTGCAAACCGTGCAGCAATCGAGAAGATCTGTGCAAACATCACTCTCGGTGATGCAAACCTCACATCCTGGACAACTCCCGAAGTAGCAGCTGTTAACCAGTTTGACAATTACTTTGGCGATGCTTCTGAGTATAACAAGGTAATTGATAATATCGCTATGGTAGAGCGTGGTGGCCTCGGTGCAACACTCGTTAACCTCAACGGTACTACAAAGGACGTAAACAGAAAGATATATACACTTTCTGACGGTACCTATATTGATGCTATCACAGGCAACGAGTTCGAGGTTGTTGACAGCGTTATTACAGGTACAATAGGTTCCACAGGTATTGCTGTTATCTACTACGCAGAGGATACAGCTCCCGTATTCCCCGAGCTTCCCACAGATCCTTGGGAGTATCCCCTCGATCCTGGTGTTGAGGAATTCCCCGTAGTTAATGGCTATAACACAGTTGTATATTCTCAGAGCAACTCCTCCAACTGGAGCAATGTTTACTACTACTGCTGGAAGGAAGGCACATCCGAGGCTGAGTACGCATGGCCCGGCAGAGAGATGAAATTTGCTCGTACAAACCAGTATGGCGAGAAGCAGTGGGTTGCTTACGTTCCTGCTGAGTACAACTGCTACATCATTAACAATGGTACCGGTGGCGGCTCCAACCAGACTATCGACCTTAAGGTTGAGGGTAACATGGGTATGTACATGAAGGATACTTCCGGTGCAGAAGGCAAGTGGACCATCGGCACATGGGATCCCATATTCTTTGATATCACTCCCGCACCCTCTGTGACAACTCCTGTTGAGACTCAGCCCACAGAGACAACTCCTGTAGATACTCAGCCCACTGAGACAAAGCCTGCTGATGAGGCTATCCTCGGCGATGCTGACGGTGACAACACTGTAAACGTTAAGGATGCTACTGCTATCCAGAAGAACATCGCAGGTCTTGAAGTTCCCAAGTTTGTTGAGGCAGCTGCTGATGCAAACGGTGACGAGAAGGTTGACGTTAAGGATGCTACTGCTATCCAGAAGTGGGTTGCAGGTCTCACACCTGATTCTCCCATCGGCAAGTAATATTTTTTAATATTACTTCAATAAAATAACAATGCGGCACACGGTTTTTCCGTGTGCCGCTTTTTATATGTTGTCATAAATTGTGTTTTTCTGCAAATGTAAACATTATAGTGCCTTAAAATAGCTTCTATTATCCTATGATATTGAATTCTGTTGACTTTAAAATAATATTATTGTAAGATACATTCAAGAGGTGATCTTATGAAAAGCAACCTTACGAAATACGGATTCCTGCTGGGTCTTATCGGCATGATTATTGAGGTGCTTCTTATTGTTCTCAAATCTATTGAGGGGAATATGATAGCTCAGGAAATTATTTATGTTGAACAAAATACAACTTTCTCTGTTGTTATTTCTGAAAACTGGGCTTGTATTGTTGGTACTGTTCTGGCTTTTGTGTTGTTTTTCATTAGAGTTCTCAGAGGACCTGAAACTATTCTCGAACTTGTAGCAGTTATGCTCTGGGGAATTCAGCTCCTCGGCAAGTTTGATTCTGAGATGCTTATTAAGGATTATGTTCTGTCACATATAATCGGTATTGTTGGTGTAGTGCTTATCTTGGCGGTTGCTTTGGTTGACCTTGTTGATTATAAGAAATCGTCTGAAAAAGATGAAGACAGCGAATAAACATTCACATCAAATAATAATACTTCTGAGCTCCTGCAAAAACAGGGGCTCTTTTCGATTCTGTAATAATTCATACAAAATCTTAACTTGTTTTTCGTAAATGTTGTGCTATAATTTATAATATAGAATTGTAACTACAATATATGGGGAGTAAGTTTTATGAAATGTCCTTTTTGCGGTTTTGAAGAAAGCAAGGTTATAGATTCTCGTCCTGCAGATGATGGTGAGAGAATTCGACGTCGCCGTGAGTGCTTAAGCTGTGCAAAGCGCTTTACAACTCACGAGGTTATCGAAACTGTTCCTATTGTTGTTGTTAAGCGTGATAAGTCAAGAGAGGTATTTAATCGTAGCAAGCTTATGTCAGGCTTCTTAAGAGCCTGCGAAAAAAGACCTATCTCTATGGATCAGATAGAAAAGATGGTTAACGATATTGAGGCAAGACTTCAGAGCGGTTATGACAGAGAGGTTACCTCTCAGCATATCGGTGAGCTTGTAATGGAAATGCTCAAGGAGACCGACAAAGTTGCATATATTCGTTTCGCTTCAGTTTATAAGAATTTTGAAGATACTGATACCTTCCTTGAGGAGCTTAGCCGTCTCCAGAATACAAAAAAGTAAAATGAAAATGCCGCTTCTTTTTTGAAGCGGCATTGTTTTATGGTCAGATGGGTTATCAGAACTGTCTGCTTTTTTTAATGCTGTCTATAGGAACGATTTCCTCAAATACTGAAAAAACACTTTCACTTATTGCAAAATCAATGTGAAGATTTCCGAAAAACCATTTGTCGAAACGTACCTCGTTCTGAAGACTTTCAAGAAAGTCATTTACAGGGTTAGTGGTGCAGTTTCTCCAGATCTTATGCTTATAGGTTGCGGAGGTCTCGTGGGTGATGATGTAGTCAACCTCACAGTTCACGCTCTTAAGTTTATTCACAGCATACATCATTTCTTCCTCAGTGGGAAGCTCCCTTTCAGACCATGTGCCTGAGTCCATTATCTGCTGAAGGTCAGAGCTTACACCACCGCCAAAGGTGAAAATAAACTTACCCTCGATGTTGTATATCTCGCCTCGCATAAGATGATAGATGTTGTCTGCGATTTTGTGAGCGTTTCCGCCTTTGTACTGAACGCAGGGAGCATTTTCTATATTGGTAAAGTTTTCGTGAGTGCCATCAAGAAAGAGAATGGTGTATTTCTGAGATTTCAGAAACTCAAGCTTTTCCTTTTCTTCCTCAGAATCGTCCCATAAAAATCCGAAATCTCCACAGATTATGAGGTGATCCTTTTTGGAAAGTTTCTTAAGCTCTCTCTTTTTGAATCTCGAAATATCGCCGTGTGTATCTCCTGTTACATAAATCACGGTAAAAACCCCTTATAATTGACTATTTAACATTGAAATAGGAAATTATTTATTGTATAATACATTTATATTATCACAGCTTATATCTGATGTCAAAGCCTTCAGGGATTTTGGCGAATTTTGTATAATTTTCAGGTGGTTAATAATGAAATTTTTGATGAAAGTTTTTTCTCTTTTAATAACACTTGCAATGGTTTGTGCGTCGTTGGTACCGGCATCTGCTGTTTCCTATAATTATGACCGAGAGCTTAATAGTGATACAGTGCTGGTGGTGAATATGGATACAGGTGTTACTGTCTATGAAAAGAACACTGATGAGCAAAGATATCCCGCTGCTCTTACACATATTATGACCTACATTATTGTATCTGAGAATGTGGATGATTTTTACAACACAAAAGTTACCATAAAGCAAAGTGTCCTTGATGTTATCAGCGGTACAGGATGTTCAACATCCGGTGTTGACCTTAAAGCAGGACAGCAGATGACGGTTATTGATCTTGTGCATTGTATGATGGTGTCTTCCGGTTTTGATGCTGCTGTAGTTCTTGCTGACTTCGTAGGCGGGGGAGATATTGAGACTTTTGTAAAGATGATGAACGAAAAAGCTGCAGAGCTTGGTTGCAGTAATACAAACTTTACAAATCCCCACGGCCTTCATGATCCTATGCACTACACTACAGCTGAGGATATGTATAAAATAACGTCCTATGCGCTGACACTCCCTTTATTCTCTGAAATCTGTGATACCGCTACTTATTACTGTGATGGAGACTCGTATCCTCTCACTACCACAAACTATATGATAGACCTCAACCGTGGCGGTGAGTATTTCTATACCTATGCAAAGGGTGTCAAGAACGGAAGCTCCAATGAGGCCGGTAGATGTGTTATCACAACAGGCATTTCAGATGGCTATGCCTATATGTGTATCTGTATGAAATCCCCTTACGAGGCGGATAAAAACGGAGCTATGATCGATGCTCAGAATCTTCTCAGATGGGCTCTCCTTGACCTTGAACTTTCCAGAATGCTCACAACCGACACTCCCGTGTGTGAGATTAATGTCAATTTCTCTGCTGGAGACAAGACCACAACGCTCTATCCTGAGACCAACGTGAATACCATACTTCCCAAGAATTACGACCCCAAAAACGTGAGAGTTGAATCTGATATTCCCGAATCGGTAGATGCACCCCTTGAGGTGGGTGATGTTATAGGAACAGCAACAGTCTATTATATGAACGAAGCCGTTCAGTCCGTAAATCTTGTTGCAGCAGAAAATATTGAAAAGAGTCAGATGTCCTACTCCCTCCATGTGACAAAAGGAATTGTTTTTTCACCCATATTCCTTGGAGCTCTCTTTATTGCTGTTGTTCTGATTGTTGTATATATTGTTCTTGCGGCAAATGTCAGACACACTATGAAGCAGAAGAGAGTAAAAAAATACAGAAGAATGTAATTTTTGAGACACACAAGAGCTTATGTTTCTTGTGTGTCTGTTATTTTTCAATAGAACAAAGGGGCAGATGCCAGGAAAGAGCCTCTTTTGCATCAAGACCGTTATCTATAAGATACCTCATACTGCTTATGCTGATTCCACATGGATAATCATAGAATCTGCTGTAGCTTTTTTCCAAAGCCTCCCAAGGTGTTGCAACAGAAACTATATATGGATATTCCTCTGAAGGAGTGATTGCGGTTGCACCGTTTCTTATAAGAGGGATATATATTGGTTTACCCTGATAACTAATCGACAGGACCGGTTTTTTTAGCATTTTCATAAGTTCATCATGAAGAGTGTCGCTGTAGTTGCTTATTTTAAGCTTTTCCTTTCTCTTTTCGTTAAATATATAGTTGTTTCTGCATATCATGAGTACTGCAGTTTTTAATTCTTTGCTGTCATTTTCTTCAAGGAAATCAGCAGCAACGGTAGCAATATATGTAATATCATCAGCAGAGAGGGGAGAACTCTCTTTTTCTTCTTCAGGCGGTGATGATATTTCTATAATTTCATCAGGAGAAGAAATGGGTTTCAGAGCCTTTTCGTTACTGCTGATCAGGAGAAAAAAAGGGATAAAGAGGGAGATAGCGAGGATAGCGAGAACTATTATAGTTAATTTTTTCATACTGCAACTTACCTTAATGTATCATGTTAAAACGCCTTGACATTGGTGCATTAATGGAATACAATATACGTTAGGAATATATTTTTTCAGTACATATTTATATTGGATTTTTTATCAGGATATGAATGAAAATCTGATGTGTCAGTTAGGAGAAATACAATGAAATCAACAATAAAATGGATAGTATTTGTGCCTGTATGTCTTGTTTCCGTCTTGCTTATGCTTTTAGTAGGACTTTCTTCGGGCGGTTCTGCTGTGGCAGGAATAACAATGAATACAGCGGCAGAGATTGTTATATACTCTTTCCTCTGTATGTATCTGTTGTTTGTGGTGCTTTCGTTTTTTGACAAGCAGACAGCACGGATGCATTTGCTTCTGAAGAACCCTTTTTGCGGAGTAACTTCTATGCTCAGTGCTTTCCTGCTTGCTGCAGGTTCTGCACTTGAGATTACTTCCATGGCAGCAAAGTCAGCTTTCTCAGTTATGGGTATAGCTACATCACTTCTTACGTTGCTTTCCGCCGTTGCCTTGCTTTTTGTTTCTATGAATCATTTCAGCGGAACTAACACAACACGCAATATTTCGATTCTTTACCTTTCCCTTCCCTTGTGGTGTGGAATTCATCTTATTTCAAGATTTCTGACTCATACAGCAGATCCTGTTTCAGCAGCAGACACTCTTGACCTTGTAATGTATGTTGCTCTGGCTCTGTTCTTTATGTACAGTATGATGATTCACGCTCTAATCCCCGGCAGAAATGCTGTCAAGTCGGCCATTTCCGTCGGTTTCCCCACAGTAACAATTTGCTTTGCTTATGCTACCTCTGAACTTATAAAGGTTCTTTCTGCAAGCTCCAAGACTATTACAACTTTCATTCCCGTTCTCTCAGCTTTTATGCTGGGTCTCTATGTTCTCGGCTTTACGGTTGAGCTTTCTCTGAGATCAAAGACCAAGGATGAACTCATTATTGATGATGAAGCTCAGGTGGATGAATCTGAGGAGGAAGAGAAAGTTCAGGAGGAAGAATTGGAACCCGCTTCTGAAGCAGAAGTATATGAAGAGGCTGAGACTGAAGAAGTTATAGAGTATTTTGAGAATGTCTCTCAGGATTTATCTTCAGCTGACAGTTCTGATAATGAGAATTCTTACAGCGATTTTTTTAATGAAGATGTATCTGCCGATGATGTGAAAGCTCAGATCATCAGAGATACAGACGATGATTTAAGGAGTGAAGACACAGTGATCGTAGAAGGAGAAAAGACCATTCCTGCTGCACAGAAAGCTCCTCTCGAAAAAAGCATGAGAGGCGCTACAGTAAAGGAATCTATCCTTATTGATGATGAGTTTATTCTTGATATAGATTCTTCCGATAACAGACCTGAGCGCCCCACTTACGACAAGGACGAGGATATTTCCTCTTTTATCCTTGATAAGAATCAGGAAGTTAAAGCGCCGGAAGTATCTGAGAATAAAGAATATGAATCCAGAATGGATGAAATTGATAAGCTGATTATCAGCATCCAGGGCGGAGAGAATTCCGAAGATAAATAACAGACTTTAGTGGGGCGGATTTCCGCCCCATTGCGTTTTATTGACTAAAGGATCAGGTGATACTATGAAAAAAGCAGTCTCCGTTATTTTATGTGTCTTGCTTATTATGAGTGCCTTAGGCAGCTTCAGTGTATATGCTGCATCGGATTTTAAGGTAAGCGGCGGTGTGCTGATGTCCTATACCGGAAGTTCCAGGAGCATTACTATCCCTGAGGGCGTATATTACATTGCTGATTCCGTTTTTGAGGGTAATAAAACTCTCGAGTCCGTTAATCTTAACGATACCGTCATTATCGGCAACAAGGCTTTTTATGGCTGTGAGTCTCTTGAGATTGTGACTGCTTCTGATAATGTCAGGTCCTGTGGAGCTTATGCTTTCTACAACACCCCTTTTTATAAGAACAGCTCTACTCCTGATATTATTGGTTCTGTTCTTTTCAAAGGTTTTGATATTTCAGGTGACTATACCGTACCTTCTGAGGTCACATCCGTAGCACCTTATGCACTCTACGGCAACAAAAATATAACCGCACTGACTTCAGGCAATAATGTATCTGAAATAGGAGAGGGTGCATTTATGAACTGCAGCTCTCTTAAGAGTGTTAGTATCGGCACTCAGACCTCCTATATTGGTGCCTTTGCCTTTGAAGGTACAAAGTGGTTTACCTCTCAGTCCTCTGATTTTGTAACAGTTGGAAACGGAATAATGATTTCATACAAGGGAACTGTAGCAGATGTTACACTTCCTGATTCTGTTTCTCAGATTGCATCTGGTGCATTCTACAATTCCGCTATAAAGTCTATTGTGCTTCATGATAATCTGACATATATCGGAATGCGTGCTTTTATGAATTGCAAGAACCTGAAGGCTATAAATATCCCGAAATCAGTGAAAGCTATTGATAATGAGGCTTTTGCCAATTGCACAGCCCTGAGCTATGTGGAAATTCCTTCAACAGTAGATGCTCTGGGTGACAGCTTATTTATCGGTGCAACAGGTCTTAAAAATGCCAAGGTTCTGACAACTTCTGATATACCGAACGGACTTTTTGCAGGCTGCACATCTCTGGAAGTAGTTATGCTCGTAAACGGTATCGAGAGACTTGGTGACTATTCATTCTATAACTGCAAGAACCTCAAAGCCGTGTCTGTTCCTGATACTGTGGAGGTAATAGGGGACAGTGTTTTCACGGGAACCCCTGAACTCAAAGTCTATTGCAATGAAGATTCATATGCTTATTCCTACTGTAAGGATAAAGCGTTTTCCATAGGAGATTCAAACTCTGACGGGAAGCTTAATATCAGAGACGCCACACACATTCAGAAGGCTGTTGCAGGAATGGTGGAGCTTACCTTTATACAGCAGGTGATGTCAGATGCTGATTTCAGCGGCGTAATCAACGTCAGAGATGCCACTCAGGTTCAGAAGATCCTTGCGGGAATCTGAAAAAGTCTCTCGGAAATCACTATAAAAGGCATTGACTTTATAATAATTTAGGTGTATTATTATTTGTAATCAAATAAAGCGCTGATGAGGACAATGTCTGATTTCATCCCGTCCAAAGAGAACAGATAGCTTGGTGAAATATCTGCGTCGGGACCTTCAGGATACCACCTCTGAGCCCGCACAGGAAATGGTGCGGCGGATAACTCCGTTAAAGGTTTTAAGAGAGCAGTTTTATCTGCTGAAGTTGGGTGGAACCACGTCTAGTTTTTTAGCCGTCCCGATTGCCTCAGGCTTTCGGGCGGTTTTTTATTTATGTATATTTTCAGAAAGGATGTTTCTATATGATTAACGTAGAACTTAAAGGCGGAGTAGTCAAAGAATTTGACGAGGGTATCTCTGCCGCAGAGGTTGCTAAATCTCTTGGCGCAGGTCTTTACAAGGCAGTATGCGCATGCAAAATTGATTCAGAGCTTTGTGATCTGAGAACACCTCTTACAAAGGACTGCAAGCTTGAGCTTCTTACTTTCGAGGATGAAGAGGGCAAGCGTGCTTTCTGGCACACATGCTCACATGTTCTTGCTCAGGCTGTAAAGAATCTCTACCCCAAGGCAAAGCTCGGCATCGGTCCCGCTGTTGATAACGGCTTCTACTATGACTTTGATGTTGATAAAGCCTTTACTCAGGAGGATCTTGAGAAGATCAAGGCTGAGATGAAGTCCATCGTTAAGTCAGGACTTGAGCTTGAGAGATTTGAGCTTGCTCCTGATGAAGCAGTGAAGTATCTTGAAGATATGGGCGAACCCTATAAGGTTGAGCTTGCTCGTGAGCATGCTGATAAAGGCGAGAATATCAGCTTCTACAAGCAGGGCAATTTCACAGACCTCTGTGCAGGTCCTCATCTTATGTCAGTAGCACCTCTTAAGGCTTTTGAGCTTACAAACTGCACAGGTGCTTACTGGAGAGGCGACGCAAACAATGCACAGATGTGCCGTGTATATGGTATTGCTTTCCCCAAGGCTTCCGAGCTTGAGGCTTACCTTGAGATGGTTGCAGAGGCAAGAATGCGTGACCATAACAAACTCGGTCGTGAGCTTGAGCTTTTCACAACTTCAGAGGTAATCGGTCAGGGTCTTCCTATTCTTCTTCCCAAGGGAGCAAGAATCATTCAGCTTCTTCAGCGTTTTGTTGAGGACGAGGAGCAGAGAAGAGGCTGGCTCCTTACAAAGACACCTTATATGGCTAAGTCTGACCTTTACAAGATCAGCGGTCATTGGGATCACTATCAGGATGGTATGTTTGTTCTGGGCGATGAGGAGAAGGATAAGGAAGTATTTGCGCTTCGTCCCATGACTTGTCCCTTCCAGTATCAGGCATATCTAAACCGTGGCAGAAGCTACCGTGATCTCCCTTTAAGATATAACGAGACCTCTACACTCTTCAGAAATGAAGCAAGCGGCGAGATGCACGGTCTTATCCGTGTTCGTCAGTTTACAATTTCCGAGGGTCACCTTATGTGTACTCCCGAGCAGCTCGAGGATGAGTTCAAGGGTTGTCTTGAGCTTGCTGTATATATGCTCAAAACTCTCGGACTTTATGAGGATGTTTCCTTCAGATTCTCTCAGTGGGATCCTGAAGATAACGGTAAATACATCGGCACACCCGAGCAGTGGGATGAAGCACAGGGCATCATGGGTAAGATCCTTGATAATCTTGGTCTCGACTATAAGATCGGAATTGGTGAGGCTGCTTTCTACGGTCCCAAGCTTGATATTCAGATCAAGAATGTATGGGGCAAGGAGGATACTCTCATTACAATTCAGGTTGACCAGCTTCTTGCAGAGCAATTCGGTATGGTGTATGTAGATAAGGATGGCTCCAAGAAGAACCCCTACATTATCCACAGAACATCTATCGGATGCTACGAGAGAACTCTTGCTCTTCTTATTGAGAAGTATGCAGGTGCATTCCCCATGTGGCTTGCTCCCACTCAGGTGAAGATCCTTCCCATCGCTGACAGACACCACGATGCTGCCTTTGATGTAAAGAAGGCACTTGAAGCAAAGGGCATGCGTGTTGAGGTTGATGACAGAAGCGAAAAGGTCGGCTACAAGATCCGTGAAGCTCAGCTTGAGAAGGTTCCTTATATGCTTATTATCGGCGACAAGGATATTGAGGGCGGCACAGTTTCTGTTCGTGCAAGAAAAGCAGGCGACCTTGGTGCAATGACTCTCGATGCTTTCATTGAGCGTGCAACAGAGGAAATCGAGACAAAGGTTATTAACTGATAAAATGCCATCATATAAACGTTACGATATAAAGAATAAGTATAATTACAGAGGAAGACGTACCAATGATCCGGTTTTGTTCAAAACTGTCATGCTTGTGGTACTTCCTCTCGTAATTATCGGTGTTATAGCTCTTGGTATATTCCTTGCATATAAGGTTTCGGTGGATAAACCCGAGGAGCTTGTAACTCCCGTTGCTACCACAGATGAAGCTGTGGTTATCCCCGAGGAGGAGCTTCTTCGCCTTGTAAATGATAATCATCCTCTTGATGCAGAGTTTATCCCGCCCCTTACAGATTACAAGGGAGTGAAGGTTTCAGAGTATATGCTTGATTCTCTCGAAAGAATGATAGTTGATGCCAAAAAGGAAGGAGTTACAATTACCCTTTCCGAGGGCTATGTATCATACGAGGAGCAGGGAAAGCTTTACAGTGAAACCTTTGAGAAGCTCAAGAAGGATAAGGATTATTCCGATATCAGAGCTGAATCTGAGGCTAAAAAGGTGGTTCCCGAGGCAGGGTGCTGCGAGGCTCAGACCGGTCTGCTTATAAAGCTTTCCACAGAAGGGGAGAACTTTGAGGGCAGTAATGCACAGATCTGGCTTGAAAAGTATTCTGTGAGCTACGGTTTTATCCTTCGTTACCCCGAGGAGAGCGAAAGCACCACGGGAATGAAATATAACCCTCAGCTTTACCGTTATGTGGGTGAGGAGCATGCACTGAATGTCCGCCGATATGGTATGACTCTCGATGAATACTTCACTCATATTTCCATGCAATAAAGGTATTTTTACTCAAATTTCAAAAAAAATTGAGGAATTATAAAAAATACCTTGCATTTTCAAATCATTTGTAGTATAATTCATCTGTTACTACGGCATCAGCGAAAGAGGTGAACTTAAAATGCAGGAGAATATCCATCCTAAGTATGAGCAGACAACTATTACCTGCGCTTGCGGCAATGTTATCGAGACCGGTTCCACAAAGCCCAACCAGCGTGTTGAAATTTGTTCAAAGTGCCATCCTTTCTTCACAGGAAAGCAGAAGCTCGTTGATACCGGCGGACGCGTTGACAGATTTAAGAAGCGCTACGGCTTAAAGTAATAGTTCAGAATCTGAGGCGGTGCTTCTATTATGAAGCACCGCTGTTTTTTTATTTGGAGGTGAAGACTTGCTTACTGAATACAAGACTGTGGAGAGGGAAGCTTCTCCCGAATTTACAGAAAAGCGTTCCCGTTTTATCGGCTACATTAAGCCCGTTACCACAGAGGAGCAGGCTCTTCAGTTTATAAACTCCATCAGGGCAAAGCACTGGGATGCAACCCACAATGTCTATGCCTATGTACTCAGAGAACAGAATACCTGTCGATATAGTGACGACAACGAGCCTCAGGGTACTGCAGGAATGCCGGTCTTGGATGTTATCCGTAAGAGCGGCCTCACTGATGTCTGCGTGGTTGTTACCAGATATTTCGGCGGCATTCTTCTGGGCGGTGGCGGTCTTGTCCGTGCCTATTCTCATTCTGCCTCTCTTGCTACTGAGGCCGCAGGTGTGATTTTCATGAGAGGCTGTGCTTTATGCACCCTTGAGTGCACCTATAATCAATACGGCAAGCTTCAGTCCCTTATCCCTGAAATGGGCGGTGTCGTTGACAGTTCTGACTTTGCCGATAAGGTGAATATGAGCTTTCATATTCCCTTTAGTGAGCTTCAGCCCCTCAGAAAAAAGGTTACAGATGCTACAAGCGGTACTGTGGAGATATTCTCTGAGGAAGAAAAATATTATCCTTACAAAAATTGATGAATTTTTCTGTTTTGTGCAGGAAAATTCATTTTTTATTCGTATATATATTCAGAATTTTATTTTTTCACAGAATTCAGGGAAGGAGGAGTAAATTTATGGCATTACCTGACGGCTTTCTGTATGAGCTTAAGGAACGAAGCGATATTTCAGAAATCGTTTCATCTTATGTGAATCTTAACCGCAGAGGCAGAAACCTTGTAGGCCTTTGTCCGTTTCATTCCGAGAAAACTCCTTCCTTCAATATTTACCCTGAGAACGGCTCCTTTTACTGTTTCGGATGCGCCGCAGGGGGAGATGTTATCACCTTTATAATGAAGATCGAGAATCTTGATTATATCGAGGCTGTCAAATTCCTTGCACAGAGAGCAGGAATGGAGCTTCCCGAAAATACCTACGATGACTCTGCAGGCAAAATCCGCACCAGAGTTTTCGAGGCGAACCGTGAGGCGGCTCGTTTCTTTAATAAGAAGCTATATGAGCCTGAAGGAAAGCACGGCCTTGAATACTTCTATAAACGAGGGCTTCCTGATAACATAATCAGGAGATTCGGTCTGGGATATGCTCCGAAGAATCGTTTTGCTCTCAGCGACCACCTTAGGAAAATGGGATTTTCAGACCTTGAGATAGTTACGGCTAACCTTGCTTTCAGAAGCAATGACGGCAGGAGAATCGTGGATAGATTCTCTGATCGTGTGATGTTTCCCATTATCGATCTCCGTGGAAATGTCATAGCCTTCGGCGGAAGAATTCTTACCGATCAGAAGCCCAAGTATCTCAACACTTCAGATACTCCTGCATTTAAAAAGAGTGCAAATCTTTTCTCTCTTAATAATGCTAAGAATACAGGCAACCGTACCCTCATACTCTGTGAAGGTTATATGGATGTAATTGCTCTAAATAAGGCAGGATTTCAGAATGCTGTGGCAACTCTCGGAACCGCTATCACATCAGAGCAGGCGTTGCTTATGAAGCGATACGCTGATGAAGTTATCATCTGCTATGACGCAGATGAAGCAGGGCAGAAAGCTACACAGCGAGCTATAGGGATTCTCAGGAACGCAGGAATGATAGTGAGAGTTCTCTCTATCCCTGACGGGAAAGATCCTGATGAATTCATAAGAAATAAAGGGGACAGCGGTCCTGCTGCATTTAAGAATCTTCTTGAAAACAGCGGAAACGATGTGGAGTACCGACTTACAAAGCTGCGCAGTCAGTTTGACTTTACCCGTCCTGACCAGAAGGCAGGATATATGTCTCAGGCACTGGGAGTTATCGCTTCTCTGCAGAGTGCCATTGAGCAGGATATATATGTTTCCAGACTTTCTCATGAACTTTCTATCGACAAGGAATCCATTAAATCTGATCTTCAGAAGATAAGAAAGAAAAATGCTACTCAGGACAGAAAGCGGGAATATCAGAGGTTAAGCACAGAGCTTTCAGGCAGAAACGATACCATAAATAAAGAAAAATCGAAGAAATTAAGAGGTGCCAAGGCAGAGGAAATGCTCATAGCGTATCTTCTTTATAACAATGACATGCTCCAGGAGGCACTTCAAAGGATCACACCATCTGACTTTGTAACAAAATTCGGAGCAGAGCTTTATGAATATATAATCTCCAAGGTGCAGGTAGGAGCATCCCCGATGCTTACCTTCAGCAGAGATTTCAGCTCTGATGAGGTCGCAAAGATTTATTCGATTCATGCCTCGTATAATGAGCAGACGGCAACTCGACAAGCTATGAATGAATACATAGATGTAATTCTCGAAGAGAAAAATAAACTGACGGATGATGCAATAAACAGTATGAGTCCCGAGGAAATTCTCAGAAATCTTCGTAAAAAAGATAAGAAATAAGATGTTTATATAAGAAAGGAAATAAAAATTATGGCAGGTTCAATTCAGGAAAAAAAGGCAGTTATAAAAGAAATTACCGAGCTTGGCAAATCCAAAGGTCATCTTACCAACAAGGATATCCTTGACGCTATCGGCGAGATAGACTTTGATCCCGAACAGCTCGAAAAACTCTATGATAATCTGGAGAGCATGGGTGTTGAGATCGTTGAGGACAGCGATGACCTTCAGTTCGATGACATCGAGCTTGAGATCACCTCTGCAGTTGATGGTGACAGCGTAGATGGTGACGGCACAGAGACAGTAGCTATTGATGACCCTGTTAAGGTATATCTTAAGGAGATCGGAAGAGTTCCTCTTCTTACATCTGAGGAGGAAATCGACCTTGCTATCCGCATAAATGACGGTGACGTTGCTGCAAAGCAGAGACTTTCTGAGGCAAACCTCAGACTTGTTGTAAGTATTGCAAAGCGTTATCTTGGTCGTGGTATGCAGTTTTTGGACCTTATTCAGGAAGGAAACTTAGGTCTTATCAAGGCAGTTGAGAAGTTCGATTATACCAAGGGCTTCAAGTTCTCCACATATGCAACCTGGTGGATCCGTCAGGCAATTACCAGAGCTATCGCAGATCAGGCAAGAACTATCCGTATTCCTGTTCACATGGTAGAAACCATCAATAAGGTAAAGAAGGTTTCCTCACAGCTTCTCCATCAGAATGGTCACGAGCCTACAGCAGATGAAATTGCCGAAGAGCTTGATATGCCTGTTGATAAGGTACGTGAGATCATGCGTGTTGCTCAGGAGCCTGTATCTCTCGAGACTCCCATCGGTGAAGAGGAAGACAGCCACCTTGGCGATTTCATTCCCGATGAAGAAGCTCCTGCTCCTGCTGATGCCGCTTCACACACACTTCTCAGAGAACAGCTTATTGAGGTGCTTGACACCCTCACTCCCAGAGAGGAGAAGGTTCTTCGCCTCAGATTTGGTCTTGAGGATGGCAGAAGCCGTACACTTGAAGAGGTTGGTAAGGAGTTCAACGTTACCCGTGAGCGTATCCGTCAGATCGAAGCAAAGGCTTTGAGAAAGCTTCGTCATCCTTCCCGCTCCAAGAAGCTCAAGGATTTCCTTGACTGATAAAAGATAATTGGAAATGATAGTATGTCATATAAAATAGATTTAGGAATGTGGGGGTCTGTGTTCGCAGTACCCACAGCAGTTGTTGACAAGGGACTGAAGCTGGCAAGTGAGGCTCAGCTTAAGGTTCTTCTTTACATTCTCAGAAATTCTGATTCTCAGATTACTGATGAATCTGTAGCTGAGGCTTTAGGACTTCATTCTGATGATGTAAGAGATGCTCTCTCTTATTGGTCAGATAAATCTCTTCTTGTAAAAGTAGGGGAAAGGCTTACTGCAGCTGAGAATCCTTCTTCAGAAGCTCCTGCTGTGACTGCAGATGAAACTCCGAAAGAGTCTGTGGCGGTAAACAACACGGTATCGAGAAGACCTTCAAGAGTTATTAAACCCGAGCCTGCCTATATAAACCGCAGAATGAAGGCTGAGCCAAAGCTTCAGGTACTTATGGATGAAGCTTCCAGAATCCTTTCAAAGGTCCTTTCAAGCTCAGATACCGCTACACTTATTATGCTCCATGATACTGATGGGCTTCCGGTTGAGGTTCTCCTTATGCTTATGGAGTATGCCGCAAAAATCGGCAAGGGCAATATGAGATATATTGAGCGTACCGGTATGAAGTGGTCCGAGGATGGCATCAACACCATCACTCTTGCTGAGGAGAGAATCCGTCAGCACTCAGAGAGTACGGAGGCGTTCAATACTCTTCGTGTGGTTTTTGGTCTGGGATATTCAGGCTCTCCCACGAAGAATCAGCTTCAGTACGCCAACATATGGATTAATCAGTGGAAATTCACGGAGGATATGCTGAGACTTGCCTATGAAAAATGCGTAGATATTAAGGGTCAGCTCAATATGTCCTACATAAACGGAATTCTCAGAAAGTGGAATGCCGAGGATCTCAGGAATCCAAAAGAGGTTTCTGCTTATGAATCAAGAAATAAAGCAAAGAGGACGGATGTGTCGGGTACACAGAATTCCTCTTACGATCTTGATTCCTACGAAAACACCAGTATTTTCGATGACTGACAGGTGACACTATGAATTATAGTAAGAATATATTTAAGAAAGCTTATGATATTGCAACAGAGCGTCAGATGAAAGCCAACTCCGATGCACAGCTTCGTCGGGCAAAGGTCTGCCGTGAGATACCTGAAATTGAAGAAATAGAGCGAGAGCTTACAGCTATTTCCATAAAGACAGCAAGGGCTGTTCTTAAGGGATCAGATGCAAGGGAAGAGCTTATAAATCTTAAATCAGAGAGCTTAAAGCTTCAGGAGAGAATAGCCTATCTTCTCAACACTCACGGCTACAGGGAGGATTATATGGAGCCTCAGTATTATTGTCCTGAGTGTTGTGACACTACTTTTGTGGAAAAGGATGGCAAGTCTCTTTACTGTCAGTGTTTTCTGAATCTTCTGAGAGATTGTGCCTGTGAGGAAATCAACAAGCTTTCACCTCTGAAGCTTTCTACCTTTGATACATTTTCCCTTGATTATTATCCCTATGACAGTAATCAGGACGGAGTATCTCCCTATGCAAGAATGAGCAAGATACTCAATTATTGTGTGAATTATGCACATAACTTCACAGAGGGCAGTCGTTCCATACTTATGAGGGGTGCTACAGGTCTTGGAAAAACCCATCTCTCTCTTGCTATTGCCAACGAGGTGCTTTCAAAGGGATATTATGTTGTCTATGTCAGCGCACCCTCGATTCTTTCTGAGCTTGAAAAAGCTCACTTCAATTACGAGAAGGAAGAGGAGCAGAGCCTTTCCGATACACTTACAGACTGCGACCTGCTGATTCTTGATGATTTGGGAACAGAGTACATCAACCAGTATTCAAAAGCCGCAATTTATAATATCTTTAATAACCGACTTCTGAGAAATAAGCCTACCATCATCAATACCAATATGACGATAAGAGAGCTTGAGAGCAGTTATTCACAGCGATTTGTATCCCGTATTATGGGAAGCTGTGACAAACTTGACTTTATCGGTAAGGATATCAGAGCAGCAAAACGAAATTCTTAAGAAAAATTGAAAAAAATTCAAAAATAGTATTGACTTTTTTAAGAATTAGGATATAATAGTTTATGCTGTCGTTGCGGAATTGTGTAAGGGTAGCACAGCAGACTCTGACTCTGTTTGTCTGGGTTCGAATCCTAGTTCCGCAGCCATAAGAAAGCCCCGAAGAAATTCGGGGCTAACTTTTTAATAAAAAATGATTATTGATTATATCGATAAATTGTTTTACGTAGATATTATCGAGGTGTAGCGCAGTTTGGGGACGTTTCCGAGCGCCGCCGGTGGCGGATGAAGCGAGGAAAAAGGAGTGGCAGTAACTCAGGCTGTGGCAAGTGCACTGCACGCAGACAGAGCCTTAGTTACAACAGGAAGCGTGCGACCTTCGGGACGAAGAGGTTTTCTTCGTGTTTGTATCAAGATAAATAGTTTAAAAGTGAATATCGAGGTGTAGCGCAGTTTGATAGTGCGCGACCTTCGGGAGGAAGAGGTTTTCTTCGTGTTTCTATCAAGATAAATAGTTTAAAAGTGAATATCGAGGTGTAGCGCAGTTTGGTAGCGCGCTTCGTTCGGGACGAAGAAGTCGTGGGTTCGAATCCCGTCACCTCGACCAAAACCGCACAGAAACTGTGCGGTTTTCTTTATATGCTGTCATTTTTAGCATATTTACAAAATATCAGCAGTTTGCTATAATTATCTCATTAAATTGAATCGAGGTATTATCTATGAAAGTCAGCGATAGATTTTTAAAATATGTTTCTTTCGGAACTAATTCCGATGAAAACTCAGAGACCTGTCCCTCAAGTGCATGCCAGCTTGAACTTGGAAAATTCCTTGCAGACGAGCTCAAAGCTATTGGTCTGAGTGAGGTAGAGCTGGATAAAGACGGCTATGTATATGGTGTGCTTCCCGCAACAAAGGGAAGAGAAGGAGACCCCTCCATAGGCTTTGTAGCTCATATGGATACAAGCCCTGCTGTGAAGGGGGATAACATCAAGCCTCAGGTAGTTCATTACAAGGGCGGAGATATCAGGCTCAGTGAGGATGTGAGCATAGCTCTCAAGGACTTTCCTTTCCTTGAGAAATACATCGGATGTGACATTATTACCACGGACGGAACAACACTTCTCGGTGCTGACGATAAGGCAGGCATTGCTGAGATTTTTACTGCCTGCGAATACCTTATTGCACATCCCGAGATAAGTCATGGCAGAATTGCTGTCTGTATTACTCCCGACGAGGAGATAGGCAGGGGTGCTGACAGATTTGATATAAAGAAATTTGCCTGTGACTGGGCTTATACTGTTGACGGTGGAGAACTCGGCGAGATAGAGTATGAGAATTTTAATGGTGCGTCTGCAGAGATCACTGTTCACGGAATCAACATCCATCCCGGCAGTGCAAAGAACAAGATGAAGAATGCAAGCCTCCTTGCTGCTGAGTTTATAAATATGCTTCCCAAAGCAGAAACTCCTGCACACACAGAGGGATACGAGGGCTTTTATCACCTTTGCGGTATGGAGGGTGATGAAACTCAGGCAAAGCTCTACTACATTATCCGTGACCACTCAATGGAATCCTTTACAAAACGCAAGGAGTTTATGAATAAGCTTGTCGATTATCTCAACAGCGTCTACGGAGAAGGTACCTTTGAAGCGAATATTGAGGACAGCTACTATAATATGAAGGAAAAGATCATGCCCTTTATGCACATTATTGAAAAGGCTGAAAACGCTATGAATTCAGCAGGAGTAGAGCCTCTGGTTGTTCCCATCAGAGGCGGTACAGATGGTGCAAAGCTTTCATTTGAAGGTCTTCCTTGTCCAAATCTTTCCACAGGCGGTGCAAATTTTCACAGCATTCATGAGTTTGTTCCCATAGAGTCTATGGAGAAAATGGTTGGGGTCTTAATTACCTTGATGAAAAATTAACATAACAATAAAAAGATCTGTGTTTGCACAGGTCTTTTTTTGCTTAAACTCAGGTCATATTTATACCTTTTAAATCACCTTTGTTGACATCCGTAAGTTAATATGATATAAAAGGTTTTTGGAAAGGACTGGTAGTATGGATTATGTTCTAAAAACTCAAGGACTCTATAAAAGATATAAAAGATTCTTTGCAGTAAACGATGCCAATATGAATATATGTCGTGGAGATATTTACGGCTTTGTTGGTGAGAATGGTTCAGGTAAAACTACAATTATCCGTTTGATTACAGGCTTGATTTTTGCAAATTCGGGTAGTTATGAACTGTTTGGTGTTTCTAACAAATCTCCTCAGATAAATGATGTAAGACGCAAGATGGGTGCCGTTGTTGAAAGCCCCTCAATATACCAGAATATGTCAGCGTACGATAATTTAAAAATGCAGTGTAATATTCTGGGTTTGTCTGCTGACGAAAGAATCGAAAAGACTCTTAATGAGGTTGGTCTGGGTTATGTGCTTAATGATAAAAAGCATGTGAGCAATTTTTCACTGGGTATGCGTCAGAGACTTGGTATTGCTATGGCGCTCCTTGGTGACCCTGAATTTCTGATTCTTGACGAGCCTATGAATGGTCTTGATCCTGCAGGTATTGTTGAAGTCCGTGAGTTGATACTCAAACTCAATCGAGAGCGTAATATCACATTCTTGATTTCCTCACATATTTTGAGCGAACTCTCACTTGTTGCCACAAAGTACGGTATTATTTCCCATGGTCATATTATCAAAGAGATTACAGCCGCTGAGCTTCAGTCTGAAATGGCCAAAACCACTGATATTTTGGTTGACAATCCCGAGAAGCTTATGGAGTTATTAACATCTTTGATTCCCGGTTGTAAGGTTTCCTATATCCTCGATGGCGTTCGTTTTACGGGTGATATAGACCTTAATAAAGTGTTATCGGCTATAATTAATGCTGATATCCGAATACTCAGTATCAACAGCCGTGTGCCCAGTTTTGAGGATTTTTATCTTGAAACGATCGGAGGTAAACGTATATGACAAGACTTATCAAAGTGGATTTCAAAAAATTCTTTAAGGATAAACTCTTTTTCGTATCTTGTATTTTAGCTGTTATTTTTGCGGTAATTACACCTCTTTTATATGTACTTATTAGCAGTTCATTGGGTGATGATCCCATGGCAGAGGAACTGCTGTCAGGGCTTGTTAGTTCTAAGGGACTGTTTTTCAGTGCTTTTACCGTTGGTAATGATTTTGGCCTGATTGTTCCTTTGCTTATCGGAATTGTAATGTTCAAGGATTTCAGTTACGGAACGGTACGTAATAAAATCATCAGCGGACATTCCCGTTCATCTATTTTCTTGTCAAACTATATTGTGTGTTTTATCACTTTGTTTGGCATAACACTGGCATATGCTTTCCTTACATTAGGTGTCAGCTTGCCTTTCTTTGACTATCAGTCAACACCTTTTAAGCTTGCAGATTTCTGGTATGCAATAAAATCACTTCTGTTTGAAATGTGTATATATCTTTTTGTAGCGGCATTTATCAGCTTGCTCTGCGTTTTGATGAAGAGCGTAGGTCTTGTGATTGTTGTTTATATTGCAGTGGTGTTTGGCTCATCTTTGATTTCAGGAATTATTCAGGGAGTTCTGTTTGTTTTGACAGGCAATCCCGATTTTGAATTAGTTGTTAATATTCTTGATACTATTCTGAGAATCAATGTTTTCAATTCATCTTCTACTATTGGTACGGATACTGTTTATATTTTTGAGGATGTAATATATTACGTTATTGTTCCTCTTGCAGGTGCACTCGGTCTCATCGGCTTGGGTATGCTTCGATTCAGGCGTAAAGATCTGAAGTAATCAAATGCCATAACTTTTCCGCACAGCTTTTTTGCTGTGCGGTTTTTTATAATTAATTACCTATTGACAAAATCCATACCTCGTGATACGATGTATTGTGTAAGAGGAGGTATAGTATGGATATTCAGCTTAAACGCGGACTTCTGGATGTGGCTGTTCTTGCTTCCATCAAAAACGAAGATTCCTACGGCTATAAGATCATTAAAGATATGAAGCCATGCATGGAGCTGTCAGAGTCAACTCTATATACCATTTTAAAACGACTTGAGGGAGCGGGAATGCTTTTGGTTTACTCAAAAGAGTATAACGGTAGGCTTCGGAAGTATTATCACATCACTCAGTCGGGACTTCAGAGAATAGAGGAATTCCGAGAAGAGTGGCAGGAAGTTATGTCTATTTATAAGTTTGTTACAAAGGAGGACAATAAAAATGCTTAAAGCAGATTTTTTGAGAGAGCTTGAAAATAAACTCTCTGACCTTCCTCGTGATGAGGTAGAGGAGAGGCTTGGCTTTTACAGCGAGATGATAGATGACAGAATGGAGGAGGGCCTTTCTGAGGAGGAAGCGGTAGAGGCTATAGGCTCTGTGGATGCAGTTTATGAGGAGACTATATCTGATATTCCTTTCACAAAGCTTTTTAAGAAGAAGTTTTCTAAGGACAGAAAACTCAGTACTTTTGAGATAGTTCTTATTGTTTTGGGCTCTCCCATATGGCTCTCTCTGCTGATAGCACTTGTTTCTGTTCTGTTTTCCGCTTATGTGGTGCTTTGGTCTTTGATTGTCGCTATGTGGGCAGTTGGAGTATCTCTTGTTTTAAGCTCTGTGGGAGTGCTTATTGCTTCCGCTTTATATATTATCAAGGGCTATGTGCTCACAGGTGTGGCGGTAATCGGCGCAAGTCTGTTCACTTTGGGATTCAGCTTCATATTTATGTATCTTTGTAAGTTAGTTACTAAGGGTCTTATCTTTGTTACAAAGAAGCTTACCTTGTTTATTAAGTCAAAGCTTATCAGAAAGGAGAGAGCATAATGAAAAGATCATTTCTAATTATTTCGATTTCCCTTATGATTGTCGGACTTGTTCTTTTTACAGGTGTTATGGCGGTTTATGGCTTTGATTTCAGAAAGCTCAGTACACTGGAGTACAGAAAAAACTCTTTTTCCTTTGATGAGAAAATAGACAGCGTTTCAATAGAGACCTTTACCTCTGATGTTTTTCTCTATCCCTCAGATGACAGTACTCTTAGAGTAGAGGTCTATGAAGAGGAAAAGATGCCCCACAAGGTCAAAATTCTTGATGGTGTGCTGACAGTTACCATGGAGAATCATAAGGATTGGTATGATTACGTTGGTATAAACTTTGATTCGCCGTATGTAAAAATCTATCTGCCCAAAAATGAGTATGATAATCTAAATGTTGAGGTCTCTACAGGAGATATAGAAGTTTCCTCGGGCTTAATCTTTGATGATATCTCCGTAGAAGGGAAAACAGGGGATGTCAGATGCTTTGCTGAGAGCGCTCAGAATATTACCATCACCATTTCAACAGGTGATATTCTTATAAGCGGTACAGAAGCAGGGAATATATGTCTATCTCAATCTACCGGCGAAGCCATGGCTTCCCGTGTTTTATGCAATAACTTTGAATCAAAAGGCAGTACAGGTGACATTGAGCTTGAGTCTGTTATGGTAGAGGAGAAGTTATTCCTTCTAAGGGATACAGGAGATATTGAGTTTGAAGCCTCTGATGCAGGAGAGCTCTATATAAAAACCTCGACAGGTGATGTAGAAGGCTCACTCCTTTCCGAAAAGTTTTTTGATGTTCAGACATCCACAGGGGATATAGAAATTCCTAAGTCAGGAAATGGCGGTAAATGCGAGATAAGAACAAGTACGGGAGATGTTGAAATTTCCATCAGATAATATTGTCACTTTTTGTTGACTTTTATCTTCGGGGTATTTATAATATCTGTGCAAAGATAAGGAGTGGATAATATGAGATTTAAAAAAGCTTTAGCATTAGTGCTTTCTTTGATGATACTTTTTGCATTTGCGGCCTGCAAAAAGGGTGATGAGCTATCAGAGGATGTGTCTTTAAGTGGTATGTATGAGTTCATATTGGAAAAGTCAGGAGTTCCTCTTGATTGTATGACTAGGCTTGAGAGCACAGAAGACCTTGAGAATAACTACCTTATCGATCCTGCTGATGTAAAGGATTTTGCGGCTTCAGTTGCCAGAAATTCCACAGCAAGCATCAACGAATTCGTGATAGTTGAAGCTGTGGATGCAGAAGCCGCAGACCGTATCAGCGGATGGCTTCAGATAAGACTTGATAATCAGATGGGACTTTGTCAGAGCTATTCTCCTGAGTTTGTAGCAATTCTTGAGAAGTGCAAGGTTGAAACAAATGGTAACTTCGTTTCCATGTTTATCTGTGAAAACGCTTCTGATGTAAGAGATCATTACAATTCATTCTTTAAGTAAAAATTAACAGTCGTAACCTATTTATTATTCTTTCAAATGGTTGCGGCTGTTTTTTATTTATGCTACAATATGAAAAGTATTTTTAAAGGATAAGGATTTCTTATGGATATCGAAGTAATCAGAAACAGTTATTCAAATATGAACAATATGCAGCGAGAGGCGGTTTTTCACACAGAGGGACCTCTTCTTATCCTCGCAGGTGCAGGCTCAGGTAAGACTACGGTGCTTGTAAACCGAATTGCCTATATTCTCCAGTGCGGATATGCACTTCCCTGGCAGATACTTGCTATCACTTTTACTAATAAAGCAGCAAGAGAGCTTAAGGAGAGAATCTGCAGCCGAGTGCCTGAGGGTGGTGATGACATCTGGGCGGCAACCTTCCACTCAGTCTGCTCAAGAATCCTCCGTCGTTTTGGTGACAGAATAGGTTACACTTCTCATTTCACGATTTATGATACCGATGACCAGCGCAAGGTTATGAAGGATATTCTCAAAGCCCTCAGCGTTGATGAGAAAATGCTGTCTCACAGAAGTGTTTTGTCTGCTATATCTCAGGCGAAGGATGAGATGAAAACTCCTGAGGATATGGCAGCAGAGGCAGGCTTTGATCCCAGAAAGGTGACCGTTGCAAAGGCCTACGCCAAGTATCAGGCTCAGCTTAAATCTGCAAATGCAATGGACTTTGATGATATGCTCCTTTGTACCGTCAGACTTTTTGAGGAATGTCCCGATGTACTGGAGCTTTATCAGAATCAGTTCAGGTATATAATGGTTGATGAGTATCAGGATACCAACAGAGTTCAGTATAAATTCGTTAGTATGCTTGCAGCAAAAAGCAGAAACCTCTGTGTTGTGGGTGATGATGACCAGAGTATTTATCGCTTCAGAGGTGCAACCATTGAGAATATTCTCTCCTTTGAGCATACCTTTGACAACGCCAGAGTTATCCGTCTGGAGCAGAATTACCGAAGTACAAAGAACATCCTCTCAGCGGCTAACGATGTAATTGTCAATAACAAGCAGAGAAAAGGAAAAACTCTTTGGACAGAAAACCCTGAGGGAGACAAGATCACCCTTCATACAGCCTCTGACGAAAGAGAAGAGGGTATGTACATTGCAAGTACCATTCTTGAGATGGTATCAAAGGGTAGGAACTTCTCCGATTTTGCAGTACTCTACCGTATGAACGCCCAGTCAAATGCCGTGGAGTTTGCTCTTACCCGATCAGGTATTCCTCATAGAATCATTGGCGGACATAGATTCTTTGACCGTGAAGAGATCAAGGATATGCTGGCATATCTTCAGGTCATCAATAACCCCTGTGACGATATCCGTCTGAGCAGAATTATCAATAAACCCCGCAGAGCTATCGGTGATACTACTATTGCAAAGATTTCTTCCATTGCTTCAATGCTCTCAATGAGTATGTATGACGTTATCCGTCAGGCAGAGGATTTTCCTGATCTCAAGAGAAGCCTTACAAAGCTTTCTGAGTTCAGAGAGATGATGGACGGACTCATAGAAGCGTATGAATCCGAGGATTATTCTCTTGCAGAATTATACAATCTCATTCTTGAGCATACTGAATATAAGAGCTTCCTCAGAGCTGAGAAAGAAAATGCCGATGAGCGTATAGATAACGTTGATGAGCTTATGTCAAACATTGTGAAGTTTGAGGAGGACTATGGGGAAGAGGCCACTCTCTCTGCTTTTCTTGAGGAAATCTCCCTTCAGACAGATGTTGACAATTATGATGCTGAGTCTGATTCTGTCACAATGATGACAATGCACAGCTCCAAGGGCCTGGAGTTCCCGGTGGTCTTTGTTGTAGGTATGGAGGAGGGAATCTTCCCCTCGTATCAGTCAGCATACGAGCCAGATGCACTCAACGAAGAGCACAGACTTGCCTATGTTGCTATTACAAGAGCCAAGGAGAAGCTTTTCCTCTTGCATGCTCAGAGCAGAATGCTCTTCGGTTCCACTCAGCACAATATGGTCTCAAGGTTCTGCGAGGAGATCTCAGACAGTTTCCTTGAGAAAACAGGCGTGAAGAAGCGGGAGGTTGTGGCTGTTCCTGCAGCGGAGAAGCCCTCTCACTTTAATCCATATGCATTTACTGCTAAAAAGCCTGCCGCACAGAACGGTGGTGCTTCTTATGCTGTAGGCGATAAGGTTATGCACAAGGTCTTTGGCGTCGGTATGATAGTAAAAGCTCAGAAAATGGGCAATGACACCATGCTTGAGGTTACCTTTGATAAGGTTGGAACAAAGACTCTTATGGCTAATTTCTGTAAAATGGAAAAATTATAAATCTAAGTCCTTGACGCTTTGGTGTTAGGGACTTTTTCACATTTATCTTTTTCTTTCATATTATAGCAGTAAGCCGGAATATCAGCCGCTTGTGTAGCGGCATAAGTGCTTACAAACTATAATTGGAGGTAGTTTTATGAGTGACACCATCAATGCCGCTGAGTGTACAAATGCGGCAAATACAGATTGCTCAAATTCTCAGGCTGTTTGTATTGATGCTCTGAGGGTCTATGACAGCTGCGGAGACAAGGATTGCCTTTCAGATCTTCCAGTATATTTCACAGATGCTCAACAGGAAATTATCAATGCTGCAGTAAATTTAAGAATCAAAGAGGCAGAGGTAGTATCTGTATTGACAGACCTTGAGGCAGTGCCTTTTCATAAGGGCTTCTATTCTGTTGATATGACTTATTTCTTCAACATAATTCTTGATGTCTTTACTGCACCGGGTGAAAGTCCCACTGTGGTAAACGGACTGTCGGTGTTCAATAAGAAAGTTATCCTTTACGGAAGTGAAGGCGGGGTAAAGGTATTCAAAAATACAGTAAGTTCTGATGATATTGATATTCAGTTTGGCTCTTCAAATAATCTTCCCAAGGTATCTGTTCAGGTTGCAAAGCCCATAGCTCTTTCTGCAAAGCTTAAGAATCAGTGCTGTTCTACTCAGCTTTCCTGCAGGGTTCCCGTAAAGCTCTGTCGTCTTTTCGGAGGAGAATTCAGACCCTGCGAGGGTAAGGTTGTAACGGTGTCCCTTGGTGTGTTCTCTATTGTTCAGATGGAGAGAAATGTTCAGATGCTGGTACCTTCCTATGATTATTGCATCCCTGAGAAAGAATGCAGAAACTCCTCAGATAATCCTTGTGAGGTATTCTCAAAGCTGGATTTCCCAACAGATGAGTTTTTTCCTCCCAATGTGACAGATTCTTCCTCAGAATGCTGCGGATGCTGTAAGTACTGAAATAGTATAAGCTTTTTATGAGGGCAGACTTTAAGTCTGTCCTCTTTTTCTATTGTTATTTTTATTGTATTGTGGTATAATAACTGCCTATGGCAAAATTTACATTTTGTTCATAAAAATCATAATATAGTTTAATATCTATAAAGTAAAATGACTTTGAATTTATTTATGGGAGGTAATATATGTTACAGATAAAGAATATCAGTAAGCGCTATGTAACAGGTGAGCTCACTCAGGTTGCACTTGATAACGTGTCCCTGAATCTTCGTGACAATGAGTTTGTATCCATCCTTGGTCCCTCAGGCTCAGGTAAGACTACTCTTCTGAATGTAATCGGAGGTCTTGACAGATACGACAGCGGCGACCTTATCATCAATGGAATATCCACAAAGAAGTATAAGAGCCGTGACTGGGATTCCTACAGAAATCATACTATCGGCTTTGTTTTCCAGAGCTATAATCTCATTGAGCATCAGTCGATTCTCTCCAATGTCGAGCTTGCCCTGACTATATCAGGCGTTAAGCGTAAGGAAAGACGAAGAAGGGCAAAGGAAGCTCTCGAGAAGGTAGGTCTCGGTAATCAGGTCCATAAGCGTCCTAATCAGCTTTCAGGCGGACAGATGCAGAGAGTAGCTATTGCCAGAGCTTTGGTTAATAATCCTTCTGTTCTTCTTGCAGATGAGCCTACAGGTGCTCTTGACAGCGAAACAAGCATTCAGGTTATGGAGCTTCTCAGAGAGGTTGCCAAGGATAAGCTGGTTGTAATGGTAACCCATAACCCTGAGCTTGCAAATGAGTATTCAACCAGAATTGTAAATATCAAAGATGGTGCCATAGTAGGGGACACTAATCCCTACGAAGTGGATGCAGCTGACATCAAGGAGCCTGAGCATAAGAAAATGGGCAAGGCTTCCATGTCTCCTCTTACTGCACTTGCTCTCAGCTTCAACAACCTGAGAACAAAGAAAGGCAGAACAATTCTAACATCCTTCGCAGGCTCTATCGGCATTATCGGTATTGCTCTTATTCTCTCTCTCTCAACGGGTGTCAATAATTATATCGATGATATCCAGAGAGATACAATGACCTCTTATCCGATTGTACTTGAAGCGCAGACTGTGGATCTATCGGGATTCCTTGATATCTCCGAGGATGCGGAGAAAAAGAACGAGCATGACAAGGATGCTGTGTATTCCGACAATACTCTCATTGAGCTGGAATCAACAATGATGAACAGCTTCACAAAGAATAACCTGACAGAATTCAAGAATTATCTTGAGGATAATGATAGTGATATTCATCAGTATATAGGCGAAAACGGTGTTGTATATTCCTATGATACAAAGTTTGACATCTTTAGCTTCGATCCCGACGGTGTGCTTGTAAAGACAGACGGAAGCACTCTGTATCAGACAAAGGCTCAGCAGATGACAAATGCAGAGATGCAGATGATGGACGAAATGGGCATGAGCACAGAAGCAATGGGAATGTTCTATGGCGGTTCCAATTTCGAGGAGCTTATTCCCGGTCAGGGTGATACTCTCATAAGTCCCATCGTTACTGATAATTATGAAGTAATAAAGGGTAGAATGCCCTCAGAATACAACGAAGTAGTGCTTGTTCTTAACCAGAACAACGAGGTATCGGCAACCGCTCTTTATCAGCTGGGACTTCTTCCATCTGTAAAGTATGAGGAATATATGAAGCAGATTGATGAGGGCGAGGAACTTAACATTCCTGTAGATAGAATATCTTATGATGATATTTTAGATAAGGAATTTACCTTTATTCCTGCTTCTGATTACTATGTGAAGCAGGAGGACGGAACATTCAAAGATATTTCCACTGATCCTTTGATGGTTCAGGACCTTGTCAATAACAGTGACAACGCTCTCAGAATAGTTGGTATTATCAGACCTTATGAGGATGCTGATAACCTTTCTATCGCAAATGCAGTGGGATATACAAGAGAGCTTACAAATTACCTCATTGATTATGCAAACAACAGTGAGATCGTTAAAGCTCAGCAGGCAGACGATACCACGAACGTTCTTCTCGGACTTAAGTTTGATCCTGAGGATGACAGCATAAAGATAGAGGAAGCCAAGGCATTTATCAGCACTCTCGGAATAACCGGCAAAGCTCAGATGTATAAGAATATGATTACAATGGATCCCACAGCAGTTGATCCTGCTATGATGGAAGCCATAAATCAGATGGATGAGGTCGGACTTGCAGGTATGATGGATCAGTATATGCAGGATCCCGATGACGAGTTTCTGCTCAGTATCTATTCCAACTATATCTCAACAGGTACTTATGATGATAATATGGAGAAGTTCGGTGTTGTAAGCTATGATGCACCTTCCTCCATCAGTATCTATGCAGACAGCTTTGAGGCTAAAGACGGCATTACAGAATGTATTGAAAAGTACAATGCAAATGTTTCTGAGGAAAACAAGATTTCCTATACTGACTACGTAGGACTTCTGATGTCCTCCATCACCACCATTGTTAATATTATCTCTTATGTTCTTATTGCTTTTGTAAGCGTTTCTCTTATTGTTTCCTCAATTATGATCGGTATTATTACCTATATCTCAGTTCTCGAGAGAACCAAGGAAATCGGTATTCTCAGAGCAATGGGTGCTTCCAAGAGCAACATCAGTCAGGTGTTTATTTCAGAAACCCTCATTGTTGGTCTTTTTGCAGGTCTTATGGGTATCGGAATCACACTCCTTACTCTTATCCCCGCAAATGCTATTATCCACGCCCTTGCGGAAAGCACAGCCATGAGTGCAACTCTTCCTGTTGTGGGCGCAATAATCCTTGTAATACTCAGTGTTCTCCTTACTGTTATCGGTGGTCTTGTTCCTTCCAAAAAGGCGGCAAAAATGGATCCCGTAACAGCACTCAGATCTGAATAATCGAAAAAACGCAGGAGTTATCTCCTGCGTTTTTTGTTATCTCAATATATTTTACTGATTAAGAAGTGCTACTTCGTTTTCTCCGTAAGTCTCATTGAGGGCTTTTCTCATGATCTTTGCAACGTCGGTGTTCTCAATTTTTTCTTCGGTGAAGAGCTTGCCTGCCTGAGCGCCTGCTGCAAAGAGCTTTACATCGGTGCTTGTATGCTCACCCTCTGAGGTGAAGAGAGTATCGTTTACATCCTCTGCTTTGCCGCTTTCGGGAAGGATAACTCCGCCTGTCTCATGGTCAGCGGTTACGATAACAAGAGTACCGGGGTGTTCTTCTGCCCAGGAGAGTACATAGTCAATGCACTTATCGAAAGCCTGCATTTCATTTATTGTGCCGTTCATATCCATATTAGCTTCATAGATATCCACATGGCTTGCCTCTACCATCAGGAAAAAGCCTTCATCTCCTTCGAGAAGCTCCAGAGCCTTTGATGCCATTGTGGTGAGAGAGGGATTCCAGTCTGCGTTCATATCTGCATAGGAGAATGCACCCATAAGCTTTTCAGCATCTTTGACAGCCTGAAGCTCTTCTGAGGTCTTGACATAGGTGTAACCTGCATCCTTGATTCTTGGTTCCATTTTCTTTGTTTCAGTGTATTCCGTGCCGCCGCCGAGAAGGACCTCTACATTTGCACCTATCATGTGTCGGAGGATAACATTGTAAAGTCCTCTGTAGTTTGCGTGGGCAACCATTCCTGCAGGAGTGGCATGGGGGATAAGGTGAGTTGCAACGAGACCTGTCTTCATATTCTTTGCTTTGCAGAACTCGATAATAGTCTCCACAGGTTCTGCATTTTCATCTACACCGATATACTGATTCTTGGTTTTTACACCGCAGCTCAGAGCTGTGGATGCAGCGGCGCTGTCGGTGGTACCATCCAAAGAATCGGTACCTACATAACAACTGTAGGGCATGTTCTGCATAGAAAGGGGAGAACCCTTGACTATTTCAGAGTTGAGAATGATATTTTCTCCCATACCGTCTCCGATAAGGAGAATAATATTCTTAACCTTTGATTCCTCGTCGAGGTTGTATGTTCTGCTTGGAGCCCAGTTGAGCTTATCGGTTTCTGCTTCTGTGGCCTCTGGTTCGTTTTCAGATACTGAGGGTGCTGTGACTTCTTCGCCTGCTTCGGGTGTTGCTTCATTCTGCTTTGAGCAAGCAGTAAAGCTGAGTATCATCAGAATAACAAGCAAAAGGGAAAGTAATTTACAGTTTTTCATAAATAATCTCCTTTATTTCCACCGGGATATTTTATCGCCTTTGACAAGAAAGGCTTTCTTTGCGATTTCAGCCATAGGTGTGTCGCTTCTGCTGTCTGAGTAAAACTCCTCGACCGAAGAATTTGGAAACTCCTCATAAAAGCGTTTGACCTTTTCCTTACCGTGACAGTTAAGTCTGAGGAATTTTCCGGTTTCGGGAGAAACCTCAGAGCAGATAAGATGCTTTATATTCAGTCTCTGACATACAGGCTCAAGGATAAATCGGGGAGAGGCGGAGATTATAACATCGTCCTCCTTTTTGTTTTCAAGATAGAATTTCTTGATACCCGATATCTTCTTGTCCCAGAAATCATTTATATCTTTTTCAAGGTCGATTACAGATGCAAAAATCATAACCTTTTCCTTGAATTCGGTTTTTGTACCCTTCTTAAAAATATAGAATCTGCAGAAAGCGCCTATCATTGCAGGCACAAATTTAAGGATTTTCGGGTGCCTTTTCAAAGAAAAGAGATAAAAGTCAGCAGAACTGTCATTTTTATAAATGGTTTTATCAAAATCGTAAGCGTTCATTATGTACCTCACATATCCGAATATACGTAAATTATACCTTTATAGCATAATAATTTCAACCAAATTCTGTAAAAAATTAACACATAGTTAATCTTCAAAAAATCCATTGTGATATAATGTATTATGTGGTATAATACAAAATAGGGGTGATATAGGTGTTCGGCTTCGTATGTATAGATAAACCTGAACTGAAGATTAAGGAATACGAAACCTACAAGTCCGTATATTGCGGACTATGCAAGCGTCTCGGTAAGGACTATTCCTTTCTCCTAAGATTTATTCTTAATTACGACTGCACCTTTTATGCTCTTCTTTGTATGTCAAAGCTTGATACCTCACCCTGCTATGAGAAACGATGCTGTCGCTTTAATCCTCTCAAATCCTGCAGTTTCTGCACTGGTGAGGCTTATGAAGAAGCTCTCTCCAAAGCAGCTGCTCTCCTTGTCATAATGACTTACTATAAGGTTCTTGATAATATTGAGGACAGCGGTTTCCTTAAAAGATTTCTTATGAAGCTTATTAAGCCGTTCTTTTCCTCAGCTCGCAAGAAAGCGTCAAAAAAGTATCCTGAGTTTGATGCATACTGCGCAGAGATGCTTTCTTCCCAGCTTCATGCCGAGGAGAATAACCTTTCTCTCGATGAATGTGCCGAGCCTACAGCAAAGCTTCTTGCAAACGTCTTTTCTCTTGAGGCAGAGAGCGAAGCAGATAAAAGAGTTTATTATGAATTCGGATATCATCTCGGCAGGTGGGTTTATCTTATGGATGCTGCCTGCGACCTTGATGATGATATCAGGAAGAAAAGCTTCAATCCCATCTACAATAAGTATAATAAAGGACTTTCAGAGTGCGCAGAGGAGTGTGATGCCATCATAAGCCCATCTCTTTACCGCCTGACGAAAGCCTACGAGCTTATGAACTTCAGACGATATAAACCAATACTTGATAATATTATTCTCCTTGGTCTTGCCAAGAAGCAGAAGGAGATATTAACAAATGTGAAAGGAAAAAGTAATGAATAAAAATCCTTATGATATTCTCGGTGTCAGCGAGAATGCAACCGACGATCAGATCAAAGCAGCTTACAGAGAGCTTGCCAAGAAATATCATCCCGACAGCTACGAGGACAGCCCTCTCAAGGATCTTGCAAAGGAGAAAATGCAGGAGATAAACGAGGCTTATGATGAAATCCAGCGTCTTCGCAGAGAGGGAAAGAAGTATTCAGGTAATACTTCTTCATATTCCTCAGGCTATACCAAAACAAACTATCCCGAGGTAAGAAACTATATAAAGAGCGGTCGTTTTGACGATGCCGAGACAATCCTCAGAGGAATTCCCGTTACCGGCAGAGATGCAGAATGGCATTTCCTCTATGGTATGATAAATTACCGCAGAGGCTGGACCGATCAGGCATACACTTATTTCAGAACAGCCTGCGATATGGACCCTTCAAACCCCGAATACCGCTCTGTTCTCAACAGAGTAAACAGCCAGAGAACCTACAGATCTCCTGAGTATAACACCACCTATAACACAACGGGCGGCGGCTGTTCATCTTGTGATATGTGTTCAGCTCTTTGCTGTGCAGATGTCTGCTGTGAATGTATGGGCGGAGATCTTATTGCTTGCTGCTGATGGTGAGATAGTATGAAAAAGACTTATCCTCTTGCTCTGTGTGCGGTAATAACTGCCTTTTCTTCGGTTATTATGTTTCTCACAGGCTTTATCCCTGTTGGTACCTATGCAGTGCCTTGTATTGCAGGTGCCCTTCTGTGTGTTATAGTTATTGAAGTGGGGTATCCTGCGGCTGCCGCTACATATGTTTCGGTTTCTCTTCTTTCCTTCCTTCTTTCTGCAGATAAGGAAGCGGCACTCTACTATGTGCTTTTCTTTGGCTTTTATCCCATACTCAAAGGTCTTATTGAAAGACTGAAGAACAAGATTCTTCAGTATGTCCTGAAGCTTGTGGTGTTTAATTTGTGTATGGTTGGAGCCTTCTTTCTTGCCATATCAATTCTGTCTGTCCCCAAAGAAAGCTTTGAGATAGGCGGCTTCTATCTTCCGTGGGCATTTCTTTTAGCAGGTAATGTAATTTTTATTATTTATGACATTTGTCTCACAAGGCTTATTTCCATGTATTTTATAAAGTGGCGAAAGCTTCTTAAAATCAGGAAGTAGAAAATTTTTCATTTGAATACATTTTTTATTTATGATAAAATTTTAGTGACCAATGTTTTATGCGGAGGTGTTATTTTGAATAGATCTGTAACTAAAATTCTTTCTGTAGCTCTTTCGGTGTTGACACTTTTGTCGGTGCTGTCTGTTGCCGTGTTTACAGCATTTGCCGCAACTCCTGTTGTTATTACAACTGACGCCGTAAGACTGCGTTCTTCTGCGGCAATAACCGATAGTAATATTATCACTACCTTGGGTGTTAATGAGGAGCTTACTCTCCTTTCCGACAGCTCTAACGGCTGGGCTTATGTCAGTCGTTCGGATGGTACAAAGGGATACTGCTCTGTAGATTATCTTAAAGCAGGCAACTCTTCTGTGAAAATCACAGGTGTGACTACGGATGATGTTAATTTCAGAACCTCTGCCACAACAGATGCAGACAATATAATCAAAACCCTGCAGAAAAATACATCTTTTGATGTTCTTGATAATACAAGTGAGTTCTGGGTCAAGGTTTCCTGCTCAGGCAAAACAGGCTATATTTATCGTTCATACACATCCCTTAAGATCAGTATTGTAGCTTCTTTTACACCTGATCCTGAACCTGATACGCCTGATTGGTTTGATGAATCCTTGCTTATGGATATGGTGGGAAGCAGCGATGTAGATGAGCTTGCACCCCTTGCAAACACCATTACTTTGTCCCATGATTCTGTTTCTCTGGAAGCAGGCAAAACCATGACTCTCTCAACACATATTACCGGCGGCAGCTCCATTGAGAGCAGTGTTGTTTATTTAAGCTCTGACAGCAGTGTGCTTACTGTTTCTGCAAATGGTACCATAAGAGGCATAAAAGAGGGAGAAGCCCTCATTACTGCCACCATTAACGGTACTGATATCAGCGATACCTGCAAGGTTACCGTGCTTAAATCCACCTCCGGACCCGTAGAAGATGAGCTGACACTTTCAAAGTCATCTCTTACCATCTTCAGAGGTAACCATGCTCAGCTTTCTGCAAATCTTGACGTTACATGGAAAAGCTCCGATACCTCTGTTGTTACCGTAAATGGCGGAATTCTTACGGCTAAGGCTACCGGTACCGCTACCATTACTGCTTCCACTAAGCTTCAGACAAAGGAGTGTAAAGTAACTGTTAAAGCTCCGACCTCAGATGTTTCCATTGAGAAGTCAACAGCGACGGTTACTGTAGGAAAAACATATTATAACGGTGCAAGTTCCACCAAGGCTATTGAGTGGACATCCTCAGATAAAGCAGTTGCTATAGTTGAAAACGGCTTCATCACAGGTGTCGGCAAGGGAACGGCAGTTATTACTGCATCAAACTCTTTGGGAACAAAGACCTGCCTTGTAACCGTCAAGGATGCTGAGCCCATCAGATTTGCATATTCTGCTCCCAATACTGCGGCAGTAGGCGAGACGGTGACTCTTTATGCTGTAACCGATATACATCGTACTGCAGTTAAATTTGAGGTTACTGTAGGTAATAAGACCGTCACTGTAAATGCTACTAATAAGACATCCGATTCAGGCACCTTTGTCTGGAGCGGAACCACGACTATATCTTCTTCGGGAACGTTCAACGTTGTGGCCTATGCGAAGGAAGGTTCAGGGGAGTTTAAGACCTGCTCTTCCTCCTGTGATGATGCAAAGACTGATATCTTTATCAGAGCTACTGATGATCCTCTCACGGATAGCCTTGAAAAGCGTAGAGGTACTGATGCTGCAATAAAGCTTATTTCTGAGTTTGAGGGGTACAGCCCTTGTGTGTATTTTGACACCATTGCAAATAATATTCCCACAATAGGCTATGGTAAGGTTATTCACATCGGCGAGACCTTCTATAACGATATGACCAAGAAGGAAGCCTATGCTTATCTTGTTCAGACTGTAAACTTTGGTGGATATACTTCACAGCTGAATAGTTATTTCAGCAATATCAAAGTTAAGTATAATCAGCGGCACTTTGATGCCCTGCTTTCTTTCTCCTATAATCTTGGAGCGTATATTCTCTCCTCTGACAGTGACTTCAAGAAGCTTTTCACAGCTACGGGTAATCAGAACACAACAGCCTCACCAACAGATGCCTATATAAACGGTGACCATGTTAACTTCAGAAAAGAGCCTTCCACATCTTCTGACATCCTCGGAGTGTTCTATGAGGGGGATAAGGTGAAGCTTCTGAAAACATCCCCCGAGAATAACTGGTACTATGTTGAGAGTGAAAGCGGCAAGAAGGGCTATGTCTATGCCGACTATGTCACCAAGGGCGTTGTTAGTACGGATAACGACTATGCCCTCAGCAGGGTTGATAAGGAGAAATTCATTGACCTGATGCTCCAATATCACCACGCAGGCTCCACTTGTGTCTGGGGACTTCTCAACAGAAGAGTTGATGAACTTGATGTTTTCTTCTATGGTGATTACAAGAGAGACGGCTCTTCCAATAAAAATGGTTTCAAGTTTACTTGTCCCATAAATTCAAACACTAAACTTTAAACATATTAGCTCCGGAGGTATATGTATGAAAATCGGATTCATCGGCGGTGGAAATATGGCCACCGCAATTATAGGAGGACTTCTTTTAAATGGTTTCGCACCTTCTGATATCCATCTTTTTGATATGGATAAGGAAAAGCTCGGTGCTTTTTCGGAAAAAGGGCTGACCATTGAGGAGAATTCTTCCGCTGTCACTTCTCACAGTGATATAATCGTTCTTGCAGTTAAGCCTCAGAACTACCGAGAGGTGCTTCTTGAGATCAAGGAAAGTGCAGATGCTCACAAGACCTTTGTTTCTATTGCTGCAGGTATCACAATTGATTTTATCAGAACAGTTCTTTCTCTGAAAGTTCCCGTTGTACGTGTTATGCCCAATACTCCCTTGCTTCTCTCAAGGGGCGCCACTGCACTTTGTCCCTCGGAAAATGTTGAGGATGAAGTAAGAGAAACTGTTATTTCCATGTTCTCAAACAGCGGTGTAGTTGAGCTTTTCACAGAGGATAAAATGGATGCAATTATCTCTGTCAACGGTTCTTCACCTGCATACTTTTATCTTTTTGCCAAGGCTATGGCAGACTATGCCGAGAGCGAAGGTATAGAAAGAGAAAAGGCTATGAACCTTATCTGTGCCGCTATGGAGGGAAGTGCCAAAATGCTCCGTGAGTCGGGAGATACTCCCGAGACCCTCATCAAAAAAGTAAGCTCCAAGGGCGGTACTACCCTTGAAGCTCTGAGTGTTTTCTATGAAAATGATATAGAAAGAATCTTTGCTGATGCTATGAAGGCTTGCACAAAACGTGCAGGAGAGCTTTCAAAAGAATCATAATAATGGTTATGTTTTCATAAGCTTCAATAACGGACAACCGTTTAGGAGGAGCTTATGAAAGGAATAGTTGTTACATTACCGAGAAAATCAAAGAACAAGGAAAAGAGCCTCAGGTCTCCGTCTGTTGGTGTGGTAACTTACCTCAGACGCTATGGAGCCATTACCTTTTATACATTCTGCTTTGCCGTTGGGATGCTGATAGGGTCTCTTTCGGCCAGAAGTGCGGGGGAAGGGGTAAGGCAGAGCCTTGATATGCTGTTTACCACTAACCTCTCAGCAAGGCTCAGTCAGCCGATGTATATGACTTTTGTCTCGGGACTTTCTTCGAATTTCCTGTTTTTTCTATGTGCCTTTTTATGCGGACTGAGTTTGTGGGGACTACTCCCTTTGTTTTTGATTCCTGCTTTCAAGGGCTATGGTACAGGTCTCTCTGCAGGATATCTATTCTTAAATTTCGGACTAAAAGGGATAGGCTTTTACCTTCTTGTGATTCTTGCGGGAACATTTCTCTTTACTTTTTCACTTATAATAGAGTGTTCCGAAGCTCACAGGATGAGCTTCAGGCTTATGAGGTTTTTTATGTCTGATAAGTCAGATAGATCTACAACTGTGATTTACCTCAGAAGCTTTCTTCTGCACAGCTTATTTTTGCTTGTTCTCTCCGTTATGGCGGCACTTTGCGATATGCTTTTATGGACATTCTTTGCTAAAATGTTCTTCTGATGTTATTCCCATGAAGGATGTGTAAAAATGAACGAAAGAAAAAAACTGGGTTTTGAGATTTTACTTAATAAATTCTGCTCGAGTTTCGGCAGAATGCTTCTTGTTAATCTCTTATTCCTGATACCCCTTGCACTTTCTATGCTCTTAAGTGTAGCGGTCTATAAGTATCTTATTCATATAGTGCCCGTTGCCCTTTTGCTGTTTATGATTCCTGCAAGCCCCTTTTTTTCGGGTGTAATGGTTTTATCCCGTGATGTTTGCAGGGGTGAAATACCTGATAATTACATAAAGGCTTACTTTAAAGCTGTAAAGGAAAACGGTCTGAAATTCCTTTTGGCAGGAATTCTTCTCTATATTGCGGCGGTGGGATGCTATTTCAGCACGGTTATTTATTCGGCAATGACGAGCGCAGGCTGGATTTTTGGAGTGCTTCTTGTTTTTTCTCTGCTTATTGCACTTTTCTTTATATTTATGTTCTTCGGTCTGTTTCTGATAATTCCCACATTTGAGCTAAGATTCAAGGATGCTCTCAAAAACAGCGCTCTTATGACTTTCGGTGAGCTTAAAAAGAATTTCTTTGCACTTCTCAGCATTATTCTTTATCTGGCTGTGGTGCTTATGCCCATTATTGTTATTTTAAATTTGGCAGGAACATTCAGCCTCCCTGTTATCAGGGCTCTTCTCATAGGCTATTTTGCCTTTTCCATGCTTTTGCTGATTCCTTCTCAGCTTTCCTTTTTTATCAGTTATTTCCTCTATGATAACCTTGTATCTGTAATGGGAGAAAAGGATGACGAGGTTATTACTTCTGAAGATAAAAAGGAAAAAGCTTTTGAAAACAACAGTAAGCTTATGGAGGAGTTTTCTGAAAACGATGAGGATGTGAAAAAGCTCCTTATCGGTGACGAGGAAGGCTATGTTTTCTATAAAGGTAAGATGATAAAAAGAAAGGTCCTGAGACAAATGTATTCTCAGGAGAAAGGGGAATAATATGAAAAACTTATCACTCAAAAAACTCTTGGCAGCAGTCCTTCTGATTCTCACACTGTCCTCCTTTGTTGCATGCAACAAAAGTGAAAACGAAGAAAAGACAGCAGGAGATCCAACAACTGCTGTGACAGAAACTGCACCTGTTGAGACAGAAACTCCCACCGAAACAGAGGCTGTGTCCGAAATTACTCTCAAAGAGTCTTATGAGCCTTACAAGGCCTTTGATGAAAACGATACCGAGAAAACTCTTAACGATGTTTACGGTACAGGTATTCAGTACGGCGGCAGCCTTACATTCTCCGAGGGTAACAAGTTTAACCTGGCAGTAGGTGTAACCAACGGAAAGACCACAGGTACCTATGAGTTTACAGGTGAGAAAGAGATTACTCTTACTTATGAAAATGACACAACATTAGTTGTTGAAGTTATCTCTGTAGAGGATGGAGTTGCAACTGAAATAAAGGTTCCCAAAGGAAATTTTCAGGTTTATTTCAGATAATTCTATCTGCTGTCAACAAACCATCGGTTAGCTTCAAGGAACAGATATTTCTTCTTACCTAGAATTCTGCATGAATAACGAAGCCCTGCGCCGCCCGCTTTTAGTGAGGCGGCGTATCTTATGTCCAGAATCTTGTCTATATCAAAGCTTCTGCCGTCTTTCCAATGAATTTTCAGTGGCAGCAGATTACCATCAGGATCAAACCTGGCGGTGACGGAAATATACTCTTTCATTCATTATGACCTCCTTGTTGTCGTTCGATAATTCATAGTATAGGGAAGATACTTTATGGATGTGATATCATAAGTTTATTAAAAACTCTTTTGGAGAGTAACTATGGAATTATCGCTTCTAAAAAAACAGCATCATTCAAATAGAACAAATGTTTGTATAGTTATTATAGAACAAGTGTTCGAGAAAGTCAATGGTATATTTCAGTTAATTAATAAAAAATCAGCCCTCCGAAAACGGAAGGCTGAAGTCGATTCGGTATATTAAACGCCTAAGAGTTTCTTTGTGGAAGCCTCGAGCTGATCCATAATCTCAAGGGCGTTATTTTTATCTTTTCCTACAGAGGTGAGATAGAGCTTGATCTTGGGCTCTGTGCCGCTGGGACGAACAATAGCTGCGTTTCCGCCCTCAAGGTTGTAGGAGAGAACATTGGACTTGGGAAGATCCAGAGTTGTCTTATTACCTGTGAGAAGATCGGTGCTTTCGCTGAGGAGATAGTCACGGATGCCGCATACATCATAGCCTGCAATCTCCTTAGGAGCGCCTACTCTCAGAGTATCCATAAGCTCTTTCATCTTCTGCATACCCTCAGCACCCTCAAAATAGAAGTTGAGAGTTTTGTTATAGTAGTAGCCGTACTCCTCGTAGAGACTGTCAATAACCTGAGTCAGAGTCTTGCCCTGCTTTTTGTAGTAGGCTGCCATCTCAGCAATAAGCATAGATGCAACGACTGCGTCCTTGTCACGTACATAGGTACCTGCAAGGTAACCATAGCTTTCCTCAAAGCCGAAGATGTACTTGTTCTCTTCGTTCTTCTCTTCAAGACCGAGGATAACCTCGCCGATGTACTTAAATCCTGTGAGAACATCCTTCATCTCTGCGCCGTATTTTTCGCAGATTCTCTCAATAAGCTTAGTGGAAACGATAGTTTTTACAACTACAGCACCCTCGGGGAGAGTACCTGCTTCCTTTCTGCACTTGAGGATATAGTCAGTGAGCATAATGCCTGTCTCATTACCTGTGATAAGACGATAGGAGCCATCCTCTTCGGGAACAGCAATGCCAACTCTGTCTGCGTCGGGGTCTGTGGCAAGGAGAAGGTCGGGTTTGATCTCATCGCAGAGCTTAAGACCCAATTCAAGAGCTTCCTTGATCTCAGGGTTGGGGAAGGGGCAGGTTGTGAAGTTTCCGTCGGGAAGCTCCTGCTCCTTAACGATAGACACATTCTCAACGCCGATCTCAGAGAGAACTCTTCTTACCAGCTTGTTGCCTGTGCCGTTTAGGGGAGTATATACAACAGAAAGATCTGCATTCTTTGCAACACCGGGGTTGATCTGCTGTTTCTTTACTTCAGCGAGATACTCTGTATATACGCTGTCATCAACGTATTCAATGATACCGCTCTTTACTGCTTCGTCAAGGTCGCAGAGCTTAACGCCATCAAACATATCAATGCTGCAGATTTCATCATATACGATGCCTGCAGAGGTGTCTGTCATCTGACAACCATCCTCACCATAAGCCTTGTAGCCGTTGTAAGCTGCAGGGTTGTGGCTTGCAGTGATCATAATGCCTGCTTTGCAGGAGAAATGTCTTACAAGGTAGCTGAGTACGGGAGTAGGCTCCAGCTCCTTTGTGATATATACTTTGATCCCGTTTGCGGCAAGTACACGGGCAGCTTCATTCATAAAGAGGGAAGCGTTGTTTCTGCTGTCGTGAGAAATTGCAACAGCACCGCCGCCAAACTGCTTAAGAACATAGTTTGCAAGGCCCTGAGTAGCCTGACGAACAACGTAGATGTTCATTCTGTTTGTGCCTGCACCGAGAACACCACGAAGGCCTGCTGTACCAAAGGTAAGCTGAGTATAGAAGCGCTCATAAATTTCTTTGTCGTCTGAGCTTATATTCTCAAGCTCTTCCTGGAGAGCAGGGTCATCGGTTGCTTTTTCAAGCCACTGAGAATAAAGATCAAGATAATTCATAACATACCTCACTATATAAATAAAAGTAAAATATTACAATAAATAAACATCACTATGTTATCATAAATTCAAACCTATTTCAATATGTATTTTATACATTTATCTACATAAAACTCACAGTAATTTCACAAAAACATCAAATAAAATCTATTGATTTATTTGCTGAAACATAGTAATATATCATTATCTGATTTTAATCGGGAGGTAGTATATATGGATGAAAAGGAAAAAGAGCTGCTTGAAGCTCTTGAGGATAATAAATCCGAAGAGGTAAAGGCAGAGGCAGAATATAACAGCGACATTGACATGTGTACAGAGGATGCCGTACAGAAAATTCCTGAAGAGTTTAATAGCACTTATCAGGGAACTCCTTGTGCGGATACAGAAAAAAAGACCGCTGTTATTCAGAAGCCCGTTATCATCACAGCGATTTGTTTTCTCGTTACAGCCCTTATTGTAATCGGTACAGTTCTCATTTACACAGCACTTACAAAGCCTAAGCTTGTATTAAAGGACGGAAAAGACGGCGCTGTTTATGCATGGCAGCTTCTTGAATATAATGGTGATGATTATTCAGATAAGCATATCTATGCACAGTTCCTTGAGGATGATACTGTGCATTTTTACGAGAACGGTATCAAGTTCTACGGAAAATACACCACAGAGGAAAACGATGAGGGTGAAAAGGTCCTCAAGAGTGATTTCTATATTTTCGGTATGTCAGGCGGTGAAGGTGTTATCTCTGAAGATAGCGACAAAGATAATATGACAATCACCTTTGGAGAAATCACAATTAAGTTTGAGAAGACTGAGCTTCCTCAGATATCACTTGATCCCGACGATATTACTCACGCATCAGCTGATGAGGCGGGGCTTACAGAAGTATCTGTTGATGAAAAAATTCTGGGTACATGGAAAGAGATAATGGATGAATATTATATCCAGATGGGATATTCTCCAATGAAGTACACCTTTAACTCTGACGGCACAGGCGTAATGGGCTATGATTATACTTACAACGAGAACTATGGCTACGGATACGGAATGGACTTTGGATTCAAATATACCGTAAAGGATAACAACATTTTCTTAACGGTCAAGTATTTTGACGGCAATGTAAAAGATATGGAAATGCAGTACGGACTCAATGGCGGAAACCTGGTAATTTCCGGTGTTGGCTTTGAAAAAGTAAACTGATAAAAATTAATGGCAGACTACAGTTTAAAAGTAGTCTGCCATTTTTGTGTCTCAATATAGTTTTGAAAGAAGATATAAGTCTTTTGTGTTTATTTCGCCGTTATCATCAAGGTCAGCGGCAATTTTTTGCAGTTCATCGGGAATCTTTTCTTCGGTGAGAATTTTCATCATAAGCTTAAGGTCACGGGAATTTATATTTCCTTCACCGGTCAGCTCACCTTTGATAACAACGAGCTTTTCACCGTCAAGATATAAAGCTCTCATACCTGTGCCGAGCTTTCCTGAAGTTATAATTTTGCCGTCGGTTTTTATTACGACAATGTCCTCTGATTTAAGACCTAAAGCTTTCCTTAACTTTGCCACTGTTGTGCCGTAGTCAGCGTAGATGTAATTGTTCTCTATTTTTACACCATAGTTTTCGTTTTCCGATATGCTTTCAGAAGTGCTTTCAGTTGCAACGGGAGTGCTTTCGCTGATCTCTGCCAGGCTATTGTTCTCAAAACAGTACTGTCTGCCATCGGCAGATGTAAATTCATTGTCATCGTCCATGGTGCAGGGAGCGTTAATTACAAGGGTGCAAAGCTTCTGAGGGCTACCATCCGCAAGAGTGTAAACTCCGTCTGCTGTTATAAGCAATATCTGATTATCGATGCACATTATCTGCTGAATACTTGAAGAAAGGTCATAAGATGTGTAGCCTATATCCGGAGAAAACTTCAGGAGTATGTCGGTGTTATCTCTCGAACACATATAGACATTGTAATCATCGTCACTTGCGAAGAGTGTAGGTGCTGTGTTGATGCCGGTAGGGGATAAAACAGAGTAGAGATATCTTGTCTCTGAGTCAAATACAGTAACAGAAAAGGAAGTGCTGTCAGGAGAGGAGAGAGAATCTTTGCTGATGAACGCAAAAACTCCGTTATATACCATCGAGGAAAATTCATCAGTCTCATAAGGAAAACTTATTCTTTTATCACTTCGGTTGATCTGAACAGACCCTTCGGAGTAACTGACAGAATACTCCTTTTTGCTATGATAATCGAATACTATGAGACTTTCGCTGTCTGTTGCATTGTAGGAGATGATGGTGACAAACAAAAGAGAAACTATGAGAAATATAGCGAAGAAAAAGTTTCTGTGCTTCAAATCATCACCCCTTTGATACATCTTGATTCGATTATACAATAAAGGCTCCAATATAGCAAATAATTTGACGGAAAATGTCGAAATGTAAAAGAAAAAAGACACCGACCTCTGTTTAGTCGGTGTCCGTGGTTTAAAGGTGTTTATTACTCAGTCATTTCCCAGTTGTGCCATACGTTCTGGATATCATCATTGTCCTCGAACATATCAAGCATCTTCTGGAGCTTTTCCTGAATTTCAGGATCCTCAACCTTGGTGTAGGTGTTGGGAACCATAGCTACCTCAGCGGTAACGAAAGCATAGCCCTTTTCTGCAAGATCGTCTCTGATAGCGCTCATGTCAGTGGGCTCTGTATAGACTGTGAAAACATCATCGTCAGCTTCAAAGTCGGAAGCACCTGCTTCAAGAGCATGCTCCATAACTGTATCTTCGTCAGCCTCAAGGTCCTCACGGTCAATTACGATAACGCCCTTCTGCTCAAACATAAAGCTAACACAGCCGGGAGTTCCCATATTTCCGCCGAATTTATCGAAATAGTGACGAACATCGCCTGCGGTACGGTTGCGGTTATCTGTAAGTGCCTCAACGATTACTGCAACGCCTGAAGCGCCGTAGCCTTCGTAGGTAACTGCCTCGTAGTTGGTGGAATCACCTTCGCCTGCAGCCTTCTTGATAATTCTGTCGATGTTGTCGTTGGGTACGTTATTTGCCTTTGCCTTTGCAATGCAATCACGAAGCTTGGAGTTTACGGAAGGATCTGCACTGCCGCCTTCCTTAACAGCAACGATAAGCTCTCTGCCGATCTTTGTAAAGATCTTAGCACGTGCAGCGTCGTTCTTACCTTTCTTCTGCTTAATAGTGCTCCATTTATTATGTCCTGACATTAAAATCATTCCCTTATTCAAAAATTCGCTGATATTATATCACATTGTATCTGCTTTTGCAAATATAATAGGTTACAATATTGTTACAAATCTATTGTATATATTTACTAATAATGATATAATTACGTTAATGTTTATCAAAGGCCGTGTGCAGAGGATAAACACAGGAAAAATATATGAAAGGATGATTTAAGTGATTAAATCTATGACAGGCTACGGCAGAGCTGAAGCTGAGGTTGCAGGCAAGGTAATAACCGTTGAGCTTAAAAGTGTAAACCACAGATTTTTTGAGTTCAGCTGCCGCACTACAAGAGGCTATGCCTTTCTTGAAGAGAAGCTTAAGTCCTATGTAAATTCCCGTGTTTCAAGAGGCAAGATAGATATGTATGTTTCTATCGTAAGCTGTGAGGATGATGCCAACTGTGAAGTTATGGTAAATCACAGCCTTGCTCAGGGTTATGTAAAGGCACTTGAAGAGATCTCCGAAAAGTACGGTGTGGAAAACGATATGACTGCATCCATGGTAGGTCGTTTCCCTGATGTGCTTACAGTTCACAAGGCACCCGAGGATGAGGAGACTATTATCGAGGCAACACTTCCTGTTGTGAAGGAAGCCGTTGATAAGTTTATCTCTATGCGTGAGGTAGAAGGCAAGCGTCTCTATGAGGATGTAATGAGCAGATCAGAGACCATCCTCGGAATCGTTAAGATAATTGAGGACAGATCTCCCATAATTGTTGAGGAGTACGAAAAGCGTCTTCGTGACAGAATCGAGGAGTTGCTCGGAAACACAACCTACGATCCCCAGAGAGTTCTCACAGAGGTAGCCATCTTTGCGGATAAGGTAGCTGTTGCAGAGGAGACCGTAAGACTCCGAAGCCACATCTCTCAGCTTTCTGCTGTAATGGATACAAAGGAATCCATCGGTAAGAAGCTTGACTTTATCGTTCAGGAAATGAACAGAGAGGCGAACACTATCGGTTCTAAAATTCAGGATGCACAGCTTGCTCATCAGGTTGTTAATATTAAAGCGGAGATCGAGAAGATCCGTGAGCAGATCCAGAATATAGAGTGAGGTAAAAACTGTGAAGCTTATAAATATCGGATTCGGAAATGTAGTTGTGGCAGGACGCCTTATAACCGTAGTAAGCCCCGACTCAGCTCCTATCAAGAGAATCATTCAGGACTCAAAGCAGAAGGGAAACCTTATCGATGCCACCTACGGCAGACGGTGCAAGGCGGTACTTTTTACTGATAGTGACCATATAATACTTTCCGCTATTTCTCCCGAGACCATAGCTAACAGAATTGAGGAGGGTAATGAATAATGAGTGAAAACTCAGTGAAAAGAGGAAAACTTTTTGTTTATTCCGGTGCATCCGGTGTAGGCAAGGGTACAATAATGAAGAGAATTCTCGCTGAGGACAAGACCACAAGGCTCTCTGTTTCAGCAACCACCAGAGCTCCCAGACCCGGAGAGACCCATGGCAAGGAATATTTCTTCATAACTCGTGAAGAGTTTGACAAAATGATAGCAGAGGACGGCTTCATGGAGTATGCTACCTATTGTGACAATTCCTACGGCACTCCCAGAAAAGCCGTTGAGGATATGCTTTCAGAGGGTATTAACGTGTTCCTTGAGATCGACGTTGTGGGAGCTCTCAATATCATAAGAGACTATCCCGATTGCGTGAGCATCTTTATTCTCCCGCCTGACTTTGACGTTCTTGAACATAGGCTCAGAAAGCGTGGTACGGAGAAAGAGGAGCAGATCATCTCAAGACTTGAGGCTGCAAAGAAGGAAATAACTATGGCAGACCACTACAAATACAATGTGGTGAATGCCGACCTTGAAGACGCAGTTCAGGAAGTTCTCTCCATTGTTCGTCAGGAAACAGGAAGAGAATAAACCCTTTTTACAAGTAAGTAAGCTCTTTTGAGCTTCATATAAACCATTATATTATTTTTACAGGAGTGAACATAAAATGATTAGAGCATCTATCGATGATATGTTAAGTGGCAAGGAGAGCCGTTACGCACTGGTAATCGGTGTGGCAAAGAGAGCAAGAGAAATCGCTCAGGGCTTTGAGGATGAGGGTGTTGTTACTACAGATAAGCCTGTGCTTCTTGCTATCGAAGAATTCAAGAACCACAAGTACAATATTTTAGAGCCTCAGGATGAAGAGTGAGCAAAGTCTCATTGCATCTGTGGCAGTTGAGGGAACAACCTATCATTTTGATAAGGCCTTTGACTATGCAGTAAATGAGCAGGAGCATGTCGGTATTTTACCGGGGTGCAGAGTCCTTGTACCCTTTGCCAGAGGGAACCGTCACCGCACAGGTATGGTAATGAGCCTTAGGCGGGGAGATTCATCGGGACTTAAATATGTGGAAAAGCTTCTTGATAAGGAACCTGTTCTTACAGAGGCTATGTTAAGTCTTGCAGAATGGATAAAGAGTAACTACTACTGCACTCTGTTTGATGCTTTGAAAGCTATGCTTCCCTCAGGAATTGCCTTTAATATCAAGGTGTTCTATGAGGCTGAAGATGATGTTTCCGTGGAAAGTCTCTCTGAGGAGGAAACACGCATTTTTGAGTATCTCAGACTCAGAAAAGCCCCTGTTTCAAGAGAGAGCCTTATGGAGACCTTCGGCTACTCGGACTATGAAGCTTTTGAAAGGCTTGTGAGAAAGGGTTATCTCAGAAAATCCGACGATACCTTCCGCAAAATAGGGGATAAATCTCTCAAAACCGTAAGGCTTTCAGCAGATTTCGACATAAATTCTTTGAAGCTTACAGAGAAGCAGCAGTCTGTTCTTGATATTCTGCTGTGTTCGGGAGAGGTTTCCGTCAGGGAGATATGCTACTACACAGGAGTTACAACTGCTGTTGTGGATGCCCTTGTAAAGAAGGGTGTGGCTGAGTATTCTCAGCTTGAGGTGTTCAGAACTCCAAAGAGTGAGCAGGTAGAGAGAACAGCGCTTCCCACACTTTCGCCTGAACAGAGAGAGGCATTTGAGGGAATCAGTAAGCTTTGTAACAGTAATAGGGGGGCAGTGGCTCTTCTTTACGGTGTTACAGGCTCAGGAAAAACCTCTGTCTTTATGCACACTATCAGAAGAGTTGTGGAAAGCGGTAAAGGTGTCATTCTTATGGTACCTGAAATTGCTCTGACTCCTCAGCTCATTAAAGGAATAAAGAGTGTTTTCGGCGATGAGGTGGCAATTTTTCACAGCGGTCTTTCTCTCGGAGAACGGCTTGATGAATTTAAACGTGTCCGCAGAGGCTTTGCAAAGATTGCAGTAGGCACCCGAAGTGCGGTGTTTGCTCCATTTGAGAACCTCGGTCTCATTGTAATGGACGAGGAGCAGGAGCATACCTATAAATCAGAGCAGAATCCCAGATTCCATGCAAGGGATGTGGCAAAATTCAGATGTGCCAAGGAGAATGCACTTCTGCTTCTTTCCTCAGCTACCCCTGATGTTGAAAGCTACTATTACGCAAAAAGCGGAAGATATTCCCTTTTTACTTTAAAAAACCGATTCGGTATATCAACCTTACCCGAGGTTATTGTATCCGATATGAATGTGGAGTCAGAGGGTGGAAATACCACAGGTATATCCTCTGTACTTCTCGAAGCAATAGAAGAAAACCTCAGAAATAATAAGCAGTCAATTATACTTCTCAACCGCAGAGGTTACAATACCTTTGCTACCTGCAGAAGCTGCAAGGAGACAGTTAATTGCCCCAACTGTTCCATATCTCTGACATACCATAATGCCAATAACAGGCTTATGTGTCACTACTGCGGATATTCCACAGAATATACAGAGGAGTGTCCTTCCTGCAGGGAAAAGACCCTTAAATTCTGCGGAGCAGGTACACAGAGGGGAGAGGAAACTCTCAGAGAGCTTTTCCCCGAGGCAAGGATACTCAGAATGGATGCCGATACCGTAATGGCGAAGAATTCACATGAGAAGCTTTTAAAGGCTTTCTCTGATGGTGAGTATGATATTCTTATCGGTACCCAGATGGTAGCAAAGGGACTTGACTTTCCCAATGTTACTCTGGTTGGTGTCCTTTCTGCAGATCAGATGCTTTACAGCGATGATTACAGAAGCTTTGAGAGAGCCTTTTCAATGCTTACTCAGGTTGTGGGGCGTTCAGGCAGAGGTTCTGCTCCCGGCAGAGCTGTCATTCAGACCTACACCCCTGAGAATCCCATTATTGAGCTTGCATCACAGCAGGACTATGATGCTTTTTATGAAGACGAGATAGAGCTGAGAAAGATGATGATATATCCTCCTTTTTCAGATCTGATTCTTGTAGGCTTCCTCTCTGAGATGAAGGGTACCGCTGTAGAATGTGCCAATGAATTTCTTAGAAAGATTTCAGAGCTTTGCAAGGAAGAATATATGGATTTACCCATAAGGGTTTTGGGACCTTCTCCCGCCCTTGTGTCCAAGGTAAATAATAAATACAGATATAAGATAATAATTAAAAGCCGTAACTGCTCAAGACTTCGGGAGCTTATGTCCCGACTTCTCACTGGTTTCGGCAAAGATAAAAAATATAAGGATGTATCAGTTTATGCAGACCTGAAGCCCTTGAGCTTCTGAGTTTTTGATACTCCTTTTGGAGGATTAATAATGGCTATAAGAAATGTTGTTAAAGAGGGAGACGACGTACTCAGAAAGGTTGCAAGACCCGTTATTGAGTTCGGTCCTCGTCTCTGGACTTTGCTTGATGATATGGCAGATACCATGTATGAACAGAATGGCTGCGGACTGGCAGGCAATCAGGTGGGTATTCTGCGCCGTGTTGTTGTAATTGATGTAGGCGAGGGTCTTATAGAACTTGTAAACCCCGAGATTACAGAGCGTGAGGGAGAACAGCAGGAGGTGGAAGGCTGCCTTTCCTGCCCCGGTGAGTACGGCTTTACAAAGAGACCTATGAAGGTAACAGTAAAAGCCTTTGACCGATTCGGAGAGGAAAAAACCTACGAGGGCGAAGGTCTCCTTGCCAGAGCTTTTTGTCACGAGCTTGACCATCTTGATGGTGTTATTTTCAAGGATAATGTTATCAGAATGCTTCTTCCTGAGGAACTTGAGGAATAAAAGGGAGTTATACGATGAATATTGTATTTATGGGAACACCCGACTTTGCTGTGGTGAGCCTTCAGAAACTTCTTGATGCAGGACATACTGTGAGTGCAGTCTTTACAAAACAGGATATGCCGAGGGGAAGAAAAATGGTTATGACACCTCCCGAGGTAAAGGTTCTTGCACTTGAGAATGGACTTGCTGTTTATCAGCCCTCAACCCTTAAGGATGAGGGTGTTATAAACACCATAAAGGGTCTTGAGCCTGATGTGATAGTTGTTGTGGCATACGGAAAGCTTCTTCCTAAAGCGGTTCTTGATATCCCGAAGTACGGTTGTATTAATGTTCACGGCTCGCTGCTTCCTCGTTTTCGTGGTGCCGCACCTATTCAGTGGACAGTCATTGAGGGTGATAAGTTCGGCGGAGTAACCACCATGTATATGGGTGAGGGCCTTGATACAGGCGATATTATTCTTACCGCAAAAACCGAAGTAGGTGAAAATGAGACCGCAGGTGAGCTTTTCGACAGACTTGCACTTCTTGGCGGAGATCTTTTGATCGAGACGTTAGAGCTTATAGAAAAAGGCGAAGCACCAAGAATTCCTCAGAACGAAGAGGAAGCAAACTACGCATCAATGCTTACAAAGGCTTTGTGCGAAATTGATTTTACAAAATCCGCACAAACTGTTCATAATCTTGTGAGAGGTCTCAATCCATGGCCTGTTGCTACCTCAACTCTTGAGGGCAAGAAGGTCAAGATCATTGAAACAAGAGTCTCTGCACTTTCAGGTAAGTGCGGAGAAATAGTGTCACTTTCGCCTCTTACCGTCGCATGCGGTGAGGGTGCAGTTGAAATTCTGACTCTTCAACTTGAGGGCAAAAAGGCTATGGATTCAAAGTCCTTCCTTTTGGGCCACAGACTCCTAAAGGGTCAGAGTTTCGGAACCTGATTACTTCCTAAGTTGGAGGAGATAATATGCTTTACGGTTATTTTTCTTATCTTTTGTGGATGCTTCCTGCAATTATCGTTTCATCCATTGCTCAGCTCTGGGTGAATAAGGCTTACACAAAGAATTCAAAAATTCGAAATACAAGAGGTCTTACAGGTGCTGATGCCGCAAGACATGTGCTTTTGAGCAATAATGTGACAGGCGTTAACATTATGCCGACCTCAGGTAAGCTCAGCGATCATTTTGACCCCAGGAGCAACACTATATATCTGTCAGAGGGCGTATATAACCAGTCAACCGTTGCAGCTGTGGGAATTGCAGCCCACGAGGCAGGTCACGCAGTACAGCATGCAATAGGTTATGTACCCAATAAGGTCAGAAGCATTATGGTGCCTATTACGAATATCGGCTCTAAAATCGGCTGGATACTCATTATGATAGGCCTCGCATTCTCAGGCGTTTCCTATTACTATTCCTACGAGGTGGATACTTCGTCATCCTCCTATGAATTTGCAGGAATTCTTCTGCTTTTAGGTGTTATTCTTTACAGCACATCTCTCTTGTTCACACTTGTAACCCTGCCTGTGGAGTTTAACGCTTCCAAGCGGGCGCTGAGTACCATAAAGAACACAAATCTCCTTGTGGGAGATGAGTACAAAGGTGCAAAGGAAACCCTTACTGCAGCAGCTTTGACCTATGTTGCAGCTGCACTTACAGCTCTTCTTCAGCTTCTCAGAATTCTGATTGTTATAGCTTCACGAAGAAGAAACGACTAATTTACTAATTGGAGCAGGCTATGAAAAATTCAAGGGAAGTTGCCTTTGATGTGCTTTCAAAAGTTTTTCTTGAGGATGCATATTCTAATCTGGCACTTGACTCAGCTATAAAAGAGAATAATCTGTCAAAGCTTGACAGCAGCTTTACCACAGCTCTTGTCTATGGTGTGCTGGAGAGGTGTCTGACCCTTGATTACATAATCAGAAAGCTCTCAACAGTACCATTCAGAAAAATCGAGAAAAAGACTCTCATTATTCTGAGAATGGCTTTTTATCAGCTGATTTTTATGGATAAGGTTCCTGACTCAGCGGCAGTCAATGAAGCTGTGAATATGGCAAAGGCGCAGAAGCTTTTTAAGTCCTCAGGCTTTATTAACGGAATGCTCAGGGGCTTTATCAGAAACAATAAAGAATATAGTCTGCCTCCTGAGACAGATAAGGTGAGGTACCTGAGTGTAAAGTACTCATGTCCTGATTATCTTATTAAGCTCTGGCATGATGCGTATGGGGAAGAGGCAACGATTGGTATTCTGTCTTCTCTTTCCTCAAGGCCTCCTTTGAGTGTCTTTGTGAACACCACCAAAGTCACAAGAGATGAACTAAGGAGTAAATTTGAGTCAGAGGGAGTTGAGGCGGTAGAATCACCGCTACACAGCAGAACGCTTTATCTTTCCGGAAGCGGTGCTGTGGATTCTCTCAAAGCCTACAGGGACGGAGATTTCTTCGTTCAGGATGAATCCTCTTCTATATGTGCTCTTCTTTCAGGTGTAAAGCCCGGTGACACCGTCTATGATGTTTGCAGCGCCCCCGGTGGAAAAACCTTTGCCATGGCTGTTATGATGGAAAATAAAGGTATGATAAAGGCTTTTGACATCCACCTTCATAAGGTGAAGCTTATTGAAGCAGGAGCCTACAGATTAGGCCTTAAAATTGTAAAACCTGCTGTCAGAGATGCCGCCGCAGATGAAAAACTCACAGAAAAAGCGGACGTTGTGCTTTGTGATGTACCCTGCTCAGGCTTTGGCATCCTCAGAAGAAAGCCTGAGATTAGATATAGAAAAGAGGATTCATTTGGGGCTCTTCCCGAGCTTCAGCTGAGAATTCTTCATAACAGCGCAAAGCTTGTGCGTGAGGGAGGGACCCTTGTGTATTCCACCTGCACCCTGAACCCTGCTGAGAATTCTCAGGTAGTGGAGAGATTCCTTGATTCACACCCTGAATATTCTATGAAAGAAATAAAACTTCCTTCAGGAATTACTCGAAAAATTCCTGAGGATAAAGGAATGCTCACACTTTTTCCTGAGGCAGACAAGACAGATGGCTTCTTTATCGCAACTATGGTGAAGAATGCCGATTAAGCATTATTACGGTATGATATGAATAAGACAGACATAAAATCATTTACAAAAGATGAACTCAGGCTGTTTCTTACAGAAAAGGGTTATCCTAAATTTCGCTCAGATCAGATTTATTCCTGGCTTCATACAAAATTTGTCACATCCTTCGAAGAGATGACAAATCTCCCTAAAAATATGATTTCAGACCTTGATGCAATATGTTACATTTCTGTTGCAAATATTGAAAAAAAGCTTGTTTCAAGGTATGATAATACAATAAAATATCTGTTTTCATTTGGTGACGGAGAGTGCGTTGAAGCGGTGGTTATGGATTATCACCACGGACATTCCATGTGTATTTCCACACAGGTTGGTTGTAAGATGGGCTGTACCTTCTGCGCAACGGGTCAGGGAGGTTTTGTGAGAAATCTCACAGCCTCTGAAATTCTCAGCCAGATACACAGAGCTCAGATGGACCTGAATATCAGGATTTCCTCTGTTGTTCTTATGGGAATGGGTGAGCCTCTTGATAATTACGAGAACGTTATCCGTTTCATCCGCCTTGCAAATGACAGCGAGGGACTCTCATTGGGAGCCAGACACATTACACTCTCTACCTGCGGTATCGTACCTAAAATCTACGAGCTTGCAGAAGAGGGGATACCTATTAATCTGTCTGTTTCTTTGCATGCCCCAACTGATGATCTTCGCTATAAAACAATGCCTGTTAATAAGAAATATCCCATAGAGGAGCTTATGAAGGCATGCAGATATTATGCTGACACCACAGGACGCAGAATAACCTACGAATATGCACTCATAAGCGGAGTGAATGATACAGATCTTCATGCTCTCGGACTTGTGAATCTGATAAAGGGAACCCTCTGCCATGTGAATCTTATCCCTGTAAATCCCGTTGACGGAACAGGATATAAGCAGAGCAGCGACAAACGCCTTCGGGAATTTATGAAAGTTCTCGAAAAAGGAAGAATACCTGCAACGGTCAGAAGAACCCTTGGAAGCGATATCAGTGCTTCCTGCGGTCAGCTCCGAGGAAAATACAAAAAGTAATTATAGTAAATATTTTAAAAATTCCATTCGAAAAGGAGGCGTACAACTTGGAAGTTTTCAGCAAAAGTGATATCGGTTTAGTCAGAACAAGTAATCAGGATGACTGTCGCTTCGGCGTTTTCTCTCCCTGTTGTGCTTGGGCTGTGGTCTGTGACGGAATGGGTGGTGCCAACGGAGGTAATGTTGCTTCCGCAGCGGCTGTTGAACTCATCAGCGAACAGATCGAGGAGCTCTACGATGAAAAACTCTCTAAGGATCAGCTTTCACAGCTGCTTATTGATATCGTTCAGCGTGCCAATGCTCATCTTTTCGACATAGCTCTCTCTGACCCTGCGCTTGAGGGAATGGGTACTACCTGTGAATTGGTACTTGTAAAAGACAAGACGATCCATGTTGTCCATGTTGGTGACAGCAGAACCTACGCTATCAGAGGCGGCAAGATAAAGCAGCTTACCGAAGATCATTCCGTTGTTCAGGAAATGGTCAGACGTGGAGAGATTACTCCAGAGGAAGCTATGCAGCATCCAAATAAAAACATAATCACAAGAGCTCTGGGTATCCGTCCGGAAGTTTGTATTGATTATATCGAAGCTAATTTTACTTATGGAGATGTTCTCCTTATCTGTACTGATGGTCTTACAAACTGTGCAACCACAGGAGATATTGTCAAAATCGTCCACGAGAACCGCGGGGAGGATATGACCAATAAGCTCATTGAGAAAGCCAAGGACGGCGGAGGCACAGATAACATTACAGTCACCGTTATTTACTAAGGAGGCTTAATATGGATAAGTATGTTGGTAAAAAGCTTGACGGCAGATATGAGATCCGGGAGCTTATCGGTATTGGCGGAATGGCAAATGTGTATCGTTGCTATGATACTGTTGATTGCAGAGAGGTAGCAATCAAGATACTTAAGGATGAATACCTGAATAATGAAGAATTCATCCGCCGCTTTAAAAATGAATCTAAGGCTATCGCCGTGCTTTCACATCCTAACATTGTTAAGGTCTATGATGTAAGCTTTGGCGATATGATTCAGTATATAGTTATGGAGTATATTGACGGCATCACTCTGAAGGAGTACATAACTCAGCAGGGTGTCCTTACATGGAAGGAGACCGTTCACCTTATCACACAGATACTCAAAGCACTGTCTCACGCTCACAGCAAGGGTGTTGTTCACCGTGATATCAAGCCTCAGAATATGATGCTTCTTGCAGACGGTACTATCAAGGTGACAGACTTTGGTATTGCAAGATTCTCAAATTCTACCCGAACAATGACAGAGCAGGCAATAGGCTCTGTTCACTATATTGCACCTGAGCAGGCAAAGGGTGACATCACCGATGGCAAGACCGATATATATTCTCTTGGTGTTATGATGTACGAAATGCTCACCGGCAGACTTCCCTTTGATGGCGATAATGCTGTGTCTGTTGCTCTGATGCACCTTCAGGTCACACCTGATACTCCTCGTTCCATCAACTCAACTATCCCTGAGGGTATCGAGGAGATTACTCTCAAAGCAATGCAGAAGCAGCCCCTTGACAGATACCAGTCAGCCCAGGATATGCTTCAGGATATTGAACGTTTCCAGATGAACCCCAGTGTTCGCTTTGAGTATAAGTATTTCAGCGATAAGCAGCACACAAAGTATATGAATGCTGTCTCAAAGGGCAAAATCACCCGACAGGAGGAGTTTGCCCAGACAGTGAATGGTGACAGCGAGGATAAGGTTCGTCACAGCCTTGCTTTCCCCATAATCACGGGTATCATAATTGCTCTGTGCCTTGCTATTGCAATCTGTGTTCCTTACGGAATAATCAGAGCAAATAAAACCGATGAGGTTAATGAAATCTCTGTTCCCAATGTTGTTGGTATGACAGAGGAAGAGGCTCGCACCAAGTATAAGTTTGAGTTTGAGGTCGTTGCCCGTTTTGCCGAAGGCTATAAATACGGGGAGATTATTCGTCAGGATCCTCCTGCAAACTCAAGAACAATTAAAGAAACCGGTAAGATTACCATTACCGTCTGCCGTGCTGAAAGTGAAAAGGTGATTCCTGGGGTGTTCAGCCTTACTGAATCTGAGGCAAGCACAGCACTCAGAAATGCAGGGTTTACCTATATTTATCCTGTATATGTTCAGGTTGATAATGCTGCTGCAGATACAGTTGTAGCCTGCTATCCCGATGAGGGTAAGAACGTATCCGTTTCCCAGAAGATTTTTATTTTTGTAGCCAGCAAGAATGCTGACAGCCTTGTTTCAGTTCCCAACGTTGTGGGAATGACTCAGGAGGAAGCAGAGGAAATCTTCAAGAAAGCAAACGTTAAGTATAATTTCAATGGAAAGAAGATGTATGGCTCTTACGAGGAAGGAACAGTATATCATCAGCTTCCTGCAGGTGGTAAGATCAATAAGTCAACAGAGGTTGTTCTTTGCTTAAGCCTTGGTCCTTTCCCCTTGAATACAGGACTTACACTTCCCGATAATGCAGAATATCCTGTAAAGGTAGTTCATGTTGTAGGCAATACCGTAAGCAATCCCAAATATGCAAATTCCGTAGAGGACGCACATCTTCTGAATGTTGATGTTGTCGGCAACGGTGAAGTTCCTGTCAAGATCTACCTTGATGACAGACTTTATTTTGAGTGCAGAGTTGATATAAACGAAGCAAAAGTAGTAGATAATTCTGCCAGAAAGTATAACTATATATCTGTAACAGAAGCTCCTACAGAAACAGAGCCTGTAGAGCTACCTACTGTAATTGAGACTTTACCTACAGAGCAGCAGGATGTGACCTTAAATGAAAACTGAGGAATCTGTATCCAGAACAGGAATAATAGTTAAACTTACAGGCGGCTTTTACTATGTTCAGGCCGGGGATGTTCTTTATGAATGCAAAGCCAGAGGCTCTTTCCGTAACAAGGATATATCTCCCGTTGTTGGCGATAAAGTAAAGATTGCCGTTATGGAAGACGGCTATCACAGCATAGAGGAGATACTGCCGCGAAAGAATTTTCTCGTTCGTCCTGCACTGGCTAATCTTGATGCTCTCATAATTGTTGTTTCAGCCACAGAGCCTGTGCCCAATACGGTTATCATTGATAAACTCACAGCTGCATCATTGAGTCTTGGTATAATGCCTTATATAGTTTTTTCCAAGACAGACCTTGAGAATGTTGATGCTTTGGTTGATGTTTATATTAAGGCGGGTTTCAGGACTTTTCAGTATAGTGATGGCGATCAAGCTTCCGTTGAGCTTCTCAGATCTGAACTCAGCTCAAAGCTTATTGCTTTTATCGGAAACAGCGGTGTGGGTAAATCCACGCTCATCAATAATCTTTATCCCGACCTTTCTCTTGAGACAGGTCAGATCAGTAAAAAGCTGGGAAGAGGAAGACACACTACCAGAACAGTAGAAATCTTCAGAACTTCTGACGGCTATATTGCAGATACACCCGGTTTTTCCACAATAGACCTTGAGAGATACAAGCTCTGGGAGAAGGAGAAACTGATGTATTGTTTCCCTGAGTTTGAAAATTATCTGTCTGACTGTCAGTTTACATCATGTATGCACATATGTGAAAAGGGCTGTGCTGTTCTCGATGCAGTACATAGGGGAGAGATAGCAGAGTCCCGACACAGAAGTTATGTGGAAATGTATAACGAAGTAAAGGATATAAAGCCTTGGCAGGTTAAAGGCTGATAAATGATTCTTGGAGGCTTTAATGATTTATTCTATTTGTGATTTTATTGTTGAATATACCCCCAGATATCCAAGACTTACTGAGCGTTCCGAAAAGTATCTTGTAAATGATAAGGATGTAAAGGTAGATTTCTCTTTAGAAATAACTGAAGAAGAAATTGACGATCACATCAGTAAGTTTGATGTTTCAAGAGACCTTGCGGAATATGTACTTGCAGGTGCCAAATTCTATGAGGAGATAATCCCGAGAGGGGCTTTCTTCCTTCACTCAGCAGCACTCAGTGTTGATGGCTATGGTTTCGCTTTCACAGGTCCTTGCGGAGCAGGAAAGTCAACACATGCCACCCTTTGGAGAAAGTTCTTCGGTTCAGAGGTTATCTCTGTAAATGATGATAAACCTGCTATCAGGATTTTTGATGGTGTACCTTTCATCTGCGGAACTCCTTTTTCAGGTAAACACGATATCAATACCAATGTGAAAGTTCCTCTTTGCGGTATCAGCATTCTTTCCCAGACACCTGAGAATAAGATTGAAAGAATAAGTCCATCTAAGGCAATTCCTGTACTAATGGAGCAGACACTTCGTCCTAAGGACCCTATAAAAATGCTCCAGCTTATGTCTTTGCTGGATGAGACCTTAATGAAGGTTCCTGTTTATAGCCTTGGCTGCAATATCAGCCTTGATGCAGTAAAGCTTTCCTATAACACAATGAAACCTAAAGATTGATTGTTAGTTTCATTATAACCTGCCCAAGATCAGGGCAGGTTTTCTTATGTGTTGACTTTCAAAAATAAAAAGAAAATAACACTTGCTTTTTGTTACTTAATATGATATGATACTATCGTTCGTGGGGGCGTAGCTCAGCTGGGAGAGTGCTTGAATGGCATTCAAGAGGTCGTGGGTTCGATCCCCATCGTCTCCACCACGAAGCAGAAACATCGGAATATTTCCGGTGTTTTTTGTTTATACAAGCATTAATGGATCGAACCCGCGAGGGTTTTGGCGTTAATAAAATGTGCCGGTGGCACATTTTTAGCCGAAAGCGGTGAAGGCGGGCACCAAATGCAAAGCATTGGGTCGCCGAGCCAGAAGTATTCGAAGAATACGGTCGATCCCCATCGTCTCCACCATGAACAAAAGCCTTGAAATCCGCTTCAATAGTGGTTTTCAAGGCTTTTTGTTTTCGACGTTTTTTCTTTGAGATTATGTTTCCATTTAGTGCAAGGAGTAATTTTGGTGTAATCGTATAAATTTTCTATGCTACAGATAATCAAACTGAGTTCAAAATTGAGCACTAACACCCTGAAACACACAGGATGATTTTACCATAATGCCAATAATGATATTTATTATACTATAAAAGAGAAAAGACCTGTTCAGCTTTGTAACAGGTCTTTTGCTATATATGTTATTCGGGCATGTATCCGAGCATAGAGTTTTTGGAGTGACATTCAAGCTTTACATCATGCACAGGCATAATAAATTCAATTACAAAGCCTTTTTTCTCATCATATGACCAATTCACAGGCTCACCATCAAGGGTGAAAGAGTAATCTGTATCGGTTGCAATGAGTTCGAAGTACAGGGTAACTTTAGTGCCTGCTTTGTAGCTGTCTTTTGCATTGGAATAGCAGCCTTTACTGCCACAGTAATCTACGTTGTATTTTTGTGATTTGTTATATTTCGGTGCCTTGCAACCTGAGAAAAAGAAAGGAAAACATCCGAGTAATAATATAACGGTAAATGTTAAAAGTATTCTCTTTAATACAAGTTTGCTCATATTTCTATTCTCCACATCAGATAACATCCAGAATAAGCGAACCATCCATTCCGCTTATGCTGATAGTGCCAGAGTGTTTTGTGCCTTCAGAATCTGTGTATATGATACCATAGGAGGGGATATCTCCCCAGAAAGTCATTGTTACCACAAGGGGAGTATCTTGAGTCAGGGTTTGTGTTTTGTAAACAGGAACAAATTCAATATCACTCTCACCACCATCTGAATCATCAAGCCATCTGATTCCACAGAACTCAAAATCGTAAACATCACCGTAGTTTGCAAAGAACACTACCTCGGTCTCGTATTCAGAACTGTCGGCTGTAAATCTTTCTGCGTTAGTCAGTTCAACAAGAGTGTCTTCAGCAAATACTGCAATAACACAGGACACCTCTTCTGTGCCATTTCCTGCGCTGAATACCTCAAATGGTTTTAGTTCTGATTCTGCAATCTTTTTTGAAAGGTCTGTCTGAATCTGCCAGAAATCTTTTTCAGGGCCTTTAAATCTTTCTGATTCATCGATTTCCATAGAACCTGTTTTGTTTTCGAAGAACCCTATGTTATCGTAATTATTATCAATGGGAGAAGTGAAATAAAAATTCTTTACGGTAAGAGAATCTGAAAGAGGTTCAAGTGTATATGTTCCGAAAATAGAATATGCAGCACCTGAGGAGCCTTCGTTATAGATAAGCCCATTAGAAAGCAGATAGTATCTGTTTCTCACAGTACCTTCAAAAATAAGGGTAGGGGAGTTGTCTTTTACGGTGTATGCTGCAAGAATTCTTGTGCCTGCGCATTTCTCGTTACCGTTGTCATCAATGAGATGGATAAGAAGCTCAGGGATACCATCGTTGTTTATGTCATATTCTGTATATCCTATTGCTCTGAGGGCATCTTCTTCAGAAAGACTGCCAACAACTTCACGGAATCCTGCATCACCATCCATACTATCACTGTTTTCTGCATCATAAGTGATAGCAAGTATGTGCTTATAAATCTCGAAAAGGAGATCATCATAAACTCCGGTATAATCTGTAACAGGAGCTTCTGAAGTAATTGGTGCGGATGTGTCGGATGATGTTGTTGTGTCTGTGCTTGTACCTGTGTTTGTGCTTTCTTTGCAACCTGTAAATAAACACATAGTCATCAGCACGGCAAGTGTCAGTGCAAGTAGTTTAACTTTCATATTAATTTCACCTCATAATAAATTTTACATTTTTAGCATATCATAACACATTTTATATTACAATATATTTTCAAAAAAAGCGTATCGACCTAAAAGATCGATACGCCGAAAACTGATTATGTACTGATGGCTTTTACGTTTGAAACCGCTATAAGCTCTTTTCTGTTTGATACTCCCAGTTTAGAGTAAATGTTTCTGTTATGGAATTTCAGAGTGTTTTCTGTGATGCAGAGTTCTGCCATAACCTCTTTTGTGTTCTTGCCGCTGATGTAAAGCTTGTATATCTGACGCTCGGTTGGAGTAAGTGTATAGAGGACAGAAGCCATATACTCTGCCTTCTCCTGCATGCTTTTTTCATCAGAAAGGGCAGGGGAGGTTGCGTCTTTTGTTGCAGTACTATTATTATCCTGGAGATCGGTTTCCTTTTCTATACTGTGTTTGCTTACTATTGCGTTCTGAAGAGTTATATCTTGTATCAGGAGACTTATTCCCAGCAAGAACAGCTCACTTGCTATGTATGATACGGAGAGGAATTCAAAATCAAGGTCAACAAACTGCTCCATAAGCCATACGCAGAGGTTTATGAATACTGCAGTAAGCAGGAGCACAGCGTGAGAGCTTGATCTGATTTTTTTGCTTACTCTTGCATAAATGATTATGGCAAGCATAGCAATGAAATGCCCCATGAGATAATACAGATAGATGCTGTGCAGCGGTCCATAGACCTTTTCGAGAACTGTTGCTCCGCCTACTTTGATTAATGATACTTCTTTATAATAGATATCAAGATATCCGGGACTTGCCGCAATCAGAAAAACTATAACACTCAGAAGCATAATAGCTGAAACTGCCCATTTCCGAATATTGATCTTGCAGGTTTTCAGTATTGTCATAAGCATTGACATGGGCAGGAAAACTGAACCCAAGTATGCAATTCTGTTTGAAAGCAACGCTTCATTAATGGTTGTTGAAATCGAAATTGAGAAATATCCTATGTTTACCACTGATACTGCTGAAAACAGAAGGATAAACCACGGGTCTCGTTTCTTTATAAGGGTACAGTATCCGGCGAGAAGAATCAATGATAAAACAGATGTAGCAACATAAATGGTAGATAAATCCATGTTTTTGTTTCCTACGTCTGAACACCCGCCAAGAGAGAGAAGTATCAGAATAACACTTCCAATTTTCAATAATTTTTTAGTCATATATAAGCTCCTTAATATATAAGGCTAGGGTTATTTAGCTTATCCTACCCCTTTTCCCACCCCTGATGGCAAAAAATAATACAATTCCCACCCCTAAATCTTTATAGGGGTAGTGACTTTGCTGTGAAAAGCATATATAATCATATAGTAGGAAAAGTATTTGAGATACAGTTGTCTTTGGGTAACTGTATATGTAACACTACAGTTGTTACCGGAATTCAACTGAATTCTATTCCAAATTATTATACTATATTATTATTTGTCAGTCAAGAAAGGTTCTTTGGAGTAATTATCCTTAATCCAGCTTACTTCTGTGATTTTCGGGTCTTTATTTCAAAGCTAAAAATTTTATAAATGAGTGATGTGATGAAACGTATGGTGTATATGGTTATCTCTGTAGCAGGACTTATTCTTGCTGTTCTGATCAGCGTAGGCTGCAGTCATAATACTGATAATGATGAACAGCTGCAAATCAACGGAATCAGCTTGTCACAATACCATATGAACTATGGTGAAAACTATAGCTTTTTTATCAGAAAAGAAGATGATAAAGTTGTATTTGATGCTGAGGTTCGTTTTTATGATGAACCGTACGAGATTATTCTCGAGGGATGTCAGGTGGATGAGAAGTACTATGATGAACTGATTTCTCTTGAAAAGGAGTATGGTATTTCAGATTACGTAAACTCCTATAAAAAGAAGACGTTGCCTTTTGAAGCATTGGATAAAACAGAAAATATTACAACTGTTTATTATATGGACGGTAGTGACAAATCTGCGGATTCAGGAGAATACAAAGATGCTCTCTATGAATACTTCGTTCATATAGCCAAAATTTATAAAGGCTTGTCCGTAACCGATAAAACAAATTAAGGAGTGATTTCTATGACTACATTACAGGAATACAAATGTCCTTGCTGTGGTGGTGCGTTGGAGTTCAACAGTTCGGTTCAGAAGATGAAGTGTCCCTTCTGTGACACTGAGTTTGAGATGGAAACCCTCGAGGCTCTGGACGCTCAACTGGAAAATGAGAAAGAAAGCGATATGAGCTGGGATTCAAGTGCCGGCCAGCAGTGGCAGGATGGTGAGACAGACGGTCTAAAATCTTATGTGTGTAAATCCTGCGGCGGTGAAATTATCGGTGATGAAACTACAGCCGCTACCTCATGCCCTTACTGTGATAATCCCATTGTTCTTATGGGGCAGTTTTCGGGCACTCTCAAGCCTGATTATGTTATTCCCTTCAAACAGGACAAAAAAGCAGCAGTTGAGGGGCTTAAAAAGCATTATGAAGGAAAGACCCTGCTTCCAAAGGTTTTCAAGGATCAGAATCATATTGAAGAGGTAAAGGGTGTATATGTACCTTTCTGGCTCTTTGATGCAGATGCAGATGCAAATATCCGCTATAAAGCCACAAAGGTTAAACGTTGGAGCGATGATGATTATAACTATACTGAGACAAGCTATTATTCAGTTCGTCGAGGTGGTAATATCGGCTTCAATACAGTCCCTGTTGACGGCTCCAGTAAAATGCCCGATGAGCTGATGGAATCCGTAGAGCCTTATAATTTCTCGGAAGCAGTACCCTTCCAGACAGCTTATCTTGCAGGATACCTTGCAGATAAGTATGATGTAACTGACGCTGACAGTGTAGAGCGTGCAAATGAACGTATTAAAAAGAGTACAGAGGAAGAGTTCAGAAATACTGTCACAGGATATGATACTGTCACCACTGAAAATACATACATAAATCTTCAGAATGCTAAGGCAAAATATGCTCTTTATCCCGTGTGGATGCTCAATACAAAATGGAATGATAAGAAATATACCTTTGCAATGAACGGCCAGACAGGTAAGATGGTAGGCGACCTGCCTTGTGATAATAAAAAGTACTGGCTGCTGACGATTGCTTTTATTCTCGGCTTTGTCGGCGTATGCTTCGCTTTGTCTTTCTTAATTGAGATCTTTGCTAATATCATTGTTTCAGGTATTATTTCTCTTGGCGGTGGTTTCCTAGTTACCGGAATTATGAGAGGTCAGCTCAAGAGTGTCGAGTTTAAGAGCAATGCATCCGACTATGTTCGTGAAGGCAGCTTTAAGCTTACTGATAAAAGCGATCTGTTTATGTATAAGAAGGTTGAGCGTAAGGAAAAGCCAAAAGATAATGATAACTAATTATAATGGGAGGATTGATTATGGGTATTTTTGATAAACTTAAAAGTGCAGCAAATGCTGCAGTAAGCGGTGCTGTTAATAATGCTGTGAATTCCATAGGTAATAAGACAGAAACATTTACTTTCGCAAAACTTCCTGAAAGTGTAGGGGAACTTCAGGCTCTTCCCGAAGCAACTCTTGATTCACCTTTCAAGACAGCAGCTCTCTCACTTCTTGCTCTGTGTGCCTATGGTGCAGACAAAGCTACAGGAATTGAAATGCTCAATTTCCTCAAAGGTCCCAGACCTCTTAGTAATCAGGAGATTTCCTTCCTTGATGACAGATTCCGTGATGGTCAGTGGTATGTTCCTTTCTCATATTTTAAAGGAGCAACTCCTGAAAATAACTATACACCCACAGAGCCCTTTACTGTGGAAATTTCCAGTAATCCCAATTCTGCTTTGAACGAAGGTTATATGACCCTCTGGCTTAAGAGCGGGGGAGCAGACAGCCCAAGACAGTTTACCCTCAGAATGAAGGGTGACGGCAGATGGTTCTTATGGGAACAATTTCTGATGGTAGGAATACGAACTCCCAAAGCACAGGATCCCTGGGCATAAATTCTTCAGGTGGTGATAGCGTGTCCGGATTCTTTCGGAATGTTTTTGGAAAATGTGAAAAGCAGAACTTTCCTTTTGACAAGGAAAAAGCCTATTGCTTTTTGCGTCAGGGAGTAATAGCAGGCGGAGGTTTTTCTCTGAAGCTTGACCCTGAGGGCATAGTTGAACATTATAGCTATGTAAATCCTGTGCCTGAAAATGAGTGCGGAATGAGAGACAGAGGTGCTTATATTTACTTTGCCGGTCTTAATGAGGGAAATGTAGAAGTAACTGCTGTTTATCATTATCCTACCTGTGAAGATGAGGTGGAGATTTTCACCTTGAAAGTTGATAGAGATTTATGTGTTAGAAGAATAAAATGACAGCTACAAATCTCATGGAGGAGTAATATGAATAAATCAAAACGCGTATTTAGTGTTATTCTCGTGCTTGTTATGCTTTTAGTATCAGTCCCTTTAAGCGGAACTGTTGTTTCCTCAGCGGATAGGGAACTCGAGCCTATAGGCGAGGCATCGATATACTATATTGAAACTTATGAGCAGCTCAAGGCGCATGCCCTTAAGGCTCAAAGTGAATACAGATACATTCTTGAAGCTGACATCGAGGTCGATGATAACGAGAATGATAATGAAATTGTTATTTCAGAAGGTTCTGTTTTCAATCTTGATCTTAATGGTTACAGCATTAAGCGCAGTACACAGGGCAATGACTGTGCACTTTTCCGTATAAAAAGGGGCGGCACCATGACCATCAGGGATACGTCCGATTTTCAGACCGGTTATTGCTCGTTTTCTGAGGGCTATGCTTCGTATTATAAGGCTGTGTTCTACAATGATGGCGGTGAACTTGAGATCCTTGGCGGATACTACGAGATATTTTCTCCCTTTGAACAGGGAGACTGCAGTATAGTTCGTGCTACAAGCGGCAGTACATATATTTATGACGGAACCTTTGATTCCAGCTACTCCTGGGGTGGTGACACAATCTCTGTCGGTCACAATGCTTATTTGTATGAGGTTCCCGAGGTTGTTATTTTCGGCGGCAATTTCTATGGCAAATACAGCAACATAGACATTGCTCCTTTTGATAACTATCTGAAAAATGGTTGCCTTTATCCCAGTGTGTATGTACTGGGCGGTAACTTCTATGTTACAAAGAATAGTGAAAGCACAGGCTTTGCTTACTGCAATAACGGATGGGGCATGGTTTTAGTTGCTGAAGGTAAAGTGCCCTCTTCCTGTCTTAACAGCAGAGACCAAAGATTTATAAGTGGAGTTTCTAAAAAGTATGTTACTGATACTATCGATGATTACACCCGCGGATATTATGAGGTAACAGCTCCTCCTATGATTATTTCAGACGGTCTTGACTATTATTACAGACTGATAGGTCTTTGCGACAAGGAAGTTGTAAAGAGTTACGGCGATTCAGTATATGAGCTTCATAAAGAGAATTTTGATTTGATTCTCGATAGAATAGACACAGTTATGGTGTCGGATACAGAAAAAGAAGCACCAATGCTTACCATTGAAAATCGTACTTCAGATCATCAGTATGTAAACTGGTATATATGTGACGAATCCGAGTATTGCGGTGCGGATACAAAATGGACTCATATCGGCGATGCTTATGGGGTGTCAAGCTGGCAGCCTGAGGAGCGACCCGAAGGTAATGAGAGTTACCTTGTCCGTGTTGTTCTGACAGATTCAAAGCTTGTTGAATATGAGGATATTATTCGTATTAATTATGAGGCGCTCAAAACCGCAGAGACAGTAGAAACTGTTGAAATCAAGGATATTAATATTCCTAAAACGGGGGAGAATCCTGACTTCGACTTCACTTCCGAGGACAGCTTCTATGTGAATGCTGTTTACTGGACCGATGCAACCGACCCCCAAAACAGAGTTTCAATGAAGGAAACAGACACCTTTGAGGCTGGTCACAAGTATGAGCTTGAGATATGGATCAGAGCTAATGAGGGATATAAATTTAAAATGGATTCCGATGACTGTCTTGATATTTCAGCGGTTGTAGGTGGTAAAGAGGCGGAGGTTATTCTTCCGGGTACAGAGATATCTGCAGAGCTTCTTATTACCTTTGAAGTTGAAGGCGGTGCCGACATTCCCACAACTCCCACTGCTCCTTCTGAGAACACGAATCCTACAGAGCCCTCAAGTCCTATGGTGATAGGCGTTCTGGGTGATTCTAACGAGGACTTTAAAGTTAATGTTAAGGATGCAACTCTTATTCAGAAGTATGCGGCATCACTAGCCACACTTTCTGAAACACAGCTTGTTCTTTCTGATGTGAATTCAGATGAGAAAGTAAACGTAAAGGATGCAACTGTTATTCAGAAATATGCCGCAGGAATGAATACTGGATTTCCTGTAGGTGATGAGATTATTATTTAAAGGCTATGGTGAGAAATATGAAAAGAATTTTATCTATAGTGTTGTGTGTTGTGATTTTGATGCTAATGATACCCATGAGTGTTATGGCTAAAAATTCACCTGATGCAGTAATTATTAATAATGTTGAGATCATAGGTGTTCATACACCCTATGCGGGGGAAAAACCTGATTACAGCAGCAGGCTTGGTGGTGTAGGTTATACATATAGCAGCCAGATGGCATCTGATCCTGAGGTGTTTGAAGGTAAGTGGTGGTACGATGAAACAAGTGGCAATGTATTAAGTCCTGACAGCACTTTTATTTATGGTCATACATATACACTTACTATTCTGCTTGTGTCTTTGGAGGGTTATGAATTCCGTGTCGATAATTTCGACACACCCTTTATTTCAGCAACAGTAAACGGAGAAGACGCTGTTGTTTATGATGCTCTCACAAGTAAGAATAAGGCATTTGTTGAGTACACATTTGAGCCTTGTGACTATAACTACGAGATACACAGTGTTAGCGTTAATGTTACAGAACCTGTACCCGGTGAATATCCCGATTTTACAAATATCGAAATTCAGACAGAGGGTGTTAAAAAGGATTCTGTTGATTCTCCTTTCTGTATCTATGGTGTGGCATGGTACGACTATAAAACCCATACCTATATGAACCCCTCAGATCCCTTTGAAGAGGACGGTGTTTACGAGATAATCATTTTTCTGACAACTGTCGGTGACTTTTACTTTAAGACAGAAAATAGCAACGCTGCTGTCGTTCCGTACATGAATGGTAAAGAAGGTGATGTTTCAACCGCAGGCAAGGATGATAAATACCACATCAGTATTTCCTATATCTTCGGAGATGCCAGAGAAGTTGTTGAGTATGTAGATGTTATTGATATCAAAGAGCCTGCCGTAGGCTCAAATCCTGTGTTTGACGCAACTCCTGTTGGTAATAAATTCTATATAAACGGAGTTTTCTGGACTGATGTTACAAACACCACAGAGGTTTCGATGAAAGAAACAGATGTATTTTTGGCAGGCCACACCTATGAGCTTCAGGTCTGGATCAGAGCAAATGAAGATTATAAGTTCTGTGTGGATGACGAAGGTTATATTGATATTATGGCTCTTGTAGGCGGCACTCAGGCTGATGTACTTCTTCCCGGTTCAGAGATCTCCGCAGAGTTATCTGTCAGATATACTCTTTCAGAATCTACACTGGTATCCTTTGTTGATGTTATGTATGTTGATATGCCTGTAGCAGGAGAGACTCCCGATATGGATGCTTTCTGCACAACTCCCGGCTGCAATGTATCCATGGTCGAGTGGTATGACGTTACCGATAATGCCAGAGGTGTTCTATTAAATGAAGATGACACCTTCGAGGCAGGCAGAACTTATCTTGTAAATGTTACCGTGGATGCTGAAGGTAATTACACCTATGAGCTTGATGATATGGGTGTAAATGATGCTGTGGGATATATCAATGGTGAGAAGGCTATTGTTTACGGTACCTATGACAATAAGCAGCTTGCTCTCGGATATAAATTTGCCCCTTGTGCAGAGGATCCCAATAAGCCCACAGAGCCTGAATATGTTGGCATTTCAGGCGATTCTAATGAGGACTTTAAAGTGAACGTTAAGGATGCAACTCTTATTCAGAAATTTGCCGCATCTTTGGCCACACTTTCTGAAACACAGCTTATCCTCTCCGATGTAAATGGGGATGAAAAGGTCAATGTAAAGGATGCAACAGTAATTCAGAAATTCGCAGCAGGAATGGACACAGGATATCCTGTGGGTAAAACAATATAATAAATAATATAAAAGCCTGTGAATCAGCTTTCTGATTCGCAGGCTTTCTTTTATATATTCTGTGACTTTTCGCTATTTGTGGTATCTTCTTCTGATTTTTCGCTTTCGGAATTCTTTGCTTCAATTCGCTTTTGCTCTTCTTCCATAATGCTTGCAAAGCTCTTTTCGTCAAGCTCAAGGCTTTCGGTTGCAACTACAGACTCATCTGCAAAAGCATCAAATATCTTTTGCTTTTCTTCAAGTAAGTCAGTGATTCGTTCATCAACTGTTTCATCGCTCAGAAGTCTGTGTACCAGAACATTCCTTGTCTGTCCCATTCGATATGCCCTGGATATTGCCTGATTCTCTATAGATGGCTTGAACTGAGGCTCACATATTATGACGACACTTGCACTCTGGATATTGAGACCGGTTCCACCTGACTGAATCTGTGCTGCAAGCACAGTTCCTGCAGGTGCTTTCTCAAATTCATCAATAATTTCCTGACGGCGGTTAGGAGGTACAGAGCCGTTGATAGGCTCCATGCACTGATTTCCCAGCAGGTTACAAACTTTTTCGATTGTATTCAGGAAGAACGAGAACACGATTATTTTGCGGTTATCCTCTTTGGCCTCCTCAATGATTTCCAGCATTCGGTTTGCTTTGGTAGAGTACCTTATATCATCAACGTGCCATGAGACTCTTCTTGCATTCGCAAAATTCTGTGATAAAACAGCTTCTTCATATTTCTTCTCTTCAACTTCGTTCAGAGTACACCATTCTTTGTTTTCGATAAGCTCGGGAAGTTCTGTAAGTACATCTTCACGACGTCGTCTGTAATAGACGGGAGCAACCTTTTCCTTGAACTCAGGAGCTGATGAAAGGAACTCCATACCATGTACAGACTGTGCTATGGAAGGCTGTAGAATCTTTATGAGCTCAACCATTTCCGTAACACGATTCTCAAGGGCAGTACCTGTCATAAACATCAGTCTGTCGCTGTGAGTGCAGATGTTCTTAACATTTGCGGTACGCTGTGCTTTGGGATTCTTTATGTAGTGTGCTTCATCAACAACCAGCATGGAGAATCTGAATTTAGGGCCCAGATTGAAATGCTCGGTAGTTTCGTAGGTTGTTACAGCCACGCCGCCGTTTTCCTTCCAGTGCTGAAGAGCTGCGCTTCGATTTGCACCATGAACTTTTGTAACGGCAAGGTCACTCATCTTTTCGATTTCTCTGCACCAGTTAGTCAGAACACTTGCAGGGCAAACCACCACAAAATGGTTGCCGCCTGTATTTTTCAGAGAAACCATACAAGCGATAGCCTGAACGGTTTTTCCAAGACCCATTTCATCACCCAACAATACTTTCTTCTGATGGAGAGTGTATTTAACTCCCCATTCCTGATATCTTCTGAGGGTACACTTCAGACCTTCGCTGTAGAAAGGCTCGTCCTGAACTGCTTTTGCCAGCTCTTCGGGAAGACCGTATAAGGTATCATCAGACTCCAGTAAATGGGGGACTGCCTCTTCCAGAACATTGAAGAAACGTACGGGTTCTTTCTGAAAGTGTTCCCAAAAGCTGTCTTTGGTCTGAAGACTTACAGCTTTGAATTCTGAATCGCAATCACTTGCCCTTATTCCATACTCACCCTGTGAAAGCTTGAGAAGAAAATAGTAAGCCTCTTCTGCCAATTCCTTTTTTGCTTTTGAGGTAAATAGCCATTTGATACCCGAGGTCAGGGGAGAGGCGACCTTTATTGCGTTGAGGATATCCTGCTTTTTCTCAGAGAGAATTTTACAAGTATCTGTTGTTTCCTGTAGCTTTAAGAACTTTGAAATTGCTTTTACAAGTTCTGTTGAGGCAGGGCTTTTATTGTCTGCACTCAATTTCAGATGGGTACTCTGCAAAGTAACCTTTGAAATTTCCGAACTGATTTTCTTTATGGCAACAGCGGCTTCAAGGCTTATACCATTTATGCCCGAAAGCTTTGATGCAGTCGCTTTTTCAATGTCTGCAATGCTTTTGTAACCGCTGTCACGAAGCGTCTTTACTCTGATTCCTTTTTTATCTCTGTTCAGTTCTTCTACAGGTATGTTTTTCAGAGTATTTTCAGCCTCATATTTTATCAGATTTACGGAAAATACTGAAATATCTGACAGACTTTTTTGAGCATAGGCGCAAATATTGTCTATGCTATGTAATAAAGTCTTATGAGTTTCTATGAGCTTTTTTGCAGATTTTGAATCGATACTTCGTGCCATATTCTTTCCTCGTTAATTATGTGTTTGATATTATTTCATCATTGATATTCTAACATTTACTTCGGAAGAAATCAATGTTTGATAATTTGTGGGAATAGTTTTTATCTGGTTGTAATTTTTTGTCTTGATTACTACAAATTGTTGACAAAAATTACACAAAAATGATATAATTAAACGTAAAAAATTTGTACTTTTTTATTATTTTACGCAATAATCTATGGGAGGTGCAGTATATGTTGAAGAAAGTATTAAGCCTTATGTTATCGGTGCTTATGGTGTTCAGCGTGCTTACGATCGCTGTTGTACAAAAAACTCCGGTAAAAGCGGCTACTACAAGTCAGCTCAACATTGATGCAAGAGCAAACTACCTGTACAACATTACATGGGTAAGCCAGAAAACTGTTGCAGGCTGGAACGGAAATTATTATTTCTATCAGGGTAGTACTTACAGACTACCTTACGGACAGCCGATCAATTCAGGTTATTACATTGGCTATGGTGTATCAGTTGAAACCTTTATTTCAGGTGCAGCTAATGCAAACAGTTCTTTCTACAACTATCAGTCAAGCTATGACGGTACTTATTCTACCTACTATGCCACTGACTGTTCAGCGTTTGTTTCCTGGTGTTGGGGCATAGATAGAAAGACTACATACTCAATTCCTCAGGTTTCAACAAACCTGGGTTATTGTACTGCGTCCAATGCTTATAATCTTCAGCTTGGTGATGCTCTTAACTCTAATTCTGTTGGTCACGTTGTACTTGTTACGGGCCTTACTTATGATTCAAGCGGTAATCTTACTCAAATAGAGATTACTGAGCAGACACCTCCTCAGCTCAAAAGATCCTATTATACACCATCTACTCTCGGCTCTAAATACGGATCTTATTACACTATTCAGAGATATACCGGTACAGTTCCTGCAGCCCCTGACGGTTCTACCGGAGACGATGTAAGTGGTGGCACAGTTTCTACCAATTCCAAGTATTATCCCGCTTGTGATTCCAGCTATGAGTCATTCTATCCTGCTATGGAATCTATTGGCGTGACCTGCGACTGGACACTTCATCAGAAAATCGCTGAGTTTAACGGAATTGCAGATTTTGAAGGTACTGTAGAGCAGAACACCACCCTTCTTAATCTTCTTAAATCAGGTAAACTTTTGAATCCTGATTATGTTGAGCCCTCATATTATCCTGCATGTAGTTCTTCTCAAACAACATTTTACGCTGCAATGTCCTCGATAGGCGTTGATTGTGATTGGGAATTACATCAAAAAATAGCTGCGGCTAATGGTATAACAGACTTTTCAGGTACGGCAGAGCAGAACGAGCTCCTGTTGTCTCTGCTTAAATCAGGCAAGCTGATCAATCCTGACGGTACTTCCTCGGGCGGTTCATCAGGAGGTAGCTCTTCAGGAGGATCATCGTCCTCAGGAACTGGCTATGAAAAAGGCTATGACGGAGGAATGTCCGGTACCGGTACGATACTGACAAAAGGCCTCGACCTGTCTTCATGGCAGGAGGATAACGTGAATTTCTCCGCTATCAAGGCGGCGGGTTACAGCTTCGTTATTCTCCGATGTGGCACGACCAATGGTAAAGATACATATTTTGAAACCAACTATTCCAAGGCTAAAGCCGCAGGTCTAAATGTAGGTGCGTATTATTATGCTTATTGTACCTCAGTTGCAGGCGCTACTGCCGACGTGCAGGATTGCATGGAATATATCAAGGGCAAGACCTTTGAATATCCTATCTATTTCGACTATGAGGATTCTTCTCAGAGCGGTCTGTCTCAATCCACAGCTATAGCTATTTGTGAGGAGTTCATGGGAACTCTGGAGGAAGCAGGCTATCTTGTTGGTATGTACAGTATGGCGAGCTGGATGGAACAGAACTGGATCACAACAGCAGGCCTCAGAGATTATTATGAGGGTTGGGTTGCTCACTATGCAGGTGATGGAACCTATGATGCAGGCTACAGTACATACGGAAGCTACTACAGCACCAAGTATGGTATGTACCAGTGGACCGATAAGCACTATTTCACATACGGCGGCGTTACCTATGGTCCTTATGATGCCGACCTTGCTTACAAGGATTACCCCACTATCGTAAAGACATACGGCTTCAACGGCTATGCCGGCACAATATCCGGTGGTTCTGGGGATTCCGGCGATTCAGGTGATTCCGGAGACTCAGGTGATTCAGGTAATACCGGAAGCGGAGATAGTGGAACTACCACAGAGAAAACAAACTTCATTCTGAAGTTCTATGCTAACGACGGTACCGGCACTATGGCTAATCAGACCATACCTTACGGCACCTTAACAGCTATTAATTCTAATCAGTTTACACGCACAGATTATACCTTTAAAGGATGGAGAGCCTATCGTGAAGCATCTAAGGAATGGTTCTGTACTGACGGCACTAACTTTGATTGGTTTGTAAAGAGTGAAATACCCGCTGGATATTCATACTATATTTTTGATGATGGCGAATACGTTGCTACTACAGGCTTGGGTACGGGCGATACCGTAAGAATGTATGCTGTATGGGGTAAGCATAACTATACCATAAAGTATCTTGCAAACGGCGGTAACGGCACAATGGCAAGTACCACTCATACATACGGTGTACCTTCATGTATAAGTAAGAACACTTTTACCAGAAGTGGATATGAGTTCGCAGGTTGGTATGTATGTCGTCCTGAGCCCGGTACATATATTTATGGAAATGGTTCCGACAATTCAGGATATGTTCCGGGAAATCAGCCTGACGGTTATAGCCTTTTGCTTTATAAAGATCAGTATATCGCCTCAACAATTTGCACTTCCAAATATGATGAGGTGCACTTTATAGCTCAGTGGATTCCTGTGGATACAGATTCGAAAACTTACACTGTAGAGTATAATGGAAACGGTGCTTCGGGAACAATGGCAGCTACTGAGGTCGTATATGGTACATCAACAAAGCTTTCGTCAAATGCCTTTACCAAGGACGATCACGCTTTCAGCGGCTGGATAGCACATCGTCGCTCGGATGGAAAATGGCTATTTAAGGATGCTGAAGGCTCTACCATATGGCTTACATGGTCTGAATATTCGGAGTCTCCGGATTCTTATACATTTAGGGTTTATTCAGACGGTGCAAATGTTTCCAAGCAATCTTCTACGGATCGTGATGTTGTTACCCTCTATGCAACATGGGATTTTACAGAGCATTTCTATTTCCGCTTTGAGCCTAACGGTGGCACGGGCTCAATGCCTGACCAGAGAGTTACATACGGAGTTTCAACTCCGATTTCAAAGAATTTGTTTACAAGAGAAGGTTACAGATTCCTCGGTTGGTCCTGTTACAGAGAAGCAACAGGACAGTACCGCTATACAAACGGAACAACAACAGCATTCTATGCCCAGGGTTCTCAGCCTGAGGGCTATGACTATTATATTTATGCAGACGAGACAGCGATCTCAAAGACCGGTCTCGGCTCAGGTGATACCGTTGTTCTTAGTGCGGTTTGGGAGGAGAAGACCTATACTGTTACTTTTGTAGATTATAACGGCTCGGTTCTTTCTGAACAGCAGGTTCCTGAGGGCGGCACAGCTGTTGCTCCGACTGCGCCTATAAGAGCAGGTTATACTTTTGTTGGATGGAATGCACCCTTAAAGAATATCACCGGTGATACTGTGATCACTGCTAACTATTCACAGGGAGTCAGCGTTGAGACTTCATCAAACAGCTTTGTATTTACAAGAGCAACCATTCCTGCATACAATAATCGTTATCTCATAATGAATGATAAGACAAAGAATATTTTGTCTTACAACGCACTTGTTCCTGATATTACAGGATCGTTTGTTCAGAATCAGAACGGAAACGCCGATGATGTTTTCTATTTCGGTGAAAACAGCGACGGTTCAATTAACGAGAACAACGTTTATATTGATCACAGTAATCGTGATGAGGGGCTGTGGATCATGAAGCAGGAACTCAAGGAAAGCTATAACAATACCTCAATAACTAATGGCGATGAGCTTTCTTATACTAACAGCAGCGGTAATTCTCCTACTTACCTTGGAGGTGTAAAACGTTACCATCACACTCTTATTCATAAGGGTATTGGTCCTGTCTTCAATGATGACGGAACGATTAATGCCGTAAAGAACGGTGCTTATTGGTGCTCTCAAAACGGCGCTGATGCAGAAGGCTCTCAGGAAAGATATCTCTGGGCGGAGGACGACACTCAGGCTAATATGTTTGGTGCAACCTCTCCTGCAAATTCTGTTCAGATCGAGAGCTTTGATGACGGTACATTCCTTATTTACCGCAAAAACGGAAGCAATTATTATGTGCTGACTTGTAATGCCTCTACAGGAGAGTGGACAGCACCTGTTTACACTGCAGCAGAGGTTGCTGAAAATCTTGATTCTCTTAAAGTTCGCCTTTATGTTTATGCTTCTGATTCTGTTAAGAAAAGTGTGCAGAGTCAGGGTACTCAAGTGTTTGATGTGTTCGAAGGAACATCTAAAGATGCTGTAATTGCGAAGATTTGCGAGGGATTTACAGTTGTTGATTCATCGAGAAAGAATCTTCATATTCCATCAAGCGGAGAAACCGGTAAAATCGGATATTATTGGCTTGATTTTAGTGATGACTTCAGTACCGATGATTCAAGAAACGCAGATACATACAAAGTAAATGTGTATTATTGTAATGATGATGCTACAAATACTGCAGTGTGTGAGCTTACAGTAAATATTCTTGAAGAACAGTATATTTCCGGTTCAGCTAACGTTGCAAATAAGACTGGCGTAGTTTGGGCGAATGCAGCATCAAACGCAAAGGTTAAGGCTTCGTCGGATTCATCTGCAGAAAACCGAACCTTTACTGTCCAGATCAATACAGCTGAGGGTATCGTTACAAGGACTGTCACTGTTACCCTTGATATGCTCCGCAATTCTGTGGGAGGTACAGTAAATACGTCTGTTCCCGGAACATATACAGGTCTTAATCTTATCTATAACGATGAGGTTATCTGTACAAACTACACCATCATTGTGTATGAAGAATACACCGTTAAGTTTGTTGACTATGACGGCACAGTACTCAGTACACAAAAGGTAGCATTCGGCAACTCGGCTGTTGCCCCGGCAGAGCCTTCTCGTGACGGATATACTTTCGTTGGTTGGGATAAAGCTTTCTCAAGCATTACTTCTGATACAACTATAACTGCCGCATATTCAAAGGATATTGTTTACTATACAGTTACCTTTAAGAATTATGACGGCACAGTGCTTTCAACCCAGACAGTTGTAGAGGGATCATCTGCTACAGCTCCCTCTAATCCCACAAGACCTGCTGATATAGAGTATGTTTACAGTTTCGCAGGCTGGGATAAAGCGTTCAGCGGCATCAGTTCTGATACAACCGTGACTGCACAGTACACAAAAATTGATCAGATCTATTATATCCGTGGAGATTTCAATGATTGGTACCCCGTGCAGAGTATGACCAAGGGTGACAATGGTATCTATACAGCTCAGATCACACTTCACGCAGGTACATATGAATACAAATCCGCTAACGAGGATTATTCAAACCAGTGGCCTGCAAATGGAAATCAGAGTATTACCCTTGAAAGAACAAGCATCGTAACATTTACACTTGATACAGTTAATCATACTCTCACTGCAAGTGCTGAGGTTATAGCGAGTGAATATACCGTTATATTCAGAGATTTTGACGGCAGGGTTATTTCTGAACAGAAGGTCCTTGAGGGTGAGAGTGCAACGGCACCCGAGGCACCTTTAAGAACAGGTTATACTTTCATAGGTTGGGATGCTGAGTTCTATAATGTAGCAAGTAATATGACTATCACTGCTCAGTATGAGAAGATTGCAGACTTGAGCAACTGTTACATTGTTGTATTCCTTGATTTCGATGGCAAGCATTTGAGTTCACAGATCGTTATTGAAGGTGAGAGTGCAATAGCTCCCGATATTCCTGTAAGAGATGGCTATATCTTCACAGGATGGGATAAGGAATTTACAAATATCACAGCAAACACTACAATTACAGCAATTTATGTGAGAGATGCTGTGTCCTATACTGTAACCTTCGTTGACTTTGATGGAAGAGTAATAAACACTCAGAAGGTTGTAGAGGGTGAGTCTGCTACAGCACCTGATGCTCCTTCAAGAGGAGCAGATGTAGAGTACATCTACACCTTCAAGGGCTGGGATAAGGACTTCACAAACGTTACTTCAGACATGACGGTAAAGGCTCAGTATGATACCACAGAGCAGATTTACTATCTGCGTGGCGGCTTTAATAACTGGTCAACAGATGATATTATGATAAAGGGTCAAAACGGCATCTATACAGCTGTATTTACCCTTGAAGCAGGCGACTATGAATATAAAGCAGCAAACGCTGATTATTCAATGCAGTGGCCTATTAGTGGTAATCAGACAATTAAACTCACAGACAAGAGCGTTGTAACCTTTACCCTTGATACGGTCAATCACACACTCACTGCAAGTGCTGCTACAGTTGTAGTAAAATACAATGTTATGTTCGTTGATTATGACGGCACAGTGCTTTCTTCACAAGAGGTAGCTTCTGGCGCATCTGCTCAGGCACCTGCTGTGACTTCAAGAGATGGATATGTGTTTACAGGTTGGAGTACAAGCTTTAACAGTGTCAAGAAAGACATGGTTATCGTGGCACAGTATGAGAAGCTTCCCGAAGATTCAGAAGACACAGAAATTAAAAAGTATATGGTAGTGTTTGTTGATGACGAAGGTAAGTACATTTCATCTCAGATCGTAGAATCCGGCACATCAGCAGTAGCACCTGAGGCACCCGAAAAGGCAGGTTATATCTTCCTTGGATGGGATAAAAATTACTCGAATGTTACAGAAAACCTTACTGTAACAGCTATATATCATAAGACAGAAACAGATGAGCCCGATACACCCGCAGCACCCTCCACAATAGGAAAACTTACAGTCGAGGTAGCAGGCGGAACAGGCTTTAACATCTCAGTGAATAACGGAATTAGCAAGCCTCAGGGAACATCATATAAGAATACAAAGGCACCCATAGGTGCAACGGTAACGGTTGTAGCCAAAACAACCAACGGAAATGAGTTCCTTGGCTGGATGAATGGTGAGGGTCTGATTCTTACAACAGACCTTACATACACCTTTACAACAACAGGCAATGATTTCCTCAAGGCAATGTATCAGACAGATATCGAAGAAGCTGTGCTTGTTATATTCAAGAATGACAAGGCAAACCAGATCCTAGATATGCAGTATTATGCAGAGGGTGACGAGGTAATATTCCCCGATCTTCCCAATAATGCTGCATACGATGCCACAGGCTGGTCATTATCAGCAGAGGAGATTGCATCTGCCATAGCAAAGGGTGAGAGTATCACAGTAACACCTACATGGCAGAGAAAGCTCATATATGTAAATGTTTCAGTAGTTGGCGGCACTGCCGAGGGTCTTACAGACGGAAAGATCCTGAGACTTTCAGCAGTAACAGCTACAGCAAATAGTGCTCCTTCAGGTCAGAAGTTTGCATACTGGAAAGATCAGAACGGCAAGGTTCTTTCCTACAGCACAGTATATAAGTTCTATCCTGCAGAAGATATGGTGGTTACAGCAGTTTATATTGATGAAAATGAGGTTATCGATTACGATATAGTTCTCTCCATCAATATGGATACCTCAAATGAATCACCTGACACAAACACTGTGATCCTTTCCTGGGAAGTTCCCGAGGGAGCAGGAGTTACCTTCAAGCAGGCAGGCGCACTCCTTGTAGATGAGAGTAAATACAACGCAGACACCTTCTACAAAGGAACAACAGATGCAAATGTAACCAAGTGGACACCCGGTTCTGCAAACCAGAAGGCTGTAAATACAGTAACAGTCAATAAGAAGGGTGTAGCAAATGGCTCTACATGGATACTCAGAGCTTGGCTTACCTACGAGACAAACGGCGAGCAGGTAACTATCTACTCTGACCTTGTTTATGTAGTGAAATAACCTTTTAATAATCAGGAAGACGTCTCCCGAAAAGGAGACGTCTTTTTTGTGCTTTTTATCAGCAACACTTTATTATGGGCATAATGTATAAACCGGGAGCTATAATTTATACACATATGGAGAAGAACAGGCTATGGTGTTTACTTGTAAATGTAAAATTGATATAATAAAAATAATAATTAGTCGCAGTGCAACATACCCACAATAATAAAAGGAGTTGATTCTGTGCAGACAAAATCAAGTGTAAGAATTATTGCTGTGATACTTGCAGTTGTTATGGCAATATCCTGTCTGAGTTTGTCGATGTTTTCATCCTCAGCGGCTACCTACAGAAACGGCGCTCAGTCAGGTCCCTCTTCCTCCTATAAAGGCGGAAGATACTATCAGAACTATCTGAAGGTTCCCATTACGGGAGATAACAGAACTGACCTTGTAGCTATGGCGCTTTCTCAGCTGGGCTATCAGGAAGGCGCTGTCAACGGAAACTTTTCAGGTGAAGTATCAGGCAGATACAACTATGTGGAATTCAGCTATAATATGGGTGATCTGGGCCTAGGATACGGTGGCTCCGACTATCCTTGGTGTGCCAGCTTCGTGTCCTGGTGTCTATATCAGTCCAGATGTACCGATCAGGCTACCTATAAGGATCTGGGACGCTACCACAAAGGTGACTATACCTACATCTGGAAAGAAATAAGCTGCAGTCAGTGGGTAAGCCAGCTCAAGGGTGCAGGCTATTTCAAGTACTCAAAGTACGAGGGCGGCTCATATACTCCAAAATACGGTGACCTTGTATATTTCCAGAATTCAGGCGGCGTAGCACATATCGGAATCTGCCTCTATACATCAGGTGGCAGAATCTACACTGTAGAGGGTAATACCAGCGATTCCTCAGGTCTTGAGGCAAACGGAGGCGGTGTATATTTCAAGAACTACTCTCTCTCCAGCTCCTATCTTTACGGCTACGGAGTACTTCCCTATAAGACCAACAGCTCCGTCCCGAAGATAGACTACAGTGGTGCTGATCCCACCCCCGGTCTCTATGTTGCAAATGCTTCAAAATATATCTACTCCACAGAAAGTGCTACCACCCACAGCTATGTGATTCCCAGATTTTCAATGTTTGAGATCACAAAGATCGGAAGCGGCGGTTCCCGTCTTTACGGTACCTTCACAACCACAACGGGCACAACCGTAAACGGATGGATAAATAACAACTCCGACAGAATCATTCAGCTTTCCTCCTCCGAGGAAACTGTTTCTGCTACTGATTTGGCTCGTGAGGAGCTTCAGAAGACATCAAACAGAACTCTTGATGTCAGACACTATAACTATCCCGAGGCAACTCTTTTGGAGATAAGAAAAGCAAACAATACAGCCAAGACACTTATTGCAGATACCAATGCAACAGAGGCTCAGCTTAAAGCGGCAAACACCACCCTTGCAAATCTCCTCTCTCAGACGGGAAGTAATACCATCGCTTTCAATAACAAGGGTATATATGTAAGTGGCAGAAACTCTGTGATAAAAGCAGGAGACTGCTTCCTTTACTCTCCCACATGGAATAACGGTCTCATAACTGTTGACAATGCAAATATCCGATATACTGTAAATGTAGTTGTTACGTGGGACCCCACAATCTACTGTAATGTTGTAAAATCCGTTTCAGTAGGTACAGGCAACAACACACCCTCCATCCAGCTTGGTGAGGGTGAGTGGCTTATTGCAGCACATAACTGGGAAACAGGTATTGCGGAGTCCGATAATCCCGTTGAATATTCAGGCACCAACTATGATATCCTGAAGAATTTAGAGGTAGGCTCAAGAGTATATCTCTCAGGCTGTACCATTCTCAATAACGGCACAGATGTAGAGCCGGGTGCATTTATCAAATTTGCTCCTCCTCAGTCTGTGAAGATGACAGGAAAGAACGTTAAGGTTGAGGATGGCAAGTTTGTACTTCTCACTCCCGAGTTTAACTCCGGCGAGGTTACTCCCGAAAATTCAGGAATACATAACGCTCTGAGCCTGCTGGTAGAGTGGAGCGCTGAGAAGAGCGCATGGATCGTTACCGATAAGCTCTACGGAAACTCAGATGCAGGCACCACCAAGAGTATGACACTTGTTGACGGACAAGTCCTTATTTCGGGTAATGTTTCAGACAGCGTAGCTGATTCAGCCACACACTATGCGTATCTTGACAGTGCAAAAATCGGTCAGAAGGTGATATTCTCAGGTATTACACCCTCCTATGGTGTAAGCACTCTTTCCGTATCATCCAATGTAAGCTTTGAGGATGTGGAGGAGGAGGGGGTTACTCCTCCCGAAGAGGAAGAGGGCGAGACAGTAGTCCGTGAGAATCTGGCTCTGGGCAAACCTTACGAGGCAGAGAAAACAGAATCTGCACACGTAGCAGATTTAACGGATGGTATTTATCCCGAAACTCTCTGGCCCTCAGGCAACTGGTTCGGCTTCAACAAAGAGAAGAATGTGACCGATGGAGTAGGATACGTAACTCTTGATCTGGGTGCAAGATATAACCTTGATACCTTCAAGGCACATATCTATTCCCGTGATGACGAATCCAGCATAGGCCCTCCCGAATATATAAATGTTTCCGTTTCAAACAACGGTACTGACTTTGAAAATGTAGGCAGTATGAATCTTGACCACTCTGCCACGGGCGCATATTGGGCAAGTCTTGAGGAGAGCGGCTATACAGGCAGATATATAAGATTTGAGGTGGCAGCATCCGCAGAGGGTCACTACTGGGTATTCCTCAATGAGCTCGAGGTATATGGCTCTGAGCTTGAGGGCGGTGCCAATATAGCAAAGGGCGGCACAGAGGAGGTAACTTCTGCAGGAGACACCTTCACAGCAAGCCTTACCGATGGTGTTATAGGTGAAGAACTCAGCACGGATTATTGGTTCGGTTTTATGAATTCCACAGAGGATGAAGCTTCTAATACCGAACAGGATATTGGTACTGCCATTATAGATTTAGGCTCAAGATTCAAAATCTCCGAAGTAAGAGCCTATGTATTTGCAGGTGAAAATACAGAGGGGGTCACAGCTCCCGAGAACATTGCCGTTTATGTTTCCATAGATGGTCAGTCCTATGCAAAAGCAGGAAACCTTGCTCTCAGAGAAGGAGCAGCAGAGCCCTACTGGGCATCCCTCGAAAACTGTGATGCAGTAGGCAGATACATAAAGCTTGTGGTAGAGTGCGATGGCAAATGGACTCTTTTGGGCGAGGTAGAGGCCTATGGAACTGCACATGTGCAGGATGCAGACAATAACATTGCACTGGAGAAGCCCTGCACAGTCGCAACCTTCCCGGGCTCTTCATACACAGCAAGCCTTACCGATGGTATCGCATCCGAAGTCTTCCAGTTCGGCCTCAATAACTCCGCTTGGTTTGGTTTCCTCAATACAGGAGATACCTCGGGAAATACAACAGGGGACAAGGGCATTGTGACCATCGACCTCGGCGGTCAGGCTGAAATCACGGGTACAAAGATCCATGTGATTTCAGGAAGCAACGATGCAGGTGCAGTACAGCCTACCTACATCAATGTTTATATTTCAGATGACGGCGGTTATTTCGACTATATAAGGACCATAAATCCCGTTGCATCCGACAGTCCCTATTGGGCAGAATGTGTTCTCGCAGAGCCTGTTTATGCCAGATATGTCAAGTACGCTTTTGGTGTAAATCAGGGAGATCTTTCTCTTCTCAATGAAATCAAGATTTCAGGTACAATGCTTACAAGCAGCGAGTCCGATGAACCCGGCTCTCTGTCCTCTGTAACTCTGGCAGGTGATTTCAACGGCTGGAACTCCACTCCCAATATGAAGAGAGTAGATGATACAACAGTATCCGTTTCAGTTGAGCTTGAGGAGGGTTCATATCAGTTTAAGCTTCTTCAGGGTAGCGTTTGGTACGGAAATAACGGTATTATCGACAATACCACCGAGGCAACTTCCGAGGTTGGTTGGTTTATGTCTCCCTCTGAGAGTAACTGTACCCTCAAGGCTACGGGCGGAACCTACACCTTCCTTTTCAATACAGAAACAAATATGCTCAAGGTGCTCCATACTCCTGAAACTTACTTCATCAGAGGTGATTTCAACGGCTGGGGAACTTCCGATATTATGGAGGATAAGGGTAACGGCATTTATGAGAAAACCCTTACTCTCGATGCAGGAACATATGAGTTCAAGGCAGCTGACTCCGAATATTTCAAGCAGTGGCCCGAGTTCAATGACAAAATTACTCTGGACAGAAGAACAGATGTAACCTTTACTCTGAACATCTTCGATAATACTCTCGTTGTGACCACAGAAGTGAATGATTTTGTAGTTACATTTATGGACCATGACGGTACCGTACTCAGCACTCAGGTGATAAGAAGAGGCGAATCTGCCACAGCACCTCAGATTCCTCAGCATTATGGGTATGAATTTACAGGCTGGAGCAGAAGCTTTACCAATGTGTCAGAGGATATCTCCGTAAAGGCAAAATTTGTAAGCAATCTTGGCACACTGAAAGTTTCTGTTATAGGCGGTTCAGGCTTTAATATATCAGTTGATGGAGGAGCATCCCGTCCTCAGGGTCCTGCATATAAGAATACAGCTCTTATAAAGGGCTCATCGGTGACTGTAACGGCAAAGACGAATAACGAAAATCCTTTCCTTGGCTGGATGAACAATGCGGGTCTTATTGTTTCCACAGCTCCTACATACAGCTTCGTTTCAACAGGTAATGACTACCTTGAGGCGGTATATCAGACAGATATCGAAGAGGCCACCCTTGTTATCTTCAAGAATGACAAGGCAAACCAGATCCTCGATATGCAGTACTACGCAGAGGGTGACGAGGTAATATTCCCCGATCTTCCCAATAACGCCGCATACGATGCCACAGGCTGGTCATTATCAGCAGAGGAAATTGCATCTGCCATAGCAAAGGGCGAAAGCATTACAGTAACACCCACATGGCAGAGAAAGCTCATCTATGTAAATGTTTCAGTAGTTGGCGGCACTGCCGAGGGTCTTACAGACGGAAAGATCCTGAGGCTCTCCGCAGTAACAGCTACAGCAGATACAGCACCTCAGGGT
>JAZQAF010000023.1:0-84373 GCA_045545015.1 Ruminococcus sp.
ATCACCTGACACAAACACAGTGATCCTCTCATGGGAAGTTCCCGAGGGAGCAGGAGTTACCTTCAAGCAGGCAGGCGCACTCCTTGTAGATGAGAGCAAATATAACGCAGACACCTTCTACAAGGGAACAACAGATGCAAATGTAACCAAATGGACACCCGGCTCTGCAAACCAGAAGGCTGTAAATACAGTAACAGTCAATAAGAAGGGTGTAGCAAACGGCTCCACATGGATAGTTCAGGCATGGCTCACCTACGAGACAAACGGCGAGCAAGTTACTATCTACTCTGACCTTGTTTATGTTGATAAGCAGTAACCATTAATTAGTATAGCTTAAAGAGAATCAAGCTCCCCACTTTGCTTGGAAGTGGGGAGCTTTTGTGTTTCCGGGAAGTAATGTGAAGGTTTAATATTGAAAAAAGCTTTTATGTGTGTTAATATAATAAAGTGCAAAAAAGCTTTGGAAAGTCAGCTGTTCTTATAAGGAGAGTTTATATGATAGATAATATTTCAATAGAACAAGCGGTGCAGAGGGGGCATTTTGTTGCCCGCCCTCATGGTGTCAGCATGTGGCCTATGATAAGAAACGGAATCGACACCGTGCTTATTGAGCCCGTAAGCGGCAGACTTCTCAAAAATGACATTCCTCTTTATAAGGATAAGAGAGGCAGATATGTTATCCACAGAATTATCAAGGTAACAGATACTGGATATGTAATCTGCGGAGACGGCCTCTATGAGAAAGAGTATGACATCACCGACAAGAACATTATCGGGGTTGTCAGAGGTTTTTTCAGAAAAGAGAAGTTTATCTCCTGCGAGGCAAAGGGTTATCAACTCTATGTCAAAATTTGGGTAGGACTTATTTTTATGAGGGAACCCATCATCTGGAGTGTGAGAAAACTGAGAAGACTCAGACAACTGATGAATGAGTATATGCTCAGGATAAAAAATGGTAAAGGCCACTATAGAAAGTAAATAGCAAAAAAGCCCGACGGAAAGGTAATTTTCGTCGGGCATTCTGTTTCTGATGGGCTTTTGGGGGTGTTGCAAGTCTTGCCCGATTTTATCCTGAGGGACGTGTTTTGGATAGATAAAGGCAGAAAAAGATAAATTTAAGAAGATAAAAACAGGCCACAAAAACAAGAAAAGAGAATATAAATTTGGTTGTGAGACTAAATTATTTTTGATAAAATGTACAAAGAATCATAAAAAATGATAACATTACCCCCGAAGGAGTGAATTTTATGTTCGCAAAGAAAAGCTTAAGCATCATTCTTATGCTTTGCATGATCCTTTCAGCAGCATTTATCCCCTCAGTTTCAGCTGCTCAGGTTGAGACTCAAGAGGTGTCAGCTGCTACCACTCTGGTTGAGACAGGTGCAAACTACGGTCTTGCAAAGAATATTCAGGACGGCAATATTCTCCATTGCTTTAACTGGAAATACAGCGACATAAAGGCAGAACTTAAAAGCATAGCAGCGGCAGGCTTCACATCTGTTCAGACCTCACCCGCACAGCCTGCAGGCGGCGGCGAGTGGTACTGGCTGTATCAGCCCTACGGCTTCTATGTAGGTCAGAACTCCCTCGGTACAAAGTCCGAGCTTCAGGCTCTCTGCCAGGAAGCTGAGCAGTACGGCATCAAGGTTATCGTTGACGTTGTAGCCAACCACTTAAACGGCGAGACCCACAGAGTGCAGAGCGATCTTCAGGACAGCCAGTACTGGCACACTATGGGTGGAGTAAGCAACTGGGCTGACCGTTATCAGGTAACTCACGGCGAGATCGGTATGCGTGACCTCAATTCTGAGCATTCCTACGTTCAGCAGGTCGTTGCAAAATATATGAAAGAACTGGAGGGCATCGGTGTTGACGGTATCCGTTGGGATGCTGCAAAGCACATCGGTCTGCCTTCAGAGAGTTGTAATTTCTGGCCTGCAGTCACAAGCAATAACAGCATGTGGCACTATGGCGAGATTCTCGTAGGTCCCGACGACAGAGGCTCAGGCAACGAGGGCCTTATGAAGGAATACACCAACTATATGTCCGTTACAGACAGCATCTACGGCATGGATCTGAGAAATTCATTTGCAGGCGGTAATGTTCCTCAGTCTATCGGCAACTGGTCTCAGAGAGGCGTTGCTGCAAATAAGCTCGTTTACTGGGGCGAGAGCCACGACACATGGTCAAACGGAAACGACTGGGGATTCTCTCACGGAATGAGCCAGAACGTAATTGACAGAGCTTATGCTGTAGTTGCTTCCAGAAACGGCTCAAATGCTCTTTATTTCTCCAGACCCGGCACAGCAGATAAAAACGGCATCAGATCAGGACAGAAGGGAAGCACAGCCTTCAAGAGTGCCGAGATCACAGCAGTAAATCAGCTTAAGAATGCTTGTGTAGGCGAGAAGGATTACTATGTAACAGCCAACAACTGTGCAGCAGTTTGCCGTGAAAGCGGTGCAACCATCGTTGCAGGCTCAGGCGGAAACTTCAGCGTAAATATTCCCAACGGCGGCGGCACAACAAAGCCCGGCACATACAAGGATCTTGTTTCAGGCAACACCTGGACAGTTACATCCTCCACAATTTCAGGACAGATCGGTTCTTCAGGTATTGCAGTGCTTCTTAATGCAAAGCCTGCAGGTCCCTCTGCATCTGTTACTCCCGGTTCACAGGGCTTCAAGACAGACTCTCTCACACTTACACTGAACGTTGAGAATGCAACAAGCGCTCAGTACAGCATCGACGGCGGAGCATTTGAGACCTTCACAAATGGTCAGAGAATCACTATCGGTGCAGGTAAGGCATACGGCTCCAAGACAACTGTTACCGTAAAGGTAGCAAACGGTTCTTCAGAGACCTACACTTACACAAAGGTTGACCCCTCTGCGGTAGGTATCTATTTCAACAACAGCTCTACAAACTGGAACAAGGTATATTGCTATATCTACAAAGACGGAAACAACGCCCCCGCTCAGTGGCCCGGAAAAGAAATGAAGAATATCGGCGACAATGTCTGGTATCTGGAGGTTCCCTCAGGCTTTGAGAATTGTAATGTTCTCTTTACCGATAACAATGGCAACCAGCTTCCTTCTTCAAATGAACCCGGCTTTGAATATACAGGCACTGCTATGATGTATAAGAACTCCTCATGGCAGCCCTCTGAGTATTATGTAAATAACAACAATAACAATAACAACACTATCCCCACAGTACCTACTTCACCCACAGTACCCACCAGACCCACAGAGCCTGATTATGACAACCCTGCAGTATATGTGGTTATGGGTGATGTTGACGATAGCGGCTATGTAAACATTAAGGACGCTACCATCGTTCAGAAGACGGTAACAGGTCTTGAGACCCTTTCAGAGAAGGGTATGTTTGCGGCAAACGTTGATATGAGCAATGCTGTGAATGTTAAGGATGCAACCATTCTTCAGAAGTATGTTGCAAGTATCCCCACAGAGTATGAAGTAGGCAAAAAGGTACTCTACAGCGGAAATGCAGACGTTCCCGAGGAGCCTGAAACTCCCACAAAGCCCAATACTCCCACAGTACCTGATACTCCCTCAGAGGATAAAAATACAACTGACCTTACTGCTTTCGGCTCAAAGGTAGTTGTTCTCAAGGGAACAAACTACTCCACACCCTACGCTTATTCATGGAGCTCAAACGGTCAGAACTCTATGTCTTGGCCCGGCGAGGCAATGAAGAAGCTCGGCGACTACTACTATGCAGTTATCCCTGCAGGTGCTGATATGATCATTTTCAGCAACAACGGCGGTAATCAGAGCGGAGATTTAAGTATTCCCGCTGACTATGCAATGTATGACGGCTCAAGCTGGAGTACAATTTCAAATGCTCAGAGCTTCCCCGTCGCAGGCGGAAATAACAACAACAGCAATAATAACAATAACTCAAACGTAAGTGCCGAGTATGTTTATGTTAAGGATAATTCAAACTGGGGCAATGTGTATTGCCATTCATGGGGCTCTGACGGCTCAGGTACTACCTGGCCAGGCACTAAGATGGAAGCAGTAGGCGGCGGTCTTTTCCGCATTAAGCTTGACTCAAACCACACAAACGTTGTATTCAATAACGGACAGGGCGCTCAGACCTCTGACCTTCAGGTAAAGCTCGGTCAGGCATTCAATAACCAGAGCGGCCAGTGGGAAAACGTAAACTGAAAATCCCAAATACTCTCCACATACAGAAAGCGGACAGATGAAGATCTGTCCGTTTTTGTTTTGACCTGATTGATTTTCCCTTTTATGAGGGGTATAATAATACGGAAATCCATAACGCTCAGGTGATGAAATGTTTGAACTTATTAACCTCAGGAACAACACCTACTATATATCTATGCCTACCAATGTGGGTATTTATCGCATAAATGAAGAGGAAGTAATCCTTATTGATACAGGCATCGACGAGAAATCAGGCAGAAGGATACTCTCTTTCCTTGAAAAGGAAAACTGGAGAATAAAGGCAATTATCCTAACTCACGCCCACACCGACCATGCGGGAGGGTGTAAATTCCTCACAGAGGAAACGGGCTGCATGGCATATGCTACAGAGGCAGAGAGAATATTTGTTGAGGAGGCACATCTTGAGCCTGCCATGGTTTATGGTGCCTATCCATGCAAGGATTTCAGAGTGAGATTTATGAATACTACTCCCTGTAAAGTGAGCCCTATTTCTGAGCTTGAGCTTCCAAAGGGAATGGAGATATTTCCTCTTCCCGGTCACTTTGCTCAGATGATAGGGATAAAAACTCCCGACGATGTATATTTTGTTGCTGACAGCGTAATAGCCGAGGAGACTCTTGAGAAATCCCATATAAGCTATATCTTTGACCTTGAGAGCCACCTTGAGACTCTGGAGAGAATAAAGGAGCTTCAGGGTAAGCTATGCGTGCCTTCTCACGCTTTGCCTACAGAGGATATTGCAAAACTTGCAAATGTAAATATAGAAAACATCCACAAGGTTAACGAACTTTTGCTTGAGATGCTCAGAGAGCCCTTGAGCCTTGAGGATCTTGTGGTGAAGGTATCGTCTCTTTGGAGCTTTCCTGATACCTATCCTCAGTTTGTAATGACCATTTCCGAGCTTCGTACTCACCTGACTTATCTCAGACACAGGGGACTGGTGGATTATGAATTCAGGGAATATCGGATGCTCTGGAAAAGGGCATAATTGTGCCAATTAAAAATTTTAAAAAAATACTGGACTTTGAGGAAACTCTGTGATATAATCAGAAAGCTGTCGCAAGTCACGTGGGTGTAGCTCAGCTGGTTAGAGTACTTGCTTGACATGCAAGGGGTCGATGGTTCAAGTCCATTCATCCACACCAATATGGGAGCATAGCTCAGCTGGGAGAGCATCTGCCTTACAAGCAGAGGGTCACAGGTTCGAGCCCTGTTGTTCCCACCAACAAAAAACGCACTTTTGTCTACCGACAAAGGTGCGTTTTTTGAATGATGTTTGCCTTCGGCAAATGATGGCGGCTTCGCCTAATGATGTTCGCTTTGCGAATGATGTGTGGCTTCGCCAGATTTATGGCAAACATCGCATCATTGCGGCACGAAGTGACGCAACATCATTTTGAGCGAAGCGAAAACATCATATCGCCGCAAGACGATGCATCATTGAAAAGTGTGTTATTCTATGGTATAATCGCCAAATAGGAGGCGACGAAATGAAAGAAAATAAACGTGGATTTATTGAACGGAGGTGTATTCAGTGAAAAAGTACACACCACGTGCAACAAAAGGGTTAGCAATTTTTGCTATAATCAGTACAGTTGTATTGGCAATAGGCATTGTTCTTATTATTACTAATTCCTCAAATGCCGGTTTGCAAATTGGACTAACTATGGCTGGCGGTTTCATGAGTACACTACTCTTTGCTTGTTTATTTGCAGAAAAAAGTCGATGGTTAACAATAGATGATAATGAAATTGTTTTGCCAAGAGGAGCAGATAATAATGGTAAGATGGTTTTCAAAAGAACGGTTTTGAAGGTAGGCAAAATAACTTCTGTTGAAAGCAACCTGCATAAAGGGTATAGATTCATTTCCAAGGATACATGGTTTCACACTCTGAAATTAGAAGATGGAACAAAAATTACTTTTACCCTTTATGAATATGGCAAAGAGGCGGAAGAAGAGATATTAGAAACTATAAGAAAGAGCATTTAACAGATCACAATTAAGGAGGCCTCACTTTGAACATAATACAAAATTTTTATGACAGTTTAGCATCGCAGTATGATAAGCTTTTTCTCGACTGGCAGAAAGAGACCTCACAGCAGGCTCAGATCCTCAAAAAGCTCTTTGAGGATAACGGCTTTTCTTCTGATGCCGAGATCCTTGACTGTGCCTGCGGAATAGGCACTCAGGCTATAGGACTTGCCTCGTCGGGCTATAACGTAACTGCCTCTGACATAAGTGAGGAAGAGCTTAAAGAGGCGAAAAAAAGAGCGGAAGCTAACAACGTATCCATCCGCTTTGAGAAAGCAGATTTCCGTACTCTTGATGATGCTTTTTCTAAAGAGTTTGATATCGTTATTGCTATGGATAATGCCCTGCCACATATGCTCACGGCAGAGGATCTTGAGAGAGCCCTGGAGAGCATCACAAAGAGGCTAAAAAAGGGCGGAATATTTGTGGCAAGCATCAGAGACTATGATGCCCTCCTTGAGAGCAAACCTCCTTATTCACCACCCTATATCCACAAGACCGCAAAGGGTCAGAGGGTGTCCTTTCAGACATGGCAGTGGAGCGGCGATAATTACAGACTTACCCAGTATATTATTGATGACGAGGATAAACTCTCCGTCAGTAAGTTTGAGTGTGAGTACAGAGCGACAAAGAGAGCTGAGATCACAAGGTTGCTTATAAAAAACGGATGCAGCAAGGTAGAATGGAAATTTCCAGAGGAGACAGGTTTCTATCAGCCTGTGGTAGTTGCAAGGAAATAATTATGTGCGAAAGTTTTAAGGACAAGATAGCCAAATATAGCCAAATATAGTATATAAAATCCTCCTGCTCATATTGGGGCAGGAGGATTTTATGTCATAAAAAGACCATTTTTTAGTGGTTTCGGAAAATTTGTGTCAGGTAGTGAAAAATTAACAAAACATAAGGGCAAGAGAAAGAAAATATTTACACGCATGTGATGTCGGTTTTATTGACTTAGGGGGCTATTGATGATATAATTACGATGTTGTAATGTTTTCTGTAACTGGCGGATCAGTGGGCTTACCACGTGGGAGCAGAAAACCATATTTGCCGACCGCCTGGGCAGACTTTGAGCATTACTCGAGGTCTGCCTTGTTTTGTTTGTTTCAGGTTTTGAGAATGGAGGAAATATAATGAAAAAAGTAGCAGTAATTATGGGCAGCGACTCAGATCTTCCCGTAGTTTCCAAAGCCACCGATATTCTTAAGGAGTTCTCCGTACCCTTCGAGGTGAGAGTTCTCTCTGCGCACAGAACTCCTCTTGAGGCTTCTGAGTTTGCAAAGAGCGCTCGTGAGAATGGCTTCGGTGTTATTATCTGTGCCGCAGGTATGGCGGCTCACCTTGCAGGCGCTTTTGCAGCCAACTGCTCTCTGCCTGTAATCGGTATCCCTGTTAAATCAAAGTATCTCGACGGTGTTGATGCGCTTCTCTCAACTGTACAGATGCCTACCGGCATGCCTGTTGCCACAGTTGCTATTGACGGAGCTGCCAACGCCGCCTTGTTGTCTATTCAGATGCTCGCTATTTATGATGAAGAGCTGAGAGTTAAGTACGACGCTTACAGAGCTAAGGCAACCGAGAAGGTTCTCGAGAAGGACGAAGCAATCAGAGCACAGTTCTCTGTTTGATTATATATTTCACCAAGTTTATTATTTTATTTTTATAAAAGAGAGGTAATTAATTATGAAAGAGCTCGTTTACAGAGGTAAAACAAAGGACGTATTTGCACTTGAAACAGGTAACTATGAACTTAAGTTCAAGGATGACTGCACAGGTAAAGACGGCGTATTTGATCCCGGTGAGAATTCAGTAGGTCTTACCATTGAGGGTGTAGGCAGAGTAAACCTTGAAATGTCCGTGTATTTCTTCGAACTTTGCAAGGCAGCAGGCATCAAGACTCACTATGTATCTGCAAACCTTGACGACGTAACAATGGAAGTTCTTCCTGCTAAGCCTTTCGGTAAGGGCCTTGAGGTTATCTGCAGAAAGAAGGCAGTAGGCTCTTTCCTTCGCCGTTACAGCGAGTACATTGAAGAGGGCGCAGATCTTCCCAACTATGTCGAGATGACATTCAAGAACGATGCTAAGGGCGATCCCCTTGTTACTCCCGACGGCCTTGAGGTTCTCGGCGTTATGACAAAGAAGCAGTACGATGCAGTTAAGGAAATGACTCAGAAGATTACAGATATCGTTGACGATGAGATGAAGAAGAGAGGCATGAACCTCTACGACATCAAGTTTGAGTTTGGTTACGTTGGTGACGAGGTATTCCTCATTGACGAGATCGCATCAGGTAATATGAGAGTTTATAAGAACGGTGAGTACATCGATCCCATGACACTCTCCAAGCTCTTCTTCGCTTGATTTATTCAGTTATAATTGTTTAATCTCGGAGGTGCTCTTTAATGGGCGGATTTTTCGGTGCGGTTTCAAGAAGAGACTGCATTTTAGATGTATTCTTCGGTGTTGACTATCACTCACATCTGGGAACTGCCAGAGCGGGTATGGCAACCTACAGCGAGGAGAACGGTTTTCAGCGTCACATTCACAATATTGAGAACACGCCCTTCCGTACAAAGTTCGAGGGTGACCTTGAGAAGATGGACGGCAGAGTTTGTATCGGCTGTATCAGCGACAAGGACCCTCAGCCTTTGCTTATCTGTTCTCACAACGGAATTTATGCCATAACCATCGTGGGAGCTATTAATAACTCCGAGGAGCTTGCAAAAGAGCTTCTTGACAGCGGCAAGGTTCACTTCGGTGCCATGGGCGGCGGCAGACTTAACTCCACGGAGTTAGTTGCAACTCTCATTGACCAGAAGTCAGATTTCCTTGAGGGAATTGCCTATGCACAGAGCAAAATTAAAGGCTCTCTTTCAATTCTTGTGATGACCTCTAATCACGAGCTTATCGTTGCCCGTGACTCTTTGGGAAGACTCCCCGTAGTGCTTGGTAAGGACGAGGATGGCTACTGTGTAAGCTTTGAGTCCTTTGCTTTCAGAAAGCTGGGATATCAGACCCTCAGAGAGCTGGGCCCCGGCGAGATAGTAAAGCTCACCGCAGAGGGGGAAGAGGTACTCAAGGAGCCTTCAAAGCAGATGAAGATCTGCTCCTTCCTGTGGACATATTACGGTTATCCCAACTCCACCTATGAGGGTGTGAATGTTGAAGTGTTCCGTAATAAAAACGGTGAGATCATGGCAAGAAACGAAATGGCAAACGGCACCTACCACGATGTAGATTTTGTTTGCGGTGTTCCCGATTCAGGTATTCCCCATGCCATGGGATATGCAAACTTTTCAAAGAAGACCTTTGCAAGACCTTTTATAAAATATACTCCTACCTGGCCGAGAAGCTTTATGCCCAAGAATCAGAAGATAAGAAACCAGGTAGCTAAGATGAAGATGATTCCCGTTGAGGAACTCATCAAGGATAAAAAGCTTTTGTTTGTGGATGACAGTATAGTCCGTGGTACACAGCTTCAGGGTACGGTTGATTTCCTTTACGACAACGGTGCCAAAGAGGTACACATGCGCTCAGCTTGTCCCCCTATTATGTATGGCTGTAAGTACCTGAACTTCTCCTCAAGCAAATCAGAAATGGACCTTCTCTGCCGCAAGATCATTGTGGAGCTTGAAGGTGAGGAAGGCTTCGATTACATTGACGAATATGCTGATGCAAATACAGAGCGTGGCAGAAAGATGCGTGACTGTATCTGCGAAAAGCTTGGATTCAAATCTCTGGAGTTCCAGTCTTTGGAGGGAATGATAGAGGCAATCGGGCTTCCCGCAGACTGTGTCTGCACATATTGTTACAACGGAAAGGAATAAGTTATGAGCAATAATTCAAGATCAGAAAGCTATGCAGCTGCCGGCGTTGATATTACCGCAGGCTATAAGGCTGTAGAGCTTATGAAAGCACACATCAAGCGCACCAAAAACGAAGGCTGTCTTGACGATGTCGGCGGTTTTGGAGGTTGCTTCGGACTTCCCACAGGCATGGAGGAGCCTGTACTCGTTTCAGGTACAGACGGCTGCGGTACAAAAGTAAAGCTCGCAATGCTTCTTGATAAGCACGACACCATCGGTATCGATGCAGTCGCAATGTGCGTAAACGATATTATCTGCTGTGGCGCAAAGCCCCTCTTCTTCCTTGATTATATCGCTTGCGGCAAAAACTATCCCGAAAAGATCGCTACCATCGTTGGCGGTGTTGCAGAGGGTTGTGTTCAGTCAGGAGCAGCTCTCATCGGCGGTGAGACAGCAGAGCATCCCGGACTTATGCCCGTAGATGATTATGACCTTGCAGGTTTTGCAGTAGGTATCGTTGACAAAAAGAAAATGATCGACAACTCCAAGGTCAAGGAGGGTGACGTTATCATCGCTCTCAAGTCAAGCGGTGTTCACTCCAACGGCTTCTCCCTTGTCCGTAAGGTTTTCGACATTGAGAACGCAGACCTTCAGAAGACCTACGATATCCTTGGCGACAAGCCTCTGGGTGAGACTCTCCTTACCCCCACAAAGATTTACGTAAAGCCTTTACTGAGCCTCATTGAGGCAGTTGAGGTCAAGGCTGTTTCCCATATCACAGGCGGCGGCTTCTATGAGAACATTCCCAGAAGCTTACCCCAGGGCTTCTCTGCAAAGATCAAGAAGGAGGATGTAGATATCCTTCCCATCTTCAAGCTTATCGCAGAGGTTGGCGGTATCCCCGAGAGAGATATGTTCAATACCTTCAATATGGGTGTGGGTATGAGCATCGTAGTAAATAAAGAGGATGCAGACAAGGCTCTCGAGGTTCTGAAGAATGCAGGTGAGGATGCCTATATTCTCGGCGAGATCGTTGTAAGCGACGAAGGTGTAATCTTATGCTGAGAGAAAAGGTAAGGATCGCTGTTCTGGTTTCAGGCGGAGGTACAAACCTTCAGGCTCTCATCGACAGCGAAAAGGAGGGCATCATCCAAAGCGGCGAGATAAAGCTTGTGCTTTCCAACAATGCTGATGCCTATGCTCTCGAGAGAGGAAAGAACGCTTCTATAGACACAGCTGTTGTCTCCAAGAAAGAATGTGCCACACAGCAGGAATTCGAAGAGAAAATTGTGAGTGTCCTCGAAGAGAACAAGATAGAGCTTATCGTTCTTGCAGGATTTATGTGCATCCTCAGCAAGGACTTTACAGACAGATATAAAAACAGAATCATCAATGTCCACCCCTCGCTTATTCCTTCCTTCTGCGGAGAGGGCTTCTACGGACTGAGAGTTCACAGAGCCGCTTTGGAGAAGGGTGTTAAGGTTTCAGGTGCCACAGTGCATTTTGTAAATGAGATTCCCGACGGCGGTGAGATAATCATGCAGAAGGCTGTTGAGGTCATGGAGGGAGACACCCCAGAAACCCTCAGCAAGAGAATCCTCGAGAATGCAGAGTGGAAAATATTACCCAAGGCTACAGAGCTTGTATCAAAGAAAATCAGAGAGGGTCTTATTTGACCTAAGTAATAATAAGGAGTATCGTGATGAACGTTTATAAGGAATTCAGCATTAAGGAACTGCTGAGCACAAATACATACCCCGGCAGAGGAATTATCATCGGTAAATCCGAGGATGCAAAGAAGGCAGTTACCGCTTACTTCATTATGGGAAGAAGCGAGAACAGCCGTAACAGAATTTTCACCGAGCAGGGTGACGAGGTTATCATCCATCCCTTTGATGCTGAGAAGGCAGGCGACCCCTCTCTTATCATCTATTCTCCCATCAGAGTTTATGAGAACAACCTGATCGTTACAAACGGTAATCAGACGGACACAGTTTATGAGGGTCTTGAGAAGGGTCTTTCCTTCGAGACAGCTCTGGAGAGCCGTGAGTTCGAGCCCGATGCTCCCAACCTCACTCCCAGAATCAGCGGTATGCTCACTTTTGACGAGGGCGACTTCACCTATAAGATGAGCATTCTCAAGAGCGGTGACGCAGAGGGTACTATCTGCAACCGTTACGCATTCTCCTATAAGTCCCTACCGGGTGTTGGACATTTCATTCACACCTACATCTGTGACGGCAACCCCATTCCCACATTTATGGGCGAGCCTGAGAGAGTTAAGATCGAGGGCACCATTGATGAGTTCACAGATATGATCTGGAACGCTCTCAATGAGGATAATAAGATTTCTCTCTATGTTCGTTTCGTTGATCTTGAGACAGGCGAAGTAGAGAACAGAATGATAAACAAGCACCTTCTTTGATAGGGAAAAGGAGATATAAAGATGAAAGAATTTGAGCTTAAATATGGTTGTAACCCCAACCAGAAACCCGCAAAGATATATATGACAGACGGCAAGGACCTTCCCATTGAGATCCTCTCAGGCCGTCCCGGTTACATCAACTTCCTTGATGCTTTCAATTCATGGCAGCTTGTTAAGGAGATCAAAGAGGCAACAGGTATGGTAGCAGCTACCTCCTTCAAGCATGTAAGCCCCACATCCGCAGCAGTTGGTCTTCCTCTTTCCGATAATCTCAAGAAGGCTTGCTTTGTAGATGATATTGAGGATCTTGACTCCTCACCTCTTGCCTGCGCTTATGCAAGAGCAAGAGGCACCGACAGAATGTCCTCCTTCGGCGACTGGATCGCACTCTCTGATGTCTGCGACCTCAAGACCGCAGAGCTCATAAAGCGTGAGGTTTCCGACGGCGTTATCGCTCCCGGCTACGACGAGGATGCACTGGCACTCCTCAAGACAAAGCGTGGCGGCAACTACAATATCGTAAAGATCGACCCCAACTATGTTCCCAAGGAGAAGGAGACCAAGGAAGTATTTGGTATCACCTTTGAGCAGGGCAGAAATAACTTTGAAATCAACGAGGCACTCCTTGAGAATGTTGTAACAGCAAATAAGGAAATGCCCGAGAGTGCAAAGAGAGACCTTATTATCGCTCTTATCACTCTGAAATATACACAGTCAAACTCCGTATGCTTTGCCGTTGACGGTCAGGCTATCGGTGTCGGCGCAGGTCAGCAGTCAAGAATCCACTGCACAAGACTTGCAGGCAACAAGGCTGATATCTGGCATCTTCGTCAGCACGAGAAGGTTTTAAACCTTCCCTTCAAGGAGAACGTAGGCAGACCCGACAGAGACAACGCTATAGATGTTTATATCTCTGACCAGTCTGAGGATGTTCTTGCCGACGGCAACTGGGAGGCACTCTTCACAGAGAAGCCTGAGGAGCTCACAGCACAGGAGAAGAAGGATTACCTTGCATCCATCACAGGCGTAGCTCTCGGTTCAGATGCATTCTTCCCCTTCGGTGACAACATCGAGAGAGCAAGACGCTCAGGTGTTTCCTATATCGCAGAGCCCGGCGGCTCCATCAGAGACGACAATGTCATTGAGGCTTGCAACAAGTACGACATCGCAATGGCATTCACAGGAATGCGTCTCTTCCATCATTAATAGAAGCGTCCGAGTGCCGCAGCCCTCAAAAATCAAGTTCGACGCCGCAAATCGTCGAACAGAATGAAAATAACAGTACATTTTCATTCAGACGATTTTGGGGAGAACGATGACTTTTTGAGGATCAGCGAAGGCATACGAGGCGTGCCATAGATAGAAGCGTCCGATTTGGGGAGAACGATGACTTTTTGAGGATCAGCGAAGGCATACGAGGCGTGCCATAGATAGAAGCGTCCGAGTGCCGCAGCCCCATAGGCTCCCTTGTGTAAAGGGAGCTGTCGCACAGCGACTGAGGGATTGTCAGATCAGGACGATTTGAGGTAATATAAAAATCCTTTCCTTATTTATATAAGGCAGGGTGTCATAAACACAAATAATGCTCCTCGCAGTCCAATTTCGGCTGCGGGGAATAGTGCTAAATAAAGAAACTTAACGAGGTGAAGCCATGAGGATTATGGTAGTCGGTGGCGGTGGCAGAGAACACGCCATCATCAAGAAACTCAGTATGAGCGAAAAGGTCACAGAGATCTTCGCACTCCCCGGTAACGGTGCAATAGCAGAGCTTGCAACCTGTGTGAATATCGGTGCCAAGGATATCGAGGGTATCACAAAGTTTGCAGTGGATAATAAGATAGAATTTGCAGTAGTTGCTCCTGATGACCCCCTGGTGCTTGGCGCAGTTGATGCACTCCATAAGGTGGGAATTCCCTGCTTCGGTCCCGAGGCAAAGGCAGCTATCATTGAGGGCAGCAAGATCTTCTCAAAGAATCTTATGAGAGATTTCGGTATCCCCACAGCTCAGTACGAGACCTTCTCTGAAATGAATAAGGCTCTGGAGTATCTTGAGACCTGCAAGATTCCCGTGGTTATCAAGGCAGACGGCCTGGCTCTCGGCAAGGGCGTTATCATTGCCGAGACCAAAGAGGATGCAAAGGCGACAGTCAGAGAGATGATGGAGGATAAGGTCTTTGGTGACTCAGGCTCCAATATCGTTATTGAGGAGTTCCTCACAGGCCCCGAGGTTTCCGTTCTCTCCTTTACCGACGGCAATGTTGTTGTTCCTATGGTATCCTCAATGGACCACAAGAGGATCGGTGATGGTGACACAGGTCTCAATACAGGCGGTATGGGAACTGTCGCTCCCAATCCCTACTATACAGAAGAAGTTGAGAAGCGCTGCATGGAGGAGATCTTCATCCCCACCATGAACGCTATGAACACACTTGGCAGAACCTTCAAGGGTTGTCTCTACTTCGGTCTTATGATTACCGAATCAGGCCCCAAGGTTATCGAGTATAACTGTCGTTTCGGTGATCCCGAAACTCAGGTTGTACTTCCTCTTCTCAAAACTGATCTCTTCGAGATCATGCAGGCAGTTGAAGAGGGCACACTTTCTGATATAAATGTAGAATTCAAGGATGAGTCCGCTTGCTGTGTAGTTATGGCATCCAAGGGCTATCCCGTAAAATATGAATCAGGCTTCGAGATTACCTACGACGAGGATCTCAAGGCAGAGATCTATGTAGCAGGTGCAAAGCTTCAAGAGGGCAAGCTCCTCACCGCAGGCGGCAGAGTGCTGGGAGTTGTAATGACAGCTCCAACTCTTAAGGAAGCAGTAGCCCTTGCTTATGATGAATCAAAGAAAGTACATTTCGACAATGCTTACTGCCGCAGTGATATCGGCAAGAGAGCACTGGCTGTAATGGAGGAAAACTAATATGGTATATAGACTTTATGTAGAGAAAAAAGAAGGCCTTACCGCAGAGGCAAAGTCCCTTCAGAATGAAATCAACTCTCTTCTGATGATTACCTCCCTCACAAATCTGAGAGTAATCAACAGATACGATGTTGAGAATATCGACAAGGATCTCTTTGAATACACAAAGACCACAGTATTCTCAGAGCCTCAGCTTGACAATATCAGCGAAACTCTTCCCGATACAGAGGGCTGTATCGTATTTGCAACAGAGTACCTTCCCGGTCAGTTTGACCAGAGAGCAGACTCTGCTGCACAGTGTATCCAGCTTATCAGTCAGGGCGAGAGACCCACAGTAAAGACCGCAAAGGTTTTCATCCTCTACGGTGATGTAACACCCGAGGAGCTTGAGAGAATCAAGAAGTTTGTCATCAACCCCGTTGAGAGCCGTGAGGCACAGCTTGCTGAGTACGACTCACTTGCATTTGTCTGCGACATCCCCGAGGAGGTAGAAACCCTCACAGGCTTTACTTCCCTTGACGATCAGGGTCTTGCAGATTTCGTTGAGAAATACGGCCTTGCAATGGATAAGGATGATATTGCTTTCTGTCAGGCTTACTTTAAGTCCGAGGACAGAGACCCCACTATCACCGAAATCAGAATGATCGATACATACTGGTCTGACCATTGCCGTCACACCACATTCCTTACAAATATTGATAATGTTACCTTTGAGGATGAGCTTCTTGAGAATTCCTACAAGAGATATCTTGAGACAAGAGAGGCTCTCGGCAGAACTGAGAAGCCCAAGACCTTAATGGATATCGCAACTCTTGCCGCAAAGTTCCTCAAGGCAGAAGGAAAGCTCCCCGGTCTTGATGAGTCCGAAGAGATCAACGCTTGCACAGTTAAGATCAAGGTTGATGTAGATGGTGTGGAGGAAGACTGGCTTCTCCTCTTCAAGAACGAGACACATAACCATCCCACAGAGATCGAGCCCTTCGGCGGTGCCGCTACCTGTATCGGCGGTGCTATCCGTGATCCCCTCTCAGGCAGAAGCTATGTTTATGCCGCAATGCGTGTACCAGGTGCGGCTGACCCCACAGTTCCCGTATCCGAGACCATTGAGGGAAAGCTTTCCCAGAGAAAGATCGTAACAACTGCTGCCGCAGGCTACAGCTCCTACGGTAACCAGATCGGTCTTGCAACAGGTATTGTTGACGAGCTTTACCACAGAGGCTATATGGCAAAGAGAATGGAGATCGGCGCAGTTATCGCCGCAGCTCCTCAGGAGAATGTTCGCCGTGAAGTACCCGAGGCAGGAGACGTTGTGATCCTTCTTGGCGGTAAGACAGGCCGTGACGGTTGCGGCGGTGCAACAGGCTCCTCCAAGTCCCACACACTTTCCTCCATTGAGACCTGCTCTGCTGAGGTTCAGAAGGGTAATGCTCCCGAGGAGAGAAAGCTCCAGAGACTTTTCAGAAACAAAGAGGCATCACAGCTTATCAAGCGCTGTAACGACTTTGGTGCAGGCGGTGTTTCCGTTGCTATCGGTGAGCTTGCAGACGGCCTTAAGATAAACCTCGATGCTGTTCCCAAGAAGTATGAGGGTCTTGACGGCACCGAGCTTGCTATCAGCGAATCTCAGGAGAGAATGGCTGTAGTTGTAGAGAAAAAGGATGTTGAGCGCTTTAAGGAGCTTGCAGCAGCAGAGAACCTTGAGGCAACTCTGGTGGCAGAGGTTACCGAGGCTCCCCGTCTTGTAATGACATGGGGCGGCAAGAACATCGTTGATCTTTCCCGTGAATTCCTTAACTCCAACGGTGCTGAGAAGCACATCGACATCGCTCCCGCTACTCCCGAAAAGTACGAGAAGACAGTAGGCGAGAGCTTTACAGAGAATATGAAGTCTCTCGTTTCCGACCTCAACGTTTGCTCCAAGAGAGGTCTTTCCGAGAGATTTGACTCCACCATCGGCGCAGGCACAGTTCTGATGCCCTTCGGCGGAAAATATCAGAGAACTCCCATTCAGGCAATGGTAAACAAGGTGTCCGTTGAGAAGAAGCACACAGATACCTGCTCCTTTATGTCATGGGGCTACAACCCCTATCTGGCAGAGAAGAGCCCCTACCACGGCGCATACCTTGCAGTTGTAGAGAGCCTTTCAAAGCTGGTTGCCACAGGCGGAAAGCTCGATGGCGCATACCTTACCTTCCAGGAGTACTTCGAGAGCCCCAGAACTGACGCAAAGCGTTGGGGTAAGCCCCTCTCCGCACTGCTGGGTTCCTTCGATGCACAGCTGGACTACGAGATCGCATCCATCGGCGGTAAGGACTCTATGAGCGGAAGCTTTGAGGATATCGACGTTCCTCCCACACTTGTTTCCTTTGCAGTTACCACAGGTAAGGTGCAGGAGGTTATCACCCCCGAATTCAAGAAGGCAGGCAGCAAGGTAGTTCTCCTTGCTCCCGAATATACAGAGAATGGCATTCCCTCAAAGGAATCCCAGAAGGCTGTGTTCAACAGAATAGCAGAGCTCAATAAGGAAGGTAAGATCCTCTCCGCATACACTCTGGGCTTCGGCGGTATTGCAGAGGCAATTTACAAGATGTCCATCGGTAACGGAATCGGCTTTAAGTTCACAGAGGGTCTTGATATGAAGAGCCTCTTCGATGTAAACTACGGTGCATTCGTTCTCGAGGTTACTGAGGATACAGTAGTAGGAACACTTCTGGGTGTAACCACAGAGCTTACATCCATCACATTCGGTACAGAGGAAGTTACACTCTCTGCTCTCGAGACACTCTACGAGGGCAAGCTTGAGGATGTATATTCCTGCAACATCGATCAGGGCAATCGTGAGATTCCCACTCTCAGCTTTACCGAGAGAAATACCTCAGCTCCTGCAATCAAGGTTGCAAGACCCAGAGTACTTATCCCCGTATTCCCCGGCACAAACTGCGAATATGATTCCGCAAAGGTAATGCGTGATGCTGGTGCAGATGCAGAGATCATCGTTATAAAGAACCTGACACCTCAGGCAGTTACAGAGTCCGTTGACTACTTTGCAAATAAGCTCAGAGATGCTCAGATGGTATTCATCCCCGGTGGCTTCTCAGGCGGTGACGAGCCTGACGGTTCAGGTAAGTTCATCACAGCTTTCTTCAGAAATCAGGCTGTTACCGAGCAGGTACACGAGCTTCTCAAGAACAGAGACGGTCTTATGTGCGGTATCTGCAACGGCTTCCAGGCACTCATTAAGCTTGGTCTCGTTCCCTACGGTGAGATCATCGATACCGACGAGAACTGTCCCACACTTACATACAACACAATTTCCCGCCACCAGTCCAAGCTTGTTAATGTAAGAGTTGCTTCAACTCTTTCTCCCTGGCTTAAGAACTCCCAGGTTGGCGATACATACCTTACAGCTATCTCCCACGGCGAGGGTCGTTTCCTTGCAAGCGACGAGCTTATCAAAAAGCTTATCGAGAACGGTCAGGTAGCAACCCAGTATGTTGACCTTGATGGAAATGCAACTGCAGATGTTCAGTTTAACCCCAACAATTCTGCATATGCTATTGAGGGTATCACTTCTCCCGATGGCCGTGTATTCGGTAAGATGGGTCACTGTGAGCGTGTTGGCAACGGCCTCTACAAGAATGTACCCGGTAACTCCGATATGGGTATTTTCCGCAGCGCAGTTGAGTATTTCAAATAATAAAAAAGCTTAAATATTTTTAAAAACTTTCTTGACTTTTAAGGTCAATAGTAGTAACATAGAAAAAATAATTTGAGAAAATCAGACGAGAAAGAGGAGGATAATTATGGCATACTATTTCAATGAGCCCTCTCGTACATTCAGCGAATATCTGCTGGTACCCGGATACACCTCTGAGGAGTGTATCCCCGCAAACGTAAATTTAAGCACACCCCTTGTTAAGTTCAAGAAGGGTGAAGAATCCGCTATCAAGCTTAATATTCCTATGGTATCTGCTATCATGCAGTCCGTTTCCAATGACACAATGGCTATCGCTCTTGCAAAGGAAGGCGGCGTTTCCTTCATCTACGGCTCTCAGTCCGTAGAGGATGAGGCAGCAATGGTAGCAAGAGTTAAGAGCTACAAGGCAGGCTTCGTTGTAAGTGATTCAAACTTAAAGCCCACAGACACACTGGCTGATGTTCTTGACCTCTACGAGGCAAAGGGTCACAACACCATGGCGGTTACCGAGGACGGCACTCAGAACGGTAAGCTTCTCGGCATTGTAACAGGCAGAGACTACAGAGTAAGCCGTATGTCCTTTGATATTCCCGTTTCCGAGTTTATGACTCCCCTTGATAAGCTTATCACAGCTCCCGAGAACACAACTCTCAAGGAAGCTAACGATATCATCTGGGACCACAAGCTTAATTCTCTTCCCATCGTAAATGAGAAGGGTGAGCTTCTCTACTTCGTATTCCGTAAGGACTACTCAGCTCACAAGGCTAACCCCAACGAGCTTCTCGACAGCCAGAAGAGATTCATCGTAGGTGCAGGTATCAACACTCTCGACTACGAGACAAGAGTTCCTGCACTTGTTGAGGCAGGAGCAGACGTACTCTGTATCGACTCCTCCGAGGGTTACACCTGCTGGCAGAAGAAGACTCTCGACTTCATCCGTGCAAAGTACGGCGACACAGTAAAGGTTGGCGCAGGTAACGTAGTTGACCGTGAAGGCTTTATGTTCCTTGCAGAGGCAGGTGCAGACTTCATCAAGGTTGGTATCGGCGGCGGCTCCATCTGTATCACCCGTGAGACAAAGGGTATCGGCAGAGGTCAGGCTACAGCTCTTATCGAGGTTGCTGCAGCAAGAGACGAGTACTTCGAAAAGACAGGTATCTATATTCCCATCTGCTCCGACGGCGGTATCGTTCACGACTATCACATGACCCTTGCTCTTGCAATGGGCGCAGACTTTATGATGCTGGGCAGATACTTCGCCCGTTTTGATGAGTCTCCCACAAACAAGCTCATCATCAACGGTACTTACGTTAAGGAATACTGGGGCGAGGGTTCAAACCGTGCCCGTAACTGGCAGAGATATGACCTTGGCGGTAAGACAAAGCTTTCCTTCGAAGAGGGCGTTGACTCTTATGTAACCTACGCAGGTCCCCTTAAGGACAATGTGGCAAAGAGCCTTTACAAGGTTAAATCCACAATGTGCAACTGCGGTGTTACAAACATCCCCGACCTCCAGAAGAACGCAAAGCTCACAGTAGTTTCCGCAACCTCCATCGTTGAGGGCGGCTACCACGACGTTATGCTCAAGGCTACAGGCCAGACAAACTAAGCTCTTCGGACTAAGTGAATATATAAAAACTAAACGCTATGCAGAACACCTGCATAGCGTTTTTTATTTTAATGAAAGGTATTATATTCTTTTTATTCTTAGCGGTCTATGGTGAATTTTTGCAAAGTCTATCATTGATTTAGTGCCTCTGCTTTTGCCATCCCAAAAACAAATTACATAGTCGCTTGCTTCTGCCATTAGTTTATTTCGTCTTGGACCGGCACTTTTTCCGTATTTCTTCCAATCAGGAAGAAAACGGATTACTTCAAAACTGTTTTCTTCTGCGTATGTTTCGCCAAGTTTGTCTGCACCGTGGCACCCTCCTGACACTATTATGATCGTGTGGTCCTTTCTGATATTACTGATACACCTGTCGATGAAAGCCTTTGCCTCTTCATAATCGTTGTAATGTCTTGAGCCTGCGATAACGATTTTAATGGTCGCCACCAAACCACCCCGATAATAAAAAAAGCACACCCCGAAGGATGTGCCGAAAAAGTGTTTCCCTCGGTAAGTTACCACACTACACCGATTAATTATCCGCAAGGGAAAAAAGAGAGAACACCTTTTACCAAGGTAGTTTCTCCCATTACGGATAAAAATAATCGGATATTAAAATGTAGTGTGGTGCTTATATCTTAGCACATTATGTGAGAGTTTGCAACAAGATATAAAATCATACGTAATAAAAAAAGCACACCCCGAAGGATGTGCCGAAAAAGTGTTTGTCCTCGGTAAGCTACCACACGAACCGATCTAACCCACGAGGAATTAGAGGAAAACACCTTTTACCAAGGTATTTTTCCTCGAGGGTAGATTCGTATACAATTCGTGTGGTGCTTATATTTTAGCATATCCTGAGATGATTTGCAACAAGATAAAAATCCCCTGTTCAAAAAAGAACAGAGGATGAAGATATGATGAAAGGTTTCGTTTGAATTGTAGGGACCGGCGTCCTCGACGGTCCACAGGTGACCCAAAGGCATCCCTTTGGTATTAATGACAGGTTTGATTTTTTTTTAACTTCGCAGGGGAGCTTTAAGAAGCTCCCGAAAGCTTTTCCTCCCGATGAATTTTTGTGGGATAGATACGAATCGCCCCTACGGTTGCGACAAGCGTTTAAAGTAAATCCGTGGGGCGGGGGTTTACTCCCGCCGAAAACGGGTCACTTCTTTCAAAAGTCCTCTGACAGTTTATCTGTTCAGGAGAAAAATTCCGAAATTCAGATACCCTGCAAAGGTTACCCACAGAAGGTAGGGGATAAGGAGAAACGCCGCAGGCTTTGATATCTTATAAAACGTCACTGTGGTGGCGAGTATCAGAAGCCACAGAATTATAAGCCACACAAAGGCGAAGAGATAGGCTTCGAAATTGAAGAAGATTATGGACCAGAAGAAGTTGAAGAAAAGCTGAGTTCCATACAGAACTATGGCAGGAAGCTTGAGAGCATTCTCCTCCGCAGTCACAATGAGATAGGACGCAATTCCCATAAGGATGAAGAGAATCGTCCACACCACGGGAAAGAGCCAGGAGGGTGGGGACAGGGGCGGCTTTCTTACCTCCTCAAAGGAGCTCATACTCCCCATGGTGAGCAGTGCCGACAGCCCTCCTACCAAAAGGGGGATCCCTATGGCAATAAGCAGTTTTTTAAGATGTATTTTCACTTGTAGCACCTCCGTATATTATTTATGCTCACAAAAGTGCATAAAATTACTCCTTTGGCTTTAAAATAACGGAATGTGTTTTTGCACAAGGAATCATCCTCTGCTTTGTGCAACAATATGAAATCAGGTGCAGGGTGTTGTATTTGGGTAATTCAGGTGGTATATTTACCTTAGGAGACGATCTATAAAAAGACAGGAGGTATTCCTATGAAGATATGTCTTAAATTCTTATCCGTAATTCTTACACTCTCGATGCTTATGGGCTTTTCAGCCTTCTTTGCAAGTGCTGAGGAAAGCACAGATTATTTCTATATTCCTCCCGAGGACGGAGCTGTGGGGGTTGAAACCTACGGCTTCAAAAACAGAGAATACTGGGATAATGTGTATGTATATGCCAGCGGCGGCAGATCTGAATATGACGAAGACGGCGGTATGACCTATCCCGGTCAGAAGCTTGAGGAGGAATATGTTGACGGCTACGGCTTTATCTACACCTTCTCCTTTGCTGTGGGTTACTACGACACCCTTTTGTTCCACGATGGCACCAAAAATGATTATCGTGCAGACCTTAAAGAGGATTTTTACGATTATTGCCTTGAGATTCTGGGAGAAGATTCTCTCTACGAAGGTGCAGATGTCCGCATTACCGACACTCTCAAGTGCTACGACGGCTCAGTATGGTTCACAGCCACAAGCTGGATAGAGCCGGAGGATGAAGCCTGCATTAAAATGATAGACAACAGATGTGTTCACCGAAGTGCCACCTATGCACCCTACGATCTGGGTGTGTATATAAGCACCAATGATGAGATATATACCCTTGAAGAAGCTCTGGAAAAAAAGGTAGCAAAGGGCATTTATGGCGATACGGGCTTTAAGGGCTTTGATTTTCACAGCGTCAAGGGCGAGGATGCAGATTTAGACCTTATTCACAGATGTTTCTATGCCTTTGGTGATACCTACGGCTATGAGCCTGACGAAGGCGAGGGCATTTACTGTGAACCCTACGGCTATGTGGGGGACTATGTGCTGTTTTATGCTTATTTCAGCCACTATGCCTATCCTGCTGTGAACACCAAGGAACAGATCGGTGACTACTATTTTTACGGAGGAATGCCCTGCGGAATCGGCAAGAACAATTCTGTTGCCCTTTATTTATTGGACAAAAACGGAGAGGTCTTCACTCTTTACGATGCCTACACTCAGGGACTTGTTACCGACCTTGAGGCTGTGGCAGAGCTTGCAGGAGGCGCTTCTATTTTCGGAGACTACGGCAGAAGAATCTTGGAGCTTCTGGATATTGATATAAATGCAGGAAGCTGGTCACATATTTACAGAGAGATATTGCCTTTCTATGCAGGATTTGAGTGGTACGAGAAGCCCGAGGAGGGTACTGTACCCGACTTCCTTTTAGTTCATACCGCAGAGGGTGTTGTTTCTGAAGAGCCTGCAGTAGGCAGAATCGGATATTATGTAGTTACGGCTGAACATACCTACTCAGGGGATGAACTGGGATATTACGTCTATTTCCCCAAGGAGGATAAGGTGTATAGCCTTGAAGACGCATACAAGGCATATCCCGAGTACAGCGAAAAAATGATTTCCATGCTCGATTATCCTGATTCGGGACATTACCGACTTATTGGTGATGCCGATGATAACAACAGAATCGATATCAAGGATGCAACCCGAATTCAGAAGCGTGTGGCAGGCTTTGATCTTGGAGAAATTTACAGAGAGCATCTTGAAATTGGGGCTTCCGATTTTAATGCCGACGGCAACCTGAATGTAAGAGATGCAACAGAGATTCAGAAATTTATTGCAGGCATTGAGTAATAGAGGAAGCATCCGCTTAAAATAAAATCTATAGAACATAACAAAACCCACCATCCCGAAAACGGATGGTGGGTTTCTTGTCGTTTTGATTAAGCTTTATGCGTAGGTGTAGGTGGAGCAGGTGTATTTGCCGCCGCTCTCGCCTGAGATGTAGTAGCCGATGCCATCCTCTCCTGAGAGGGTGATATCAACGGTCTGCTTTGAGCCGTCTGTGAAGATGATGTTCTGATAATCATCAGAACTAAAGGTTACTGAATAGATCTTCTGATCCTGACTGTTGGTCTTTGCATAGGTCATCTCAGAGCCGGGCCATGAGGACATTGTGCCGCCTGAGCCCCATACATAGGCTTTGACTGTGCTCCAGTTATAATTGTTTGTAAAGTAAACCGTTATCTCACCGCCCGAGGGAGCAGAGGAGCCGCCTGTAGCCTCTACAACCTCCTCAAGAGCTTTAATCAGAGCAGGGATATCCTCTGAGCCGTCGCCGTAGAGATAGGCGTTTTTGAGAGCCATATACTGGTCATAGGAGCTGTATGTATAGTAATCCTCCAGAGCAGCTTTGGCGTCGTCTGATAGCGCACCTAAAACAGCAGGAGCCGCTGCTTTCTCTGCAGGGAATGTGCTGATGATTCCTGCAACAAACTTCTGAATTGCTGTAGCATCACGGACGTTTACAGCCAGGTCGCCTGTAACGTTTGCCTGAATGAACTGGATATCGTCAAAGGTTATCATGCTTGCGGCATATTTCTGAACTGTGGTGGCATCCTTGATATTTACTGCACCGCTCAAATCAGCATCGCCGTAGAGAGGAATTGTATCGGGTTCTGTGGTGATGGTAGTCTCCGTCTCAGAGGGGATAGTCTCACTCTCAGAAGGGATAGTCTCACTCTCAGAGGGGATAGTCTCGCTCTCAGAGGGGATAGTTTCGCTCTCAGAGGGAGTTGTCTCATTCTCAGAGGGCTTCTCGATAGCCTCTGTGTCAAAGGGGATGATATAGGAGCAGAGGGGCATTATCTCATTATAGTAGAGGTTGATGCCGTTAAAGAGGATGCAGTCCTCGTAAACCTCTACGATGTAGCCCTCGGACATACCCAGAACAGCGGATCTGTCGATCTTTCCGTTTACAAGACGTCTTACACCGCCGATGGCGCTGTTGTGCATCATAACTGCGGAGGTGCCGTTGTTGTCGGAATAGTTGTACTGAGCGCTGAGCTCAAGGTGGGTGTGTGCCGTGATGATAACACACTCCTTATAGGTCTCCATAAGGGAGATGAAGCGCTTAACATCAGACTTGGTCTTATCAAGGCCAAGGTCGTAGTAGTAGGGAGCGGTGAGCTTGTCGCCTGAACCCCAGCCCTGAATGTTTGCGTGTTCAATGATGAAGATGTTCTTGCCGTCTGTGGAGTACTTTTTGAGAAGTCCCTCCAGCCAATCAAGCTGTTCTGTGGAGAACTGAGTACCCTTGTTGGTGTAGAAACCACCCTCCAGAGCCATGAAGATGAAGTGGTCACCTGTTACGGGCTCGGTGATTTCAAAGTAGGGCTTGCCGTTCTTTATAGTATCAAGGTCAGAGTCAAGACCTGTACCCTTGATAAAGGGATCATCATCATTGTAGTAGTTGCTGTTTTTATTCCATACAGTACCTACATCGTGATTGCCGTTTGCCTCGTAGATGGGCTTTGAGTAGGGAGAATCAGCAAGTATTTTCTGATATACCTTATACTCAGCGGCAAAGGTCTGCTTGCCGTTCTGGTCGTTTACTGTGTCACCTGAGGAAACAGTAAAGTCAACGCCTCTCTTGTGAAGGGTCTCAAAAGCCTTCTTTGTGTGAGTCTCATCATTGGGATAAGAATTAGAGCCATAGGAGTCGTTGGCGATCTGAGGGTCGCCTACAGAGCCGAAGGTGTAGAGCGCATCACTGCTCTTGAACTGAAGCTTTTTGCTTTCGGGAATTTCATAGACAGCTGCAGCATTTTTAACTGTGCAGGAAGAAGTGGGAGCCTGAAAGTCCCCCTCTATGGCAATGATCTTCTCTGCGTCTGCAGGAATAGCGGTCTGAGCGGGCATTTTGATCTCTCCTGAGCCTGAGACAGTGCCTATAGCACGGTAGCCCTCAAGGGCTTTTTCACCGTCTGCCCAGTAGAGAGTGTAGCTTGATGTTGTTCCGGGAGCAGTCTGAAAGACTATTGTGCCTTCAGCAAAGCCTCTCTTGGAATTCTTGAAGGAGTAGCTTATGTTGTCGTCAGATGCAGAAGCTGTGGTGGTGCCGAGAATTATCATAGACATCAGCATCACAAGCATAAGAGCAAAAGACAAAAGCCTTGTTCTTTTTTTCATAGTATTACCTCCTGAATAAAAGGATATATAGCACAAAGTGCATATCTTTACACTCTAATTTTACCACAAACAGATGAAAGCCTCAACAAAAATGTTATAGTCAAAATATAAAAAAATCGGCGCATAGTTTTTAGCTATACGCCGAAGATTTAAAGATTCAGTTTAGAATGATCCGCTGGTGTGACCACGGGAACCACCGCTGCTTCCTCCTGAAGAGCTGCTGTTCTGCTTGGGCTTTGCTACTCTCTTGACTGTGGAGTAGAGGTAGATGTCCCTCTGCAGTGTCAGATTAAAGCTTCCATCCACAAGGTAGTTACCTGCCGCAGACTGATATCTTACGGACTTGAGCTGACCCTTCATAATGAAAACTGTGATGAAAGCAATAACGATACCGATACCCAAAGCCCACAGCACCCATGTGAAGCTGAAAGGAATATAAACTCTTCCTGTGCTGTCATAATGCTCAAGGTACTTTTCCGTGATGTCGAGGAACTCCTCAAAAGCGGCCTCGTAGTCCCCATCCTTGAGGTGGGGAACGATCTTCTTTTCGATGTACTTTCTGCCTGACTCGGTGAGAGCCTCCTCTCCGAAGTCACCTGCACTGATGGTGTATTCACGCATACTGTCGGAAACTATAAGAAGAACTCCGCCTCTATATTCTCCCTGAATACTGTCGAGGATATTGTCAGCGGCATACTCAAGGGAGGGAACATCGTCATTATCATAGGTGATGATCTGAACAAAACAGTCATATTCCTCTGTGAGCTTTTCGGCTCTTTTGCTGAGGGTCTTAGCTTTGCTGTCTGACAGAAGTTCCTCAAAGTCTCTGCAGTACGCACTGCTTTCTGCGGAAGCTGTCACACATGCTATACACATAAGGAGAAGTGCTGTAAGGAGAGCCACAATACGTTTTGTCATATCAGAGCACCCCCCATATCTTCAGCAGGAAAATAATCAGGAATGAGACAGCTGATGCACCTGCTGAAACAATTCCCCACCATTTCCAAAAGAGCTTTTTGTCCATAGGAAGGTCGCCTACAAACTTACCTGTCTGACCGTTCATGGCGAAGGCGTAGTTCTTGCCCTCGTAGGTGGAGTTGAGGACCCAGACAGGATAGAGAGCATACTTTGCTTTGCCGTTTGAGAGCTTGATGTTTGTATGCTCAGGAAGTACGGTGGCGTAGCCCTGAACAGTTCCTCTGAAGGTTTCCTCCGTGCTGTTTCTGATTCTCTCGTTGGCACGGGGAACACTCGCCTCTGCATCAACATCGTACTTATCAGCAAGATAGCCTGCAAGGTAGGCTGTCTGGAAATCCACAGCATCATTGAAGTTATAAGGCTCAATGGATTCCATCAGGTCATCTGCCATCTTCGTAGAGCCGTCAACGGGAACTCTCTCAAAGGCAATATTACCGCCTCGAAGTACGGAGAAGTAGCTGGTTTTAGTGTAGATGTAGTTGCTGTCGCTCCATGTGCGTACCTTTGTAGCCTTGTAGCGGATCTTGGCATCAGCACCTGCATCAAAGAGCCAGAAGGGAACATACATACCCTTTATTTCATTGATGCGGTTTTCTGATTTGAATGATTTGGGAAGTAGTATCTTTCCCTTAAGGTGATTCTTATATGCCTCCATAGCTGCATTCTTATCCAGCTTGAAGGGGATAACATAGTCAGGTCTGAGATCTCCTGAGAACTGACCCATCAGAACCACGGGGTTGTTACAGTAAGGACATTCTGTAGCCGCCATGGTATCGTCGCCTACAATTTCACCGCCGCAGGATTTGCAGACATAAACCCTGAGGTTATCTGTCTCGCCCTCCTGCCACTGTGTACCCTCGGTGTCCCAGTTCATTTCGTCCTGACTGGCGGCCTCCTCTGAGAGTACTTCGTCAAAGTCCTTGAGAGCTTCCATTTCGAATTCCGTGTCACAGTAGGGACACTTCATCTTCTGGATGTCAGAGTTGAATTCTATAGCTCCGCCGCAACAAGGACATTTGTATTCCTGCAAAACTGCCATTATACCAATCCTTTATCTATAGGGGTAGCAGAAGATTACTGCTTGTCGTTGTCGTCGAAAATGTCACCGCACTCAGGGCAGAACTTGGGAGGATTCTTGGGATCCTCAGGTACCCATCCGCACTTGTCGCATTTGTAAAGGGGAGCGCCCTCGGGTTTTTTAGCTCCGCACTCGGGACAGAACTTACCCTGAGCAACATTTCCGCACTGACAAGTCCAGCCGCCTAATTCAGGCTTTTTAGCACCGCACTCGGGGCAGAACTTGCCTGTAGCAGTTGCACCGCACTGGCATTTCCAACTGTTAGCTGCCTGGGGCTCTGGCTTTTTAGCACCGCACTCGGGACAGAATTTACCTGTTGCAGTGGCACCGCACTGGCATTTCCAGCTATCTGCTGCCTGAGCTGCAGCCTGCTGAGCCTGCTGCTGATTCATCTGGAAGAAGTTCTGAGCATTCATACCGCCGCCTGCGTTCATAGCCATACCCATGCCCAAAAAGCCGGTCATAGCACCGCCCTGATTGGAAGCAGCAGCTCTCATTGCATCAGCCTGAGCGCCTACAAGCTCTGCACCTGCAAGACCGGGGTTCTGAAGACGTGCTGTGTACTGAGCCTGCTTGATCATCTCTGCATCCTCGGGAGTGAGGGTTACGGGATTGAGGGCAACGGATACAACCTTAAGACCTCTGAGCTCGCCCCACTTCTGAGAGAGAACCTCGTTCATTGCGGTCTCGATCTCTAAGTTGTGGTTGGAGAGCTGGTTAGGTCTGATCTCCATATCGGAGAGCTTGCCGAAAGCAGGAGCAAGAGCTGAGATAAACTCAGTCTTGAGCTGGCTGTCGATCTCTGATCTTGTATAATCCTGCTCAACGTTTCCGCAAACCTTTGTATAGAAGAGGAGGGGGTCTGCGATAACGTAGGAGTAGATACCTGAACATCTGATGGAAACATCAAGGTCAAGACCAACCTTGGAATCAACAACTCTGAAGGGGATAGGATTGGGAGTACCGAACTTGTTGTCCATGATCTCCTTGGTGTTGAAGTAGTAAACTCTCTGATCTTTGCCTGTGTCGCCGCCGTATGTGAAACGCTTGCCGATGGTCTTGAAGGTATCAAGGATACCCTTGCCCAGAGAGCCTGTGAAGATAGAAGGCTCTGTGGAGGAGTCGTAGGTGAACTCACCGGGTTCAGCACAAACTTCAACAACCTTGCCCTGCTCAACGATAATCATACACTGACCGTCAGCAACTGCAATGCCTGAGCCGTTTGAGATGATGTTGTCATTACCCTTTGTATTGGAGCTGCGACCTGAGATTCTCTTCTGACCCTTTGTAACCAGAAGATCCTTGTCCATAGCCTCGCAATAGAAAAATTCTTTCCACTGGTCTGCGAGAGTGCCGCCTAAGGCACCAAGACCTGCTTTAATAAGTCCCATAATAAAAATCTCCTTTCAGATTTCATATTGCTTAAGTATTCGTCAGAGCCTGATGAGATAATAATTTAATATCCCTTTTCCGCATAATGTACTCTGACATTCTAATTATACATCGACAATTAGCAAAAATCTACACTTTTTTTATTGTTGTGATGGTGGATTTATGAGGGATTAATATTGATGTTTTGTGTTTTGAGTGATATATTTAGAATAGATAATGAAAAGAGTGATGAATATGAAAAAGAATATCCTGCTAAGAATCGGAATAACCCTTATGATGCTGTTCTTGATGGTGCCTCTCTCTTCCTGCAAAGAGAGTAAAGAGGAAGAAAAGAAAAGCTATGCTATGATCTCTCAGGAAGAGGCAAAAAAGCTTATGGATTCGAAGAAAGATATTGTCATCCTTGATGTGAGAACCTATGAGGAATACGCAGAGGGTCACATTGAAGGTGCAATTCAGATAAGCCACGAGGAAATAGAGGAGAAGGCGGAGGCCCTGCTTACTCAGAAGGATAAAACAATTCTTGTGTATTGCAGAAGCGGCAGAAGAAGTAAAATAGCCGCAGAAGCCCTTGTGAATATGGGTTACACCGATGTCAGGGAATTCGGTGGAATCACTGACTGGCAATACGGTACGGTAAAATAAACGGTAAGCTACAGAGGAGGAATAATTATGACAAAATGGAAGATCACACTGGTGGCAGTCCTTGTTCTTTTAGCATTTGCTCTGGGTGTGCTTGTAGGAGGCTTTGCCTTCGGCACAAAGGATCAGAAAGAAAACAAGGGGACCGAAAATACTTCTGAGATAACCACAGAAGCAGAGACCACATTACCCACAGAGCCTGAGGTAACAGAGCCTGAGACCACCGCTCCCACTCCCGTCAAGGATAAATATGATGATATTATCGAGACTATGACCCTTGAGGAAAAGGTAGCCCAGATGATGATAGTGAGCTGTCATCAGTCTGTGGATATTGAGGATGCTGCCGCATTCGGCGTTGGCGGAATCTGCTTCTACTACTTCTCCTTTGAGGGCAAGACAGCGGACGAGGTCAGAGATATGATAGGAAACTATCAGGCTCTCTCAAAAATACCCATGCTTACCTCAACTGACGAGGAGGGCGGTACGGTCTGTCGTGTAAGCCTTAATGAGAATTTAAGAGCCGTACCCTTCTATTCCCCCTCAGAGCTTTATGAAGAGGGCGGCTTTGACCTTGTGAGAAGCGATACCGAGGAGAAAGCAGACCTGCTCCTTTCCCTTGGAATCAACGTAAATCTTGCCCCTGTGTGCGATGTACCCTTAAGCGAGGATAACTATATCTATGACCGCTGCTTCAGCCTTGATGCAGATGAGACAGCAGAGTATGTAAGCCTTGTAGTCTCCACCATGGAGGATAAGGGCATTGGCTCGGTTATGAAGCACTTCCCCGGCTATGGCGGAAGCATCGATACACATCAGTATGTATCTTATGATAAGAGAGACTACTCTGCCTTTGAAAACGGAGATTTCAAGCCCTTTGAGGCAGGTATCCGTGAGGGTGGCGACTGCGTAATGGTAAGCCACAACATCGTAACCTGCATGGATCCTGATATGCCTTCCTCACTTTCAAAGCCTGTCCATGATATCCTCAGGAACGAACTGGGCTTTGAGGGCGTCATTATGACCGATGATATGTCAATGGACGGTATCACCGAGTTTACAGACGGAGAGAGTGCTGCTGTTGCAGCCGTAGTTGCAGGCAACGATATGCTGGCATGCGAGGACTACAGAGGTGCAACCGAGGCAGTGATCAGGGCTGTGAATGATGGCACAGTTTCAGAGGAGCAGATAAACCAGTCCGTAAGAAGAATCCTCATCTGGAAGGATGAGCTGGGTATTCTCGGCTGATAATACAGGGAAGAGGCAATGAGTTGACACAGCAGATAATTAACTTTATCCATGAGATGTACGGTGTAAAACCTGAATATCTCTTTAAATCCACACCGCACAACGGCATATTCAGAATTCAGAGTAACCGCAAATGGTTTGCAGTGCTGCTTTCATCCCTGCCCCTTGAGAAGCTGGGGCTGAACTCAGAAAAGAAAGCGGATGTACTGAATCTTAAATGCGACCCGATACTCAGCTTCAATGTGGTGGATAATGAGAGGATATTTCCTGCCTACCATATGAACAAGGAGCATTGGATATCCGTAGTCCTTGACGGCTCTGTACCTTTCGAGGAGCTTCAGATGCTTGTCTCTCTGAGCTACGAGCTTGTAAATACAGGAAAGAAAAGATAAAAAACAACTCCCCGAGGTTTATTCTTCGGGGAGCTTTTTTGTTCTTTGTGAGGTTACTCGAAAAGAATATCCTCTTTAACTCTCAGGGGATAGCAGAGAAGCTTTTTGCCCTCTGAGTTTTTAAGAGAAACTCCGCAGATGCGGGAGTTTGAGCAGGTTCTGTAATAATAGATTCCTTCTTTTAAGTCCATACAGCTTGTGTACTTGGTAATAACGGATTTGCCGTCCTGAAGCCTGATGGCACCCGAGGGGACAGATACGCTCTCGCATATCCTGAAAAACTCCGTGGGCTTTGCATTTTCGTAAGCGAAATGCTTTATAAGGAAAGCCCCTCTTACAAATCGTGAAGAGGAGGAAAAATCTCCGGGCAGTCCGAATGCAGAGAGACCTCGGCTGTAGCGTGAGTTATCCTCAAAGGAGGAGAGCCCCTTAAAATTCTCAAGATAGGTTTTCAGGTACGGAAAGGGCGGCTCATTGGTCATCACACCAATAGGGTTATCGTAAAGCTGGGGCCCATCCTTTGTTTGCTCCAGCACCACAGCACCCTCTCTGTCCGCTATCATAAAGTGAAGCGGTGTCAGGGGCAGGTCATCAGAAAAGGGAATGTTCACAAGATTCAGCTCTGAAAGCTTTTCTTTTGCATCTCCCAGATTTTTACAGGTGCCGAGAATGTAGGGGATAAGCTCATAGGGCGCAAGGTTAAGATATCCCTTCAGAGGATCTTTGTAGCAGGCACTCCTTGGGAAATTAAGCCCTGCCATAGCGAGCCCCTTTTCATTTACGGCATCGTAGTAGAGAGGATAGTCATCTCTTACGTGAGCCATTCCGATAATGGCAAATTCTGACGTGAAAGGTGCATCTGCCCGAAGGTCAAAAGCATAGCCCTTTGGGGTTACGGTAACGGTCTCACCAAAGGTGTATTCAAGGTCAAGAGTTCTGCCGAAAAGCCCCTGATCTTTAAGATAAACAGCGGTACACATAATAAAGCCTTCCTTTGTGTCGAATGTAATTCAGATATATATTTATTATTCCGCCGAACCTTCTAAGTATAGATGACTTCGGAAAAAAAGAAAGCAGCCCTGCTTTTGTGGGGCTGCTTTCTTTGAAATATGAAAAGAGAGTGCGTGTAACAATTACGAGACGGGTAAATACAGATTACGAGTTAAGCCAATTCTCTTTAACAGAGATGGCGTGCCTGATTAGCTCTTCATTTTTACTCTCATCAATAACCTTCTGTAACCAGCTTACCGCCGTCTGGATATTTCCGAGGTACATATTGTCGTCTGCGATAATTCCGTAGATTTCGTGCTTTGCTTCTATATCATTGCTTTGCTCGCAGTCGAGGAGCTTCTTTGCCTTTTCAATGGATTCCTCGTACATTCCGCATTGCTGATAAAGATATGGCAGTGAAGAAGAGTTTTCCCAGGATTCTCCCTCAAGTTCTATCACTTTGAGATACCACTCCAATGCAAGGCTGTACTGGTGCAGTCCGCACAAAGCTACTGCAATGTTGTGTGCATAATCAGCGGTTTCGTTGCTGTAAAATAGTCTGTAGCCGTAAGGCAAAAAGTCAAAATATTCGCCGCTCTCCAGAAGCTCATATGCCATATCTGTTTCCTCGGAAGTGAGGGGGAGAAGATAGTTTTCGGGACGGGTAAAGTCTGACTCGGTATAGTTTATGCGGTTTTGCTTGTGTTCTTTGAGAAATTCAAGCACCTGAGGAATCAGTTCGTTTCGTGCATACACAGACTCTGCATACCAGTAATTCTGCTGACCGAAGCCCTTTCCCGTACCCTCGATGGAAGCTCTGCCTATTCTGAAATGTCTTTCATTCTCAGGCAGGAGATAACAGTCTTCTGCTTTTGCTAAACAGAAATAGTCTCTGTCCATACCATAGAGCGGATTGGAGGGCGTTCTCATGTAAGTTCTGTAAACCACAGCATGCTCATACCAGCCTACTATAACGGTTTCGCCCTCGTTATTGAGTGCGCACCAGACAACGATTACATCATCGGTTTCATAGGATTTCATAGCCTCTTTGTCGATTCTTTCTATGGCAAACTGATATCCTTTGTTCATTACAAAGCCATAGCAGTATCCGTCACTATTCAGGAAGTTCCATTGCTCGTTGGCGTCCTTGTTCTTTTTTACCCAGGATCCGCCGTTTGTGACCATATCCTCATCGGTAATGCCTGTGTAATTTTTCATATAGGTAATATTGCAGAATAAAATTTTCATATTGATAACTCAACCTTTCTGTCTAAAATAATTTGTTTCAGCATTTCATGTCCTTCATAGAAGCTGTAAGGAGCATTCATTCCTCGTCTCATATTGCTTTTGGGTTCAGGGGCAGAGGTGGGCATACAGTAGTATTTTTCTCTGTCACGCTCAACGGCTACCCTGATAATATAGTCTTCGGGAAGCAGAACATCCAGTAGATAGAACAGCTGGGGAAAGTCCCGCAGTAGTTCTTTTTTTACGTCGCTGATGCTGTGCGGGTTATTCTTTATATGCTCGTCCAAACGGGACAAAACCATTTTCTCTTCGGATTCCCGCAACTCGTAATTCATACGTGTCATCTGAAATTGCTCCAGAAAGCTTATGGGACGTTTGTTTTCATATAGTTGTGCCATCCAGCACAGATCTATATCCAACAGATTCGCAAGTCTGAGCAGAAGCTTTGCATTAACTGCATCACGATTCAGAATGCCGTCAAAGGTTTTGTAGTTCATATTGAGCCTCAATGCAACACTCTGAATATTGTACCCGCGCATTTTAATGTAGCGTTTGATAATCTTGCTGATTGTTAATGTGTTATTCAAGAAATCCACCTCATTTCTGTGATCACATCTAAATCATAGCATATGGATTTCTGTAGCACAATGCTAAAAATATCTTAAATTTTAAGATTTTGCTGTATTCTGCAAAAAAAGCAGCCCCACTAAAGCAGAAAAGAGAAGAATCGCATTAAACGAGTCTTCTCTTTCTTTTTGTCTATATAGTGAGATGCTGACTAAAGTCAGCGTGATATTTTTGCTTTGCAAAAGCGATATTAAGCCCGATGGGCTTAGTGATATTCTATTCGCCGCAAACTCGTATATCGAATATCACTCGTAATAAGCCGAATAAAACTGCGAAGTAATATCACTCGCCGTAGGCGAATAGAGCTGTGCGATACTCCGTTTGGAGCATCGCACAAAAGCAGGGCTGCCTTTTAGTATCAGTACATTACCACTTCTTCTACCACGTTTGAAATGCTTGCGTATGCGTAAGCATCGTCATCAAAGGTGATCTCAATTCGGGCGGTTTCAGTTCTGCCGTCCTTGTATGTTACGCTCACTGTGATGGTGTCGCCGAAGTATTTGTTGTAATCCTCTGCAGTTTGCAGAAGCTCACATTTCTCTTCAAAGCTTTTTGCATCATCGTTGATTTTTTCAATGTCGGGAAGCCAGAACAAGTAAGTTCCTCTGTTGATTTCTCCTGCATCTGCAGGCAGATCAAAAAGCTCGCTTCCAAGGGCGAAGTAATCGTGTAAGGTGCCGTCAGGGGAGACGTTTTTCTCCGTGAGCAGGTACGTGCTCTTGTTCCTGAAAACGTAGAAGTACAGGTTTCCGTTATCGGATTTTACATCGTAGCTTTCAATGTTATCACCCGTGATTTCAAGGGCGATGTGGTCTGTGGCAAGGGCTCTTGAGGAGTCAGAGTTGTCTTTCATAATTAAGGGGTTTTCTTTGTTTATTCTTTTTGCAGAAGTGCTGAGCTCCTGCGAATGGGCATCTTCACCTTCAGCAAAGGCTTTGACAAAGAAATCTCTGCTCTCCATTACCGTGTCGGCACTTACTTTAGTATCCTCTGTGGGGAGTGCCTCTTGTTTGTTTGCAGAGCCTATGGTGAAGAGTGTACCGCACAAAAGCACCAAAGCGGCGCATGCTGAGGCGGCGAATATTTTATTTTTTCTATTTTTCATATAGCTTTCCTCCATGTTGACGGTGAATTCATAGGGCGGTCCTACCTTGCAGTAATCCTGCATCATTTTTTCAAGGGGGATTTTCTTATTCATTCTGAGAGCCTCCTTTTAATAATATTTTTTGCGGTGTGAAGTCTCGACTTTACCGTACCCTCGGGGATGCGGAGCATCTCTGAAATTTCCCTGATGCTGTAATCTCTGAAGGATTTAAGCACAATAACAGTCCTCAGATTCTTGGGAAGATCCATAATGATCCTTCTCAGCTCAAGGTATTTCTCAAAGCTTAAGGAGCTGTCATCGGGGACAGAGTTTATGAAGCGCTCCTTGTCCTCAAGGGTGGGAAACGAAGCCTTGTTTTTGTTGTAGCTGAGCCTTAGTGTGTTCCTGTATGTGTTGACACAAATCGAAAACAGCCATTTGTCAAAAGGATACACGCTGTTGTATTTGGAAAAGTTCTTCATAGCTTTGAGCCACGTATCCTGAAACAAGTCCTCGGCATCCTGAGTGCAGGAGCAGAGAGAAAAACAAAGCCGTGAAAGGTCGCCTGAATATCTCTTTACATATTCATCAAATGCCTTGTTCATCCTCATCCCCCTTTTTGAAAGCTTTCATTACATATACAACTGATATACCACAAAGGTTCATAAAAAAACAAGGTGTATATAAAAATTTATGATTGAGAAGAGGATAGGGGAGTGCTATAATTAAAGCATAAGTTCAAATAACAACTTGAAATGAGGTTATATTATGCGTAAAAATTTCGGAGCAAAAACCTGGGCATATCCTATGCCCGTATTCATCGTTGCGGCATATGACGAGAACGGAAAAGCCAACTGTATGAACGCCGCTTGGGGCGGAATCTACGATACAAATCAGATCATGGTCTGCCTTGCTGATGACCACAAAACCACCAAGAACATCGTGGCTACAAAGGCTTTTACAGTAAGCATCGCAGATGCAAAGCACGTGGTGGAGGCTGACTTTGTGGGCATCGCCTCAGGTAATAAAATGGATGATAAAATGGAGAAGGCAGGGCTTACAACAGTAAAGTCTGAATTTGTGAACGCTCCCATTATAAGTGAGTTTCCCATGACCATTGAGTGCAGGCTTATAAAATTCAACGAGGACGGAATCTGCATCGGCGAGATAGTGAACGTATCAGCCGATGAATCCGTGCTGGGTGAGGATGGCGAGATCTCTCCCGAAAAGATAGAGGCTATCACCTACGACCCCGTCCATCATACCTATATCAAACTTGGGGAGAAGGTAGGCAACGCCTTTTCTGACGGAAAGAAGCTTCTTGCAGAGGGGTAAAATGAGCTATTACATTCCCATAATGTTTCTGTTTATAATTCTCCTGGTTACAAGGCAGAATGAAAGAGCCATAATGAAACAGATCATGAAGAAAAGAAAAACGGAGGACACTCAGATGTACGAACTGGCACAGAATTTTATAGGCAAGGAATGCGTTATATACACCTTTAACTCTCAGATCACAGGCACTGTTAATCAGGTGAACGAGGGCGGAATTGTTCTTGAAAAGGACGGCATCAAGGAAGCCGTAAACTTTGATTTTATTGTGAGGATCAGAGAATATCCCAGAAAGAAAAACGGAAAGAAAAAGTCGGTTATCCTTGACTGATGGATGTGATGAAATGATGAAAAGACCTTACATAATCTGCCATATGACGACCTCCATAGACGGCAAAGTAACGGGGGATTTCCTCTTTCGTAAGGAATGCGCTCCTGCTACGGAGATTTACTATGAGATAAACCGAAAGCTTAAGTGTCAGGGCTTTATCTGCGGAAGAGTTACTATGGAGGAGAGCTTTACCTGCAAGTGGTATCCCGACCTTGAGGGGTATGAGGTAGTGAGAGACAGAGAGGACTTCGTCCCTCTTAATCTTTCTGACTTTTATGCCGTAGCCTTTGATACCAAGGGAAGGCTCGGCTGGAGATCAAACAGGATAATTGATCCTGACGGGGACCCCGGCTATGACGGTGCGAGGATAATAGAGGTATTAAGCGAGCAGGCAGAGGATAGGTACCTCGGGTACTTAAGGAGTATGAACATTCCCTATATCTTCGCAGGCAAGGAGAGCATTGACGTAAGTCTTGCCCTTGAGAAGCTCAGAGAAAAGTTTTCGATAGATAAGCTTCTTTTAGAGGGCGGAAGCGACATAAACGGCTCATTTCTGAGAGCAGGTGCGGTGGATGAATTAAGCCTTACCGTAGCACCCACAGTAGCAGGGGCTGAGAGCAAGCCTCTCTTTGCAGGGGGTGTAGTCTCCGATTATAAACTGAGCAGTGCCGATACCCAAAACGGCGTTCTTATTCTCAGCTATAAGAAAAAGCAGGATGTAATTTTTAGTTAAAACTTCCCGAGGTGAACATAATGAATTTTAAAGAAATTGCAGAAGCGAGGCAGTCCTGCAGAGCATATAACAGTGATAGGACAGTTGAAAGTGAGAAGATAGAGGCGATACTTCAGGTAGCAAGGCTTTCGCCCTCTGCCTGCAACGGTCAGCCTTATCACATCACAGTCTGTAAGGGCGAGAGTGCAAAGAAGGTGGCAAAGGCTACAGAGGGCTTGGGGATGAACAAATTTGCAAAGGAAGCTCCCGTAATGCTTGTAATCTCCGAGATGCCCTATGTGAGGTCGGCGGCGATGGGTGCAAAGCTTAAGAAAAATGACTATCGCTCCATTGATATTGGAATCCTCTCCGCATACATTACTGCAGAGGCTACCGCTCAGGGACTTTCCACCTGCATCCTCGGCTGGCTGGATGATATGAAGATCCGAGAGATATGCCATATCGACGGTCAGGTGCGTCTGGTAATTACACTTGGCTATCAGAATGACGGCGACAAGCTCAGAGTGAAAAAACGCAAGGATATAAATGAGCTTGTAAGCTTTGTGGAGTAAGGAGCAAAAAGACCGACAAATGCAAAAGCGACAGAATAATTTTCCGAAATACAAGTTTTCAAAAACCAAAAAGAAAAGGGTACCGCAGAGGGTACCCTTTTTCCTATGGTCGGGATGACAGCGGTTGTTTATATGTGAAAACACCTGCTCGAATATTGGGGCGTGTTTAATACAAAAGCATCATAAGCTCAGCGGCTTAAAAGCAGTCCGCAGGACTATTTTTACCTGCGTTTTTCGCTTTCGCTTAAACCTTGGCACAGCCTGTTCAGGTCCTGTCATCTCTCCTGAAATAAAAGAAAAGGGTACCTCAGAGGGTACCCTTTATCCTATGGTCGGGATGACAGGACTTGAACCTGCGGCATCCTGCGCCCAAATAGCCCCAAACACACAATATCTGGTAGATTTTGCTGCTTTTAGTGCACTCTGCTACAAAATATAGACCCCAACATGTGGTCTTTGACCACATAAAATCCATTGTTTACATACACTCCAAACCCCACTGTGGAATACATGTGGTCGCAAAACTCCCCAAAAACAGAGTAATGTTTTTGTGGAGTTAATAATTATTGGTAAATTTATTCGGAAATGGTTTTAAAATAGTTAATTACTTGTTGGTGCTTATAACCTAATCCTTTACTTTGATTCAGATTATATTCTTTTTCTGCGTTGGTGTGTGACGCTCTTAATAATTTACCTCTTTGTTCTGTGTGTCCGTTTTCGAAATAGAAATTAGCAGTAACAAAAGGTATCCCCCTTGTAAGCAAATACTCTATTATATCCATCAACTTATCAAAATTTCTTGTAACTGATTTAAAACAATCAACTATAAAAGTGCCGTTGTTTCCTGAGGAAAGATTTATCAAAATATTGGCTAGCATGGGGTCCAAATCAGGTGCGTATCCATCATATACGGAAGTGATTACCTTATCAATATCATAGGAATTATCGGTGTACAACTCTAATTCTGATAACTCATAGGGAATAGTTACTTGAGTTTGAGGGTAATCTATTAATTTTGAAGAACTGTTGGCAGTTTGATATAAGGCGTCGGCTGCTACTGGATGACTACGCAAGGATTCATAGTAATAATCAGGCAAATTAAGAGTTTTTGCGTATGAACTCATAGCATAAAAATCTTGTTTGTTGAAATATGTAATTGCAGCTGATGTAATAGATTTAATATCTTTATCTGTTGCAATTCTTTTCATCCCGGCTTGTGTGTATGAGTTGCTTTGTATTGTTTCTATGGGGCTGTTACGAATTACCATAACGACAAAACTTTTAATTTCTGTTTTGCCTTTAGGCTCATAAAACATACCTTCTTCTAACCCTAATAGCAATAGGGTTTTTCTAAAAGTAATATTGTCCCAATGACGTAATAACGAATTTGCTTGCAGATATATTACATCTGAAATTCTCTTGATAAAAGATTTTGATACACCCAAATTATTTAGTTTTGGTTTTAAAATGTTTTCGATATAGAATAACACAGAATCCATTTTGTTATCTCCTGTTTTTTCAAATTTTGCACCGCTGTAAACAAAGATAAATTAGAGCAACATAGTCATATACAAAGGGAGATATACAATGCCGTCTTCTTCCTTTAAATCTTTCGTATGAAGTACATAGGGAATATTCATTTGCTCTTTATACTTTTTCATAAATTTTCTTATGGAAGATAAAGTGTATCTTTCACCCGATTTTACCTCAATGGGAGAGATGTTGTGCTTGTTGGTGATTTTACTTTTTGCAATGAGAAAGTCAATTTCCATTCTATCCTCGGCATTATCTCTGGAAGATTTTGAGAAAAAGTACAGTTTGTGACCCGCGGAAACCAACATCTGTGCAACAATGTTTTCCATGAGCATACCGCTGTTTACCGATAACTTATCAAACAGAAGCTTTTTGTATATTTCTTCGCTTACAATTCCGTTTTCATCAAAAGCATGGCTAAGAAGCAGACCTGTATCTGCCATATAGCATTTCAGTGTTTTGCGTTCCATATTTAGCTTTAAGCCGATATTAGGCTCAGTAGAATTGTAGCATGTGTTTACAATCATTGCGTCATCAAGCCAATAGAAAGGTTGCTTGTAGTTACGCATTCTTGCACCTGTTTTAATATCGCTCAAACGGAATTTTTTTTCGTGCTTTGAAAGCTGAGCAGGAATCTCGTCAAAAATTGCTTCAATTTCAAGTTCGTTGCCTTCAGAATGTTTCATTATATCCTCGCGATAAAGAGTCAGAATATCGCGTTTTACTCTGTCAACCGCTTCGAAATCACGGCTTTCGATGTATTTGGTTACTGCCTGAGGCATTCCTCCGACTATCATATACTGGCGGAAGTAATCCATAGCTTTGCGGTGCATTGCCTGCCCCATAGGTTTTTGCTTAATAAAACTGTCTTTAATTATGGGCATCATGGTGTCGTTATCCATCGCCCAGAGAAACTCTTCGAAGTCCATAGGATACATATGGATGTGGCGTTCCTCTGAGGGAATAACAATATCTTTGACATTTTTTCTTATAGACATTAGCGAACCTGTTTCAATATAATCAAACCTTCTGTCCGCTACCAGGTATTTAATTGCGGCTCTGGCTTTTGGAAACATCTGAACTTCATCAAAAATAATGAGAGATTCCTTGGGATATAGCTTTGTGTTATAGTAACCAGAAAGATACATAAAAAGTGTATCCAGGTCATTAAGGTAATTTACAAACAGGTCGGTAACCTCTTTGCTCTCTTTGTTGAAGTCAATAAGAATGTAGGATTTGTAGTTTTCCTTCGCAAATTCTTCAGCTATATAGCTTTTGCCTACACGCCTTGCACCATCAATAAGCAAAGCTGTTTCACCGTTGGAATTCAGTTTCCACTCAACTAATTTATCATATATTTTGCGTTTCATAAAATCATCCTTTGCACTAAAACGACATTATTGTTATCTTAAATATAGCACATATTCAAGATTATTACAAGTATAAATTTGCACGTAATCAAGAATAACTATTGAATATGAAATTATATTTTGGTATTATAAAAGAAAGAGTAAATATAAGCAAAAGGAGGTGGAATATATGGCTAAATATACAGACGAGGATATCAGAGGAATGTCAAAGGTTACGTTGAAAATAGCAGCAGATTATTTAGGGGTTACTCCAATGTTAGTTTCAATGGGTATGAGAAATAACCTTTTGCCCATAGGCTTTGCTGTCAATAATGGGGATAGGTATCGAGAAAGCTGGTCTTACGCAATCATACCGGAAAGACTTATTGCCTATAACCATGGTAAAATAAATGAGGTGCAGGTTGAAGCAATCGAAAAGAATCTGAATACTATTATATCCAGTTTTGAGGAAATGAAGAAAGACTTGGTTTTTCTATTAAAAGAAAACGAAGAATCGGAGGGATAAAATATTTTGAAGCGTTGATAAATCCTGAAAAAGAACTTGATTTTACCGATACGGAAATAATTCGAAAGGAGGAGAATATGAAGCCTGAAAAAATAATTAAACTTACCCGTAAACAAATATATGATGAAGTGTGGTCTGTTTCCATATCGGGTATGGTAAAGAAATATGACATGCCTTATTCTGTTTTGTGGAAACAGATAAAAGATGCTAAAATTCCGATACCGCCTGCAGGATACTGGACTCAAAAGATGTTTGGTAAGGAAACAGTTACTGTTGAGCTTTCTGGAAATCCTGATGAAATTATAGAACTTCACACATCAATACGTGTCGGCAGAGCAAAAGATGTAAGTAATGAGATCATAAATGATCCTAAAGTAATTATCAGTCAAACAACTGTTGATGTGATAGAAAAGGTGCAGGAAGATAAATCGCAGATGACAGATTCTTTGGGTGAACCTGAAGTAAGGGAACAGTGGGGACAAAAATACAATGTGTACCGACTAGAAGTGTTGTATAAAGAAATATGGGCTTTTCCGATTACTCAGGTTGCCAAGAAGTATCTGGTGTCGGATGTTGCGATACACAAAGTTTGCAAAGCTTTGGAGATTCCAACTCCTCCTAAAGGCTATTGGGCGAAAGTATATGCGGGAAAAGAAGTTGAGATACCGCCTTTACCCGAAAGCAAGAAAGATATTAAATTAGGTGTTCGCTCTGAAAAGACAGAAGAAAACTCACAGGATGATTTTTCATTTATGCTAAATGAAGAAAAAGAAGCAATATTATTAGCGGCAGTAATGTTAGAGTTGCCCGATGATAGCGAAAAATTGCATTCTAAGCTTCAGGGATATAAAAAGAAAATAGGAACAGCACCTGCAGATATCGATTGTTCTCCTTCAATCAAAAACGAAATCTCATATAATTCTAAGTTAAGAAAGTGCAGAATTTTGGATGCACTTATCAAAGCGGCAGAACCACTTGGCGTAAGTCTGGATAATGAGCTGGTTTTTCATTATAAGCAAGACTTTGTGTCTTTACACTTTTCTGAGGGGACAAGTACAATGCCTCATAAACTGACAAAAGAAGAGAATATGTCTTTACTTAAATATGAGGATGAACGCAACCGATATAGCTGGGCTTCAAAGCCGCAGATACGCAAGTATGATTATTTTCATACCGGAAGATTGTCTGTGAAGGTTGGAAGTAACACTTGGTTCAGAGATAATAAGACCACGACTATCGAGGAACAACTAGGTGACATAATGATTGCACTGTTTGTAGCATTTCAAGAAGCCAAAGTTGCTCGCGAAGCCCGAGAAGAAGCTGAGCGAAAAAGACAGGAAGAACAGCGCCGTGCAGAAGAAAGACGAAAAAGATATAATATTGAGGTGAAAAAGACTCTTGCCCTGGAAAATATGTCAGAGGATTTTGAGACAGCTTGCAAAATTCGAAACTTGGTAAAAGCAGTAGAAGAAAAAGGCTCTGCAGATACAAAGGTTTTACAGTGGATTTCCTGGGCTAAAGCCAAAGCGGATTGGTACGACCCTACGGTTGCAGCAGACGATGAATTTTTTGGAACGAGAGAACACGGAAAAAACAAAAAAGACAAAACACCTGAAAAAGCTTATTTCGGTTTCCGATTTTGATGTTTTAGTATAATCCTCTCTTAATTAGGTCATAGGAATTTACTTTTAAATCAATATGTTGCTTGTATGATTGTATGAATCTTGGAACTGAATAAGTCAAATTCTGCACCGCAGTAAACAATGAAAATTGCCTTAAGTTGTTGTTTTATTTCTTAGTAAGCTGTTTGTAAACGCAATTATATAATGCGAGACCGAAAGTGTTAAGCAGGTAATTGTATTGGATTTGAAATAAATCTCTGCTGGAATTTGTTCTGCTGTTAAAAGGAAAAACAAAGCAACGGAAGCCTAATTTGTGCTTAATAAACGTAAATATTACATGTGGTCGTTGACGCATATTTCGCGAGGTTCGAGTGAAATCTAAAACCTCAAAGCCCGCATCAAATCGAGCTTTTCTTGGTTTTGCATAGTGCTTTTTATCGCGTTTTATAGTCCACCTCCCAAACGCATAAATAGTTCTCTCATCTGGCACTGTTCACTACATATAGTGGTGCAGAGTACGGAAAAACACCCGCTCTGGCACTCTTTTCTCCGCTTAATCCATACACTCCAACCCCCACTGTGGAATACATGTGGTCGCAAAAACTCCCTGAGGATTTGAGCATTTTCACACGCTCACCCTCAGGGAGTTCTTTTAGTTATTTTTAGGTTTATTTACATTCCATGTTGCGAAGAAATCAGGATTGACAACAACTTCTCCCGTAGAGCGAAGCTTATATTCTCCTTCTCTAGCTCTTTTGGTTGAACTCAAATCAGGAGGCAATGTGTGTTCTGTTCCGTCTTTTTCTTTGATGCGGATAATATTTTCATCCGCTTGTATAACTGTTCCATAATACTGTTTTTGCTCGATGAATTCATTGTCATGAGTATAGTATGTTATGCCTACTAAAAGCACTTTGCCAATTAACTCATCGAAGGTAATTTCTTTTTCGGATTCTTTATCGTACTCTTTACGAGATTCGTACAGATACATTCCGTATTCCGTGTACATTTCAGGAATTTTGTAAATAGTATTACCTGTTTCTTCTGATACGTATAGCTCACATTCTCCGCCGTGTACAGGGTCGAAGGTGTCCCACGCTGTTACGAGGTTATCGGTTTTTTTGATGCCGAATTCATCTAGAATATCATAGTATGATTCTGCATTTTTGGTATAGATTGTCGTAACATTGTACTTGCCAAAAAGTATCTCTTCGTGAGAGTTGTGACCACCGATTCCAAATGTGTTCATACCATCTTTAATGAGAAACTTTCCGAGTGCATCAATCATATGCTTTGCTTGATCACCATTAAGTCCGTCTATGAAGTATACATCATAATCGTTGGTTGTATTTACTAAGGTTTTTTCTTCGGTAATACCGTCATATTCTTGGCAAGGTAACTCTAAAATAAAGAACAGCGGTTCATCGTGCATTTCTATAAAACGTTTTATCATTTCTAGAATTTTAGAAGTGTTGATGTTAGCATAAATTGCAGTTTCTCTAACCTCATACTCTTCAAAAAGCTTTTCAGGAAACGGAACTTTACAACATTGTTTCAGTTCAAGCATAATAAACCTCCTCTTTTATCTTACCTTTATGTTAACTCTTATAAACATTTAAGTCAAGGAATTTACCATATCAAATTCTGCACCGCTGTAAACAATGAAAAACTCCCCGAGGTAATCGAGCATTTTACACGCTCACCCTCAGGGAGTTCTTTTTCGCTTGTATGTTAGCTTAGTATTCGATTAAAGTCAAGCTTTTGCTATCTTAGTTGCTATTCTTAAACAGGCTTCAATATGCATAATCCAATGTCGTGAGAATGGCATCTGAATAAGACCTTTGATATCTTTACCGCACCAGTAGTCAATCAGCCAGAGGGCTTCCTCGCTGTTGCTGACTACTTTGAGATTTTCAAGCTCTTGTCGATTAATTTCAGATACTTTCTTTTTCAAATCCTCAAACTTAAGAGATAAAAGAATCTCTGTTGTTGATTTTTCTACATCAGATATGTAGCTGAAAAGTTCTGCTGTATTAAGGGATTTTGAAAATGCAAAAATTTCCTCAGGATTCAGTTCATTGCCTGTTGTGATTATAGGCGAACATGTTCGTACTTTGTAATTATCCTTAAAGAAAACTTGCTCGTCACCTTTGATAAGCGTATGAGCTACAATGTCCTCAATACGGAAAATGTGCCACAAGGAGTATGCAATACTTTTGCTGTGGTAACCCTTAGCGTTCTTAAAAGGCATACTATATAAATCTTCATCAGAGAGACTATCCCTCAGCTCTAATATTTTGTTAAGCATACTTTTTCTAAGAAGTAAAAGAGTTTCTATGCCTGTGTTGAATGTTTCACTTTTCTTGAGGTATACTTGCACCGATTTATTAAGTTCAGACCACTCCTTATTCACACTATCACCTCACAAAATATCTGATGTAAAAAGTGTAGCATAGTGAGTATTTATTGTCAAATCAAAATCTGCACCGCTGTAAACAATGAAAAGCACTGAAGAATAAAAACTTCAGTGCTTTCGGTTTTATATAGGTTTATTTACACTCGGTACAAATATATTCAGGCACGGATTTTTCGTTTATAACCGACTCGTAAAATCTGTAGCCTCCTGCAAGGTTGTAGCAGTCAAAGCCGTAGCCAGTCAGGATTCGGCAGGCGATGTAGCTTCTCAGTCCGCTGTGGCAATGGACATACACAGGCTTGTCCTTGGGGATTTCGGAAATCCTCTCACGGAGAGAGTCCAGAGGAATATGCTTAAAGCCGTCAATTCTGCCCCTTGCAACCTCGGTAGCGGTTCGTGTATCAAGGAGTGTTACGCTTGAATCCCTTGGCAGATTCTCAACGTCGTGCCAGAAGAACTGCTTGAGCTTGCCTGTGATTACATTCTCGGCCACGAAGCCGACCATATTCACAGGATCCTTTGCAGATGAGAAAGGCGGTGCGTAGCAAAGCTCAAGCGAAGCCAGGTCGGTGACCTTTGCACCCAATCGGATAGCTGTGGCGATAACATCCATTCGCTTGTCCACTCCGTCAAAGCCAACAATCTGAGCACCCAGAATTTTGTGGGTAGCCTTGTCCCAAAGCACCTTCACCGACATCATAGTGGCATCGGGATAATAGGATGCGTGAGAGGCTGAGTAGGTGTAGGTTTTGTCAAAATCAAAGCCTGCATCTTTGGTTGATTTCTCGTTAAGACCTGTTGTGGCAACAGTCATATCAAAAAGTTTTAACACCGAGGAACCCTGTGTACCCTCAAACCGTGAAGGGATACCGCAGATGTTGTCGGCAACAATTCTGCCTTGCTTGTTGGCAGGGCCTGCAAGAGGGATGAAAGCAGGAGCATTGGTGACGAAATTCTTGACGCTCACCGCATCGCCTACTGCGTAAATATTCTCGATGTTTGTCTGCATATTGGAGTTTACGACGATGCTTCCTCTGCCGTCAAGCTCAACACCCGAATCTTTAAGGAAAGCGGTGTCGGGACGAACTCCCACGGACATAATCACCATATCAGCTTCGATACATCCGTTGTTGAGGTGAATATGTAAATTGCGGTCACTTTCTTTGATAGCGGTGACACCGTTTTTAAGAATCAGGCGAATGCCCTGAGCCTTTACATAGCGGTGAACTTCCGTTGCCATATCGAAATCAAGAGGTGCAATCAGATGGTCGGAAAGCTCAACGATAGTCACCTCAAGACCTGCTTTTTTAAGGTTCTCAGCCATCTCAACTCCGATGTAACCACCGCCTACAACTACCGCAGACTTTGGATTCTCTAGGTCAATGTAGCCTTTGATTTTCATAGTGTCGGGGATGTTTCTGAGAGTGAAAACCCTATCACTATCCGCACCTTCAATATTGGGAGCGATAGGGAATGCACCGGGCGAAAGCACAAGGTTGTCGTAGCTTTCCTCATAGGTATCACCCGTGATTGCGTTCTTAACAGTCACAACTTTTCGGGCTGAGTCAATAGAAATCGCCTCGCTGAAAATACGGACATCAATGTTGAAACGAGCCTTGAAGCTCTGGGGTGTCTGCAATGTCAGATTGGCTTTATTAGTGATTTCACCGCCGATGTAGTATGGCAGACCGCAGTTGGCAAAGGAGATGAACTCCCCACGCTCAAGAATGATAATCTCAGCACTCTCGTCGAGCCTCCTGAGTCTTGCAGCACAAGACGCACCGCCTGCCACTCCGCCAATAATCAATGTCTTCATAATCCTACCTCCGATCATAATTAGTGATGTATTGTTAACTTATTCTATAATTCGATTTTTCAGGTGCGTACTCCAAATCAGAGTAATAGTGAAGTACTGTGTATGATTTTTTAATCAGCAAGGTATTGACTTGGATTAGTCCGATTAAAGGAAAAATATCTTTACACTCAATGCTGTTTAGCAAGGGCTTTGGAATGGCAATACCTGGGATTAGGTGCTTCCTGTACTCATTCCATAAATGATATTTATCTTTCAAAAATTCACAAGCGGATTCAAAAATCATATTTGCATAAAAGCTGATTTCAGTATTAAGATCATACGTTAATAATTCTTTTGCAGTAGCTGCAACCCAGATTGCAGCTCGTTCTTCATCACTACGTGCTTCTAATAGCATTTCTGCGGTTTGAATTATACCTTTGCCGGTTTGTTTCGTAAGTGTAAGAAAGGCAATAGGGTCTTGAGACATCAGATGTTTTCTATCTTTTGCTTCTTCATTTTCTACCCAATCAAATCCGTATATATAGCCATCTTGTTTGAATTTTGTAAATATAGGCACAGCTTTAACGGGTGATGAGGGGCTTTCAGGAAAATTCTCGCACTGATATTGCCAAACAGTGTATATATCTTTCCACTCTATGTGTTTGATCATACAATTACCCCCTTACGATTTGTTTATCTGAATTAATATTATCACATACATATCAAGGTTTCAATAGTGGTCAAAATCTGCACTGCAGTAAACAAAGAGATATCGATTACAAAAATATAGGATAAAAAGTTGAATTTGGGATATATCGCATACGATTTGTCGTAAATACTCATATAATGGAATTGACGATATATCGTAAAGAGGTTGATCCTATGACTATTAAAGAAGCTGTTGAAAAAAGAATTGTTGAGCTGTGCTCTGAGAAGGGCATAGCTATAAACGCATTAGCAAATATATCGGGTGTTTCACCCTCAACTGTGTATAGCATGCTCAATGAGAAAAGTCAGAATCCAGGAGTGTGTTCTATTAAGAAAATCTGTGATGGTTTAGAGATTAGCATAAGAGAATTCTTTGATAGCGACCTGTTTGATGACCTCGAACAGGAAGTTAAGTAAGAGGTGGATTATGCGTAATTTGAGATATTATTATGCGGCTAATATTAGCGATTTCTTAAAGCAGTCTACTGCTGAAATCCTTGGCGTAATTCACTCTAATGATATGTCTGCTGAGACTACTATTCAGCAGAGTAACACTTGGGAAACTGAAGTTGAAATACTCAAAAAACAACTGAGTGCCTTAAGCGAAGGTAGAGTGATTTTTGAGTACACAATTCCCCGTAAGGGCAAGCGTGTAGATAATGTTGTTTTATATAAAAATATTGTGTTTCTGCTTGAGTTTAAATGTGGTGATAGTGAGTATCATAGCCATGCTTATGATCAGGTTTATGACTACGCACTTGATTTGAGAAACTTCCAAAAGGAAAGTCACGATAAACTTTTGGTGCCTATTATGATATCTACAAAGGCACAGTCTATTGAGAACAAAATCGTGATTCACGACAGAATCATAGAGCCTTTAAAGTGTAACGCGGATAATATCGGTGAGACTATTCTTTCTGTTGATGAAAAGTATAGTGAGGCACCTTTTGATTACTTACAGTGGGAGAATTCTGAGTATCTTCCCACACCTACAATTATCGAAGCAGCTCAGGCAATGTACGGTGGTCACAACGTTAAGGAAATCACACGAAGTGACGCAGGAGCCGAAAACCTCTCTGTAACAACAGATGAGATTAACAAGATAATTGAGCATAGTAAAGCCAACAGTCGCAAGTCTATTTGTTTTGTAACAGGTGTACCTGGCGCAGGCAAAACTCTGGTTGGTCTTAATATTGCAATTCAGCGTTCAAATGCTCATGAAGGTGAGCATGCTGTTTTCCTTTCTGGTAACTTCCCGCTGGTTACAGTGCTTCAGGAAGCTCTTGCTCGTGATAGTGTTCAGAGAGCAAAAGAGTTAGGACAAAGGGCAAACAAAAAAGATGCCTTACGAGAGACATCTTCTTTTATACAGATTATTCATAGATATCGTGATTCTTTTGTGGGTAACAATAACGTACCTCCAGAGCGAGTTGCAATTTTTGATGAGGCACAAAGAGCTTGGACTCATGATATGATTAAAAATTTCATGTCAACTAAGAAAGGTATTGCAGACTTTGAATATAGCGAGCCTGAGTTTTTAATTAGTACAATGGATCGCCACAAGGATTGGGCTGTTATCGTTTGCCTTGTAGGTGGTGGCCAGGAGATCAATACAGGTGAAGCAGGTTTACCTGAGTGGTTTGACTCTTTGAGAAAGTCTTTCCCTGATTGGGATGTATACGTTACCCCTCAGCTTAACGATGACGAGTATCGTCGTGAAAGAAGTTGGGATAGCATGATAGCTGACCTCAATGTAGTTGAGATTGAAAAGCTTCATTTAGCAACCTCTGTACGTTCTTTCAGAACTCCCGATTTAGCGGCTTTTGTTAAGGCTGTCTTAGACGTGGATACCGAAGAAGCTAAACGCTTATGTCAGCAAATTAAGGATAAGTATCCCGTTGTGATTACAAGAGATATAAACAAAGCAAAGGCTTGGGTTAAAGATAAGAGCAGAGGCACCACAAGGTACGGATTGCTCGCAAGTAGTGGTGGTCTCAGACTTAAGCCAGAGGGAGTCTTTGTTAAGAATGAAATCTCTGTTGCAAACTGGTTCCTTAATGGTAAGGATGATGTTCGATCAAGTTATGCTTTAGAGGATGTTGTTACTGAGTTTGATATTCAGGGCTTGGAAATTGACTATGCTGTTGTGGCATGGGATGCAAACTTTAGATTCGATGGAACCCAGTGGACATATCACACCTTCTCAGGCGATAAGTGGAAAAACTGCAGTAACGAGGAGAAGCGTTTGTATCTCAAGAACTCTTACAGAGTGTTGCTCACACGCGCTCGCCAGGGAATGGCTATTTTCGTTCCTAAGGGTAGCACAGATGACGCTACTCGAAATCCGGAGATATATGATGGCATATACAATTATCTGAAAGATATAGGAATAGAGGAAATTTGATAAGGTGATAAGTATGGACGTAACATTAAAAGTACTATGTGGTATTTTAGACACATTTGCTGAAAGTGGAAAGTTGTTTTCTAACGAGAGACAATTTCAATTAGAGTTAGCATGGGAATTAAAAGAACATGGGTATACCGTGTTGTTGGAAGTTCTGGAAAAGTCTAAAAGAAAAAAGTATGTAGATATTGTTGTCGAATTGTCTCCAAATGAATATGTTGCTATAGAACTTAAATATACAATTAGACAAAAGGATATGGTTTACGACGTAAATGGGAAATGTGTTCGTACTTTTGCACAAGGTAATGATGATGGTAGAAGATATGATTTCTTGTACGACGTTCAAAGAATAGAAGAACTCATAAATCAGAAAACAGATGCTTTTAGTATAGCAAATGCAAAAGTAGTAAAAGGTTTTGCAATAATTATGACCAACGATAATTATTGGGCTACAAATGGTGACAGCACGAATTATAGAGATGTTTCATTATGCGAAGGCAGAGAGATATCTGGTGGAGTAGAAATGAATTTGTATTCTAAGGGTGAAGTCGTAAGAGTGCCCATAACTTTAAAGCGCTCGTATTCATGTCATTGGCATGATTATATACTTTCAAATACCCACATATCTTACTTAACTGAAAAAGGTAACAGTAAGGAAGTTGAATATAGCAATTATCCGTTCAGATATATGATTTTTGAAATTAAGGATAATTAGTTGATTAATTACTTTTGCAAAGGAGTGTGCTATATGGATATTAACAGAGCTAAAGAGATAATCGAAGCATTAGCCGAAGGTATTGACCCTACAACAGGCGAAGTATTGCCTGCTGACCATGTGTGTAATAAAGGCGAAGTAGTACGTGCTTTTTATACTGTTTTCAACGAACTCAAATCTAAAAGAAGTGGAGTAAAGAACATTCCAACTGAATTTGATGAGGCTCTATATGAGGTTTTAAGAGAAGTTAGAAAGGAACTCTCTGAACTCGAAGGACGCCCTGCGTTTATGATTTTCAATAATGATACATTACAGGATATGGCGGCGAAAGCACCTACAACAAAAGCGCAATTCTTGGAAGTGTATGGAGTGGGTGCATACAAAGCAGAGCAATATAGTGAACCGTTTATTGAAGCAATAAAACAGTATCAGCGAAGTCGTTGAGAGTAGATTTAAAATGAGTAAATTTATATTAGTTGAGTATAACGGTGTACCATATCCAGAAGGATATGAGGCAAAAATCAAAGAGGTAGCGGCACACTTTGATAAAGCAAATATAGAAGAAACTGATTGCTACTCTTTGCATACTGAGTATAGCTATGGCAAAAGAAAGTTAGATAGCAATTTACTCGAGTCGTTCCCAGAACTAAAAAACTCTCACAAAGATAATATTCCTCAGTTGTGGAAGTCAAAAGAGTGGGCACTTGAATTCGCAGAATTCATCATAGCGTTAACTAAGAATAAGGTAGCTCCAACGGTGATAGAGGTACATCCGCCCTTCAATGATTATTGTACTTTGGATGAATTCATTGAACGCTATAACTGTTTTGAAAAGCGAATACATGAAGTGTACCCAGAAACTATTATCGTACTTGAAAACAGAGCCGGAGCAGTATATAAAGGCGGAAAATTTATCGTTAGCAAAGCAAAAGATATAGTTGCTTTGTGCGAAGCAATAAGCGCCAATAATGTCGATCTGGGAGTAGTCCTGGATTTTCCACAATTACTAACCGCAGAGGGCATAGATACATTGAATTTCAATGGGGACAAATACTTTTCTGCAATAGATATGCTTTGCGAATACCGAGGTTTAATTAAGGGCATACACATCTGGGGTAAGAAGAAAAGTCAGACAGGTAGATGGGTAGCTCACTCAGGAAACCTTGATACATATTTTGGCTGTAACCAAGATGTAAAAGCTAAGTTCATTGAGGGTATTATGAAAGTGTGTAATGATGATATCCCCAGATTTTTAGTGCCGGAAGTTAATTCGGGCGTAAGTGACCTTGCTAATATAGTAAAAGACTTTTTAGTTTTAAGAAATGTAAATGATTAAATATCGTATCTATGATCCCCATACTCTTTGCGGGAATGTCGGATTTAGCGACATAAATCATCCAATGAAAAAATGTCCACTGTGACGGAGTGTTAATTTATTTATGGAAAACAAGGTTACAAGACGACAACATATTGTCCCTAAATTTTATTTAAAACAATTTACAGATGCAGATGGGTATCTTCATTGCTATAAAAAAACAGATGGTAAATACTTTCCAGCACGTCCTAATGATATTTGTTTTAAAGATTATGGCTATGAAGTTGAAAATCCTTTTGGCCCTCAAAGGTTTTTACTGGCTAACGAAATCGAGAATATGTTTTATTCATTAGAGGGCGAATATAGTTCTGTTTTGCATAGTGTTGTAGATAAGTGTTCGGTGAACTCAACTGGGTTGTCTTTAATATGTACATCAAGAGAAAAAGAAACATTGGCGTCAATGGTGGCCAATTTTATCACAAGAAACTTTTTAGTTGTGAGTAGTTTTGTCGATGAAGATGTTACTCAAGATTTATTAAGAAATGATCAAGAGATAAAAGCTGTTGATTGTTTGCTGCGAGAAATGAATATGGGAGAAGCTAGACCTTTTTTAGAGTTGGCACAAATGAAAATGTTTTTGAGTCCGTCAGAGGATGGTGTTACCAAAAGAATAGTTGATGATCTTTTAGGTATGAATCTTTCTTTTTTTGTAACACATACAAGTAGTTTTATTACTAGCGATTGTCCTGTTGGGTATAATTGTACTTCGGAAGAATTATTAATGGCGAGAATCCCTCTGAGTACTAAAGTTATGGCAGTTTATTCAAAGAGTAATATTTCAAGGCAATTTAGAAATAGAGCAAGATTTATTGAAGATCAGTTTGTCAATAAGCTGAATCGCGATTATATCAATTGGAGCGTTTCGCAAATGATTATCGGCAACTCGCAAAAAGATATTTCTTTCTTGTTAGAATAGAGCCGACGTATTTTTGTGAGGACAGTATATTATGAATTTTATAGATAGAAGTAATTTATATGGAAACGAGTATAATGCATTCGCTTTGTGCGAATATCAGCGTGAGATTAAACTTGTAAAGCGGTTAATTAACATTTCAGAGGAAGTTGTTGAAAAACAAACCATAAAAAACACATGGACATATGAGGGAATCTGCCATTCGTTTGCAAAAACAATAGTTGATTACAGTAAAATGGCATATGATAATGTTTTATTAGGACACTTTCATGCTGTTAAAATGATTAACAGAGCCATTTTGGAAAATCTCGTTTGTTTGGATCTCATAGTGGATAATGAAGACTTATGGAAATATTATTGGGCTCATTCATACCGAAGCGCTATATATAAATCAAAGCGTACTCCAACAGAGAAAGAACTAGGTATGCTTCAAGGTTTATATAAAGATTTGGAGATTCAAGAGGATTTCTATATTAAACAACCTGGTAGAAAAAGAGCATATATCCAAGAACCATACGGTTGGACATATAAAATCAATGATAACAAGCAGTTTACTTTTGAGAATGTTTGCAAATTGATGGGCGAAAAAGGGAATACAGAATATCGAGGGTTTCAGATGTTGAGTGACTATTCACATGGCACCTCGTTTTTTATGAAAATGCATAGCTCTGTTTTTGTTGGTGATATGATGGCTATGTTCGTTGATATGTACATAAACTTATATCGTATGGTTACTATATATTGCTGTGATTCTGTGGACGAGGATTTTGACTATGTAACAGAAGAGTTAGAGTATATTTTCCATCGGTTTGTTGAGTGCGAAGAAGAGGTTGATGGAAGCAATGATTAAAAATAATTGTTAATATGGTTGCTAGATATTTCTCTGGACTTGTGAAATCCTTTGTGGTACTGTTGTGTACTGCGAAGGAGGTGCTGAGATGGCACGGTATGCAATACGAACAATAAAGCAAAATAAAGTTTTGAGCGATTCGATATTAACATTAGTTGATGTTGGGTCGCTCTTTTATTATGTAGAGGAGGGATTAGGATGACAATACTTGAAGATTTATGGTATGGAAATGTAAGGCCGACTGAGAGGTCGATACAAAGAGGCGGCAGACTTGATAACTTGATGAAGCTTCTGTGTCAGAATGAAGATGACCTGATGGCAGGGCTTACAGATAAACAAAAAGAAAGCTTCGATAAGTTCAAGGACTGTCAGTCGGAGATTACGGACTTCCTTGAGATTGAGGCCTTCTCATCAGGCTTTACCATAGCGGTTAAGCTTATGGTTGAGGTTATGAAAACCATGGAAATACCTGAGGCATAGAAAGGAGAATCGTATGAAAAAGAAAATACAGATAGCAATAATATTTGCAGCTCTGATATGTATGAGTCTCAGTGCTTGTGCCAAAGCAGAGATAGTGCGAACAGATACAACGCTCTCTGAAATCACTACAAAAGTTTCGATAACAACAGTGACACCTGCAACGGAGTCGGAGAAAACTACTGCAGCACCTTCAACTGAAGCTGTAACAACGCAAACAGTAGCCGAGGTTGTAGCAGAGACAACTATCACTACTCCTCCAACAGCAACATCTAAAATTGAAATAGAAACGCCACAGATATACGAGCCGACCGAACCTGCGGACGATGTGGTTGTAACAGAACCGATTATTACAGACGATATAGCGATACCACACAGTCAGTTATGCACAGATGAAAATATGAGCAAAGTTACGTCAGTAATAAATAATCACTTTGTAAATCTGGGTTCGCCATATAATCTTACGCTCAACAAAGATAACTGTGGTTGGTTTCTTACACAAACCTTGATGTCTAAATATGAGGTGTGCTCGGTGAATAAATTTACAAATGACACCTTAGTATCCTTCATAAATGAGGCTAACGCATTCTTGGAAATGTCGGATGCCACATACACCGACTGGACAATCAACTGCTATGCAGAAAGACAACCTAACGGAGAATATAACATATACTTCTGCCACGAATAATACACATTAAACCAATAAAGTAGAGATTCTCTATAATGATAGATTAATCAAAAAATCATCCGCTGTAATCAAAGAAAACGCAGAACCTGTTATGTACACAGGTTCTGCGTTTTCGTTTGTTAATCTAATGCATGTATAACTTTCAGAAAATCTTCGTCTGATACCATTCTGTCAAGCCATTTGCGTTTGGCATCTTTGGCGCAGTCCAGCCATTCTGAATATTCTTCGTAATGCAAAGTTTTATCAACAGGTCCCCAATGGCGGTCTTCTGTACGCTGATATCTTTTTCGATACCTTTCAACCGCCTTTTTGTATTCATTTAATATTTCAGAGTTTTCTCTCATACGTTGTTGTAACTTTTCAGGTCCGATATCTTTGCATGTTCGGTTGGTTTCTGTTCTTACTCTGTCACAGTATCGGGTCTTTTTCTTGGTCTTGGGAATGAAAAAGTGACCGCAGTAAGCACACACGCTGAAGTTAATATCCTTGCGCAAAAGATTTGATATCATAAATAAAAAGTAATCTTCAAGTGTATCAAAATGATAACCTTTGCAGACAGGTGCATCCAAGGTTAGTTTGTTGCCATCGTAAACAGAAGCATATGTAATTTCACTATACACTTTCTCGGAAAATATATAATCGGCTTGCTTCAGGGCTTCGATAACTTTTTCATTGTGGCTTCCATCACAATAGCAATAGGTGGAACACAGAACGTATAAATACTGCTGAACTATCACCATGTGCTCTATTATGTTGACAGCTCTTGCAAACAAAGCATCAAGCTCGTAATTGTTAGTTACAACTGTACCTTCAACTTTGTTTTCCATTTCTGTTTTAAGCAAGGCACTATATATCGGATTTCTCCCTATGTTAAATTCGCAGGCAAGTATATGGTATATTGCATCAATTGTTTTATAAAGTCTTTCGTAATCATAATTGCCGTTTTCGTAAAAATCAAAAGATTTAATATTATCGATAACATCAATGATTACCTGAAGATTTATTTCCGTGAAGTCGATAATTTGTTTTGCGTATGTGGTTGAAGGAAGCTCTTCAAAAGCTTCTCCATCACAGGTAAAAAGCCTGAAACAGTCCTTCTCTGTTGGAAATACATATACTCCTTTTTTGATTATCATAGATAAATTCACCTTCTATTCTTTCTGTCCGCCATGGAACTCAGCAAGTTTGGCGAGCGAAATGGTATCGTTGTTTTTGGGGTGCACAGTTTATAATGAAATTGTAGCACAGGCAAGCTATAAAATAAAGTTCAATTTTAAATTGGATAGCCTATAGCAGAGTCAAAGTGCTCTGTAAATCTCAAAGTTAGGAGGTGATACTATGCTTAGAAAGTCGAAACTGAATGTTATCGACGGTGAAACTTTAATGGACACACGCTTCGATCCTGTGGCGTTTTGTGTTGATACGCTTCTGCCCAAGGGCGTTGCAATCCTTGGCGGTGCTTCTAAGATCGGTAAGTCCTGGTTGGTGCTTGACCTTTGTGTGAGGGTTGCCAAGGGCGAAGATATGTGGGGTATGAAAACCGCAGGCGGGACAACCCTCTATCTTTGTCTGGAGGACACTCTCAGGCGTGTGCAGGACAGGCTCAACAACATCACAGACGATGTTCCTGCCAACGTGTTTTTTGCTAATGCTGCAAGCACTCTTGCAGAAGGTCTTTGTGCCCAGATACGAAGATTTGTAAAGGATCATCCCGACACTTGTCTGGTTGTTATTGATACTTTCCAGATTATCCGTGACGAAAATAAAGACACGTCATACTCTAAGGATTACTCTGACCTGCGTATGCTTAAAGAAGTTGCAGACGAGCTTGATATTGCGGTTTTACTGGTGCATCACATCCGCAAGCAAGGCGATAGCGATCCGCTTAACAAACTGTCAGGTACAACGGGTGTTGCAGGTGCGGTTGATACTGTCTTTATACTTGACAGAAGCAACCGAAACGAAACTTGTGCAACACTCCTCTGTACCGGAAGGGATATTGAAGATCGTCAGCTGGAGCTTAAGTTTTCCAAAGAAGATTTTGTCTGGAATCTTGAAGCTGACAGCATGGAAACTCCCGAGAAGTTTCTCCCAACTGAAATGGAAGGTTTGGTTTTCTTTATGCGAGAACTCAAATGTTTTAGCGGTTCCAATTCGGAGTTCGTAGATTTATTTAATCAACACAACGGAAGTTCGGTAACTGCTAAAAAGTTAAAGCAGATGATGAACAAATGGAGATACGAGCTTGAGGGCTTGGGGATTCGCTACTACAGCCATCGAAGCAACGGCATCAGGCTTCTGGATATTACATATTCCGAAGCGGCATAGTGACGGAAAGTGCCGCAAGTGACGCAAATATTCGGTGCCGGATTTTGCGGCACTTGCGTTCCTTTGCGACCCTGTGTTGAAAGTTTTAATTTAAGAAAGGACAAAATTACATGAAAAAATCAAATATAAAATCATTTGATGAACTCCCCATGTTCCTTAATGCCGAGGATATTTCCGAGGTGCTGGGAATTGCAATCTCAACTACATACGAACTGATGAAGCAGAAAGGCTTCCCTTCCCTTAAAATCGGCAGGAGGTATGTGGTGGAAAGAGAAAATTTTATTAAGTGGGTGCAGAAAAACTCAGGTGGTAGTTCTTGAGTTATACTCCGAAAAATAATCGTGACAGCATCAGGAATTCCTTTCTGATGCCTAACGAAATCTTTGCCTTAGGGCTTGAGGGCGGAGCGATTCTCGTCTATACATATCTGAGATATTGCGAGAACCGCGAAACCTATCAATGCTACCCAAGCTACAAAACCATCGGCAAAGCAGTGGGCATGAGTAAGAATACCGTGAAGAAATATGTAGATATTCTTCGTGACAAAGGACTCATCGAAACCGAAAATACTTCGGTGGTAACCGCCAAAGGTCAAAAGAGAAACGGAAATCTTCTCTATACCTTGCGTCCTATTGAGGAAGCGGTGAAGCTTTTTTATGAGGAACAAAGCCGAAGGCTTAATGAAGAAATCGGTCGGGCACAGGCTCTCAAAAATATTGAAAAATTCGGTATTCAGGTGGAGAAATCCGCCTGAATGTGCCGTCCGATTTTTTTGCAGGAATAAGCACAGGCGCCTTTTAAGGCGTTTGTGCAGACTACATCGGACGGAAGTGCCGACCGTAGAGGGCTTTTTGGAGAAGTTGCCTTGGGTGTCATTTTGAGGGCTTAAAATGCCCATTGGCGTCAATTAAAGAAAAACTACAAAAAATCCGCATTGTGGAGGGCTTTCTGAAGGCGTCACAATGCAGAAAGGAGGAATTATGAGCGATATTTCAAATAATGAGAACAAAGTGAAATTGTCTGTTTATGTAAGACCTGAAACTGCTGATAAACTTAAGTCTTACTACAAATCTCTTGGCTTTAAAACTAAGTCCGATTTAATTGATGACGCAATAAATTTTTATTGCGGTTACCTTACTGCGGATGATTGTGCGGACTTCTATCCCGAGGTAATTAAATCCGCGGTGAAAGCTAACCTTGAAAGTCTGGAAAACCGAATGGCACGGATGATGTTCAAGCATACAGTTGAGCTTGCAATGATGATGAATCTGTTTGCAGCAGTCTATAATGTTGACCAAGACACTCTCTATAAACTGAGAGCAAAGTGCGTCAGTGAAGTAAAAAGGCTCAACGGTAAAATCAGTTTCGAAGATGTCTATCGATACCAAAAAGGCGAAGAATGATTTGCGAAAAACATTAAAATTAATATCTGGATATTACAAAAGCTTTGTGATAATGTGTTGGCTTAAGAAAGGAAGTGAAAACATGGCCAAACGCAGACCGTCAGGCGACGGAATGATAAGAAGGAAAAAGAAAGATTTATGGGAAGCACGAATTACCATAGGTTACAAAAATGACGGTTCGTCAATGTTCAAATATGCTTACGGTAAAACTCAGCGAGAAGCTCTTCTGAAGCTTCATAAACTCCTTGAAGAGTACAAAGGTATAAAGCTTACCGAAGAAAGCAACATCATAGTTTCCGAGTGGCTTGACCGCTGGCTAAACGAATATATGATATTCGCAGTCAGAGAAAGTACATGGTCGGGATATGAATCAATGGCAAGGGTTCACATAAAGCCTCACATTGGCGACACACCCTTAGCCTTGCTGAAGACTGTTGATATTCAGAAAATGTATAACTATCTTCGCAAGAACGGCAGGGTTGACAAGACCAGCCCAAAGGGTGTAGGGCTTGCCGACAGCTATGTCCGCAAAATACATATGATGCTTCACGAAGCACTTGAGATGGCAGTCAGCGAAAAGCTGATTGTCAAAAATCCCACGGTAGGCACAACAGTACCCAAGAATAATTATCCGCCTATGAAAGTTCTCAATGAAACTGAGCTTCAGAAGTTTATGGCGGTTATAAAAGCGGATGAAATCTGGTGCGACTTTTTCTACACCGAGCTGACCACAGGGCTTCGCAAAGGTGAACTCTGCGGACTTATGTGGAGCGACTTTGATACAGAGAAAGGCACTCTAAAAGTCAGCAGAACAGTCAGCGTGAAACGAGGCGGTGGGCTTGAGTGGGGAGAAACAAAAACCGAGGCAGGCAGGAGAACCATCCTCCTGCCTCCGAGCACCGCTGAGATTCTCAAAGCACGCAAAGAAAAGATTAAAGGTCAGTGGATATTCCCGAATATCTATAAACCTGAACTTCCAATGAACCCGAGCAGTGCATATAACCGACTAATAACTTTACTGAAAAATGCAGACTTGCCTCAGATTCGCTTTCACGACCTCCGCCACACTTTCGCAACCCATGCTCAGGCAGGTGGTGTGGATGTGAAAACTCTCTCAAAAATCCTCGGGCATACAAATGCTTCATTCACCATAGACACCTACACCCATGTTACAACGGATATGCAAAAGCGAGCTTCGGATATCGTAGGCGGATTTATGGATGAGATTGCAGAGGTGTAAATATGGCTAAGAAACGTAAACTCGGAGAAGGTACTTTGAGGCTTCGAAATGACGGCAGATGGGAAGGCAGAGTTGTCACAGGCTATGATGACAAGGGTTATCCCATAACTAAAAATGTGACGTCGAAAGACAAGAAAGTCTGTATGGAAAAGCTTGAGGAACTCAAGAAAGAGTACGGCACCGTAAGTACAAGGTGCAGTCCTGATATGCCTTTTGGGGATTGGATTGACTTCTGGTATAAAAACTTCTGTAAGCCCGGTATCAGGCTTTCAACTCAGGCTCATTATGAGAATCATATCTACGACCACATAATCCCCGACATCGGTAAAATTCCTCTCAATGAACTTTCTCAGGCAGACCTTCAGCAGTACTATGCAAATCTGAAAACTGACGGCAGACTTTACAGGCGAGAGGAAAACGGAACAGGACTTTCAAACGCAATGGTCAGGGGTATCCACAAAGCTTGCAATTCATCGTTAGAGAAAGCTGTTGAGGAAGGGCTGATAGATGTAAATCCAAGCAAGGGTTGTAAACTCCCGCCTAAAAGAAGTGCAGAAATGCAACCTCTTACAAAAGAAGAAGCAAGGCGATTTCTGGCACAGGCAAAAGCGGACGGAGATTACTATGAGATCTTCATTCTGGAGCTTGCAACAGGGCTGAGAATCGGAGAGGTCTTAGGCCTTCAATGGGATGACATCAACCTCGATACAGGCGAGATTTACATTCAGCGTCAGGCTTGCAACATTGACGGAAATCTTCATATATCCGTGCCTAAAACAAAAGGCTCTATCCGTACAATTTTACTGCCTCCCTCAGTCACCAATATGCTCAAAGCATACAAGGAAAATGTGGACTCCAGGTGGGTGTTTCCCTCTCCAAAGAAAGACGATACCCCAAGGCACCCCACCTCGGTCAGGTCGGCATTGGCAAGGACACTTAAAAAGGCACAGTGCAAACATGTGAGGTTTCACGATTTAAGACACACCTTTGCAACCTTCTCTCTGGAAAATGGAATGGATATAAAGACGCTGTCAGGACTTCTCGGTCACGAGTCAGCGGCAACCACTCTTGATGTGTATTCCCATGTCAGCGATACAATGAAGGTACAGGCAGCTGTCAGCATCGACCGCAAAATCGGCGGTACAAACGCTCAAATGCCTGAGGTGGAGAAAGTATCCGATGAACCCGAAAAAACGCAACAGGAGCCAAAATTCGAGCCACAAAAGCGAAGAATGCGTAAGCGTGGTACAGGCTGTGTCACAAAAATCTCCGAAAACTGCTTTGAAGGCAAATATTCCCCCAATAATGCCTACGGCAAACGCATCAGCCGAAACGTCTACGCCCCCACCGAAGCCGAATGCGAAGCAAAACTTGCCGACCTCATAAAAGAAATGAACGCAGAAATTGCTGAAGAAAAGGCCAAACTAAAAGCAGAAACAAAACCATAAAAAGCCTAAAGGTACAAAAACAGAGGGTAGCCAATAAAGCTACCCTCTGTTTTGTCCTGTAGTAATCGTTGCATATACGATATCATCTAATTCATCATCTGATAGTTTTGATTCTTTGTATTTATCAAGTACTATTGTCTGATACTGGTCTAGTAATCTACCATCTATGTTTGTATAACAAACTACTGTTTCAAACACGGACCCATTTTTCTCTATAAGTTTTTTTCTTGTCGCATCTTTGGGCGGTCTACATTTTTTCCCTTTTTCATCGAATATTGCCTGTTCTTCGCAGATGTTTTCTACAATTACGCTTCTTAAATAATTATCTGTTGTAAACTTATATCGATTGCGCACAATTTCTTTAGGAACCAAAATACAAACATTATCTTCTATAACCATAGATGCTCCATTGTATTTTTGCCAACTATGAGTTTTGTCATCCCAATAATATCTATCCTCTGGGCATATGCAGGTCTTTATTCCATATTTATCACATTGTTCTTTAGTAAACTCGCTGAGCTCTTTGTATATGATGTTTGTGATTAAATCTGACATTCCATCTTCCGCAAACCTCGGCACAAATAAAGCTAACTCATAAGTTCTACGAAGTTTAGTTTCCGTAATATAGTTGTCTATCCCCTTAAAGATTTCATACAAACCCTCTTCAGTATTTCCGTGACCATATCTAGAGGCATAGCCTAAATGAGAATCGTTAATTTCCTGGGCGTGTTTTAACAAATATTTCTTGCGATTGTCGTCTTTAGTGTCATAATAAGCTTTAAATAATTCCTGAAAATAGTCTTCTATCTTATCTTTAACTTTGTTGCAAAATGAAGAATCACCTATTTGTATAAGTACTGGGTCTATAAATAGCTTTATATCACGATTGATAAAACTGTTTACAAAATCAATATCCTTATGCTTTGGGGTCTGCTTAGAAAATAAAAATTCTGATATGTGTTTATTTGACATATGTTTTCCTCCTTAAAAAACTGCCCCCTGATTTCTCAGAGGGCAGTTAGCTGTTATCAGCCTAAGTTGTTCTTCTTGTTACCATCAGGTTTCCCGCAAGGTGTTGGTACTCCGTTTATCTTTCTTACATAATAATCGTCGTATGTACCCCTTTTAATTTCTCTAACAAACTGTGGTCTAGTCATTATCTCGCCGGTTTGATTGTCTCGAAATTTTGTGTTCCTACCTGTGTCGGATTCCTGAGTAACAGTGATTCTCTTACCCATTGGCACTGCTCTCCTCTCTCGCCGGTAGCATAAATTTCAAGTTGACATTAACAGAAGTTTATGATAACATAACATTGCTACATGATATGCGTTGGCTCAGCCGGCGTATTCCTTTTTAAGAGTGGATTTAATCCGCTCTTTTTTTATACATAAACACAACAAAACATTTATGTACTTGGTATTATATGTCAAGAACTTGCCGTTGTCAAGAGGTGTTTTACGAAAAAATCGTAAAATAACAATATTTCGCACTTTATTTTATCAGATTTTTAGATTTTTCCGTTAAGGTATTGCGTTTTTTTCACAAAACGTGTATAATCTAGCCAAGAGGAAGTGAAACATATGCTTATAGAATTCAAGGTGAAAAATTTCTTATCTTTTGAGGAAGAAGAAGTTTTTAGTATGATTGCCGGTAAGGGTAGAGGATTTAGTGAAAGGGTATATAAGGATAACCAACATAAATTATTAAAATTTTCCGCTTTATTTGGTTCAAACGGCTCCGGAAAATCAAACTTTGTTAAAGCGATTGCTTTTTCTCGAAATTATATTTTACGAGAAAATAATCGTGCAATAATCCAAAAATACTACAAACTAAATCCAAACTGTAAAAACACGCCATCGCTATTTTCCTATAAAATAAAAGTTAATGGTCTCACATATACTTATGGATTTGAAATTATTCTCTCCAACAATGAGATAATTAACGAATGGCTAATAGCTAACAAACGAACCGACGAAGTAATTTTCAAGCACGAAAGACTCACTAATAATTTAATAGTAGGCAATTCTATAAAAAACAATGTTTTTATAGAAAGATTAAATTTATATGCAGAAAGTTTAAGTTCGGATAATAACACTTTGTTTTTGAATTTCATAAATAAATACAAAAAACTACACATCGATTTTCCAGAGTCAAAAGTGTTTCAGGATATTTATAACTGGTTTAATTATAAATTAAAAGTTAAATCTCCTGATAGTCCTTTTAGTGATTACGCTTACTTCATCTCCGAAAAAAATATGGATGATATTCTTAAGTTTTTCAGTGATTTTGATTTGTCTATTTCTAATTACGATTTTGCCAAATGTTCAAAAGAACAAATCGCATCAAACTTACCTAAAGAGGTTTTCATCGATCTTTTTACCAACATTGAAAAAGAGCTCTATCTAGGAAATAATGTTAGAGAAAATAGAATTATGTTTGGAGTAAACGACGACTTTTTTATCGCAAAATTAGTAGATGATGAAATTGTTTTTGAAACTCTGATTTTTTATCATGAGAACTCAAGTATTCCTTTTACTATAAACGAGGAGTCTGACGGAACTAAAAAAATACTCAAACTATTAGAAATGTTGTTCCAGGAAGACGATAGTGTAGTATATATTGTTGATGAAATAGACAGATGTTTACATCCATTACTTACATATAACTTTATTAATGCTTATTTAGAAAAAGCTGTTAACAAAAGCTGTCAATTAATTGCTACAACACATGAATCTATATTATTAGACTTTAAATTACTTAGAAAGGATGAGATTGGATTAATCTCCAAGAAAGAAGGCTCATCAAAAATAGAGTCATTAGGAGACACCCAAATCCGCTCAGACAAAGTTCTTGTTAAAGAGTATTTACTTGGACAAAAAGGTACGCCTAATATTATCAACAATGCATACAAATCATAGTACATAAACCACGAGAAACACTACCGGCATAGTCTATATAGACTTTGCCGGTAGTTTGATTTAGATTAATATACCATTATAAATGACACAAGTTGTATTGCAAAGGTTTCCGCACACTATTCTGAAGGCAAATACTTCACCAATAACAACGCATAAGCCGAAATGTTTATACCCACTCCGAAACCTAATGCGAGGCAAAACGCACAGAGTTTATATAGAATGAACCAAGAAGTCGCCGCCGAAAAAGCAAAACTAAAATCAGAAAAAACAGTGGGTAGCCTTATGAGCTATTATTAATTTTGTATCTATTTAGCAAAAATGTAATTTTAGTAATATGTTAATTAACTGAGTTTTAATTAAGGATTAGTCTTCCTTCAATGTATCCAGTTGTATTGTTTGATTTGACAGAATAGTCAATGATTATTTTTCCGTCAACAGGCTTAATTAACATAACCTTACCAAGCCAAACTGTTTCGTTTGGACGCAAAGCACCAATAAGAAAGCTATATTCATCATTTGTCCCTTCATCAACATCTTGAACATATTCCTGTAATTCCTGTTCGTAATTGTCTTGATCTGACGCTGGAGTAAACATATTGCCGAAAGCGTCAAATCTAGGAGTTTCAGAGATATAAGGTGTAGGATATTGAGGTAACGATGAATCATGCTTAATCGTGATGTTTTCAGGCAACATTAATAGTTCTTCCACCAAATGCTCATCGTACACATAGCCTTCCATTCCAATATAATCGCTATTGAAGAAATGTGCCGTAGGAGATACTGGATTACCCTCAACTATTTTAATGGTGATAGATATTCTTTCGTCACTTTTAGTCGATGAATTCTTTATAGCTAGAGGAATTATAACAACACCGTTGAATAAATTTTTAAACATTTCTCTGAGTTCGAGAGTTAATAGCAAATCGTTTAAGTTGCATATAAGTGTATATTTTTCTTTTTCTTCGTCCGAACCTTCAAGTGAAGGGGAATTAAATGAAAACATAGGTGGTATTTCTTTTAAGTCACCTAAACAATAAAAATCATCACTCAACTCAATTCCCAAATATCTTTTTACATTATCCGCTAACGCTTGTTTATCCATCTTAATGTCTCTAGCGTTTGTTAACTTTTTAGAAAATCTTTTTGAAAGTTCAGGATCTTTAAGAATATCACTAATTGTCATATTCTCAGGTATTGCGTCTAAATCATCATCTTCTGTTATTACGCCCCTATCAGGAATTTGAATCTGAGATATTTTTTCAACGATTTCGCTTGCTTTTTCGATTAATTTTTCTGTTTTGCGGGCAAATAAAGCCATTGCGGTATCATTATAAGGAATAATGTGATTCTTTATAATTCTGTTTTCTAAATCAAATCCTCCTACTATATGATGAGAAAATCCAGTTTTGGCAATAGGCTTATCTATATATGCAATTACTGTAGATTTTATGATTTCTGCGATATCTGAAATTTTTTGTTTTCTTGTACCATTCGCATATGAAATATCTGTTATTCTCCTATGGTTCAAATCAAAGGGCATTTCAGAAATTGGGCCGAATTTAGTGTTAGCAAAACAAATGCACCTCTCCCAAGTGAGTTTTGCTGCGGCGTAACCTAATTCAAGAATAACATTGGAATTTGGTATGCTTTTTTCAATTGTTTCATCATCTGTTTGTAGAGAATATTTGCCCACAATACTTACATCGGCAATAAATAAATCACAATCATCTATTTTTTCAAAGATTGAACTCATAATGTCAGGAGATCCTAGACGATTACGAGTGGCTTCATCTGGTATTAATAATATTGATTCAGGTAAGAGACTTTTTGCAAGTTCTATACTTTCTTCGATAAATCGCTTTGTTTGATTGGCTGGTAAATCAGATTGCCAAGAGAAAAAAACCTTGAATTCTTTTGCTATCATGTACATCTCCTTTGCTTTGGCTATCAGTTTGATGTTAAACTCTATTTTAGTATAACATGAAAATGGGGACTGTTCAATTGTTGATGATGCTTTTAAAACGATAATCACAAATATATATAAACAGAGAATGTTCATGCGATATAGTTAGAATTGTAGAAAATCATAGTTGTTAGAAATTTGTCAAAAGCATGTTAGTGTGCTATACTTGAAGCAGAATTTAAAATTTAACCACAGGAGGATTGGTGTTGTGCGTAACGTGAACAAAAGCAAGTGTAACAATGCGATAAGAGAAGTTTTTATTGTTATTGCTTTAGCATGTATGGTTTTGTTGTCTTGTTTAGCAGATGGTTCTATTATTTCTGTACCTAAAATCTTTGTACTAACATTTGGCAATAGCGAAGACTTGTTTCTTACACTATTTTCTGTGCAGGCAAGTGTTTCAACAGTCGGGATAGCAATTGTTACTATAATAGCTGGTTTTACAAACGATTATATTTACGGAGTATCTCTTTCTGGGTTTATAACAACATTGAAGCCAGTATTTTTGAAGCATAATGTTTTGATTATATCAAATCTGATAATAGTATTTATTAATTACTTTTGTGTGTCATATTCTCTATTTAATACCAGTATTGCCTTGTTTACTATAAGTATAGTTATTACCATTATTCTTATGAAAAAGGCTTTTGTTATCTTTCTAGGAAAAGAAAGAATAAAGAAAGAAATATACGAATATGTGTTGAATAATTACTCAAAATCTATCATAGCAGATTTAGGACGCGAATTGATAAAAGCCATTGAGATAGGCGATTCTTTGGTAATAAAAGAAGATTATTTGGTTATAAAATCGATTCTTCAGAAAGAAGTTGAAAGCACCTTATATAAAGAATCCGAAATCACAAAGCAAATTTCGGACATTGTTGCAGATGCTTTAGAGAAAGTTTCGTATCAACATAATTCAAAAAGGTCAAATGATTGTTTGCTGTTTATCGCTGAGCTATATGAAATTGCTAACAAAGGAGAGGTCCCTCTAAAATTAGACATTTGGGAATGTAATTCAAAAAACTATTTTAGAGCTCTAAAAGATTTGACATATGAACAGTTGCGAGATGATTATGTATATTACCGTATGCATACCCAGTTGTATAAAAATTTAGAATCATACTCAAATAAAGATGTTTCTGGAAATATCTTGCGATATTATTCTTCATGGGTTTACTTTGCGCTTTTGGATAACGATAACAGGTTTGATGTTAATGAGCGTAAGTGCTTACAAAAAGAGATATATGAGCAATCTTATGTTAAGCTTTTTTATGGAACAACTGCCAAAACGGATTCTAGTATAGGGAATTTATTGTTATCTGAACTATGTAATTTAAACAAATTAATAATTGATAAAGGCCATACGAAAACTATTAAGGAAAACTTATTTAAGCACTATAGATATGGTCAAAACAGTACATATCATGATGTATTGTTAATAGTAACACTTATATATTTGTATTACTTATCGTCGCGAGAGAAATATGTGGAAGGGAAAGATATACAAAAAAGTGCACAGTTGATCTTAGAGGAAAACAAATCAATAATTAGACATTTTTATTACCGGATGGACTTAGTAGCCGTTGTAAAAGAGTATTATCAATACATAAAAGATCTTTTGGATAAATGGGAATATATGAATGAAGGTGAAGCAAAGTGGATAATTATGGACTATGTTATTTTGGATTTCTTCGTTTTTACTGCAATAAATAAATATTGGAACTCTAGTGATATTTCTGAAATAATAGAATATTTAGAGCCAGATTCAATGTTCATTTTATATAACAGATATTTTTCAGATAAAGATGTTACATCGTTAATAAATATGCTTAAAGAATATAACAGATGGTTTTCTAGAGATGAAGATAAACTAATAACAGAGAGAATTTCTGCTTTGAGAGATGTTTGTAATGAGCGCTATAAGAAAGAAACTATTGAATCAGGAGAAAATCGTAGAATTTCAGAAGAAAAAATGAGAACATTCACAGAAAGCGTAAAGAAAACAATAACAGATTTTGTTAATGCAGAATTGTCTGATTTCTCGTTTAAAACAAGAAAAGAAGATAATATTGAGCTTAATGAAAAACAATTGATTTTCGCATGTGTTTTATCTGATTATTTTTTTACGCCAGAGGGAGTAGATGCACATATTTTAGAACACTTAACTAGTTCAACGGTTGAGGCATACATAAGAGTGTTACTTAAATACATAAATCATAAAAAGGTAAAGTTCGATGACAGAGAAAAACAAAAGACGCTTATAGAAATGGTCGAAGCTCTTGAGATTTCGCCTGATCTTGTGATTGGTAGTAGAGATGTTTTTTGGGGTGAAGATGACAAGGATATGTTGTCAAATTACACTGAAACTATGAAAAAAGTAAAATATCCCGGAGGATATAATTTTTCTTTTATTTTTGACAGTACCATGATTGAAATTTCACTGGATAATATTGAAGTAGAATATAAAGATCTATCATGGGAAGAAATAGAAGAAAAATGTAAAATTTTAGATGATGGTCAAATAACTTATAATGTCACTAATGATTTATATATTCCATTTGAAAAAGATGAATTAATAAAACACATTACTAATACCAAAAAAAGAGTATTGATTTATGCGGATATAAAATATCGGATATCTGGTGAAAAAGTAGGTGCAGGTATAGAGGTTATTGCTGAATAGTTTTTGCTATATTTACTTGGGTGAAATTTGCCCCGCAGTAAACAAAGAAATAGGCGAAAGGAAAAGCGTTGAGGCGAATGAATTGATTCAGTGCTTTTTGGTGGAAACTACATTTAATCCATAGGGATTACTAAGAAGATTTCGATGTTACAATCGAGAATTCGTGATAATTAATAAAGTGTTTGGGGCTATTATTTTATTGACAATATGCTGCGCAAGTTGAATTTCAAGCATACTTGTCAGGGCACAGGAACGTCTCGTGCAAATTGTTCTGTGGATTCAGAATTTGTGACAGTATAATGCTGAAAGATAACAAATTCGGGAAACAACATGTGAATATAAATTTTTTGTAAACATTTAGAAAAGTTGCATCAAAATATGCAACTTTTGTTAGTTTTCCGCCTATAAGTGAGAGGGTATGTTTTGTGCACGTAATCAAAACAAAAAGTAAAGTCCCTGAAATATAATCGGGGACTTTACTTAAGAGTCTAGATTTAATTCTGTAAATATGCTATAATATGATTAGTAGGAGGTGTTCACATGAAAACCATACGCAAAGTATACGCTTTTTTCTCCTATGTGTTTTTCTTTTTATTAACATATTCTGTGTTGCTAAATGTTCTATCGCTTGCAATAACGTTTTTTTCGGGAAATGTATTTACTGTTGCGTATTGGGAACTGTTATTTGTTCCTGTACTCATTGTTTTAGAAATTATTTTTTATCAGCCGGTATATCCAAACTTTCTAAGGCCTGATCAAAGCTGATAATGTTGTCGTCTATATTTTTAATTTCAAGAGCCGCTGAAGATGTGCTTATTTCTTTATGAGCTGTCTTTAACTGCTCTTTTGTTTTTTCATTTATTTCTAATCTTTTTAATTGGTTATCCAGTCTTTTGCTCTCAAGTTCCACTTCCTTTGTTTCGAAATCTAAATCTTTCTCTCTTTGCATCTGTTTCCAATTAATAATCTTCTCTACAACCTCTATTACAGAATGGAACTCAAAATCTTTAAATTTTCCTCCGAAAATAGAAAAATATATTAAAACAAACACAAGAATATTCTCGCAGACAAAATCTATACATGAAATAATAATTTCACCTGGAGAATGTAGGTGTGTTTTTACACTTACATTTTCAGGTTTTATGGAAGAAGCCAGAAGTTTAGAAGTATGATACAAAAAAGTAGAATAATCCACAGAACCTATATCAGCTTTCTTTTGAACTCGGAAGGTTCCAACAAGCCTATTATCTTTAATGTACAAATCATAGCAACTACTTAATACAAGATCGGATTTATCATCCAAAGAACTTAGACTGTGATGATTAGATATGAAATTGTTCAGCAAATAAGGGGATAGCCTTTCTGCATGAACTTCTTTTATGGTTTTTATCTTCCTTCTTTTGCTATAAGGACACAAACGCTGTATTTTACTATTGTTTTCTATATCCTTGTTTATTTCAAGTTCCCGATCTACAGTATACTGGTCTCCGGTTTCTTCGTAATACTCACCTACAATAGCAAAGGTGACACATTTATTACCAACTACCGCAATGTAATCGCCTTCGTTAATTTCAAAAATAAACCGCTTGCACTTATTGATGGAGTTTTGGGGCATTTTTTCTGAGTAAATGCTTTTGATGGATTCTTTCAATTTTTCATTCTGAGTTTTTGAAATATCTTTCAGACTACTTTGGCTAAGATAATTCCAGCCAATTGCTATATATTCGTTAGCAATGAATTCATCGTAAAAAACGCCTTGTTTCGTTCTTATCATCCAAAACTTTACATTTTTATCTATTTTAGGAATATTTAAAACGTCAACTAAAGTATCCATATTATATGTATTATTCATGTTTGGCCTCCCATTTCTCCATAAATTCCTATTTAAGTATACCAAGGTTTACTTGACATTACAAGAGATAATATTAAAGTTGATCTAAGCACAAGACGCATATTGTGGCTTATTATAGGTCCGTTGTTTTTAGTGATAGGATCATTTTTATGTTTGAAAATTGTTGAAGTACATTTGATGAGGGAAAGTAGGGCGGGATGTAAAATGTTTTTATCAAATTTTACACCGCAGTAAACAATGAAATAAGCAAAGAAAAAGCACTGAGGTGACGAAGTCACTTCAGTGCTTTTTGGTGGGAACAACAGGGCTCGAACCTGTGACCCTCTGCTTGTAAGGCAGATGCTCTCCCAGCTGAGCTATGCTCCCGTTTATGAGGCAGAAAACGTGATGTTTACTGCCTTTTTTGGTCGGGGCGACAGGACTTGAACCTGCGGCATCTTGCTCCCAAATAGCCCTGAGAACGTATTTTCGTTTATATTGGCTCTTTTGGCTATGTTTTAGGGAGGTTTCGGAACTAAAATACTCTTTTTATTATATGTGCTCTATCTATTATACCAAAAATTGTGGTCATAATTATGGTCAAGAGCTGAAGGTAGAATATAATCCAAACATGTGTAGTTGGAATCTATTAAATGAGATTGCAATATAACTTTTGGAAATAACATTAAGAATTATACTATAGTAAAGCTATTGTTAACTGATAATATAAAGAAATAGAGATTATTATTGACATACAATATAGTTAGTGGTAAGATAATTACAAATAATTGAAACATATAATCAATCCAAAGACAGTTGGTTTCTTTAAAGAGTAAAAATTACCAACCTAGGAGATTATTTTATATCATAGTTGCACGCAGACTGATTATAAAATAGTCTTGCGTGCTTTTTTTGTGGGGTAACAAAAATGGCAGGAAATAGTAGTAGAAAAGCAAAGTTTGATAAAAGTATACAAGCGCAGAAAGACGAAACAGAACAGCGAATGAGTGAGTGGGAACAGAAGACATACAAATTAACAAGAGCTGCATATATTATCATTGCTATTTTAGCAGTAGTGATTTTAGGTGCGATTGTTGCAGTTGTACTAGTGCAATTTGCATCATCAAATGATGACTATCAAGTATCAGCAGAGATATGCAATACATTTACAGGAATCGTTTTGGGATTTGTTGCAATGACGGTATCTGTTATCGGTATGGCTCTAAGCTTTTATAACACGATCCAAGCTGAGAAAAGTAACACGAATTCGGCAAAACAGTTTTTTGAATCCATGAATACATTTAAGGATTTATCTGATCAATTAGATAGTGCGTGTGAAGCTTTTTCTAAAAAAACTGACGAATTGTCAGTGCTGTTAAGTAATCAAGAATCATTAAATGCTGTTTTGAATTCTCTTTCTGCAGATATTAAAGCAATAAAAGTAAATACAGAAAATTCTAAAACAGTAAAAGTTGAGGTAGGAGATGTGCAGAATCTCGAACTCGACGATAATTGTTAAAGGGATAATTTGAAAAGGAGGTACATATACTATGTGTATGAAAAGTGTTAATATAAATACTATATTTTATGAAGGCGATCTTGCTTGTTTTACCGGTGAGGAACGTTATGGCAAAATATTAAAGCAAGTTAAAGCAGTAAAAAATCAAAACAATGAATACACTATTGGTAATTTGGTAGTTTATACTATGTTCAATGCCATGTCTTCAAGTGAAGATGAGAAATTATCAAACAAATATGAATTGTTGTGGACTTTTGGATATGTGAAAGATGATACTTTTTACAATAGTAAAATTGGACTGCAAGATATTGATACTACAAAAAATAAAGTCAGCAATTCAATTGTTTCCGCACGGAGCTTTACAAATCAATCATTTAATTTTATGTTAAATAATTATATTGTTTCAGAACCGGGTTTGTATTATTTAAAAGTATACATTAGAAAAATGGATGCTGATATTAGTAATGCGGAATGGCAAGTTCAATCTATCAATTTCATAGAAGTTGTTTTTTAAAAAGGTTATTATAAATATTGTTTTAGGTATTCACCGAATACGCCGTTCTTAACAGGACGGCGTATTGTTTTTTGTGCTGTGGAAGAATGATAATTTCATTAGTTCAGTAGCATATAAATTTGGGCTATGTTTTGGTAATAAGAATCCGTATAAGTGTATCCATTAAATGATTTGTTTGATACGCTTTAGAATGAAAACTCTTATAATAATCCAGCACAGAATTTTATGAAATCTTCTACAGATGGTTCTTCCCCATTGGGCGAAAGGTTTTCCCATATTGCTTTGGATTCAGGTGTAGCATTTCGATTTATCATCGCTATGTGAATCGCTTTTTTGATTTCACATTCAACCTCTTTAGGTGTGACACCGTTCTTTTTGGCGATTTGTTCAATTAACTTGTTCATTTTAATTCCTCCGTAATAACTGATGGTTTTATACATTAACTGACAGTTATGTTATATCACATCTGGTTTGTCGAAATTAAAAGAAAGAAGGCAATAAAAAAAGTTCGCTATAAATAGCGAACTAATTAAAATTTATTTAGGTGGAATTTTATGTGCGATTATTGCGTCAACCACGTTATAAACGAGTGTTTTATCTTTAGCTGATAAAGATTCAAGTTTTTCGTTGAGTAAAGAAACCTTAATATCATATCCGGTTGATAAAACTTCGTAGAGAACCATATCTGCAGATATATTTAATGCATTGAGTATAGATAAAAATGTTTCTAGCGAAGGAATCTTTTCGCCTCGTTCTACCATACCCACATATGTGGTAGATAAACCGGTCAATTCTGCTAAGTCTTCTTGGCGCATTTTTTTACTTGACCTATATTTTCTTATATTCTTACCTATAGAGTCGTAGTTCATTTTATTACTCCTTATAGTATGTAACTATAACTATTAGTATAGATTAACAGTTGATAATAATAAACAGACTAAAAGGATGTCATCATAACTAACAGTTAGTAATTCGATATAAATGATTAAGCGATAAATATAGAATTCTACTTTTTACTGATTAAATTATCCATTATTAGTATGATAGTAATTGATGTGCAGCAAAAGTTTTTTGGCAAAAACGACCTTAATTTTGGCTAAATTGATAACATTTAGCTCAATTTGTCCTAAACAAATATATACAAATTTTTTAGAGTATTTAACAAATTGAAAGCTCGGTACAAATCGTATCGAGCTTCTTTTTTATATTAAAACATTTTAGAAAGGAACATTCAAATGAACTTAAACCCTTATGAAAGGCTTGCAAATGCAATTGTACTGCAAGCTGTTACAGATTACAGAAACGCACGCAAAACATTAAAAATCAGACCTAAGGATGGAGATGCGATGCATACTACTAAAGAAGTTATAGCATTTTTCAGATCCGATTATTTTAAAGTGCTTACTTCCATGGATCCGGAATTATTAATTAGTAAGTTAAGAAAGGAGTTCGAATAATGGCTTATTTATTTTCAAAAGTAACCTTAGAAGGTGGCGGTTATGACACCTATTATTTAACAGGTGGTATACCGAGAGATTATGATGATCTTTCATGTGATTTAGACTTAGAAGATTTCCTTGAGTTGATAGTGAGAGATGAAGAAATCTCAGTACATGTTGAAGCATATCTTTATGGTGAAGGCGAATCATGTATAGCATCAGGCGATGACATACTGTGGCTTGAGGAAAAATGTAAGAATCACGATAATTTTCTTGAAACTGAATGTGATAATATTGAAAGCCTTGATTTTTCCTTTGAGTTCACACCCGAAGTGTCCGAGTTTGACAGGTTTCCTTATGATCGATACTCATTGTAAGATGCACAGTATAAATACCGCCTTATGATTCATTTGTTACAATCTTATGATATTCGACAAAATATTAGTTGATATCTGAAGTTTTGTGTAGTAAGATGTGTTTGACAAATACTGAAAGAGGTGTCAACTATGAAAAAACGAATAATCTATGTAGCAATCTTATCAGCAATGATATGTGCGACCATATTGAGTGGATGTAACAACACAGAGGTAACATCAAATGATACAGAACCGGTGACAACAACCTCTGCTGTAATAACGACAGTTGCTCCTACAACTAAGGCTACGGAAACGACTGTAGCTCCCACAACGGAGAGCGAAACAACGGTAGCACAAACAGAGGAAGAAACCGAGCCACAGGATACAGAAGCTCAGACTGAAGCACCAAAGGTTGAAACCGAGAAACCCGAAACAAACAAACCGAGCAGTAATACCAATAGCGGTGGAAATACAACCTCCTCACAAAAACCTGCTCAGAATAATAACAATACAAGTAATAACAATAAGCCAAGTAACAACACCAGTCAAACCGTGACAGATGATACAAAGCTGACTCATGAGCAGTTCAGTACAGCAGAAAATATGCAGAGAATATCATCAGCACTTAATGCTCACTTCGTTGACAGAGGTATGGTACTTGATAATTCCCTTACCATAGATAACAGTGGATGGATGTTCGCTTACCAAGGAGCAATAGATAAAACAGCGACAAGGTCATACAACGAACACCTTAACCGAATTATTATCGGAATGGATGAACAAGTTGACGCTATGAACGATATATACGGAGTAGATAGCACAGGAGTGAAATTCAACTGCTATGCAGAACTTCAAAGTGATGGCGAGTATAACATCTACTACTGTTACAAGTAAAAAGTTAATATCATAGGGATGAGAGCAGAGGTTTAATCCTCTGCTTTTTTCATATTGTAAGCAGAAGGGCAGGATTCCAATTAGGAGTCCTGCCCTTTTTTGCTTTCACACACAATCTTAAATTAAAAACAGAAAGGGTGATAACAATGCGTATCCGTGACCGACCTTAGTAGGCAATATCCAAACACTAAATCAAAAGGAGTTTTATATGAAGAAAAAGATATTTAAACAGATTACATCAGCGCTTATTGTATTGTTAATCTGTCTAACTTCGTTAATACCTTCGGTGTCAGCCGAAGAAGCCTATGACCTCAGTACAATCAACCTTGACGACTATGGTGATGTAATCACCAACGAGGAACTCGGTTTTAATATCAGTACATCAGGTATCATTACGAAGAAGCAGCTTGAAGCTGTTCTTAACAGTCCTTCGACATTCTCAAGGGCAGCAACAACCACAATTACGCTTACCCCTTGTTATGACAACAATGGTAATCAGATAACTGCTGTGCAGTCAACTTACTTTCATTCAGCAGGTATGGTGCAGTATAGACTCAAAGCCAATGCAGACGGATCGAATGCGTATTGCATAGAACCCGGTGTTTACCTTGCAGGCGGTGTGAATCTTACAGAAAGTGCTGCCGAAGCGTGGGATAATTTATCTATCAATCAGCAGAGAGCAGTAAATACTGCACTTTGTTATGGTCTTGAAGGTAGTGCCTCAACAGTCACAGCAGGAAGCGTGAACACAGATGAAGCATACATCGCTACACAGCTCGTGGTATGGGAAATCGTTGACGGACAGAGAAATGCAATCGCTCCCTTCTCTCTTAAATCAGGAAAAAACGGATATCTGTCAATGTTTTGTGCAGGCGGCGCTAATCCTAACATCAGAACGGCTTACAACAGAATCACCTCACGGATGAGCAAGTTCTGGACTGTGCCTTCAATGACTCATGTGTATGAAAAGGATGCACCCACAATTACGCTTGATGCCGTATATAATGAGCTTAAAGGTACTTGGACATATGGTTCATTGGAACTTAATGACTCCAATGGTGTACTTAGTGAGTTTAAGCTTTCAGGCACATATGATGTAGGTAATGCGACAGTTACAGTTAAACAGAGTGGGAATAAACTTACTCTGATATGTTCTAACGGTAAACTTTCAGGCACAAGTAAAGAGTGTTCGGCAAGTTCGGTAAAAAACGGGGTGCCTAAAACAAATAAAGGTGTTTTAGTTGCTTACGGTTCACCTAATGCTCAGGATACTATCGTTGGCGGTACGATTGACCCCCCTGTTGCCTACATGAATGTTAAGGTCAATATCAAGAGAACAGGTACTCTCACAAGGGATGGCAGAATCCAGAAATCTTGTTGGACTGATAGCGAAAGTAAAGATGATACTACTATGGAAGGCGAAGGAACACTCTCGACAGCCGAAAACCTTCAGGGTTGGTATTTCTATGTAGAATCATCAGCTCAGTTCATAAAGGACTACAAAGTAAATGGCTTCATACTCGGCCCCACCGATAAAGCAGGATTCACACAGAGCTTATCAGAGTACATCATTAAGAATATTGATGATGGTCTGACACACGATGTGCCTGCTGGTATTTATCAGTTCTATGAGCTTGGTAAACTTAAGGATGGTAAGTCCGGAAAGGACTTAGATAATGACTATTATTTTCCTAATGGTTGTAGACCAAATGGCGGCTCATATAGCAGTGGATATCCTTCTGGCTCAATTCGAATTGAAGTAGAATCAAAGAGTCTTAACAATATCGGTCACGCAACAAACATTTATCGTATCCCCTTCCAGTTTAAGAAAGTGAGCGAATGCGGTGCATCTGTTGCAAACCTTTACTTTACAGCGACACATAAACAGTCTGGTGCAGTATATCTTTTAAGAACTGCAAAAGACGGCTATGCTTACCTTAACAGCGATAGTACAAAATCAAAGGTGTTGTACTTACCCGAAGGTGAGTATTTAATTCATGAGTTAGGTACGCTTAAGACAGGTGAATCAGGCAGGGACTATGAGAACGATTATCAGGTGCCTGCGTACTATGATACTCCTACAGATGTAGAGGTATCTATCAATGCCGATGCCTTCAAAGCAGCTCAAGAAGAAGGCTACGAAACTATATTTGCGAGTGTAACCAACACAGTATCTTCCTATATTAAAATCAAAAAGACTGATAGCAAGACAGGCTCTGCTCTGTCAGGTGCAGTATTCGGAATTTACTTTGATGAGGAATGTACATCTCTTCTTGAAACCGTAACCACAGATAAGAATGGAGAAGGTAAAAGCACCAACAAGTACAGCACAGGTACATATTACTGTCAGGAAATCACCCCTCCGCCCAATTGTCAGTTAAGTGATGAGGTGTATACCGTAAAGGTTGTGCCTACTACGAAAGTTGACAATGTTGTAGAGGTAAATGCTACTAATGTAAAGTATCCCACAACGGTGCGTATTTATAAGGTGGCAAAAGATACACAGATACCTCTGAAGGGCGTTAAGTTTGGTGTGTTCAGCAATGCTAGTTGTACTGTAAAGCTTGAAGAACTGACAACAGATTCTAAAGGCATTGCATACACAAAAGCGTATAGTCCCGGAACAGTCTTATATATCAAAGAACTTGTAGCTCCTTCAGGCTATAAAGTGGACAGTAAGGTTGAGAAGGTGACTATTACAGAAACACCCAACGCAGGAACTGTAATCGAGGTAAAGTTTGAAAATCCTCCGTATTTAGGTTCAGTTGCTATTGAGAAGAAAGACTCTGAAACAGGAGCTTTGCTCAAGGGTGCTGTCTATGGACTGTATTCAGATAAGGCATGCACAAAGTTTCTTGAAAAGCTGACCACCGACGATAAAGGTTACGCGGAGAGTTCAAAGTCCTACAAACCCTCCACAATGTACTTGAAGGAGATCACCCCTCCTCCCAATTACACTAAGAATAACACTGTATATACAGTAACACTCACGCTCAATCAGGCAATGGCAGGCACTCCTGCGAAGGTAACAGTTAAAGATGACATCGAAAAGGTAAGAATCTTTCTGTTTAAGTACGACCCCGACCTGATGGCAAAGGGCAAAGGTGTAGGCGGAGCTACATATGGTTTCTACTCCAATAAGGAATGCACACAGCTTTTTGAAAAGGTTGTAACAAGAACTGACGGCAGTATCATCAGTGCAAAGAAATACCGTATGGGACAGACCGTTTACATCAAGGAACTCGTGCCTGCAAAGGGTTACAAACTCAATGAAATTATCTACGATGTGACAGTCACACCTGAATACATCGAACAGTCAAAGACATTGTTCCATAAAGGTCTTACAGAACCTGATGAGCCTTATGTATGGGTAAGAGTTTATGACATGATATATAAGCCTTACATTCAGATTCATAAGACTGACTCAAAGACTGGTGTAGCTGTCAAGGGTGCTGTGTACGAACTCTATGACCCTTCAAATAAGTGGGCTACTCGTAACATGCTTGAAACTGATTCAAGAGGTTATGCAAAGACTATGTCAACCTATTACCCCGGACAGACCTTACATCTCAAGGAATATTCGGCAGCCGAGGGATATACCCTTGATCCCAAAACCTATGAGGTGTATGTAAAGTTTGTGGACAGGGATAATTATGTTATCACAGTTGAAGTTCAGAACGATCCTAAGGATATCGACCTTACTATTAAGAAAACATGTGCTCAGACTGACCTTCCAGTTGGCAATGCTGTGTACGGTGTGTATAGCAGTAATGATAAAGACTCTAACGGAATGCTTCTTGAGTCAAATCTGCTTACAACCGTAACAACAGATGCTGATGGTCTTGGAGAAATCGGAATCAAGTTTGCCGCAGGCGAGGTGATCTACCTTCAGGAACGTGTTGCACCCTATGGTTTCAACTTAAATAAAGCAATTGTGACTGTAACTGTTGAGGAAGATATGAACCCCATAATCCCAGTGATTGATTACAGCAAGACTGGTACTGTGTATCTCGAAAAAACCGATGCTTTTGGCGATGGCTTAACAGGCGTTACTTTTGAGATGTACACAAAAGACGGAAAGCTTGTAAAGTTTGGTAACTATGGAGCAAGTACATATTACTACTCCAAAACAGGCACCAAGAGTGAAATCACAATCCCGTCATCAGGACCGAGAGTAGCAATAATCAGTATACCTTTAGGCGACTACTACTTTGTTGAAACAAGCACAGTAGACGGCAAGATGGTATATGGCGAAAAAATCCCCTTTACTGTAAAACTTGCAAGTGCCACAGCTCAGGGTGCAACGATGGTTGAAATCGAAGTTAAGAACCACGACTCTGTACTCTGGGACACTGGTGGCACAGGAACAGGAGCATACAGAATGGTAGCCCTCTGTGTGTTGACATTAAGCATCACCCTCATGGGATATGCGGCTACAATCTATATCAAGAAATCTAAAACTAAAACAAATTAAGAAAGAGGTAATTTAATTATGAAAACAAAGTTTAACTCAAAGAGATTTATGGCCATTATTATGGCAGTTATGCTGATGATCCTTTCAGCAGTATCCGTGATGCCTGCTATGGCGGCAGAACACCTTGATAAGAACGCTACTGTAGGTTTTACAGTTAAGTGTGACAAACCCGGTTATACCTTTACGGTGTATAAGGTAGCAGACCTTGTAAGCACAACCACATCACCCTTCGAAACCAAATACGACAGCCTCGTAGATGAGATTGATGATGAAATCCTTTCAGGCAACACATCAGAAATCGTAAAGGCTCTTGATAAGGTGGACACAATGCCTGCAACAGCGACAGTAGTCGGTACATATTCAAGTGATGATGGCAATACAGCCACATTTGATAATTTGACACAGGGTATCTACTATGTAAGAGCAACTAACTTCCCCGCTGGTGTAAAGGCTGTTACAAACTCTGTTGCAGCTCTCCCTTACTATGACGGCACAACTTGGCAGTATTCAATCGAGGACATCGAGCTTGCCGCAAAGGTAGCTGATGGCACACCTACAACAGAGAAGACAATTACTAACTCCACAAAGGACAATGTAAACTTTACAGATGTATCTCTCGGTGACACAGTAAATTTTGAACTCCGTTCTACAACAGCAGGTTCTTCTTCCATGAAGCTTAAAACATATAAGTTATATGACGATATGTCCGCAGGTCTTACCCTCGATAAAGAGAGCTTCAATGTAACACTTCTTGAAGCAGACGGTGATGTGATTTCAGAACTTAACGATGCAGACTACACAGTAACAATTACAAGTGAAGGCGAAGGTCTCAACACAACATTCGATGTAAGCCTTAAAGAATCCTTTCTTAAAACTGAGAGCCTTTATAATAGCAATGTTTACTATGTTTCTGTTACCTACTCCGCTACCCTTAATGAGTATTCTGTAATCGGCACACAGGGCAACCCCAACGAAGAAGTAAAACTTGAATATGCAAACAAGAACGGTGTTACTTCCGAGGTGGAAGGCAACAGCGTTTATGTTTATACTTACACTCTCCAGACAGTAAAGGTTAAGGAAGATAAGACTCCCCTCGAAGGTGCAGAGTTTGCACTCTTCAGAACAGAATCAGATGCCAAGAATCAGGAGAACGCAATTGCAACAGGTGTTTCCGATGCAGACGGTCTTGTAGTGTATAAGACAACAGATGGCGATATTATCAAGCTTCAGAGTGGCGAATACTTTATCGTTGAAACCAAGGCGCCCCAGGGCTTCGCTCTCCACGGCAATCCTATCCCTGTGCAGATTGAAGCAACATACGGTGATACATTCGTTAACAACACTTATGTAACAAGCTGTTCTACCAATGGTACTGCAAGTGTCGATGTAGTGAACTACCCCATCGTACTCCCTGCTACCGGTGGTGCTGGCACAGTAATCTTCTCAGTAGTAAGCATCATTGCAGGAGCAGGCTCTGCAGTCTTCTTCGTAATGTACATGAGAAAGAAAAAGGCAACAGCCAACAACTAAATTCTAACAAAGGACGGATATTAAGCCTATGAAAGTAAAGATACTCTTAATATGCTCTATTTTGTTGCTGATAGTTTCACTTGCCGTAGGCTTGTATCCGTCTATTAGCAACTATATCAATTCAAAATATTGTGAAAGCACAATTGATAACTACTCTCAAAAGGTAGATACACTTGATACTGCCTCAAAGGACGAAATGATCCATGAAGCAGAAGACTATAACGACCAGTTAAAGAATCTTGATAACGACTTTTCGTATTCCATATACAGTAATGTAATCGGATATGATGACGTGCTTGATTTTAACGATGGTGTTATAGGCTACATCGAGATTCCAACAATCAATGTGCATTTACCAATATATCACGGTTCGGGAGAAGATATACTCTCAAAAGGAGCAGCACACCTCCCGAACACAGCGTTCCCAGTTGGCGGTATAGGGAATCACTGTGTGCTTGCAGCTCATACAGGCTATGTAGGCAAGATATTCTTTGATGATATTGATAAACTCAAAACAGGAGATATGATTTACATCAAAATCCTTGACTATACCTTTGCGTATAAAGTCTTTGAAAGGCATATTGTTGAGCCTTCGGATATTAGTCCTTGTCAGGTGGCAAGAGATAAGGACTTACTATCTCTTGTTACTTGCCATCCTTATGGGCAGAATACACACAGGCTTATAGTAACCGCAGAAAGAGATGAGTCGGCAGAAACTGTGAATACAGCAACTGCTGACTCTGACACGCACAAGAAAATATAATATCGGACATAAAAGCAGGCAGTATTGTGAGTAATGAAAACTCATATATACTGCCTGCTTTTTTTGTTTTACTCTACTTTGTTTTCAAACTTAGCAGAGGAATCAAAAAACTCAAAGGAAAGAAGGTGAAAAAGATGAATGATTGGGCTCGTATGGAACGAGAAGCCAAGAGGCTGAAAGAAGCCTATCCCGAAGGAACAAGACTTATGCTCCTTCATATGGATGACCCTTATGCTTCCGTACCTGAAGGAACAAGAGGAACTGTCCGTCACGTTGACGATATGGGAACTATTCATATGCAGTGGGATAACGGAAGAACTCTTGGTTTAGTACCCGGTGAGGACTCGTTTAGAACACTTACAGAAGAAGAACTTCGTGAGGAAGGAAGCATCAAGGAAGATGCTGAACTTGAAGAAAACGAGGGTGATGAACCCAAAGAAGATGCCGATTTTGATGAGGATATTGACTCTGAGGATTTTGGCATGACACAGACTATGTAAAGGAGAGATTTAAGTTGAACAATGAAATCA